>JAYVLK010000011.1:0-84982 GCA_043759515.1 Methylotenera sp.
AGCGGCATTAAAGAAGGCTTGTGCCTGATTAACGCCATGCATATTTCAGCCAGCGTGTTTATTAACGATGACGAGCGCGGCCTGCATCACGATTACAAAATTTGGCTAGAAAAATTAGCCCCGCACGAGCCTGTCAGTGGTTATCGGCATAACGACACTGGTGAAGATAACGCCGATGCGCATATTAAACGCCAGATTATGGGGCGCGAAGTGGTGGTGGCAATAACCGAAGGCAGGCTAGATTTTGGGCCATGGGAACAAATATTTTACGGCGAGTTTGATGGCAGGCGAAAAAAACGCGTGTTGGTTAAGATAATCGGCGAATAACTGGACAAAAAAAAGGGAGCTTATGCTCCCATTTTAATTTGAACTCGCAAAACTATTTATTCATTACGTACATTGTTATTTCAAAGCCAAAACGCATTTCAGTAGCTGCTGGGGTTGTCCACATGATCATTTCCTTTTTAAGAGTTAAATATTAAAGTTTATTGTTGCTACAACCAAGTACTTGTTACTTAATCGCCGTCTTGTTTGTATGTATCCATAATGCGCTCAATTTAAATTAAAGCACTGCAAATTGGCATGAACATTGGTTAAGCATTTTCATGAGCCATTGCTAAGCAGAAAGGAGTGCGCGAAATCATCCGCGAATATACTGCTCTAATTCTTTAATTAAACGTTGTTGATATTGAATCGTTTCTTTAACCAAATCACCCAAAGACAGCATGCCTATTAGCTCATCATTATTTACCACAGGCAAATGACGTATATGTTTATCGGCCATCATGCCCATTGCGGCTTCTACTAAATCATCTGGTTTTCCAGTAATCACTTTAGCGGTCATCACTTCTTCAATATGAGTGGTTTTAGATGATCTGCCTTTTAACACTACTTCACGCGCGTAATCGCGCTCAGAAAAAATACCCACTAGCTTGTTATCTTCCATTACCGCTAATGCACCAATTTTATATTCGGCTAAAATAACCAAAGCATCAAAAACTGGCCTGTTAGGCGCAATGCTAATCACTTCTTTATGTTTTTTATCATTTAACACTTGCAGCAAGGTTTTCATGTTTTTCTCCTGTCAAAATAGTTAAAGCGTACTTTAATAAAAATATACACTTTATAATGATATTAGCAAATCACCCGTTTAAACCTATGCAAAATAAAATCGTACTTAAAGCTTTTTTAGCGCTATTTTTTCTCACACTTATATGGGGTTACAATTGGGTAGTGATGAAATTAGCGGTGCAATATGCTAGCCCGTTTCAATTTGCAGCACTGCGTACATTTTTGGGTGCGTTGATGCTATTTTTAGTTTTATTTTTGCTTAAACGCCCACTTAAATTGCAAGAGTTTCCCACTATGTTAGCGCTGGGGTTGTTGCAAACTTGCGGTTTTACAGGATTGTTAATTTGGGCGCTAGTTGATGGTGGTGCTGGCAAGACAGCGGTTTTATCTTACACCATGCCGTTTTGGGTAATGCTACTAGCTTGGCCAATTTTGAATGAGAAAGTAGAAGGCTGGCAATGGCTAGCGGTTGCTTTTGCGTTGTTTGGCATCGTGCTAATTTTTGATCCACTGCATATTTCTGGCGATATTGTCAGCATGTTAATGGCCGTTGCATCTGGTATTTTTTGGGCAATTTCGGCTATCGTTTCGAAAAAATTGCATAATCGCAGGCCAGATTTAGATTTACTCAACATAACCGCATGGCCAACATTATTGGGTTCAATTCCCATTATTTTAACCGCGCTTATCTTGCCAGCACCACCCATTGTTTGGTCCAACACTTTTATCTATACCATTATTTTCAGCATCTTTCTAAGCGGCAGTTTAGCCTGGGTATTATGGACATATGCGCTGCAACGCCTGCCAGCGGGGGTGGCTGGCATGGCCAGTATGCTAGCGCCTGTCATCGGCGTGGCGGCGGCTTGGTTACAATTGGGGGAGCGACCAAGCCAAATAGAATTTTTTGGCATGTTAAGTATTGCATTAGCGTTAATGATCATTTCGGCCATTACAATTAGTAAACATAGTCAAATTGCGCCTGCGCAAGGCCAAGAATAAGCTTGTGTTAAAATTCAGTTCTATTAATTATTTTTACATTTTGATTTAAAGGTTAGCAATATGGCAGGTCACAGTAAATGGGCAAATATTCAACACCGCAAAGGTAGGCAAGATGCCAAGCGCGGTAAAATTTTCACTAAACTAATCAAAGAAATTACAGTGGCCGCGCGATTAAGCGGGGGCGACGCGGCCATGAACCCCAGACTACGCGCTGCAGTGGCTGAGGCCAAAGAAGAAAACATGCCAGCGGACAATATCACCCGCGCCATTAAAAAAGGTACAGGTGAGCTAGAAGGCGTTAATTACGAAGAGATTCGCTATGAAGGTTACGGCATTAATGGTGCGGCCATTATTATCGATTGCTTAACTGATAATAAGCAACGTGCAGTAATGGATGTGCGCCATGCCTTAAGCAAACATGGCGGTAATTTAGGCACCGACGGCAGCGTGGTATTTATGTTTAAACATTGCGGTCAATTGATTTTTGAACCAGGAACGAATGAAGATAAGGTGATGGAAATTGCCCTAGAAGCAGGCGCAGAAGACGTTATTGTGGATATTGACGGCAGCATAGAAGTGATTACACCGCCAAACGATTTTATTGCGGTGAAAGAGGCGTTTGAGATGGCAGGATTAAAAGCCGTGATTAGCGATGTGATAATGAAGCCGAATATGGAAACCATTTTTACGGGTGATGATGCAGTGAAAATGCAAAAAATATTGGACATGCTAGAAGAGTTAGATGATGTGCAAGATCTATATACTTCTGCAGTAATCGAAGAATAAAAAGTGAACATATATTGTTATATTGTGGCGTGAAAATAAAGGCTTGAGTTGAGTTTAATTAGAATTTTAGGCATAGACCCAGGCCTTCGTGTAACAGGCTTTGGCGTGATAGAAATTGATAGCTTAAAAGCCAATGGCAAAATAATTTATGTAACAAGTGGCGTTATTAAAACGGCATCGGCCAAAAAAAATGTGGTGGCTGGTGAGGATGATAGAGAAGAACTACCAGCGCGGTTGAAAGTTATTTTAGATGGTTTGTTTGAAGTGATCGATACCTACCAGCCTGCACAAGTGGCCATTGAAAAAGTGTTTGTAAATGTTAATCCGCAATCTACACTGCTATTAGGCCAAGCGCGCGGTGCGGCAATCAGCGCAGCGGTAATACGCAACTTAAGCGTGGCTGAATATACAGCACTTCAAGTTAAACAAAGTGTTGTGGGTAACGGACATGCGCAAAAAGAACAAGTGCAGGAAATGGTGAAACGCTTGCTAAATTTGCCAGCAGCACCTAGTTCAGACTCTGCCGATGCGCTAGCTTGCGCGATTTGTCATGCACATGGCGGGCAAGGACTCGGTAAACTAGCCACAGCGGGTTTCCGCGTTAAAAACGGCCGCCTAATTTAAAAAACCAAAAACTCGTCGTGGGGGGGGGCGTTGCAAATCTAATTTTAATCGCTTACGTACTAAATGTATGCGGCGAGATTAAAATTAAATTCGCGCCTTCTCTCACTTAGATTTTTTGATTTTTAGTGTTTTTTTTAATAATTGTCATAAAAAACTTTGAGAAAAGATCAATGATCGCAAAACTAAACGGAATTTTAAGTGAAAAAACGCCACCGCAAGTGGTGATCGATTGTAACGGTGTGGGCTATGAAGTTGAAGTGCCCATGAGCACTTTTTATAATTTGCCAGAAGTTGGCGTTAGGGTGCAATTGCTCACCTATATGGTGGTGCGTGAAGATGCGCAATTATTGTATGGTTTTGGCAGTGAACAAGAAAAAAGTACATTTAAACAGCTTCTTAAAGTTAATGGTATAGGGGCTAAATCGGCATTATCCATTTTAAGCGGAGTCAGTATTGATGATTTAATTCAAGCAATTGCTAGCCAAGATGTAGCCATGTTGGTGCGCGTACCTGGGGTGGGTAAAAAAACTGCAGAGCGATTACTACTTGAACTTAAAGACAAATTTTCTGTAAATGGTGTATCGACCGTGGGTGTTGCTCAGCCTAAGTCAGCCACCAGCGATATTTTAAATGCATTGATCGCATTGGGCTATCACGATAAAGAAGCCTTAAGTGCCACTAAATTATTACCAAAAGATTTAACAGTTGCTGAAGGTATAAGGCAATCGCTCAAGCTACTATCTAAAACCAGCTAAATAAAATCGGTAATATAAAATATACGGTCAAATTAGCCTTACTTTCAAAAACTTTTGTCGCAGTTTGCGTTATAGCTAGTTTTAAACACCGTAATTATTTATTTATAAATAAACTCATGATTTTTTCTTATTTAAACATCCCCCATTTGAGGTATTTACAAAGCTCTCTGTTTTAGATTATTGTCATTTTAATAATAAGACTTTAACAAATAATTACAATTACTTAGGGGAACGTCATGATTTCAAATCTATCGTTTAAGCTTGCCTGCAAAAAACAATCAACAGCAACAAGATTTTCAAAAAAAGTCGTTTTAACTGCAATTAGTACTATTTATGCAAGTGTTTTTGTTAGCTTGAGCATTGCCGACACGGTTAACGCAAAATTTCCAGAAAATCCAAAAAGCAAAGATCATGTGTTTACGCGCATGTTTAAAACTTTACCTGCCTTTGCACCACCTAGCGAAACGTACCGAACAGGTGTGCAAATTATGGGAGCAAAGGGCGGTTTGATTGATGCGAATGATAACTTAACCGACCCAGTACAATCCATTATTAACCAACCCGTATTTAGCCCCAATAATCCAGATAATCCTAATATGACCGCAGGGGTTACGTTTTTTGGTCAGTTTTTAGATCACGACATTACGCTAGATAAAAAATCTGACTTAATGAAAAAAGCGAATCCTAAAAAGACGGTTAATTTTAGAACAGCGGCTTTTGATTTAGATAGTTTATATGGAAACGGGCCAGACGGATCGCCCGAAATTTACGATAAAAGTACTGGCTTTATTAAGTTTCTTGTTGAAGCCATACCAGGGTCTGAAGCGGTTTCGCGTAACGGTGCAACACGATTTGATTTGCCGCGCGATATTAATGGTGAAGCGATTGTGGCCGAAAGTCGAAATGACGAAAACATCATCCTTTCGCAATTTCATATGGCTATGCTTAAGTTTCACAATGCAGTGACCGATCAATTGATTGGCCAATATGGGCATGATCGCAGCCAAGCAGATAAAATTTTTAAAGAAGCCCAACAAAACGTGCGCTGGCATTATCAGTGGATTATTTTAAATGAGTTTTTGCCCCTTACCATTGGTCAGAGCCGTGTTAATGCCATTCTAGCCAAAACTTTAATGACTTATGATCTAAAAGATCCCGACAACTATCATGAAGTGGGCCATGGCAAACATGCCATTAAAACACCGCGAATTCCAGTAGAGTTTTCAGTGGCTGCTTATCGTTTTGGCCATTCTCAAATACGCCCAAGCTACCGCGTTAATTTTGGGCCAACTGGCGGATCACCATTTTTTGCGTTTGTGTTTGACGATAGCATTGATGGCAACCCAGCTGACCCAGCAGATATGCGCGGTGGTGTGCGTGCGCCGCGTCGCTTTATTGATTGGCAAACATTTTTTAACTTTGGCGATGGTTTATTTAGACCCAACAAACGCATTGATTCAAAATTATCTTCCCCATTATTTTTGTTACCAGGGGTTAAATCAGCTCTACCAGGTATGCCAAACGATGGCGAACAATCGCTGGCATCGCGCAATTTAATGCGACACGTTAATTTTGGCATACCTTCTGGTCAAGCGATTGCTAAAAAAATCAATGTGCAAGCGCTTACTAAAGAGCAACTTGCCGATGTAGCAAGTTATGGGTTGGATGAATCTACCCCACTTTGGTACTACATATTAAAAGAGGCTGAAATAATGGAAAGTGGCTTACGAATGGGGCCTGTTGGATCGCATATTGTGGGTGAAGTATTCGTTGGTTTGTTAAAAGGCGATCAAACAGCTTACTTAAACAACAATCCAAGCTGGAAACCGACGCTACCTTCACAAAACGCGGGCACATTCAAAATAACTGATTTATTGCGTTATGCAGGTGTTGTACCCGCTTTGTAAAAATTAAAATTCAGTTAACATTTTGAATAATCTCAATAAAGTCGTTTTCTAGTGAAAGCGGCTTTTTTTTGGCTAAAATTAAGCTAAGTTTTATTTAATGTTTTCAACAGCCTACTATGACTTAACACGCTTAAAGAGTACAATTTGAATGATAACAAGAAAGCAAAAAAACTGCTGTTTTTGAATGGCTAACTTAAAGTAAATCGATCGTTGAATAAGCGATTTTTTTCACTTTTATGCGAGTCAATTAGGGCAAAAATGAATATAATCAATTTAAAACAAATAGTTGTAATTGCAATTTTTATTTCGGCTTTAACAGCTTGTAATCAGCAAGATGAAGCTTTAGCAGTTGCACCACAAATTGGCCCGACTACAACTAAAATAGCCAATGACTCTACGCAAGAACGTGTGTTAAATGGCGCAGAGCTTAGCATTAATGAAATTAGCGAGCCAGATGAAAGTCTTTCAAAAAAATACATCGCATTAAGCCACTTTTTGCAAATCGAAACATCCTCATTAACAATGCAAGCAAGCTTTGATGCGGCCATAGCGCATTGCGAGGCTCTTAATTGCCAACTGTTAACTGCAAACTACAATCGCGAAACACCTTACAGCCCGCCATCGGCCAATTTAAGTTTAAGAGTGCCACCAAGAAATGTGGCCGTATTCCTAACTGGTTTGGCTAAAAATGGTGAAATTAACCAACATGGACGCACAAGTGCCGATAAAACCAATCAGGTGGTGGATGCAGATGCGCGGATATTAAATCTAACCCATTTGAGGGATAGACTTAGGCTTATGTTAAGTGATAAAACAGCTAAGTTCAAAGATTTAATAGAAGTTGAGCGCGAGCTTGCTAACACGCAAAGTGAATTAGATAGTTTTACCAGCACACGTAAATTATTAGCGCTTGAAACCGATTTTGTCGCGGTTAATATTGATTTTGTGGCGACTCTAGGTATTACAGATCAAGGTTTTTTTGCACCCATCAAGCAAGCCTTAAAAAATGCTGGTGGTGTCATGATGCAAAGCTTTGGGGCAGTCATTACATTTTTGATGTTTGTTATTCCTTGGCTGCTTATTGGCTTGCCGCTTGTCTGGTCAATTACTTGGCTTATAAAAAGATATTTCAACAGAAATAAAGCTTTTAACTCTGGGCGTAATGCTCTTTAATAGTATGAAAACGCTCAAAAAAAGCGCAATTAAAGTCATGCAAAACTTTGCAATGCTTGTATTACTATTTATGTCGGCTAGCACGGTGTTGCAGGCGCAAGAATCAAATCAACGTGATTTATCAGAAGAAGATTACATTGGAGATATACCCAAAGTGCTCACTGTTTCTCGATTATCGCAAGCACCTAGTGATGCTGCCGCCGCAGTTACGGTGATTGATCGCGAGACTATTCGCGCCGCAGGTATTGTCGATTTACCTGAGATTTTTCGATTGGTTCCTGGTTTTTATGTGGGGGCAAACGCTGGTTATGTGTATAGCACCGATTATGCAGTAAGCTATCACGGCTTAAATTCGGCTTATGTGGGCACCATGCAAGTAATGATCAATGGCCGCTCGGTTTATAGTCCATTGTACGGCGGTGTTAAATGGAGCGAATTACCGCTGGCAATTGCTGATATTGAACGCATTGAAATAACGCGCGGACCGAATGCAGCTAGTTACGGTGCCAATGCTTTTCAAGGGGCGATTAATATCATCACTCAATTACCTGATGGCTTAACAAGTAATCGCATTATCGCCACCCATGGTAATGGGCGAAACGAAGTGTTTTATACGCATTCTGGATCAAACGCTAACAAAGAATCTGACACGCAAAAAACACTGGACTATCGTGTGACTGCGGGCTACAGACAAGACGAGGGAATAGACAACAGAAACGATTTTAAACAAACACGCTTTATGAATGCACAAGCTAATTTGAACATTAATTTAAGTAACGATGTGGAGTTTGAGATTGGTATTGCCGATGGCGCGCGTGGCGAAGGCTTGATTAGAACTATAGATGGAGATGTTGTTGGTGATCCAATTGTGTTTTTACCGCGAACCAAACAAATCAATAATTACTTTGGTTTAGTTCGTTGGCAACACCAAGTATCAGAATCTAGTGATTTAACTGTGCAAGCGTATCACAGTTATGACCGTTCTGATGACAGTACTACAACAGCTGATTTTCGCCCAATTATTGGTGGATTAAAATTTGCTCTAGCACCAGTTTTAGCTAACGCTTTAGTCGAGGGTTCGGTTTTTATAAAGAATGAAGTGATACAAAAACGTACTGATATTGAAGCACAGCATACATTTGCATGGGGCAAAGATATTCGCGCGGTTTGGGGTGGAAGTGTTCGTCAAGATACTTTGTACGCACCTTTTTACTTAAATAGTAATAAAACTCAAATTTTTGATTTGCAACGTTTATTTGGGCATGTAGAGTGGCAAGCTAACCCTAAAATTACTTTTAATACAGGGGCAATGATTGAGCATAATGATTTTACTGGCACTGATATTTCGCCACGCGCCAGTGTTAATTTTAAATTGCATCCCGATCACACCATTAGGTTAGGCATTTCTAGTGCACTTCGTACACCTACTTATGTTGAAGAAAAATTTCAAGATCAACTAACCCTCAACACCACGTTACCAAATCCTAAAGCGCTCATTATTAAATTTAGAGCCAATCCTGGTGGCTTAGATCCCCAGCAAATCATTTCACGCGAAATTGGCTATTTGGGCAAATTTGGGCACTTTAATCTAGATGCTAGATTGTTTAGTGACCGAATTAGCGATGTGATTCGCGATACTGATAGAAAGAATTTTACGGCACCAGCAAATACCTTACTATTGAACCCAAGAAGTGTAAGATTTTCAGAAAATAGCGGCGCAGCCGAAATGAATGGGCTTGAATTTCAAGCAAAATGGCGCATGAGCACTCAAACCAATTTATTACTTAATTATGCTTATAGCCATATTCGTCAAACCAAGGCTAAACTCAAAGAAGAATACGTTGACGCTATGCCGCGAAATACTCTCAGCGCGCTAATTACGCATCGATTTGACCCAAATTGGGATGGCAGTTTAATTTATTATCAAACAAGTAAAACCCACATGCTAGGAGATGGTAATGATGTAGATTTAAGTCGGCGCGCAGATATCAGACTAGCACGTAAATTTGAGCGTGGCTCTTTAAATGGTGAATTTTCAGCGGTAATAGAAAATATGTTTAACAACCATTATGAAGAGTTTGCCGATTACAACACGCATAAAAGACGTGCTCGCTTGAATTTATTGGTGAATTTTTGATGACTAAAAGAATTAGGCAATCATCTAAATTGGGCTTGTGCGTTTATAAAACCAGCTTTTATAAAACCAGTTTTTTTATGAAAGTTTTAATGCATATTGTATTAACACTTGGGCTAATTACGCCCTTCGTAGCACATGCTTATTCAGGCATCACCATTGTCTTAAGCGCCAATACACCTGTTTATCAAGAATTTGTAATGCATTTTAAACAAGAGTTAATTAATACTAAACGAAGCGATATACGGGTAAAAGTAATTGATTTGCAAGAATCAGATAAATTGGTGGTTGCTGAAAATAGTGAATTGGTCATAGCCCTTGGGGTAAAAGCGTTGGAGGCTGCAGGTAAATTAAAACAAACTACGCTAGTGATTGGTGTATTTACGCCATTACCCACTTTTAATAGCTTAATGGCGGCAAATGAACGCGATTTGGGTAATTTTAGCGCAATCGTATTGGATCAGCCTTATTCGCGACAAATTTCGTTAATTAAGCTGGTTTTGCCAGAAGCCAAAGTGTTAGGTTTATTAACAGGTTTTACGTCAGAAAAAAACAGTGAATTGATTAGGCAAATTGGCGAACAAAATAACATTGATATATTAGATGAACAATTATTTAAAGAAGCAGATTTGATACCAAAGTTAAGGACGATATTAACCACATCACAAGCGTTAATGGCGATTCCAGACCCTTTGGTGTATACCCGAGAAACAGCGCAAGCTATTTTATTAACCAGTTATCGTTACCAAAAACCAGTATTTGGCTATTCAAAATCTTACGTGCAAGCAGGTGCGCTGGCAGGCGTTTATAGCAGCACACAGCAATTAGCTAAACAAGCGGCAGAAATCGCCGTTGATTCTCAAGCAGCGCCTGGCTTATTGCCTGCACCACAGCCGCCAAAATATTTTTCTGTGGCAGTTAATTATCAAGTGGCTAAATCGCTTAATATCTTAATGATGGATGAAAGCCAGATACATAAGAAAATGCTTGAAATTGAGAGCTTACAATGATTGAAAAACTCAACATAAAAAATCTGGGTATAAAAGCCAGAGTCATTTTATTAGGCACTGTTCCAGCATTGTTGTTTGCCATTATTTTAGCTGGCTATTCAGTATCAAACGTGTTTGAAGTGCTTGATCAGTCGTCGCGTGATCGTGGGCAAATAATAGCCAGCCAATTAGCGCCAGCGGCAGAATATGGGGTTATTGCTGGTAATACCGTCATATTGCAAAAACTAGCGCAACAAGCACAAGCTAATGAGGCTAATTTAACGACGGTAATGATATTAAATAATGAAGGCGGCGCGCTAGCATTGAGCGGCAGGGCATTGCCCCAAGCGAAAATCATTAAAATGCTTAAAGATAGTAATAGCATGACTAATCTGGGGCAAAGCACTATTTTCATTTCACCTATTATCAGAAGCCTGGTAGAGCTAGATGATTTTGCAGGTGAAATAATCTTGCAAAAAAAATTGAATAAAAATATCAATCATCTACAAATTGGCTATGTAATGGTTGAATTAAGTAACCGATCATTAATAAGTGCTAAACGGGATTTAGTGACCAAAATAATGATCATCGGCTTACTTGGTTTAGGCTTGAGTGCGCTAGTTGCTTGGTGGATAGGACGAAATATCACTAAGCCGATTAAAGAGATCGCGCACGCGGTTGATAAACTTAAAGAAGGCTCGTTTATACAAGCTATTACAGAAAATTCGAGTGGCGAATTAAAAACTCTGCAAAAAGGTTTCAATTCCATGTCTAGCAGCTTAAAGCTTGCTTATGATTCGATGCAAAATAAAATTAACGATGCTACCAGCATGCTCACTTTTCAAGCCGCGCATGATGATTTAACCGGATTGATTAACCGCCGAGAGTTTGAGTCAAGATTAGAGCGAAGCATTAAAAGTGCACATGAATATAATTTACAACACATATTTTGTTTTCTAGATCTAGATCAGTTTAAGTTGGTAAACGATACTTGTGGCCATGCGGCGGGCGACGAGTTATTAAAACAAGTGAGCGCTTTACTTACTAACAGAATGCGCGAAAGAGATACGCTTGCCCGCTTAGGTGGCGATGAGTTTGGCTTGCTACTCGAAAATTGCAACTTGGTTGATGCTAATCAAATCACCAATATTGTGTTGAAACTCATCCGCGATTATCGATTTACTTATGACGACAAGATTTTTAATATTGGTGTAAGTATTGGGTTGGTGATCGTTAACAACAGCTTTACTACAGTCAGTGAAGTGATTCATGCGGGCGATCTAGCCTGTTACTCAGCCAAAAAAGCTGGGCGTAATCAAAGCTTTATGTTTAACGAAGGCGATGTAGATGTGGCGCAAAGGCGAAGCCAAGTAGAAGCCATATCAGACATGACCGACGAAATTGATGATAATCAATTTATGTTGTACTGCCAGCCTATTGTGCCTTTAAGAAGTAACGTTCCACAACAACCACACTTTGAAATTCTAATTAGAAAAATTAGCTTAGATGGCAATATTGTGATGCCAACTGCGTTTATTCCGTCGGCAGAGCGCTATCATTTAATGCCTAATATTGATCGCTGGGTTATTAAAAACACCTTTGCCGCTTATCGAAACTTATTAAACATTAGCCTAGAAAAATGCGATTATTTTTTCTCAATCAATTTATCGGGCACATCCCTTGCCGACAAAAGCTTGCTTGGTTACATACGCGAGCAACTCACCATTTACGCCATTCCACCGCAAGCCATTTGCTTTGAGATCACAGAAACTTCAGCGATTGTTAATTTAAAAAATACCAATTATATATTTAGCGCATTGCGCAAATTAGGCTGCAGCTTTGCTTTAGATGATTTTGGCAGCGGCATGTCATCGTTTACCTATTTAAAAAACTTTGAAGTAGATTATTTAAAAATAGACGGATCTTTTATCAAAGACATGCACACCAACAAAATAGACCATGCCATGGTACGTTCTATTCATAGCGTGGCCGAGGCCATGAATATTAAAACCGTGGCTGAGTTTGTAGAAAATAGCGCTATTTTAAAAGAATTAAGAGCCATTGGCGTGCATTATGGTCAAGGCCAGTATTTAGGTTCGCCAATTCCCATTAAGCAATTAACTGAAGATTTTACGCAGCTTAATAGGTGATTATTTGATATTAAAGCTGGTTTTTAAGTGTAGTAAAAAAACTTAAAGCTATAAAGTTATTAAGACAACAATGATCCTAACATGATAAAAATACCAGCATGATAGAAACCGATCGCTTAATTGCACCAGCATCTGCTAGCCCGCAAGAAGAGGCTATAGAGCGCGCACTTCGCCCAAAAGTATTAGATGAATACGTTGGACAAGAAAAAGCACGTAGCCAATTGGAAATTTTTATCAATGCTGCGCGTGGTAGATCCGAGGCATTAGATCATGTATTACTTTTTGGCCCGCCTGGCTTAGGTAAAACCACGCTAGCGCATATTATTGCGCGCGAAATGGGTGTTAATATGCGCCAAACATCAGGCCCAGTATTAGAGCGCGCAGGCGATTTGGCTGCTTTGTTAACTAATCTTGAGCCAAACGATGTGCTGTTTATTGATGAGATACATCGCTTAAGCCCTGTGGTTGAAGAGATTTTGTATCCCGCGATGGAAGATTATCGCCTAGATATTATGATCGGCGAAGGGCCGGCAGCAAGGTCTGTTCGGTTAGATTTACCGCCTTTTACTTTGATTGGCGCAACTACGCGCGCGGGTATGTTAACCAATCCGTTACGTGATCGCTTCGGCATCGTGTCACGGCTAGAATTCTACACTGCCGAAGAATTAAGCCGCATTGTGCATCGTAGTGCAGGCTTGCTTGAGGTAGAAATCACCCAAACAGGTGCGTTTGAAGTAGCTAAACGCTCTCGTGGTACGCCAAGAATTTCGAACAGATTACTGCGCCGTGTGCGCGATTATGCGCAAGTAAAAGCCGATGGCATTGTGAGTAGCGAAGTGGCCGATGCCGCACTCAAAATGCTAGATGTGGATAACCTAGGCTTTGACGTGATGGATAGGAAATTGCTACTGGCCGTGATCGAAAAATTCAACGGTGGGCCAGTAGGCTTAGATAACTTAGCCGCCGCAATTGGCGAAGAGCGCGAAACAATCGAAGACGTGCTAGAACCTTATTTGATTCAGCAAGGCTATTTAATGCGCACCCCACGTGGACGCATAGCCACTAATTTATCGTATCAACATTTTGGACTGCAAACGCCTAAAAACTTGGCAACTGGAGAGCTTTGGCAACAATAAATTTAGTTCTTTAAAGTGCACTGATTATGATAAAAAAATTAGTACTATCTCACGAAGATTGGTTATGCAACCCCCTTGAGCAACTCATATAAAATTCCAAGGTTATTTAATCATTAAGCTGAAGGTATGATTCGATTCATGGTTGATATTAAAAGCAATACTTTCTAAAAAAAGCATATTTACAACAGGGTAACAATGAAAACAACAAGTAAATCCTTAGCAGATGAAAATCAATTATCTCCAAACTTATTAGATGCACAGCTATGTTTGTTGGGCGCCTCAGGCTTATCTGAATTTATTAGTTTTGTACGCAGGCGTACTGTAGATGGTAAAGAAATTCAAGAAATGCAAGCAGCCGATACATGGCGAGATGCTGCCAAAGTTTATCATTTATTAGAGAAAGAGGAAGCGGGTGCAGCTGATAATCCTACAGTACTGCCGTTACCACATGATTTAAATGCACATATTAAAAAACTCACTAGTCTAGACAATTTTGTGCAAACTTTTTCTGATGTACCAATATGTTTTGGCATGGTAGAACTTGATAAGTTAATCATGTCTCAATTTAGCATAACGCAATCAACTGTTAGTGGCTTGGCTAATACGCTTAAGAAAAATTCAAGTAATGCCAAGTTGGCACAAGTATGCTTACCAATGAACCCAACCAAAGCGAATTACGAATTGATTAAAGAGGGGCGTGATGGCTACGTATTTCAATCGGACAGTCATGATTTTAGGTTTTTAGGTGCAAAGCTTTTGGAGCCAAAGCAGTTCAAAGAGTTGAATCACCTCGGTTATCCAAGCGCAATATTAGCGTTAGCAATAGGGTTTAGTTCCAATGTCATTAATGCAGTGCGCTATAACAATCGCATTGTGTTAAATAATGGGTATCACCGTGTATACACAATGCGTTCACTTGGCATTACACATGCACCATGTGTGATTCAAGTATGTAGCCATGTAGAAGAACTTGGTTTAGCAGGTGCTGCAGAAATTGCAAACAACAGTGATTTGTATTTTAAATCACCCAGACCCCCGATGCTCAAAGACTACTTTAATCCAGCTCTTGCCGCTAGCTACAAAACACATAAGCTATGCAGACAAATTCAGCTTAAATATTTGGTGGATGATTTGAAACTACGCAAACTTTGAAATACTATTACTACCCAATAGTACTATTGACATAGTAATAACCACAAGTTAAATTAGATTCAATATAGCTCATGCTGAGTTATATTGAATTTTTCAAATAATTAACCTATAAGGTGTACATAATGAAAATTTTAACTTTAGAAGAGATGAATGCAGTTTCAGGCGGCGCTGGTCATTGTAAAAAAAGCAAGTACGCACATGGCAAAAATAGCAATAAAAATTCTAACAAAGGATCAATGAAATACTCAAATAAAGGTTCTAACAAGCACTCTAACAAAAATTCTTATAAAGCATTTTCAGAAGAGTAAATTACTTTATTAAATCTACCAGTCGCCATCGCTAGGCGGATTTGCGCTTTTACGATGGCGATTTTTGTTTCTTGTAATTGTAATTGTGCGTTAGCTAAAATAGATTGTGCTAGTAGCAAATCTAATATAGACCCTACTCCAGCTTTATACCTTCCCACTGAAATAGTATAGTTTTGATTAGCTGAGTTGAGCAATTTATCAGTGGCAGCCAAATTGTTGCTTTCGGTAATAATTTCTGTTGCATTTCCCCAAATATCGTTTGATAGCTCGTTTCTTATTAACTCGATTTGCGTCTGTTTGTTGGCAATTTGCGCATCAATCTGACTTTCTCTAGCAGTTTTTTCTCTGCCGCCAAATAAGGGAATATTGGCTTGCAATGAAATATTTAAATTATTTTGCAAACTAGCATTTTTGTCAAAAGAAGCGGTTACAGCTGCGTTACTAGATAGGCTTAATGTACCTTTGTACTCACTTTTTATTGCAGAAAGTCTAGCTTTTAAAGCATCAATTTCTGCGCTAGCACTGCGTATACGAGGATGATTGCTTTCTGCCTCGTCAATCAAAAAATCTACTAAAGTATCAGAATTAATAGCGGGGAAAGCTTCATCCGCACTTGCTAAGCTTAATGGTGTTCGTACATTAATACCGATAGCAACGGCTAGCATACCTCTTGATGTGATCCAACTACCATTTGCTTTGGATTTATCTAAACTCGCTTGTGCGAGAGCAGTTCCTGCTTGCAATTTTTCTGATAAGCTACCTATTTTTGCTTCATAGCGTGCTTGCGCAATGTTAAAGCTTTGAATGGCGATTGCCTCGGATTTACTCAGGGCATTTAGTTTTCCAAAAGCAGTTAAAGCTTCAGTATAAATTTTCAAAGTGTTAGTAAGGGTAGTTAAAATAGCATTTTCTTGCATGTTTAATGCTGCAGAAAGTGTGTGCCTTGCTTGCAATACATTAGCATCACGGCTACCAAAATCAAATAATAGCCAGCTTAAATTAATAGAACCTGTCGCACTTTTACTAAGAGCGCCAGCACCACTATTACTAGATGGAATGCGATCGGTAGCAAACTCGGTATTAGCGCTAACTCTTGGGTATAGCGCTACATTAGCTAGGTCAACATCAGCGTTTTTCTCAGCAATAACTTGTAACGCTTGTGCCAAAGCAGGATTTGTACACAAGGCATGGCGCAAGACATCGTTTAGATCAAGTGCATTATCGTTTGTTTGCAGTATCGAACACTGGCTTATTTTTAAGGGGGCGTTATGTGGTTTAACTTGATTATTTACATTAACATTAGGATTATGAACCAAGCTTTTACTAAGCAGCAAACTTGATTTTTGTAGTGGTTGAGCATAAGCCGAGCGTACTTGTGTCACTAGCATTGCAATCATAATAATGACAATCTTTATAGTGTTTGTATGCACAGCCCTAACCAATTTTTTTAGTATTTAAATATTCAAAATATGCATTTGGATTACCATCAAAACTTACACTGCCACGTTTTATTTCAACTACTCGTTGTACTTTTTTGATGGTTTCTGAGCGATGTGCGATGATGATTCGCGTCATATTTAAGGAGGCGATAGAATCATTTACCTGAGCCTCACGGGCTAAATCAAGGTGACTGGTTGCCTCGTCAAAAATTAACACTTTGGGTTGTTTGTATAACGCACGTGCCATCAAGATTCTTTGCTTTTGGCCACCTGATAGTACCGTACCCATGTCACCTACCAGCGTTTGGTAAGCCATAGGCATTATTTCTATATCTTCATCAATTGCTGCAAGTTTGGCGCATGCTTTTATACGCTGAAAGTCTGGCTGATCATCAAAAAAACAGATATTTTCTGCAATAGAGCCTGCAAACAAAGAGTCATCTTGCATTACTACGCCTAGTTGCTCACGCCAGTTATTGTAACCAAGTTGCTCAAGAGGTGTTTTGCCAATTAAAACGGATCCACCAGTAGGTTTGTAAGTACCAATGAGTAGTTGAATAAGTGTTGTTTTACCGCAACCAGAAGGACCAACCACTGCAATATATTCTCCTGCTGCTACATTTAAAGAAATATCATTTAAAATTATGGGTTCGTGATCAGCGTAACGAAAAAACACATGATTGAATGAAACTTCAGGCGCTTGAAAATTAGCAATACTGTTGTAATTTTTGGGAATTTCTGACTCTATTGGGCTTAGTACAATATCACCCAAACGTTCCGCTTGAATACGCAGCATTTTTAAATCAATAAATTTATTAATCAATTGAGTAATCCGACTATCAAACTGAATGCGATAAGCCAAAAATGCGATTAGCATACCTACACTCAGCTGTCCTGCCATGATTTGTTTGGCCCCAAGCCATATCAGCACAATATAAGATGTTCCATTAAGCAAACTACGCGCCAGCGTATAAAAAATTTCTAGTTTTTTTATACTTAAACTAGCATTGGTTGTGTTCACTAGCAAATTTTGCCAAGCATTAAGTCTTTCGTGTTGGCGACCAAAAATCTTGATTGCACGCGCACCACGCAACGACTCTAGGAAATGCGTTGATAGCAAGGCGTCACGCATAATATACGTTTCAGTGGCGTTATAAAATGGATAGTACCAACTCATACGAATTACCAAATATACAAGAATAGCGATAATGGCAATCCAGCTTAATTGCGGACTGTAGATAAACATCATGATTAACGAGATAGTTACTAACAAGCCGTCAAATATAGCTTCCACAAAGGCACTAGTGAGTACACGCTGTATTTCTTTAGAAGCGTTAGCGCGTGAGACCAAATCTCCCAGATGTCTGCGTTGAAAGAAACTGATAGGCAGGCGTAACAAATGCGAAAAAATATTGGATTGCCATTGCACAGTAATGGATGTGCTAATGGTGAGTAAAAGCCAAGATCTGAAAAGGGTAATAGCTTGCTGAATAAAAATGACTAGTAAAAAACCAATGGCCAAGGTTGCGAGCAAGTCTAAATCTTTTGAAATAAGTACATGATCTATGATCCACTGTAAAAACAATGGATTAACGAGACTAAAAATTTCCAACGCGAAGGTCATCAACAGCACATTGGATAGTGAACCAAAAAAGCCTTTTACTTGGCCAACCAAGCGCATGATAGATATGCTTTGTTTATCTTCTTTTGGCACAAAAGCATTATTAGGCCAAAGCTCTAGTGCAACACCAGTGAACTTTTGGGACGCCTCTTCAGCACTCACTTTTTTAAGGCCAACTGCGGGGTCGTGAATGATAAGCTTGTTGCCATGGACTTTTTTAAGAACTACAAAGTGATTAAGATCCCAATGCAAAATTGCAGGCATCTTGAGCTTGGCAAGTTCATCTATTTCTATTCTGATTGCTCTATAACCAAGACTTTCTTGCTCCGCTAAATGACATAATGTGGTGAGCGTAATACCTTTAAGTGAAATGGTATATCGTTGTCTAAGTGTGACTAGATCGGTGCGTGTACCGAAATAGCCCAATATCATCGCTAAACAAACTAATCCGCATTCTGCGGTTTCAGATTGTAAAATGACAGGTAGTTTACGGTCAAGTCCAAATGAAACAGAGTTTAGTATAGACATTTATGCACCCACTTTGCCACGTACACTATAAAGTGGTTCTAGCATCCACTCATATAATTTACGATTTTCTTGTAAAACATCTGCTTCTAACCGCATACCAGACTGTAGTGGACGTTTTTCACCATAAGTCATCACACTTTGTTGATTTAATTTGACAGTGATAGTGTAAACAGGCTCATTTGCGCTTAATCCCTCAATTGTTATGCCTGATAACTCTAAATTAGAAATTGATGCATTAGAGATGGCTTTAACTTTGCCCTCGTGCAAGCCAAATTTTTGATAAGGAAATGGCTGGTAACGTATTAATACGCGCTCACCCTTACGAATAAAGCCTATCGCACTGCTAGGCGCATAAAGTCTTGCTTCTAGGTCGGAGTTAGCTGGTATTAAACTCATCAATTGTTTAGTATTATCAGCCCACTGACCAACTTCAGCGGTTACTAGAGTTGCTTGCCCATCTTGCTGTGCAGTAATGACCACGCGGCTTTTTCCTTCAGCTATTGTGCTTTCTTGTTGCGCAGTAGATATGGCACGTTGCAATTGAGCGTTTTGATTAGCAAAGCGTGTTTGTGTATCGCTGATTTCACGCTGTGTAGTTGCTTGTTCTCGTTGATTGGTAAGCAAGTCGCGCTGCAATAGCTGCAATCGCGTTTGATGCTCAGAAAGCTCCATTTCCTTTTGCACTAATTGCTCATGTGCCACATAATCTTTCTCGGCGAGAGCTAAGTAGCGATTGTAAGCATCTTGTGCAAGTGCAACGCGCTGGCTTTGTTGAGCGGACTGAGTTTGTATGGCTTGTACCTCATTACGCAAAAAAGTTTGACGTTGCTTAAGTAGTGCAGCTTCTTGTTGCTCAGCGTTTTTGTTGCGATTGATTTCGCTTAACATGGAATCTGTTCGATTGGCAATCTGTGCGCCAATGTCGGCTTGTAATTCTCGAGATGAAAGCCCAACACGATCACTATTTAATACAAAAAGCACATCGCCTTTTTTGACTTGCTGCCCTTCAATAACACTCTTCTCCATTACCACGCCAGCTTGTGGTGGAAGCACGCGAATGAGGCCAGACGCAGGAACTAACTGTCCGCTAACGGTGATGCGGCGGGTATAACTCCCGTAATATAAAAACGCTAGTACTAGAAGCGCGATTATCATTGCTACTACAGCTATTATATAAAATGACAATCGTGGTAGTAATACTATTGCGCCTAAACGCTGTTGCTGTTTGGCATCAAATACCTCTTGCCTAAATAGTGGCTCAATTCGGTTTTTAGTGTTATGTGTCATCGTGTGATTGTATTTTTTTAAATTCTTGTAGATGATTTGTAAATGGATATTGGTATGAAACCATATAACCAAATTGTACAATACCTTAGTATGAATAATCATTGACCTTGAAAGCTATTTGTAGCCAAAAGAATGGCTCTTACGAAGCTCAATTGATGTGGTGCTTAACTGAAATTTTTGGTCGCTTAAGTAAATATTTCGCAAAGTGTTTAAAAATTTAAATGCTTAAAAATTTAGGTAATTAGGGCGTTTCGTAACTATAGTATCTTAGGAGATACGCATGGTTACTACACACTCCACAGTTTTTAGTTGTTCTGCCAACTTTTTGAATGGCAGGAAGTGCATTTTTTGTGGTTCTTTCAAGGTCAATAGGACTGCGCGCGGCTACGTAAAATGCGGCTTTTGTTTGAAGCAAAAGAGCTTGTCTAAGTTGCGCCGTGAGATTGCCATTATGAGAGGATTTTATCAGCAACAACCTGCTTACAGACTTGCCTCTGATCTCAACCTTGATGTCAAAGTCGTCACGCGTATTTATCAACGGTTGCGAGAGGTCTTGTTTCACGTGGCCGAGCTTGAAGGTGCTAAGCTTTCGGGTGAGATTGAGTTGGATGAATCTTACTTCGGTGGCAAACGTAAGGGGCAGCGCGGACGCGGTGCGGCGGGCAAGAGCATTGTATTTGGCCTGTTGGAGCGCGATGGGCGGGTTTATACCAAAGTGGTTGAGGACGTATCTGCCGAAACCTTGATGACGCATATTGAACAACATACGCGTAAAGGCTCGGTGTATTTTACCGACGCTTTTCGGGGTTATCAGTCCTTGCAACGTTATGGCAAACATCTTGTGGTGAACCATAGCAAAGACTTTGTAGATAAAAGAACCAAGAATCATATCAATGGGATCGAAGGATTTTGGAGTTATGCCAAACATATTTTGTACAATTATCGGGGTGTTTCAAGATTTCATTTCCCAATGTATTTGAAAGAGATTGAGTATCGGTATAATCATAAAGACGATAATGTCTTTAAACTACTTTTGAAACTCTACTTTAGTTACGTTTCGCCCTAATTACCAAAATTTATTTATATACATTTGCAGGATAAGTTAAATCAGACGCGTTTGATATATCGAAAATTGCTTGTAGTATGCATCACAAGCAACTGCATTTTGCGCTGTGCTAAAATCTGCTTATGCAAAGTAAATAAACTTTTAACTGGCTGGTGCGCGTTTATTACGAAGATACCGATGCGGGTGGGGTGGTTTATCATGCGCAGTATCTTAATTTTATGGAGCGCGCTCGCACAGAAATGTTGCGGCATTTGGGTTTTGAGCACAGCTCTCTACTGCAACAATACAGTTGCGTTTTTGTAGTGCACAGCATGCAAATTCAATTTAAAAAATCGGCTAAATTAGATGATTTACTTGAAATCGCTTGTACACTATGCGAGGTAAGGCATGGCAGCGTGCAATTTTTGCAAACTATTTCTTTAAGTCACCAAATATTGGTAGCAGCGCAAATCAAATTAGCGTGTGTAGATGCGCTAACTTTCAAACCAATCAGTATTCCACTAGAAGTTAAGAAAGCCATGCAAAACCAAATTGTACAAAATATAACAATGGAGAGTGTATGACCGCTGCAAACGATATGTCACTATTTAGCTTAATTGCAGGCGCTAGTTTGCCTGTGCAAATGGTGATGCTGATATTGTTAATCACGTCTTTATTTTCTTGGTGGTATATTTTTATTAAAGTAGACACCATTAAAAAAGCAGAAACTGAATCTGAAGAGTTTGAAAATAAATTCTGGTCGGGCGGGGATTTAAATAAATTGTATGAATCTGTCACCGCTGGGCGTCGCAAGCCGCACGGCATGGCTAATATTTTTGAGGCTGGTTTTAAAGAGTTCATTCGCCATAAACAGCAAGATAAACTAGGCATTAAAATGGATGTGAGTAACGTAATGGAAGGCTCGCGCCGCGCCATGCGTGCGGCTTATAACCGCGAGCTGGATAACTTAGACGCTCACCTACCGTTTCTAGCCTCAGTTGGCTCAGTTAGCCCATATATCGGCTTATTTGGCACGGTTTGGGGCATTATGAATTCATTTCGTGGTCTATCAAGTGTGGCGCAGGCAACGCTTAGCCAAGTAGCGCCTGGCATTGCAGAGGCATTGATTGCGACCGCAATCGGCTTATTCGCGGCTATTCCTGCGGTAATTGCCTATAACCGTTTTGCAAGTGCGGTGGACAGATTATCGGTGCGCTACGAAAGCTTTATGGAAGAATTTACCAATATTTTGCAACGTAAATCATAAGGATTAATGATGCGTACTCGCAAACGCCGCATGATGAACCAAATTAACGTAGTGCCTTACATTGATGTAACTCTGGTGCTATTGGTTATTTTTATGGTAACCGCACCCATGACCAACCCAGGTGTGGTTGATTTGCCTAAAGTAGGGCAAGCATTGAAACAAACGGGCGCGCCAATTGTGGTGACGGTAAAAAAAGATGGCATGGCAGAAATCAATGGAAAAAAATTTGAACGCGATGCATTACTTTATGAAATAAAAAATCAATTAAAAAATAAAGATCGCGCAGTGGTAGTGGCGGCGGATGAAAAAACGCAATATGGCAAAGTGGTGGAAATAATGGATTTATTAAAACAAGCCAAGGTTGACAAAGTGGGTTTATTGTTTAAGCCTGCTACGTAAATTGCTGATTATTTTAGCATGTTAAGAAAACACGAATCGACAAACTCATGGAAAGCAGGCGCGCTTGCAATAGCCGTACATGTGGCTTTGTTGGGCGCTATGTTAATTTCAATCGATTGGAAGGCCGCGCATCCTGTAATGAATGTGACTGAAGTTGAGTTGTGGGATAAATTGCCCTCTGAAAAATTTAACACAGTTGATAAGCTAAAAATAAAGCCACCTGTAGAAAAGCTTGAGCCACAACTTAAACCAAAACCCGAGCCTAAGGTTGAAATTAAGAAAGAAGAGGCTAAGGGTGAAGAACCAAAAGTAGATATTGTTTTAGAAAAAAAGAGAAAAGAGCCTGAGCCAAAATTAATAAAACCAGCGCTTGAAAAAGACAATTTATTAGAAAAAAACTTAAAAGAAGAGCAAAAAAAAATAGCGCAATTAATGCGTGAAGAAGATTTGCAAGAAAAAATAAATGATAAACGTGAAAGCCGAGAAAATGCAGAAGCACTAAAAAAATTGCAGGAAAACCTATTGAATGAAGAAGGTGATTCCAAAGCTGATGCAAAAGCAGCAAGCGCTGCTAACGCCAGCACGATTGGTGAATTCAAAGCCAAAATACAAGCTAAAATTCGCGCAAATGTGAACAAAACCTTGTGTGAAGATATTTACGCTGAGCCAAAATTTAATATTGCTTTATTACCCACTGGCGAATTAAGTGGCGCGCCCACACTCACAAAATCAAGTGGAAATGCTGCTTGTGATGAGGCGGTAGAGCGCGCTATCCATGCCTCACAACCACTGCCTTTGCCAAATGAATCTGGTTTATTTGCTAGTTTTAAAAATTTGAATTTAACGTTTAAACCTAATGAATAGATAAAGTTTAAACAAAAATCTTAAAATTTTGTCTTGTCTATAAAATGTAATAAAGTGTAAAACAAGCATTTATTTGTTCACTATGCAGTAAAATTTGGCAAATCTTAAACGCAAGGGTTTTATAGCTTATGATTTTGATCAAACAATTTTTTTATAAAGTTTTATTTTCTTCAGTTTTACTCGCTACACTTTTAAGCGCAGCCAGCGCCAACGCAGCGCTAGATATTGAAATTTCTGGTGGTAGCGCACAGCAAATTCCAATTGCAGTTCTACCTTTTGGCAATACGGCCAGCACTAAAGATAATATTAACGAAATTATTGCGGCCGATTTAGCTCGAAGTGGCTTGTTTCGCTTGCTTGAAACCCGCGGAATGGCCAATTTGCCTATTACATCAGCTCAAATCAATTATTCACAATGGACTTCACTTCAAGCGCAAGCCATTACAGTGGGCAATGTAGAAGCGCTTCCTAGCGGGCGTTTTAAAGTGAGCTTTCAATTACTCGATGCATTAAAGCAAACGCAATTGGCAAGTCAGGATTATCAAATTGCGCCTAATCAAGTGCGTAATACTGCGCATAAAATCGCCGATATTATTTATCAAAAGTTAACAGGTGAGGCTGGCATATTTGCTAGCCGTATTGCTTATATTACAAAATCGGGCAAGCGTTATGCACTACAAGTGGCCGATGCGGATGGGTTTAATCCGCAAAATGTGGTTTCATCTAATGAGCCGATTATTTCGCCAGCTTGGTCACCCGATGGCAAAAAACTGGCTTATGTTTCTTTTGAAAAGAAAAAGCCGATCATTTACGTGCAATCTTTAACCAGTGGTAGTCGTGCGGTTTTGGCTAATTTCAAAGGTAACAATAGTGCGCCTGCTTGGTCACCCGATGGTAGCCAATTAGCAATTGTATTAACGTATGGCGCAAATTCGCAAATTTATACCATTTCTGCCAATGGCGGCGCGGTTAAGCAAATTACAAAAAGTAATGCCATTGATACTGAACCGGCTTATTCGCCAGATGGCAGCCAGATTTATTTTAGCTCTGACCGTGGCGGTAAACCACAAATTTACAAAGTGCCTGCAAGTGGCGGGGCTGCTAGTCGTGTGACTTTTGAAGGTGCTTATAACGTAAGCCCACGTTTCTCACCCGATGGCAAAAATTTAGCGTATATTCGTAACGATTCTGGTAAATTTAAAGTGGCTTTGCAAAACCTAGCCACGGGTCAAGTACAATTGCTCTCTGATGGCGCACAAGATGAATCGCCAAGTTTTGCGCCTAATGGCCGCGTAATTTTATATGCAACCAAAGTACGTGGTCGTGGCCAACTAGCGGCTGTATCTATTGATGGCAATGTACGCCAGCGTTTAAATGACGCAACAGGCGATGTGCGCGAACCTGCTTGGAGCCCAATTTCTAATTAAGCTTTAATATTAAGCTTTAATTTCATTAAAAAGCTGTTGTTTAAACGAATTTGTATGCATAAAACGGTTCTAAATATAAGCTTTAAAATTTGCATTATTAATAATTATAGAATGAATATAACTGGAGAATTAAATGATTAAAAACCAAAACGTAAGTGCTAAATTAGCCATTACTTTAACCTTAGCGGCTTTGCTAGTGGCCTGTAAAAGTACACCTATAACGCCTGCAAAAGTCGAAGATAAAAGTACAAATTCAAGCGCATCAAGCTCAACAAATAATGACGCAAATGCTAATCAAGGCAGTGATACAACAGGTATTAAAGAAGTAGAAATTGATAGCAATGCCAATAATGCGTCAGGTGGCGCATTACGTGACCCAAACAATATCTTATCAAAACGCAATATTTACTTTGATTATGATAGCGATGCGGTTAAATCAGAATACCGTGATTTAGTAAATGCACATGGCAAATACTTGATGGCAAACCCTGAATCAAAAATGATTTTGCAAGGTAACGCTGATGAAAGCGGCACCCGTGAATACAATCTGTCGCTTGGTCAACGCCGTGCTGTGGCGGTAAAAAAAGCGCTTAATTTACTGGGCGTGCAAGATAAACAAATTGAAACGATTAGTTATGGCGAAGAAAAAGCCACGCAAAATTGTGCAGGGGCAGCTTGCGATAAAGATCGCCGTGTTGATATTGTGCATCAAGGCGAGTAAGTCACTTGGCAACCTTATTGAATTACCGCGCTGGCGTTAAGTTTTTCTGCTCGCTGGTTATTGCAACTTATGCAATAACCAGCCAAGCTGCTTTGTTTGATGACAAAGAAGCACGAAAAAAAATTGTTGAAGTAGAGGCCAAACAACAAGCTGATCAAGCATCGAACGCAAACGCGTTAAATGAACTTAAAAAAACACAAGCGGCCATTGAAAAAAGATTAGGTGCCATCGAAGCAGTAGTACAAGGCCAAGGTTTTGCAGATATGCAAAATCAAGTAGAGGCGCTTAAGCAAGAAATTGCTGAATTAAAAGGTGAGCTTGAAGTAGCAACGCACAACATTGAAACCACGCAACAACGCCAAAAAGATTTATATACTGATACGGATACGCGTTTGCGCAAAATTGAAAGTGGAGCAGTTTCTAACACAGCCCAGCCAAACAATACCGCTGTGCCAGCTACAGCAAACGTGATTGTAGAAGAAAAAGATGTGATCGCTTTTAATAATGCTGACAGCTTAAGCAAAGCTGCAAATCACAAGCAAGCATTTGATGCATTTGATCTATTTTTAAAAGAATATCCCACTAGCAAGCTTGTGCCAGATGCGATGTATGGCATGGGCTACAGCCAATTTGCGCTTAAAAATTATAAATCAAGCATTGCAACACAACAAAAGCTAATTACTATGCACCCAGATAGCGCAAAAGTACCCGACGCACAATACAACTTGGCCAATAGTCAAATTCAACTGAGTCAGATTTCTAGTGCTAAAAAAACGTTGAAAGATTTGATTACAAAATATCCAAATGCTGAAATTATCCCCAGTGCCCAAAAACGTCTAAAAACTTTAGAAGCATTCAAATAAAAAATCAATTGCTTTGTAAATAAAGGCAATTAATTCTCCTGCGTCAAATTTAATTTAAATGAATAGTAAAAGTTGGCTGCATTTCACTTTTTATAAGCGCAGTACATGCGCTTTAATAATATTCGCTGTTTTGAATATAGTTATTGGCCAATTCACTCAATTCGATTTACAAATTGAAGATTATTATTTTAATGCACTAACGCAACAGTTTCCTTGGCACAATAACTGGTTCGCTGATGATTTTATGCATAGCTATTTAAAAAAATTCATTGTTTTTTCAGGCAAATTACTTATTTTATTTGTATTAATTGATGCTTTTTTCAAATTTAAAGCATTACCTCATTTAACGCGTGTGCAACTTAGGTTTATCGCATTTGCTTCATTGATCATTCCATTTATTGTTAGCACAATTAAAAACACGTCATCTCTTCATTGCCCGTGGGATGTAACGCGTTATGGCGGCTATGCACCATTTGTAAAGCTCTTCGATCATGTTCCCAATAACATAAAGGCGGGCCATTGTTTTCCTGCAGGTCATGCAACGGTAAGCTTATGGTTGGCTGCGTTATGTGTTTTTTGGCTGCCGCATAGGCCAAAAATGGCTTTCATTGTGTTTTTAGTAGGTTTAAGTGTTGGCTTTGCAATGGGTTGGGTACAGCAAATGCGCGGCGCGCACTTTTTATTTCACACTTTATGGTCAACTTGGATTGCAGCTTTTGTTATTTTAATGATGTTAAGTTTTACTAAAAAATTTAGCGCAAAATAACATCATTAATTTAAAGTTTAAATAAAAGTAAAAGTGCTTTTTTTTAAGTTAAAAGCGTTCAGGTTTAATTAATATTTTAATCGACAATATCCCAACGAATCATCATAGCGTGATCTTCATGCGGCGTGTTATGGCAATGCATTACATATTTGCCTTTAAAATCACGAAACCGCATAAAAATTTCCACTTCTTCGTTTGGCAATAAATTGTAAACATCTTTGCGACCACGCTCATGTGGTGGCGGTGCAACACCGTTGCGTTTTAATATCCTACCTTCTTCAAAGTGTATATGTACTGGGTGCGCCCAACCGCCGCCGCCATTACGCAATACCCAAATCTCTGCGCTGCCTAATTTTGGATTTGCGCGTACATTGTCTACCTCAAAAATTTTATCGTTTACTGTCCAAACCCCATTTTTGCGAGCAAACTCCCATATTCGTTTGGCTTTAACTTCAGTTAAATCAATTGGCGGTAATGCGCGCATAAATGTGGTTGCAGTTAATACGCGTGAGTGATCAGGTGTGCTTGGATTACGATCGACAATAAATTTTAATACTTGGTCGCCTGGCGCTTCAACATCTTTAGGTTTTCTAGTATCTTCTTGGGTTAGCCGATTGACTAAAAACACCTCGCTACCTAGTGGAAAAGCTGAAAAATCCACAATAATATCGCCGCGCTCTGCCATGGCCAAATTAATTTTTGTTTGATTCATTAACGGGTATTCAAACAAATTACCATCGTTTGATACTCTAATAAATGGTTTTACCCTACCATTGTGAACCAAATAAAACTCGTAGAACCGTGACGGGCCGCCATTTAATAAGCGTAAGCGATACTTGCGTCGCGCTACTTTAAAAAATGGTTTGATTTTACCGTTAACTACCACTCGGTCGCCCAGTACACCTTCTGGGCTCATCTGGTCGTAAAATTGCATGCCATTCGCATCAAAACGCATGTCTTGAAACATTAATGGCACATCATATTCACCACTTGGTAATCGAATCGCTTTTGGCTTATTCACATCATTCTCGTTGCCCGAATCAGTCTCATCAAACAATAAGTAAAAGCCCGCCATGCCTTTAACAAGATTAGGCGCAGTACTGTCAAGCGTGTGATCGTGATACCAAAGTGTGCCAAGCGCTTCTCGAGGATCGCCAATTGCGTTTGGGTCGGTTTCACGCGATTTATCAAAGCCTGCATATACATTTGGGTAACAATGGTCTTTAAAAGCACCAGGACCAGTTAACGTAGGACCTGCTTTATTAGGGCTAAAATAATCTCCAGGAAAGCCATCGCTTTCAGTAGGTGTGTGCAAATTATGTAAGTGCATGGATATTTCAGGTGAACCATAACCCACGTGATCTTGAGGTAGCTCGTTAAAGATTCGAGTAATCACAGTTCGGCCATAACGCGCATGAAAAGTAGGGCCAGGGTAAACCCCGTCATAACCCCATATATTTTGCGCAGGATAAGCTGGATTAAAAGTATGTAGTTGCTCTTTAACATGCAATTCATAAGTATCATGATTATCATCATTGGGTGGATAAAAAACATCGTAGCGTTGAATCTTATTACGCCCGCACTCTCCTTGCTCTGTATTTCTCTCAGCCTGCGGCGGCGGATTTAATTCTGCAACAGGTGCTTTAGCTTTAATAACATAGGCAGGAATAGACTCTTTCCAAGCCAATACTGGCGGGCTTGGAGGATAATCAACGGGCGCTGGCAGAGGTTCGAGGGCAGCCATTGCCAATGGATTGATTTGTGTAGATAAGCTAACGGCACTGCTTATTAACGAAAATTTGAGTAAGTTTCGTTTTGATGGGCTAGTCGGGGCAAGATCATCCAAGGGTAAATATTTGGTACTTTTTGTCTCGTGTAACATAAAACCTCCAACTCATTCGTTAGGTGTGCTTCACCAAGCCGACCTTGGGGCGGCTTAGTAAAAATTTAAGTTTGCGTAGTTAATATTTTGTTTGATTAATATATAGAAGTGGTGTTAAACCATTGCACTTTACGAGTTAAGCCTTAAGCTTTGACAGATGACATATCTGCATGCTTAATCACTTGCAAAATTGCCTTTGGACTACCTAAAGCGGGCGCCATCATCCAACGGTTATATGCATCATGCCCAACACGTGCAATGCCCGCATGCTGATTAATGTCGGCATCTACTTTTGGATCAAGATCATAAAAGCCGAGACTCCTGCGAATAACTTCAATGTCAGCAAGCTTTCCTGTTAAAAACTGCCAACCTGGCCCAGTTTTATACTTTTTGGCATAATCATTAAGCACTTTTGCATTGTCAAAATCAGGCAAAAGCGTAATTGAATACATGTGAATATCGCGTCCAACTCGCTCGCCTAATGCTTTTTGCACATGGCGCATGTTCATGGTAGTAATCGGGCATACACCTTCGCTACATTGGGCGTACATCATGTTGATCACTACAAACTTATCTTTAATAAGGTCATCATAAAATTTAACTTTATGATTAAGGTGATTGGTTAAAACAGCATTTGAAAAATGCCCTGCGCCTTGTGTTTTACCAGTTAGCGTTTTACCGCTAGGCTTAATTGCAGGCTTGGTGAAAGGTTTATAAGCGATTGATACTGCTGAAACAGCTGCGGTGGCGCCAATTGCGCCAATAACTTGTCTACGTGTTAACATGGTTCTACCTACACTTAATTTGACTAAAAAACGCAACAATTGCATAATGATTAGATTAATCTTTTGATTAACACACACAATACCTAAACTTGGGTGTTGACAAATTAAAAAAATATGAGCCAAAATATTTAAAACATCATGAGATTTAACTACATGAACTTAAATTAAGCTTGAATTAACATTTAAAATTTGGCAGTTAATGTCTGGCAAGTAAAATAATCAAAAAATCATTTAACTAGATTAGGGCTATTAGCAATGTCGTTTAATACCAATATTTTTTCATCAAAATTATTCAATAAAATAACAACACAAACGCAAGCAATATTGCTGGTTGCGTTATTTATCATGCTCACTGGCAATGCCGCCATGTTTAGCCGAATATCGAGCGTCTACCCGTTGCAATTACACAATGTGGCTTTTTTAAGCTCATTATTTGTTTTTTTTAGCGCACTTACCATGCTGTTTTTATTGACGGTTAGCCACGGCAGATTCACCCGCTGGGTACTGGCATTTTTTCTAGTTGGCGCATCGATTGCCGCTTATTACATGGATCAATTTGGCGTGATTATTGATGGCGTGATGCTAGACAATATAATTCAAACCGACATGCGCGAATTTAAAGGTTTGGTAACATTTTTATTTATTTTTAGAGTGCTTGTATTTGGGGTAATACCCGCTTGGCTAGTTTTAAAATTTACACCAAAACCGCGGAAACTGGCCATTGAATTAAAGTCGCGCGGCTTAGCAATTGGCGCTTTAATTGTGTTGTTAATCGTTGTAGTGCTACCTTTTACCGCTGGCTATACCTCATTTATACGCGAGCATCGCGTTACCCGCTTTTATGCCAACCCTACTTATTTTACGTATTCGGCTATTAAATTTGTTGCAGAACAATTTGCAACGCCACCATCAAAAGTGGTTAAAAAAGTTGCGCAAGATGCAGTTAATGTAGATACATCTGAGCATAGAGAACTAATGATTATGGTGGTGGGTGAAACAGCGCGTGCCGATCGCTTTTCATTAAACGGCTATAAAAAATTAACTAATCCGCTCTTAGCCAAAGAAAACATCGTGAGCTTTAGTAATGTAAGCTCATGCGGCACCTCTACTGGTGTTTCAGTGCCTTGTATGTTTTCGGTCTTAGGTAAAAACGATTACGATAAACAATTAGCTTTGCATACCGAAAATGCGCTAGAAGTGCTTGCAGAAAATAAAGTAGAAATTTTATGGCGCGATAATAATTCAGATTCAAAAGGCGTTGCGATACGCCTTGATTACGAAAACTTTAAAACGCCCACCTTAAACCCAGTTTGCGATAAAGAGTGTAGAGATATTGGCATGTTAAGCGGGTTAGATAAATACATAGCTGCACGCAAAGATAAAGATATTTTAATTGTTTTGCATCAAATGGGTAATCATGGGCCAGAGTATTATCGGCGTTACCCAGATGAATTTGCAAAGTTTAAACCCATGTGTATGACGGGTGAATTACGCGATTGTAATCAAGCTGAGATTGATAATAGTTACGATAATGCCATTCTGTACACCGATTATTTTTTATCAGAAGTGATTCAATTTTTAAAAAAATACGATAAAACGCGTGAAACAGCTATGCTGTACGTGGCCGACCATGGCGAATCGTTAGGTGAATATGGCTGGTATTTGCACGCAGCTCCTTATGCAATAGCGCCAAAAGAACAAACCCATGTGCCTACTATTGTGTGGATGGGTGAACATTTTGATTATACTATTGACCAGCTAAAGCCGTTTAAAGATACCGCATTTAGCCACGATGATGTGTTTTGTAGCCTGCTGATTGCATTTGAGTTAGAGTCAAAAACTTGTGCAAGCAAGCAAGCCATGTTGATGCAAAATAAAGATTTTAAATCGCTCAAAAAGGGATCTGTACACTAGCATAGTTTCAAAAACATACCCAATTTGGGGGATTGTTGATCGCTTATTTTCTGACGATACTATGTGTTATTTAGTGTAGGTAGAACACTAGATAATGTTCAAGGAGAATAAACGATGAAACTTTATTTAATAGCCGCACTATTGTTAACAGGTAGTTTAAATGCGCACGCGGTTGGGTTATCGATACTTGATGCGAATGTGGTTAACTTTAATAACTATGATGGTCAGCCAGTTGACTATACAGGCGAGCGCAATACTGGGTTTACAGGGGTCATCAACGCATTAACCGATGGTATTTTGCAAGTGGTGTATTTAGGTAAAGAAAGCGGTAATGAAAACATCTTTCGCTTTGAAGATGATGAATTATTAACGCAAGCTAATGATCCAGGTGATAGCATTTTTGTTGAAGTTGAAGAAGGAGTGCTTGATTTTAGATTTAGAGATTTATCCGACGGCGAGCAATACAAAAACGGCGAATCATTAAGTTTTGCTATTTTAAGTGGATTGATTCCAGAAGATGTATTAGGTGACGACTTTGGCCCTTTTGACTATATTTTAGGTTTAAATGATGGTTTTTCAGGTGATGCTGATTATGATGATTTTGTGGTGGGATTAAGGTTTCAACCAAATGTATCAGAAGTGCCTGTTCCAGCTGCATTACCGCTTATGGCTGCTGCTTTGGGCTTATTTGGATTAAGCCGCAGAAAATTCTAGCTAATTGTTAAATTGAAGATTAATTAAGGGGCTGAACTAGATTAGCCATAAAAAAAGACGCGATGCGTCTTTTTTTATGGCTAGAAACTATTTTAATCTGCATGATTTTAATACCGCTTAAATTTTTTTTAACCAAGTATTATTCAACAAATCAGAGCAATTCAAAGACTGCATTCTAAGTTTCAATCGCTTTGCGGTAAAATACGTGCAATATTTAAAGCGGTTAATTTGAAATGTCAGTTTTAAAAGCAGGTTTAAAGGTATACGAAATTTTTTATTCGTTACAAGGCGAAACCTCACGCATGGGTTTGCCCACCGTTTTTATTCGCTTAACAGGTTGCCCAATGCGTTGCACTTATTGCGATACCGCTTATGCATTTAGCGGTGGCAGCAATATGGATTTAGCTGAGATTCTAGCCAAAGTTGCGAAGTACGATACTAAATATGTCACTGTTACTGGCGGTGAGCCTTTGGCACAAAAAGCGTGTTATGAGTTATTAACATTATTGTGTGATGCAGGTTATAGCGTATCGCTAGAAACTGGCGGCGCGATGGATATTGCACCAGTAGACTCACGTGTTTCAGTCATTTTGGATATTAAAACGCCTGCATCAAACGAGGAAAAAAACATGCGTTGGGATAATTTGGCGCATATTAAAAGTAGTGATGAGCTCAAATTTGTGTTGTGTAATAGAGCAGATTACGATTGGGCAAAAGCATTATTAACTAGATTAGAATTAGCAAAAAAATGCCCAGTATTGTTTTCGCCCAGCTACCATGAATTAAAGGGAGATGAGCTAGCCAGTTGGGTGTTGGCAGATCAATTGCCAGTACGTGTGCAGTTACAAATGCATAAAATTTTATGGGGTGAAAAGGCTGGCGTATGATCAAAAAAGCCGTAGTATTGCTTTCTGGCGGGCTAGATTCTGCCACTTGTTTGGCAATTGCCAAGCAGCAAGGTTTTGATTGCTATGCATTAAGTGTAGATTATCATCAACGCCATATTGCCGAATTGCAAGCGGCTAATGATGTTGCTAATAAGTTAGGTTCAGTTGAGCATAAAACAGTCAAAATAGATTTGGGATTATTTGGCGGATCTGCATTAACAGATAACAATATTGCAGTGCCAACACATGAAACTATTGGCATACCCGTGACTTATGTGCCTGCGCGAAACACCATTATGTTATCTCTTGCCCTTGCATGGGCTGAAGTATTAAGCGCACAAGATATATTTATAGGTGTTAACGCGGTTGATTTTTCTGGTTACCCAGATTGCCGGCAAGAGTACGTGGCAGCTTTTCAAGCCATGGCAAATTTGGCCACTAAAAGTGCGGTAGAAGGCAAAAAAATAACGGTACATGCACCATTAATTAAGATGACTAAAGCTGAGATTATTTATAGGGGCACACAATTAGGAATTAACTACGCAATCACTGTTTCGTGCTATCAAGCAGATCAAAATGGTTTCGCTTGCGGGCTTTGTGATTCATGCCGATTGCGCTGCGAAGGCTTTAAAAAAGCGGGTCTAACTGATCCAACTCGTTATCAACAGGCAAGTATATGATCATCACTTAAATGGTGATTTAAAAATTTATTTAAGCACTAGAAAATCGCGACCATGAATAGGTTTTAAATAGTCCTCTTAACTTTTTAACTTAACTTTGCATTTTGTAAATTCTATTTACAATATTGTTGAAATGCGTGTGTAATCAGTGCACTATATCAATTAACCACTATATCAATTAACCACTATATCAATTAACTTGGGGTAATAATTTTTAGTTGTTATGCGCCGTTGATCAAAAAAACATAAAAGATCAAGAAAAAATAAGCGCTAAAATCTAAAAATGCAGTCTTGCTGAACCATTTTTTGAGAAAAATATGACTCTAATTGCCACTATAGTTGATACGGTAACTTTAAACAGCTCAAGTAAGTACGCTAAAAGCCGAGAAACTGCTGTAGATACAAGCAAAAAACAGTCTGAATCTTCAGGCACTATCCAGCCCACAAAACCTAGCGAGCCCACAAAACCTAGCGGCGGTGCAATTAATAACTGTGATACTCAATTGCTTGAAAACCAGCAACTAATAAACCAAAATCAAGACCTTAAATGGCGCATTAAAATGTTAGAGCAAGGTTTGGCACATTTAGGGCAAGCTTTAATCATCGTATCAAATAGAGCCGAAGTTTTATTTGCCTCTAAAGCGGCAGAGTTACTACTTAAAAAACAGCAGGGCTTGATTATGGTAGACAAGCATTTAAACGCTGAACTAGCGCCTGACAATATTAGATTACAAAAAGCTATTGTTTGCGCCATAGATAATAATCTTAGCCAAGACAATTCAATTAGTATTTACATACACCGTGACCAGCAACCCAGACCTTATTGTTTATCTTTTAGCCGCATGCCAAAACAATTAGACGAGCGCCGCGACGGCTTTAATGTGCTGATTTTAGTTAAAGATTTAAGTTTAAATTTTGAATATTGGGCCGATAGACTTGCGGCGATGTTTGGATTATCTAGGCGCGAAGTGGAATGCGTTATTTTGCTAACAGAACGCAGAAACACCACTGAAGTCTCTGATGTGATGAACATTAGCTCAGAAACAGTTAGGCAATACATTAAAAATATCTTCAAAAAAATGGATGTGCAAAAGCAACATGAATTAGTGAGCTTGGCCCTTGACTATCGTAGAAATCGATAAAGCATTACTTTTAACCAACAAAAATAAACTTGTCAGATTTAAGCCCAATAACGTATAATGCGCGACTTTCTGCAAGATATTAATTTTAAGAGAACAAGATTATGGTAGTCATTCGTTTATCTCGTGGTGGATCTAAAAAAAGTCCATTTTACAACGTAGTTGTGGCTGACTCTCGCAATCGTCGCGATGGTCGCTTTATTGAGCGTGTCGGTTTTTATAATCCGTCTGCCAAAGCAGGTGCTGAAGGTTTGCGTATTGACGCTGCTAGAATCACTCATTGGACAGGTAATGGCGCGCAAATGTCAGATACCGTAGCGCGCCTTGCTAAAAATCACGCAAAAGGCCCAGAAGCGATGTTGGCAGCAAAAGCTAAAGACGCCGCAAAAGCTGACGCCAGCAAAGCAAAAGCATTAGCGCTTGAAGCTGCAAAAGTAAAAGCAACTGCAGATGCAGCAAAAGCTGAAGCAGATGCTAAAGCCGCAGCAAAAGCTGCCGAGAGCGCAGAAAAAGAAGCCGCTGATGCAGCTTCCGCAAAAGCCGCTGAGGCAGAAGCTGCATCAGCAACAACGCAAGCAGCAACAGCAGTAAGTGGTGATGATTTGCCAGATGCACCAGAAGCGCCAGCAGCTTAAAAATCGTTATTAGCGCTCAATTAGCTGTAACAATAGTGATGTGATGGAGCAAGTTGTTGCTTCAGAGTTAGTTATTATGGGGCGTATAGTCGCCCCATATGGCGTTTTTGGATGGCTAAAAGTGTTACCACAAACTGAAGTATTTGATGGTTTGCTAGATTACAAATCTTGGTTTATTGGTAAAGATGATATTTGGCAAGAATACAGCGTTGCAGAATCTAAATTACATAATGAAGTATTGGCAGTAAAATTAAAAGGTATTGATGACAGAGACGCAGCACTTGCCTGCAAAGCCAAGCTGGTGGCGGTTCGTAGGGCATCGTTACCAAAGGCTAATCAAAATGAATATTATTGGTCTGACTTGATTGGGCTAAATGTGCAAAATCAGCAGGCTATAGATTTTGGCTTAATTACAGATGTATTTGCCACAGGTGCTAATGATGTGATTGAAGTAAATGGCGATAAAGCATCCAATAAAAATAATAATCAGCGCGAAAGATTAATTCCATTTATTCCGCAAGTCATTGTTGATGTCAATTTAAGTGCAAAAACAATGGTGGTTGATTGGGATGAAGAGTTTTAGTTAGGTTATAAAGATGCGTTTTGACGTGATCAGTTTGTTTCCAGACATGTTTAGCGCAATTAGCCAACACGGTATTAGTGGGCGTGCAATAGAGCGCAAAATTTATAGTTTAAATATGATCAATCCGCGAGATTTTGCAACGGATAATCACAAATCTGTAGATGATAGACCTTATGGTGGTGGACCTGGCATGGTGATGTTGGCAGAGCCTCTTGCAAAAGCGATTGAGGCAGCCAAACAAAACCAGCAGGCTTTGGGAATAAAGCCGCACGTGATTCATTTGTCACCACGCGGCACACCCTTGAATCACCCAAAAGTGATGAAGTTAAGCAAGCTACAAGGCTTAATATTGTTGGCAAGTCGTTACGAAGGTGTTGATGAGCGTTTGTTAAGCACCGTAGTTGATGAAGAAATATCAATTGGCGATTACGTATTAAGCGGTGGTGAAATACCCGCCATGGCCCTAATAGATGCGATTGTTAGACAGTTACCTGGTGTGTTAAACGATGCAGATTCGGCAATAGAGGATTCTTTTGTTAACGGATTACTGGATTGCCCGCACTACACTCGACCTGTAATGTATGAAGATAAAAGTGTACCCGAAATTTTATTGTCGGGTAATCACGAAAAGATTAGACAGTGGCGATTAAAACAATCGTTATTGCTAACAAGGGCTAAACGCCCTGATTTATTGGCCGCAAGGTCATTGACGAAAGAAGAAACACGGCTGCTACAAGATGGTTTGAATGAGCAGGAACAAGTTTCTTTATAACTAAAAGGAACCCGCAAGGCATAAAACCCACGGGATAAAAAAGGAAAATAGCATGGCAGATATCATTAAAATGTTAGAGACGGAAGAAATTGCGCGTTTAGGCAAAGTGATTCCTAGTTTTGCCCCAGGTGACACCGTTGTGATTGGTGTAAACGTGGTTGAGGGCACACGTAAACGAGTGCAGGCTTACGAGGGCGTTGTGATTGCGATTCGTAATCGTGGTTTAAATTCATCGTTTATTGTGCGTAAAATCTCGTCTGGCGAAGGCGTTGAACGTACGTTTCAAACGTATTCTCCAGCGATTGCGACGATTGAAGTAAAACGTCGCGGTGATGTGCGTCGCGCTAAATTGTATTACTTGCGTGAGCGTTCTGGTAAATCGGCACGTATTAAAGAAAAATTAATTTCACGCGAAAAAGAAGTTTTAGCACCAGTAGCCAAAGCTTAAAGCGCGTGTGTTTAAAAGCCCTAAACAGTGATTGTTTAGGGCTTTTTTGCAGGTACTTTTTTATTAGAACTTTTTCATTAATAAATTGCGTTTTAAAAAGTATTATTTGCATTTTTTAAAACAAATACGTTAAATTACGGTATGGATAATAATAATTTAAGTTCTAGCCTTAATACTGCTAATTTTTTAAGCCTTAATGAACCTGTAAAAATTAAACCTGTAAAAACAATTATTAAAAAGCGTCCACTTGAGTTTGATGCAATTGTGGGCGCACCTTTTGGAGCAGTTGGAATCTCAGTGCAAGGTGTGCAAGTGGTAGTTGAGTTGTTGCCTACAGAACAACCATTAAAGCCAGCCGAACACAAAATCGCCGCTAAAGTGGCCAATCAAATTGAGGCTTATTTTGCTAATCCTCATAACGATTTTAATTTACCACTTATTTATAAAGGCACTCCATTTCAACGCCGTGTGTGGCAAGCAATCAGTGCAATATCATGTGGGCAGGTTCTTACTTACAGCGATATAGCCGCACAGATTGGTAGTGGCCCGCGTGCTGTGGCTAATGCTTGCGGCGCTAATCATTTACCCTTGATTATTCCTTGCCATCGCGTGATAGCTAAAAAGAGCTTGGGTGGGTTTATGCAAGGTAGTCTTCATGGCGCAAGAATAAAAACATGGTTGTTAAAACACGAAGGTGTTGTTTTAAACCCAGAGCTGTAAATTCATTTAAAAGCGTCTTACATCAAAATAATTTTTAAAATTGTCAAATTAAATTCAACTATAAAATACCCAATTTGACCAAGCCCGCCAACACAAACAAAGCTGAAAAAGCAATTCCGTTAGAAAATCCAATTCTTGACACTTTTATTGATTTTCTTTGGTTATCAGACGGCCTATCTCAAAATACGCTAGATAGCTATCGGTTAGATTTAAATCAATTCGATCTTTGGCTTAAAAAACAAGAAATCCAGCTTTTAACAGCCACTCAAGCGGATATTCAACACTATATAGCTATTCGATTCCCTCAAAGTAAGCCGCGCAGTATTACGCGTTTAATAGCCAGCTTACGCCGTTTTTACCGCTACGCTGTTAGCGAACACCTTGTTTCTATAGATCCAACATTGCAAGTAGATTCACCTAAATTACCGCGCAGTTTACCCAAAAGTTTAAACGAGTTAGAAGTAAGCGATTTGTTAAATGCACCCAATATTACATTGTCAGCAGGCTTGCGTGATAAAGCCATGCTTGAGCTTTTATATGCCAGTGGTTTACGCGTTTCTGAGCTGGTAGATGTGCAAGTGAATGAAGTAAGCACACTTGACGGCGTGGTGCGCATCACGGGTAAAGGCAGCAAAACAAGATTAGTACCGATGGGGCAAGAAGCTGCCAACTGGATAGACCGATATTTAAACGAATCGCGGCCAGAAATTTTAAAAAACCGCTTAAGTAACGACATGTTTGTCACTAATAGAGGAGGTGCCATGACGCGCCAAGCCTTTTGGTACTTAATCAAACGCTATGCTGCAATTGCAGGCATTAATAAGCCAATGTCACCTCATGTGTTGCGCCACGCATTTGCCACGCATTTACTTAATCACGGCGCTGATTTGCGCGTGGTGCAAATGTTGTTAGGGCATTCAGATATTTCTACTACGCAAATTTACACGCATGTGGCTAGAGAGCGATTAAAGCAATTGCATAGCAAACATCACCCGCGCGGGACGATTATTTGATGCCAAAAAAATATCAGCCATGATAAAAATGACTGATATATATAGTTAATGCTATTAAAAAATTGATTTTTCAAGTTCACGCAATTAAACATAACCTAGAAATATCAAAAAGAATAACTAGCTGTTAACCAAACAATCTCTTTATCAGCTTTTCGCGGTGCAGCGGCCAGTGTTGTGCCGTAAACATCGCTTTCATTAAATTTAGCGTATTCAAATTTCGTCCAAATCTTGTCGTTAATCGGATAAGTTAAGCCTAAATCAAATTCAGTGCCGTATTTGTCACCAAATCTTCTATTAGCAATGGTGCTACCTAGCGTTTCAAACTTTTCATCCGATTTAAACACATGATACTCGGCATATATTTTTAGTTTTTCAATGTTACCTGCCGCGGTAATAAACGTGTCTTCAATGCCTTGGCGCGGTGTGGTTAAAAAGTGATCTGCCCAGCCTTGAAACAAATGATTGGTGCCTAAAGGCGTTTGAAATCCATATTTCCCATCGTTACTAGATAACTTTTCGTGATCAATACGAATAGAAAAAGTGTTATATGCGACACCGCCACCTAATTTAAAATAATGCGCATCAATTAAGGCATTGCCACCGCTGTAATCAGCTTGCTTTGCGTATTCAGCCGTGTATAGGCCTTTCCAGTTCGGTGTAAAAATATGCGTTCCGTCCAAACGCAAACCAAATGTTTTACTACTCTCATCTGCAAATGCTACACCACCAACTTTTAGAACGTCTTGGCTCGAGCCCAACCCATTACCGCCCTGCGGCACAAAGCCAGCAGCTGCAGGATTACCCCCATTTTGGCTTAGATTTTTAACATTAATAAAGTAGCCATAGCCAACTAAGGATTCAGTTGGCGAAATGCGATATTTTAAATTGATCAAATCCATATCCCCAGTACGGTCTTCGGTGTTCACTTGGCGCACTTGGTAAAAATGGCTATAAAACAGCTCGGTATCAGGAATGCTTTTATTGATAAAAGAAATCCCATCGAACACTTGTGTATTTTGCCTAAACGCAATATCGCCTACAAAACGCACATTATCTAAGTTAACCACTTGGCGACCCAGCCTGATTTTAGTGTTTTTAATGCCAGACCAATCCACAAAAAGTTGATTGATATCCGTAAAGCCTGGGTCAACAATATTAGCAAATTGCCTTTTGAATAAAGATGATTGCCCTGTGCCGTTGTTATGTTCTGGCTCGTTACCACGCCTGTCATTAAAATCATCGTTAAATTCATGCACATCGGTTATTTGCGCGCCAAAGCTAAAGTTTTTGTATGGCGCAGTTTGCCAGCCAATTAAAGTACGTGTAGTAAACGCATAGGTGTTTTTTAATTCTTTTGTGCCATTTGGCGCGGGTTGTAATTTATCTTCATCAACATTTTCATAACGTGGGCGAATGCTATTAAGCGATTTACCATCTTTTATCGCTTGCATAAAAGTGTACTCAGCCTCTGGCTCAATGCTATCTTGAGCGTGTACAAACGAAGAAGCACTAACAAATGCAAGGCATAAGCTTAAGTTGATTAGATTGGGATGGAATGTTTTAGGTTTATTCATTACTTTTTTCATAGGGATTTTCTTTTATAAATGGGTTAATTAAGCTTTAAATAGTAATTAAATAAGTTGTTTTTGATGGTTCATGACGTTTTTTTCGCATGCCGCTCGTATAAAAATCGTAATACTTCGCTACGTAAATGGTTGTAATCTGGGTTCTCAGCTAGGTCTAAACGGTTGCGCGGTTTAGGTAAATCTACACTTAATATTTCACCAATACCTGCGCTTGGCCCATTTGTCATCATCACAATTCGGTCTGATAACAACACTGCTTCATCTACATCGTGTGTCACCATCATCGCGGTTGCGCCAGTCTTGGCCATTATCTTCATTAGCTCATCTTGCAAACCAGCACGAGTTAAAGCATCAAGTGCTCCAAATGGCTCATCAAGTAATAACACTTTAGGTTCCATAGCCAAGGCTCTGGCAATACCCACACGTTGTTTCATGCCACCCGATATTTCATTAGGGCGTTTTTCTATCGCATGGCTTAAGCCTACTAAATCAAGCGCTGCGTAAGTACGTGCTTGTTGTTGCACTTTCGTTTCAAACCCAAAAACGCGCTCAACCGCTAGATATACATTTTCAAAGCAAGTTAACCATGGCAATAATGAATGGTTTTGAAACACCACTGCGCGTTCAGGGCCTGGCTTTGCAATTTCGCGACCATTGCAAAATAAATGACCACTGCTCGCTTGCAATAAACCTGCTACCAAGTTAAGTACTGTAGATTTGCCACAACCAGAATGGCCAATGATGGACACAAATTCACCTTGATTAATACTGAGATTAACATTGGTCAATGCCTCAAATACCCCTTTTTTGGTGACAAAGCGCATGCCAACATCTTCTAAATGCACGTAGCGATCAACCATTTTGCTGGCAATTTTTGTCTTGGCATTACTGGCTGCATCTAGCGGTTCATTAGCGGCTAGTTCAATGTGATTATCTTGCCCAAGTATTGATTTATCTTCACTAATCGGCTCGATAAAATTTTTAAAATTCAATGGTGTAACTTCGTTCGATCCTAAGTTCATCGTGTACTCCTTACTCGTAATTAAACCGATTGGCGATTGAAATCAATGCAAGCTCAAGCATTAAGCCAACAATGCCCACCACAAATATCGCGATGATAATGTGTTCATAATTAGAGGCGTTATATTCATCCCATAACCAAAACCCAATGCCAGCACCACCGTTTAACATTTCTGCCGCTACAATCACTAGCCAGGCGATGCCGATTGACAAGCGCACACCTGTCATCATGTAAGGCAAAACATAAGGGAACGATATTTTAGTGATGATTTTCCACTCGCTTAAATTAAGCACTTTGGCCACGTTCATGTAATCTTGTGGCACTTTACTAACGCCCACTGCGGTATTAATCACCATTGGCCAAATGCTGGATATAAAGATCACCCATATAGCTGCAGGGCCAGCCGCGCCCATCACCAATAAACCTAGCGGCAGCCAAGCAAGTGGTGAAACTGGGCGTAAAATACCAATCACTGGTGCTGTCATTCGCGCCATAAATTCGTATCGCCCAATAATAAAACCTAAGGGAATGCCCACAAGTGCAGCCAAGCCAAACCCTAAACCAACGCGTTGAAGGGAGGAAAGAATATTCCAGCCAATGCCTTGATCATCTAAACTATTGCGATGAAAAGGGTGAGAAAACAATTCAACCGCAGACTGCCAAGTGCTAATTGGGCCAGGTAAAATAGGTTGCTGTTGCGATAATAATGACCATAGCCCAAGAAACAACAAGATACCAAAAATTGCAGGTATTAAAGTTTGAACAAAATCATTTAATTTTCCGTTAGCATGGTTTTCACTTACCTTAGAAATTTGAATATTTCTTGTTGGTTGGTTGTTAATCGCTTTTTTAAGAACGGCGCTTTTTAGACTGAGACCCTTTAGACTGGGGCTTTTTAGACTGGCAATAGGCTCATCAGCAAACTCATCATTATTTTCATTAATCAATATTTCATTTACGTCTTTATCCTTGGGTTCTGCGTCATTCTCAACCAATTTCAGGCGCTCATTATTTAAGCTGGCAACATTTAGGCTTGTTATGTTCATTTTGTACTCCTTTAAGTACATAACAATTTTGTTGTTACGTACTATTTTTACTCATTAATACACAACTAATTTTCGATTAAAACGTATCAAGCTTTGATTTTAAAACCGGCGGCATAAGCACTTGGGTTCGATCCATCCCACACCACACCATCCATCAATTTGCTCGTTCGCATTTGGTTTTTAGGGACACTTGTGCCTGTTAAACTGGCCGCCTCAGTGTAGAGTTTTATTTCATTAACCTTGGTAGCTACCGCCAAATAATCAGGGTCTGTTTTTAATAATCCCCAGCGTTTATGTTGCGTTAAAAACCACATGCCGTCTGATAAATAAGGAAAGTTAACCGCTCCATCTTGGTAAAATTTCATATAGTTTTGGTCTTTGTATTTTTTGCCAATTCCGTTGTCATAATCACCCACAAAGCGCCCGCCAATCACATCTTCAGCGGTATTCACATAGGCTTTACCAGAAATCAGTTTGGCTACTTTCGCACGGTTGTCCAGCGCATCGATATATTTGCAAGCATCTAAAATAGCCGCGATCATGGCGCGTGTTGTATTGGGGTTTTTAGCGACAAATTCAGCCGTAGTACCCAATACTTTTTCGGGGTGATCTGTCCAAATATCTTGCGTGGTGCTTACTGTAAAACCCAGCTTATCGATAACAGCTTTAGCGTTCCAAGGCTCACCCACGCAATAACCATCCATATTGCCAATACGCATATTGGCCACCATTTGCGGTGGCGGCACCACAATGTTTTTGACATCTTTAACAGGATTGATGCCATTGGCTGCCAGCCAATAATTAAGCCACATGGCATGTGTGCCTGTAGGGAAAGTTTGCGCGAACGTAAAATCACGGTTTTCGTTTGCCATCACGCGTTTTAACGATTTACCGTCTTTAACGCCTTTTTCAGCTAACTGGTTCGATAAGGTAATGGCTTGCCCATTGTTGTTTAGGCTCATTAACACTTTCATGTCTTTTTGTTGGCCGCCAATGCCTAATTGCACGCCGTAAATTAAACCGTATAAAACATGCGAGGCATGCAGTTCGCCATTCACTGTTTTATCGCGTATAGCTGCCCAAGATGCTTGCTTGGCGGGAATGATTTTAATGCCATATTTTTTATCAAAACCCATTTCAGCCGCAATTACTATAGGCGCACAATCGGTTAGCGGTATAAATCCAATTTTCACCTCTGTTATTTCTGGCGCATCAGAGCCTGCTGCATAGGCAAAATTGTTAAGCCCTGTAGGTAATATATTTAAAGCTGCCGCCGCACCAAATGCACCTAAAATGGATTGTTTAAAAAATTGTCTACGGCTTGCAGATAGCTCAAGATTTTTGTCACTCAAGGTAGCAGTTTTTGCAACATCAATTTCAGTTTTTGTTTTGTTAGGCTTATCGTTTTGCATTTTTTTCCTTAAAATTACTCATAAAAATTGTAAAAAAAAAGGCGTCTTAACAATAAGAATAAAATCCTATTATTAAGACGCCTTTGTCTTAGATGTTCGCAATACCTTCGTTGGCATGCTTTGGTTTTTATATTGCAGCCCTCAAAAAATCTTGAGGGATAAAATTCAGTACTAGATTTATTATTGACTAGATTTAGTATTGATTAGACGATCAACATAGCCGCTGTTTCTATCAACTGATTCGATAAATCCGCAAGCTTCATGTTTTTTTTCATCGCAATACTGCGTAATAAACCATAAGCTTCATCTTCATCTAAGCTGCGCTGTTTCATTAATAAACCTTTAGCGCGCTCAATCACTTTCCTATCAGTTAATTTAGCCTGCACTTCAAACAACTCGTTTTTTAAAAATATCAATTCTTCAAAGCGCGCGATAGCCGCTTGCAATACGCTAGTTACGCGTTCTACAGGCAAATGACCGGCCACATAAGCACTAACACCTGCGCGCGTCGCACTTTTAATCATGTCTAGATCATCGTTTTGGGTAAACAAAACAATTGGCTTTGGTTTATGCAAATGCATCAAACATATCTCTTCAAGCAAATGGTGAGTTGGCGTATCAACCGATATTGCAAGCACATCGCTATCTATATTGGTAGCCAATTGCGTTATTAGATTATTTTTTTTGTTAAATATAAGGCAATTCGCGTCCACCTGTTTTAGCATGGCATGCAAACCCTCTACATTTTTATAATCCACATTAATCAACGAAATTTGCATCTTAACTTTCTAAATAGATTGGGACATATGCCCCAATCTATTAATCAATAAAATCAACAATCAGTGAAGAGATTAAAATTGTTATATTAAAATTTTACAAAAATGGTCAAATAATCAGGCACTTAATACTTAAGCACCCAGTTTCATCGCAATGCTTTTTAATGCCTCGCGATTAGCTAATAAAATATCTCTATTTTTTTCAACCAAATTACCCTTCATTGGAAAGCCAGGTTTAGCTTCTAAGCCCAATGTTTCTAAAATAGCCAAAGTAACTACGCGATTACCTAATAATATCTGATGATTTTGTTCAATTAAACTACCGTCAAAAGGCGTGGCAGTTTCAACTATTACACCCAATTTAGCCGCAATTTGTTTAAATAAAATCTGGTTACGAATAAACAACGCATTGTTCATTTCGGGCAAAGTACCCGTACCAGGTTTTGTGGTGCTGTAAGCAATGCCTAGCTTGGTCGCAATCGTGCCAGCAATACTGCGGTTTTCAATCAACAAAGCATTGACTTCTTTTAGCACAGGATCGTCTTCAAGCGCGCCTGCTTGTGCAGCTGAAAATGGGAGCAAAGCAGAACTAATTAAAGCCAATACAAGTAAAAAACGTTTCATTATATTTCCTTAAAAATTAAAGCATTAAAAATAAATAGGGTTGTATTAAATTAACTATTATTTATTAGCGCCATTGCTAATTTTTAAACAAACAGATTAAAACGACTTTGTTTTTCACCTCTATATTTGTTTGGTGTTGGTTAAACACATAAGAGTTATAGCATTTAGTATGCCAACAAAATAATATAATCTAACTAATTGAATTTAAACAGATTAATATAAAAATAAGTTTGAGGTTTGAGAATTACAGAGTTTTGGAGACGCACACAGATAGTGCAAATGCACCGTTTAACGATTTAAAAGAAGTGAATTTATTGATTTTTTTGTAACGCTTACAAAAAATACTGATAAAAAAATATAGTAAATATATTCACCGTTATTTAAATAAAGCTAACAATTTTTAATGTCATCACAAATTTTTTAACTAAATCGAAATAAAAAAGGGCAAACCGAAGTTTGCCCCTTATATCGGTGAGGTTGTTTTTACACTTCCTCTTGTTGCCGATAGTCCCCACCATCGGAATACCTGATATATTTGCATATTACCTCAATAACAATAAAAGGCAAATAGCATGCGTTATCGTGTTGGTTTGGATGTGGGTACAGCGTCGTTAGGGGTTGCGGCAGTTTCGCTAGATGAGAATAATCAGCCAACCAATTTAATATGGAATCATGTCAGGATTTTTGACGAGCCACTGGAAAAAAGCCAAGCAGGGCTAAAATCAAAAAAAGCAGGCCGCCGTGCCGCGCGTATGCAGCGCAGGCAAATAGACCGTCGCAAAGGTAGAACCAAGCAAATTGCGGCTTTAGCATCTTTGCTTGGCATTCTAGTTGAACCATCAGACGACAGCGGTGCTACTTTATTGGCGATACGTGCCAATGCGGCTAGAGAACAAATTGGCTTATCTGACCTTATTCGCGTATTCATTCGTTTAGGTAAACGGCGCGGTTATCCAGCTGATAAGTTTAGTCAAAAAGGTGAGGTTGAAGGTGGAAGTAGTGACTTAATTAACAAGATGAATGCAATCGCCCAATCGCGAGGATTAGAAAGTATTACACTAGGCGAATATTTACAAGAACGCTGGCAACAAGGCTTACCTACTAAATTAAAAATCAAAGAAAAGCGCGATAAAGAAGATGAATTACAAAATCTTTATGCGCTCCGTAGTCAAGTAGAGGCTGAGTTTGAACAAATTTGGCAAACACAATCCGCGTTTTACCCTGCACTAGGCAATAAACATGGCGGTAAAACTGTAAAAGAAAAATTCAAACACGCCATTTTCTACCAACGCCCACTTAAAGCGGTGGGTGGCATGGTGGGGCAATGTAGTTTAGAGCCAACCCTCGCCCGAGCACCGCGTGCGCAACTAGCATTTCAGCGTTTTCGTATTGAAAAAACATTGGCAGATTTACGTTGGGGTGCAGGTAAGTGGGCAGATAAACTGTCGGCTGAACAGCGTGCGGTGATTCGCCAATTATGTGATGAAAAAGAGACTGTGAAGTTTGAAGCAATTTACAAAGCCTTAGAATCCGCAGGTTGCGTAAAACCAAATGGCAAAGGCCTAAATCTTGAACGTTTAAGTCGCGATGAAATTCCTGGCAATAAAACCAACCATGTATTTAATAAACTAGGTTTGGGTGAAGCTTGGCATGATTTGGATGAGCGAACTCAAATACAAGTCATTAATTTTTTGGCGGATTTAGGTTCGCCTGAGCAACTTGATGACCCTGTTTGGTATACCAGATTTGCAAAAGTAGACGGCACACCACGCCAATTACCTGAAGCTTTTGTGGCGTTTATCAATCAGCTTAAAACCCATGAAAAGTTTGATCGATTAAGCAAAATTCAAGTTGGAGCAGCAAAGTTTGATAATGGTCGAGCTTCTTATTCTATTAAAGCGTTAAAAAATATTACAGGTTGGCTAGATAATCCTTGGTGGCCTTCAGATTGGAGTGATACTGAAGATGGTACAAAAAATGTAGATGAAGAAAGTGCAATTCGCGCTTGTTATCGTGAACAATTAAAGAGACAGCGCAATATTAGCTTGCTTGATAAGTTAGATCTTCCACCCATCACAGGCAATGCAGTGGTAGATGGTTCACTACGCCAAATACGTTATGTGATAAATCGCATGATTAAAGAGTTGGGCGAAACGCCTGAGCAAATAGTTGTGGAAATGGCACGTGAGATGAGTGTGGGTGTAAGCAAGCGTAACGAGCGGGAAAGTGAAAATCTGACAAATCGTAAAGCACGTTTGTCAGCCGAAAAAGCTATTAGCGATTCAGGTGTGACAGTTACGCCCTCACGAGTACGCCGCTATTTGCTGTGGGTTGAACAGGATAAAGGTCACTGCCCTTATTGTGATAAAAAAATGATTAATTTAAGTGATGCACTTAATGGCGCAGAAACCGAATACGAGCATATTTTGCCAAAATCGCTTACGCAAGTGGGCTTAAAACGCAGTGAGATTGTATTAGCGCACCGCAGTTGTAACCAAGAAAAAGGCAACCGCACCCCATTTCAAGCCTTCGGACATGATGAGTATCGCTGGAAGGTTATTCAATCACGCGCTAAGTTTTTTGCTGATAAAAAAGCTTTTCGTAAAGCAAAATTGTTATTACTTAAAGACTTTGAAAATGAAGTACTCAATGATGATTCAATTGCAGGCTTTGCTGACCGCCAATTTCACCAAACCTCTTGGATAGCCAAAGAATCCGCGCAGTGGCTACAAAGCGTTTGTAAAACCAAAGTATCAGTATCGCGTGGTGAAATGACAGCAGGCTTGCGCCGTAAATGGAAACTAGAAACAGTGATTCCACAAGTGCGGCTTGATGAAGGCTTGCCAATTTTAGATGAAGAAGGTGCAGTAGTAACACCCGAAGACTTTGCAAAATATCGCGATGTTTGGGATGGGCATAGAGTGTTAGACAACCACGGCAAGCTCGATAAAGCTCGCCATACAGACCGCAAGTTAGATAAGCGCATTGACCATCGCCACCACTTAATTGATGCCATTACCATTGCGCTTACATCGCGCAGCTTATTCGCCCAAATGGCACGGCAATATAAGTTAGATAGCGAGCGGGTAGGGACGAGTGAAAAACCGAGGCTACGCATAGGTGAAGCTTTGCCACTTAAGAATGTGCGTGAGTTGGCGTTAAATGCTGTGCGTAAGTGCCCTTTAAGTATTAAGCCCGATAGAAAATCAGATGGTGCAATGTTTAAGGATAATCCGTACGGTAGAGCATTTAGTGAGAAAGAAGAAAGGTTTATGCTCACTAAGCGTTATAAATTAATTGATTTGGTGATTGATTTGAAAGAGAAAAAATCAAAAGATGGTTCACCAAAACAAACCGTTGAGGAGCAAGCAAAAGAAAATATTCTGAGTATTGTGAGTAATACCACCCGCAGGATTGTGTTGGCAGAATTTGAGAAGCGGATAAAAGACGGTAAAACTGTTATTGAGGCAATGTTGAAGCCAATTTATCAAGAAACCTATTTGTCCAACAAAACTCAGCCACTACCAATCAAAAAAGTGGTTTGCTTTACTACATATTCGGCAGAGGAAGCTTCACCAATAGAGCATCCTAATAATCGTAAGCTTGCAAAGCATCCAGCTTGCAAAAATCCAGTTAAGCCTCTTTATAAATTTCTTAGAGATGATGGATATGCTTACATGGAAATTTTGAAAAATGAAAGTGGTGTTTCTACGGCTAGATTAGTTGATGTTCAAGAGGGCATGCAAGAAAAAGAAAAGAAAGAGCCACAAAACGTTACGCGTTTCTATAAAGGCGATGTGGTTCAAGATTTATCAACGGGCTTAAAATATAGAGTCAAGAAATTCGCGGCTGGTGTGAGAGATAATCCAAGACCTAAGATAATTGCTATTAGATATACAGAAAGTGCACCTAATATTGATTTAGTGAAAAAAGCCGCAGGACGGATAGAGTTTATAGACGAGGGTTTGCTCAATATTAGGTTGGTTAATCAAAATGTCTGAACATCGAATATTGCTGATTGAAAATCCTGCTTCGCTTTCAGTTGATTTGGGTAGGCTAAAAATACGCCGTGACAGTTTTAATGATGCTTTTGTACTACCACGCGATATTGCTGTTTTGTGTTTGCATCACCATACTATACAAATATCCGTGCAAGCCTTACGCGTGTTGGCACAGGCGGGTGCTAGCGTGATGGTCACCGATGAAATTCATCATCCATGTGCTTGGTTGTTGCCGCAAGTAGGCAATGGCGATTTAGTAAGGCGTTTACGTCAACAAATGGTGTTAGATAGCAGTGTGCTTAAAGGTGAATTATGGCGAGCATTGGTGCAAGCTAGGCTCAATACACAAGCCAGTAATTTGCGTGCGTTAAACCGAAAAGGTGCACTACGTTTAGAGCGTTTGGCGAACGAGGTGCAACATGCAGATAAAACCAAATGCGAAGGCCAAGGTGCAAAACATTATTGGGCTTATTTGTTTGAAGATAGATTCAAGCGCGAGAAACAAGGCGCAGAAGATGCAATCAATGCACGACTCAATTTTGGTTATGCGGTTTTACGCTCAATGGTGGCACGTTCATTGGTTATGGCAGGGCTAAATCCTGCGCTAGGTTTAGGGCATTGCAATATGAAAAACCCCTTTAATTTAGCGGATGATTTTATAGAGCCTTATCGCTTTGTGGTAGAGCGGCATGTGGTGGCGTTAGGTGACTGTGGAGAGTTTGCTAACGATTTTGACGGCGCAGCACGAAAGCAAATACTGGGCTTTGTTGAGCAAGAAATAAAATTAAATAATGCTGGCTACAGATTGCCAGCCGCAATCAACGAAAGTGTCGCCAGTTTTGTACGTGTGCTAGATGGTAGAACTAAGCAATTAACACTGCCACAAGATGTTGTCGTCAAACTTAATGACGAAGCATGGGTGTAAACGGCTGGCGCGTCATGTGGGTAATATGTGTATATGATTGCCCGATGATAGACAAAGAAGCGCGGCAAGATTACACCGTTTTTAGGCGCAGTTTATTGCAAGAAAACTTTATTCAGCTACAAAATTCGCTCTATGTACACCATTTCCCCACGCTTGCAGTTGGCGAAGCAACCATCGTAAGGTTACGCCCACTCATTCCAAAAGATGCACAAGTGGCATTTTTTATCGTAACCGACAAGCAATATGGCATGACCAAAGAGTTTTTTGGCACACGCCCTACAAGAAAAAAGCCCAACCAGCCAGAGCAAGTTGAGCTTTTTTAACTACTATTATCAATGAAAACAATAGATTACGAATAGTCTATTTTATCAGGCATTCCGATGGTGGGGTATCGGAACCATATTGTGATCCTAAATATTTTGATGTTGATTTTATCAGGCATTCCGATGGTGGGGTATCGGAACTAAAATAAATGGCGCATTGTTTGGCAACATATTTTATCAGGCATTCCGATGGTGGGGTATCGGAACTTAAATTCATGACTAAAAAAATTTCTCTTTATTTTATCAGGCATTCCGATGGTGGGGTATCGGAACTGTCATGCTTTGCTCTATTCTTATAAATTTATTTTATCAGGCATTCCGATGGTGGGGTATCGGAACTCACGGTTATAAAGCAGTCTGCATTCACCAATTTTATCAGGCATTCCGATGGTGGGGTATCGGAACCTTTACCAGGCTCTACAAAAGGTGCAGAAGATTTTATCAGGCATTCCGATGGTGGGGTATCGGAACTGTCAAACAATCGGGTGCTGTAATATTACAATTTTATCAGGCATTCCGATGGTGGATGGCTCACTATATTTAATTCAACCGCTAAAGCCTTTAGATTATTTTTAAATTTATTTAATAATAATTTAAAGGCTATTTTTTTATTCAAAAAGCGCAGTAGTTGATTTTAAACCAACTGCAATTCAGCCAATCTCGAATATAAACCACCTTGTTCGCGCAACTGGGTTGGGCTGCCAATTTCTACAGTTTGGCCATTTTCTAGCACGATAATTCGGTCGGCTTTTTGTACGGTGCTTAATCGGTGCGCAATAATTAACGTAGTGCGCCCTACCATGGCGGCTTGTAGGCCTTGTTGCACGAGTATTTCACTTTCCGCGTCTAGCGCGCTGGTTGCTTCATCTAGCAATAAAATAGGTGCGTTTTTTAGTATGGCGCGTGCAATGGCGATGCGTTGGCGTTGCCCGCCTGATAACCTAGTGCCGCGTTCGCCTAAAAAAGTTTGGTAGCCTTCTGGCAATTTTTGTATAAATTCTTCAACTTGCGCTGATTTTGCGGCCGCTTTTACTTCTTCATCCGTAGCATTTGGCCTGCCATAACGGATATTTTCAAGCGCGTTGGCTGAAAATATCACGGCATCTTGCGCGACTATGGCTATGTTAGAACGTAAACTATTTAAGCTAAGGAAGCGAATATTTTGCTTATTAATGCTGATTTCACCCGTGCTTATTTCGTAAAATCTTAACAAACATTGAAACAAAGTGGTTTTACCCGCGCCAGATGGGCCAACAAGCGCGATGGTTTCGCCTGCATTAACAGTCAAGTTGATGCCATTTAACGCGGCGATTTGGGGTCGAGATGGATAATGAAAGACGACATCTTTAAAACCAATGGTGGCACTTGCTGGGTTTAATAACGTTTGTGCGGTTGGCAATTCTTTAACGGCAATATCGGTGTGCAATAGCTCTAATAAACGCTCCGTTGCACCCGCCGCGCGCATAATTTCACCCCACACTTCGGCCATGGTGCCCACAGCACCTGCTACCATTAATGCGTATAAAACAAAAGATGCCAGCTCGCCACCTGTCATAGTGCCAGCACTTACTTGACGTGCGCCTAGCCATAACACAAAAATAATAGTGCCTAAAATCGCTGTGACCATCAAAATGGTGAGCATGGAACGCACTTTTACGCGCTTTAAAGCAGTAGCAAAACCAATATCTGCGCTGGTTTTAAAGCGCAAAATCTCGGCATTTTCTTGTGTGTATGATTGCACGGTGGGCATGGCGTTTAATATTTCACCCGCCATGGCGCTACTATCAGCAATGCGGTCTTGCGATTCACGCGATAATTTTTTTACTTTTTTACCAATTAAAATAATCGGTAAAATCAATAACAACATTAAGCCGATGTTAATTGAGAATAAATAAATGTTAGTAACGGCTAACATGATCATGCCGCCGATAAATTGAAACAGGCTACGTAGCCCCATGGATATTGAGCTACCGACTACGGTTTGGATTAAAGTGGTGTCACCCGTTAAGCGTGAAAGCACTTCGCCTGTTTGGGTGGTTTCAAAAAATTGTGGGCTTTGCTTCATTACGCGCGCATAAACCGCACTGCGTAAATCGGCCGTTACACGCTCACCTACCCACGAGATATTGTAATAACGCAATGAAATCATCAGCGCCCAAAAAGCAGCTAATACAAACATCACTAAAAAGTGGCCATTAAGCGATAAATTAGCCAATAATCCATCATTAGTTTTGGCTGCATTGGGATTGGTTACAAAACCAAAATCAATCAAATCGCGAAAAGCCAGCGGCACTAATAAAAGCGTGGCCGAGCCTAAACATAGCAATACAAATGCCAATAAAACCCGCGCACGATAGGGTTTTAAAAATGGAATAAGATTAGCCAAAGGCGATAATTTTTTTGACGATTTAATAGTTGCGGTTTGCATGGTTAATTTAGGTTTAATTGATGTTGAGTTTGGCTGGAGTGTAGCAGTTGTTACTGCATTTTACGTTTTTTGTTATAACGCAATTAAAGAGTTTGATTAGCTTGCTAGGTTCAAGCCACTGGTGTGATTTATACTCGTGTTTACTTTAAAAAATAATCATTAATTAACAATCATGTATAAAAATATTAGTTTATTTATTTGGGTACTTGTCGGTTTATTGGGCACTTTTGCGTTAAGTACCATTGCCTTAAATCGCGGTGAAAGTATTAACGCGCTGTGGTTAATTACTGCTGCTGTGTGTATTTATGCTATTGCTTATCGTTTTTATGCCGCGTGGATAGCCGCAAAAGTGTTGATGGTGGATGAAACGCGTGCAACACCGGCCGAGCGGCTAAATAATGGACGCGATTATATGCCAACTAATAAATGGGTGGTTTTTGGTCATCATTTTGCTGCAATCGCAGGCCCTGGGCCATTAGTTGGCCCAACATTGGCAGCGCAGTTTGGCTATTTGCCTGGCACGTTGTGGATATTGATTGGTGCAGTGTTAGGTGGCGCGGTGCAAGACATGGTGACGCTATTTTTCTCAACACGCCGCGATGGGCGTAGTTTAGGGCAAATGGCGCGTGATGAAATTGGTGTCATTGGCGGTACGGCTGCATTAATCGGCACGTTTATGATCATGATCATCTTAATTGCTGTGTTAGGGCTAGTGGTGGTTAACGCCATGAAACACAGCCCGTGGGCAACATCTACCGTGGCCGCCACTATACCCATCGCCATGTTAATTGGCATTTATATGCGCCATATTCGCCCAGGGCGGGTGATGGAAGCATCAATTATTGGCGTGGCTTTATTGCTGCTGAGTGTGTTTGCAGGCGGCTGGATAGACCATAACGAAACGCTGCGTGTGTATTTTGATCACGATGGTTTGCCGCTGGCTTTTGCCATTATTGTGTATGGCTTTGCCGCAGCCGTATTGCCAGTGTGGCTGTTATTAGCCCCTCGCGATTATTTAAGCACCTATATGAAGCTTGGCACAATTACTTTATTGGCAGTGGCGATTGTTATTTTGCGCCCCGATATTCATATGCCCGCAGTGACGCAATTTACCGATGGCACTGGGCCGATTTTTGGCGGTAAATTATTTCCTTTTGTGTTTATTACGATTGCATGTGGTGCTATTTCAGGCTTTCATGCATTGATTGCCAGTGGCACAACGCCTAAATTACTGGCTAATGAACGTGATATTCGCATGATCGGTTATGGGGCAATGTTACTTGAAAGCTTTGTAGCCATTATGGCCATGATAGCCGCCACAGTGTTAGAGCCTGGCGTATTTTTTGCCATTAATAGCCCTGCAGGTGTGGTGGGCGCAAGTGCGGTTGATGCTGTTGCTAAAATCAATAGTTGGGGTTTTGCAGTAACTGTTGAACAAATGAACCAATTAGCCAAAGACATGGGTGAAACTAGCCTATTTGCACGCACAGGCGGTGCGCCAAGCTTAGCCGTTGGCATGGCGAGCATTTTTGGTAACGCGTTTGGTAAGGGCATGTTGGCGCTGTGGTATCACTTTGCCATTATGTTTGAAGCTATTTTTATATTAACTACGCTTGATGCTGGTACCAGAGTTGGCCGCTTTATGCTGCAAGATATGCTAGGTAATTTTAACAAAAAACTGGGCGAAACTTCTTATATGCCATCTGTTCTATTAACCAGCAGTTTGGTAGTGGCAGGTTGGGGTTACTTTTTATATATTGGCGTGATTGATCCCAACGGCGGTGTGAATATTTTATGGCCGCTTTTTGGTATAGCTAACCAAATGTTAGCAGCTATTGCGCTATGTGTAGCAACTGGTATTTTGGTTAAAAATGGCAAATTAAAATACGCTTGGGTAACTGGCTTGCCACTCGTTTGGCTAGTAATAATCACAAGCACAGCCGCGTATCAAAAAATATTTTCTGATGATATTAGAATCGGCTTTTTTGCGGCAGCTAACGATTTAAGCCTAAAACTAGCCAATGGATTATTGCCAGCAGATAAAGCTGCCGTTGCACCGCAGTTAATATTTAACCAGCATTTGGATGCTTATTTGACCCTATTTTTTGTGGCCATGTTGTGGATAGTGATTATAGATATGCTTTGGGCATGTACGCGGCGTTTAACGGGCAAGAAAATCATGGCTTGCTCCGAAGTGCCGCACATACCTACGCAATTAAACGATGCTTGGGTGAGAGATTAATGCTTAAAAAAATGCGCCATTGCTGGCATCTGATCAAACAATTGTCGGGCGATTCTGCCTATGCGCAGTATTTAGCGCATCACGCAGATTTTCATATTAGCAGCATAGATGCGCCTGCAGCTTTAACGCGCAAGCAATTTTATAAGTTATGGCAAGAAAACAAATGGACAGGAGTTAACCGTTGCTGTTAAAAAATCCGCACAAAGATAAAGATTTTAATGATGAAGAACTTTCGCGCATCATAGAAATGGGCTGGGAAGACCGCACGCCGTTTGAGGCAATTGAAGCGCAGTTTGGGTTAAATCAAGATGGCGTAATTAAGGTAATGCGGGCAAATTTAAAATTAAATTCGTTCAAGCTTTGGCGCGAGCGAACCCACGGCCAGACTACTAAACACGCCAAAATACGGAGCGTTGATATTAATCGACATCAATCTAGGCAGCACAATAAAATTAATCGCTAATTAACGTTTAAAGTAGCTAGCAACAAAAATTAAGGTGCTAGCTTTTCTCATATAGATGATCGATTTCCATTTCATCATGCTCAATTTGAGTTAACTCTTGCAAATTATTGACCAGCACATCTGTACGTAAATGATTAATGCGTTTCGGTTGATACTCGGCTATGGTGTAGCTGTACACATCGTCTTTTTTAAAAAATTTGTTTATAAAGTTCAGCATTATTTTCACTTGTTAACTATTATTAGCTAATAATTAAAAAGCAACGAGCGTGCCAATATTTGGCTAAAGATTATTTTCGCAACTAATTGATTTGATATGTATTTTTATAAAAAAACTAACAGCTTAACGCTTATGTATATTAAATATGACGGCAATTGATTACAAAGGTGTGATTTTCGACACGGAAATATCATTATTTGCTTAGATTAACGTTCAAATTTTAAAGCCTGCGCTCTAAACCACATCCAAAATCCTACAATAATCATCGGCAAACTTAACCATTGCCCCATACTTAAATTCAATTGTAATAAGCCCAAATAATCATCTGGCTGGCGGGTAAACTCTACTAAAAAACGAAAGCTGCCATAACCAATTAAAAACAACGCAGAAATAGCGCCAACTGGTCTAAGCTTGCGTGAAAACCACCATAGCAGGCAAAATAAGGCAACACCTTCTAGTGCAAATTCGTAAAGTTGAGAAGGATGGCGAGCGATATTATCAACTTGTGGAAAAATCATACCGTACGTAGAGTTGGTGGCACGCCCCCACAATTCGCCATTGATAAAGTTGCCCATACGCCCAGCACCTAAGCCAATGGGTACTAATGGCGCAACAAAATCCATGATTTTTAGCCAAGGCTGATTTTTGCTTAAGCCTTTATTAAGTTGATTAACTTTGTTTATATTGTTGCCATGTTTTTTGTTAAAAGCAAACATGGCGATTAGCACACCTAAAAACCCACCGTGAAAACTCATGCCCCCTTGCCAAATTTTTAAAATATCTAGCGGGTTTTGTAAGAATCCGCCAAATTGGTAGAACAAAACATAGCCAATACGCCCGCCTAAAATCACACCCAGCGCACCATAAAATAGAGCATCGTCAAGCATGGTATTTGTCCAATTAAACCAAGGTTTATGTTTGATTTGATATTTACCTAAAGCCAAAAAAGCTAAAAAACCAATCAAATACATAAGGCCATACCAGTGAATGCCAAAGCTATCAGTTATTTGCAATGCAACTGGGTTAAATTGTGGATGGGTTAAAATCATAATGACCTGTTTTTAATGAATATTGTTAATCTTGCTCAAAATAGTGCTTTTTCTGATTTTAAATGGTTAGAATCGCGGATTTAAGCAAGGCAAAAGTTTTAGCCTAATTAAGCTTGGCTAGAATACGCCAGCTTACAGCAACTTTTGCTTTGTTTATAGAGACTAAAACTTACTCAATTTTTATCTTGACTGCAAAAGCTTCTTAACGCGACGGGCTGCTTGCGTTAAAATACGCCATTAAGATTTAATTTAGGATAATGCCATGCCCGTTTATCGCTCTAGAACCACCACCCATGGCCGTAATCAAGCGGGCGCGCGCGCATTATGGCGCGCCACGGGCATGAAAGATGGCGATTTTGATAAGCCCATTATTGCGATTTCTAACTCATTTACCCAATTCGTACCAGGCCACGTGCATTTAAAAGATTTAGGCCAATTGGTTGCGCGCGAAATTGAGCGTGCAGGCGGTGTGGCTAAAGAATTTAACACCATTGCGGTGGATGATGGCATTGCGATGGGTCACGCTGGCATGTTGTATAGCCTGCCTAGCCGCGACCTAATTGCAGACTCAGTTGAATATATGGTGAACGCGCATTGTGCCGATGCGCTGGTGTGCATTTCAAATTGCGACAAAATTACCCCAGGCATGTTAATGGCGGCATTAAGGTTGAATATCCCAGTGGTGTTTGTTTCTGGCGGGCCAATGGAGGCGGGTAAAGTTAATTGGCAAGGCGAAGAATTGAAGCTTGATTTAGTTGATGCGATGGTAGCCGCAGCCGATGATCGCGTGAGTGATGAAAAATCAGATGCAATTGAGCGATCTGCTTGCCCAACATGCGGTTCTTGCTCGGGCATGTTTACGGCAAACTCGATGAATTGTTTAACTGAAGCGCTTGGTTTGAGCTTGCCAGGCAACGGCTCAACACTAGCCACGCACGGCGCTCGCAAGCAATTATTTTTGCAAGCAGGGCGCTTAATTGTGGATTTAGCCAAACGCCATTATGAACAAGATGATTATTCTGTATTGCCAAGAAACATCGCCACCATGCAAGCGTTTGAAAACGCATTTGCGCTAGATGTAGCCATGGGCGGCTCAACCAATACCGTGTTGCATTTGCTAGCCGCCGCGCATGAAGCAGGGCTAGATTTCACCATGGCGGATATTGATAAGATTTCTCGCAGAGTGCCTTGCATTAGTAAAGTAGCGCCAGCCACGCAAAAATATCATATGGAAGACGTGCACCGCGCAGGTGGCGTGATGCGTATTTTGGCTGAATTAAGCCGTGGAGGCTTGATTCATCGCGATATTCCAACTGTGCATAGTGCAACAATGGGTGCGGCATTAGATAAATGGGATATTGCAACCACCACGGATGAAGATGTTAAAAAATTCTATTCTGCAGCCCCAGGTGGTATTGCAACCACCATCGCGTTTAGTCAAAGCATGTGGTGGCCTAGCTTAGATACTGACGCGGCTGATGGTTGTATTCGCGATATTGAACACGCATATTCTAAAGACGGTGGCTTGGCTGTTTTATACGGCAATATTGCGCTAGATGGCTGTATTGTTAAAACCGCAGGGGTAGATGATTCGATATTAAAATTTACTGGTCGCGCACGTATTTTTGAATCTCAGGATGACGCTGTTGCAGGCATTATTAATGATGAAATTGTAGCGGGCGATGTTGTAGTGATTCGCTACGAAGGCCCGCGCGGTGGGCCTGGTATGCAAGAAATGTTGTATCCAACCAGTTACTTAAAATCGAAAGATCTAGGTAAAGTGTGCGCGCTACTAACCGATGGTCGCTTTTCAGGCGGTACTTCTGGTTTAAGTATCGGCCATGCTTCACCTGAGGCAGCTGAGGGCGGCGCGATTGGGCTGGTTGAAGAAAATGATGTGATTGAAATTGATATTTCAAACCGAACTATTCATTTGGTTATTACTGATGAAGAAATGGCGCACCGCCGTGCGCACATGGAAGCGAAAGGTAAGCTTGCTTGGAAGCCAGTTAACCGTGAACGCCATGTTTCACCTGCATTACGTGCTTATGCTGCGATGACCACTAGTGCCTCGCGCGGGGCAATACGCGATGTTTCTCAAATTGAAAAGTAAATTTAAAATTAAAGCATACAAAATGATGAATACTGAAACCCCAGAATCTGAAACAGCGGCGCTAAATTTGGCAGATACTGGCCAATTAAAAACACAAAAACGCTTAAAACTACACGCGCATGTAACCCAAACGGTTGATGAAAATGGCATGCAGTATCTTGAAGTGGATAATCCGCTTTGCACGGCCAAAATTGCCCTGCAAGGCGCGCATGTCATGCTTTGGCAACCTAAATTTTTGCAAGATCCTGTTTTATGGTTATCTAGCAATGCACGCTATGTAAAAGGCCGCTCTATTAGGGGTGGTGTGCCAATTTGCTGGCCTTGGTTTGGCGCACACCCAACTGATAGCACGTTTTGCCCGCACGGTTTTGCGCGTGTTATTCCTTGGCGCATCATCGATGTAGATTCAACCAATACAGGTGCCACGCGCATCATGCTAGAAATGCTTGAAACACCAGAAGCCAAGCGCCAATTATCTTACCCCTATGCGTTAACGGTTACCATCACGGTGGGGCGTCGCTTGCGTATTGATATGTCAACCACCAATAAAGCCGATCACCCGTTTGTCATTGGCGAAGCGTTTCATACTTATTTAAATATTAGCGATATTGCTAACGTAAAAATTACTGGCATGTTAGATTGTTTATATGCCGACAAAGTGCGCAAATATCAACGTGAGATGGAACATGATGTGTTGAAATTCGATGGTGAATTTGACCGTGTTTACATCAATCACAGCTCAGATTGCGTGGTGCATGACACTGGTTTTAACCGCTTAATTAAAGTATCCAAATCGGGCAGTGATACTACCGTGGTTTGGAGCCCAGGGGCTGAAAAAGCCAGTGCGTTAACAGATATGGGCGCGGCGGATGAATGGCGTAAAACTGTATGTGTTGAAACTACCAACGCGCTTGATAATATGGTGGTCATCAACCCAGGGCGCACACATTCTATCAGTGCAGAATATGCGATTGAAACGCTTTAATTAAATTCTTGAGTGAAACCTATTAATGGCAAATAGTTTAAATAAAGAAACTAGCCCGTATTTATTACAACACGCAGAAAACCCTGTGCATTGGTACCCCTGGGGTGAGCCTGCACTTAAATTAGCGCGCGAGCTTAATAAGCCGATTTTATTGTCAATTGGCTATTCAGCCTGTCATTGGTGCCACGTCATGGCGCATGAATCGTTTGAAGACGATGACATTGCCGCGGTAATGAACGAGCACTTTATTAATATTAAAGTTGACCGTGAAGAGCGGCCAGATATTGATCAAATATATCAAGCTGCACATAGCATGTTGAGCCAAAAAAGTGGCGGTTGGCCACTTACCGTTTTTTTAACGCCCGACCAAGAACCTTATTTTACTGGCACGTATTTTCCAAAATCAGCCAAATATCAATTGCCAGGCTTTGCCGATTTAATTCCGCGGGTTGCGCAGTATTATCATGAACGTAAAGACGAGTTACGACTACAAAATAGCCAATTGGCTGATGCGCTAAAACGCAGCATTCCTGTTGCTAGCAACGCATTAAATGCTAACCAAGCCACGTTAAAGCTAGCATTTGATTCATTAGAACATAGTTTTGATTTTGAAAATGGCGGCTTTGGTAGTGCGCCAAACTTTCCGAATCCAGCCGATATTACGCTGTTACTGCATCATGCAGCTGGTAGGAGCGACGCCTCGTCGCGATTTTCACCATTGCTTCGCGACGAGGCGTCGCTCCTACACAACACAGCAGAAAAAATGGCGCTGCAAATGCTTACTGCCATGGCCAACGGCGGTATATATGATCAAATTGGTGGTGGATTTTGCCGATATTCGGTTGATGAGCGCTGGAATATTCCGCATTTTGAAAAGATGCTCTATGACAATGGCCAATTGCTATTTTTGTATTGTGATGGCTGGCAAATCAGCAAAGATGGGCGTTATAAGCAGATTGTAGAAGAAACCGTTGCTTGGCTGGCGCGTGAAATGCGCGATAAAAACGGCGCGTTTTATTCATCATTAGATGCAGACTCGATGGACGAGAATGGCCATAGTGAAGAAGGCGCGTTTTATGTGTGGCAACCAGATATTGTTAAAGCCCTGCTGACACCAGAAGAATTTGTAGTGGCAAGTAGTTGTTTTGGATTTGATCGTGCGGCTAACTTTGAAAACCCGCATTCGGGTCATGCGCTCTGGCACCCATATTTGGCGCGCCTGCCAGAGCAAGATGAAATTCTCCTATTAAAAAATGCGCAAACTAAATTGTTTGATGCGCGCGAAAAGCGTATTCGACCAAATCGTGATGACAAAATATTAACTAGCTGGAATGCATTAGCAATAAAAGGCTTGGCACGCGCAGGGCGCGTATTTAATCGGCCAGATTGGGTAAGATTTGCGCAAGATGCGGTTGATTTTATTCGCGAAAAAATGTGGGTTAATGACGCCCTTTTTGCCACTTGTAAAGATGATGGCTTTGGCAACTATAATGCGCATTTAAATGCTTATTTAGATGATTATGCATTTTTGCTTGACGCGCTAATTGAGTGTTTGCAAGCAGATTATCGTGCGATTGATATGAGTTTTGCGTTAAGATTAGCCGATAGTTTATTGGGCAATTTTGAAGCGCAAGATGGCGGATTTTACTTTACCAGCCACACGCACGAGCAACTGATTCACAGGCCAAAACAAGGCTACGACAATGCAACGCCAAGTGGCAATGGCATAGCGGCTGCGGCACTTCAAAAATTAGGCCATATTTTAGGTGAGCCTAATTACCTACAAGCTACGGAGCGCACTTTAAAAGCGTTTGATAACAATATAGCCAATAATCCAGCCGCATGTGCAAGCTTGTGCCATGCATTAACCGAGTTTTTATCGCCTCCCTCGCTCGTGATTATTAAGGGTGAAACCAAACAAATGGCTAATTGGCGGACTGAAATTAGCCAAACTTATTATCCGCACCATATTTTTATCTATTTAGATGAATCAATTAGCGATTTACCTGCGACACTCCAAAGAAGTGTTGAACCAAACGTCAACGCTTGGGTATGTAAGGGCGTTGAATGTTTGCCAAGCGTGGATAATTTGCGCGATTTAAAGCAGTTGATTTAGCAATTTAGCAACATTTTGAGCAAACTAGCCGTAGCACTAAATTTAACAATGGCTAGCTTTTGGACTATTAACAATGTGTGTTGTATGATTATACGCACAAAATAATAGATTAAAGGTTGTTCAAAAATATTGGTTTATTACATAAAATTTAAACATTTAAATTTAAAATAATTACAGGAGAAAACATGAAAGTTTTATTATCAGCAATCGCTTTATTAGCGATCACATCAACGGGTACGGTAGTTGCAGCAGACGCTGGTCAAGCTTTGGCGCAAAAAAATGGCTGTTTAGCTTGCCACAGTATCGATAAAAAAGTATTAGGCCCAGCGTTTAAAGATGTAGCTGCGAAATACAAAGGTGACAAAACGGCAGAAGCTAAAATGATCGCTAAAGTTAAAGCAGGTGGTAGTGGCGTTTGGGGCCCTATGCCCATGCCAGCAAACAGCCCACAAGTAAAAGATGAAGATATTAAAGCAATTGTACAATGGGTTTTAGCCATTTAAAAACATAATTAGCTTAATAAAAAAGCCAGCTTTTAGCTGGCTTTTTTATTGCAACAACAGATGGCTGTGCTTGAAAAATATCTTATTTATTGGTTATTTAGCTTGCTATGCCTGATTGAGTAAACAAAATAAAAAATCACGCCTACTAAAATCCACCAACCAAAACGTACCCAAGTGGACGTTGGCAAAAAGTACATTAGTGCACTACAAGATAATATGCCAAGCACTGGAATAACAGGATTCCACAGGTTTTTGAAAGGGCGTGGTAAATTAGGCTGGCGAATTCTAAGCACAATTACGCCCACGCACACCATTACAAATGCAGCTAGTGTGCCAATATTAACCGTTTCTGCCAGTTCGCCCAGTGGGAAAAAACCAGCCACTAATGAAACCACAAAACCGCACATTAAAATAATGCGCGTAGGCGATTGACGGTCAGGATCAACTTTTGAAAATACAGGCGAGATCAAACCATCTTGGCTCATGGCAAATAAAATGCGCGTTAAGCCGTACAGCAATACTAAAAGCACAGTAATTAATCCAGCCAACACACCAGTGGCCACTAACGTGGATGCCCATGTGTATCCTAATTTTGTAAGAGCATAAGCCACGGGGGATGCGGTATTAAGTTCACCGTAGGGTACAACGCCTGTGAGTATGGCAGACACAATAATGTAAATAATGGTGCAAAATGTGAGTGATGCTAATAAGCCAATAGGTAAATCGCGTTGCGGATTTTTAGATTCTTCTGCCGCGGTAGAGACTGCATCAAAGCCGAAATATGCGAAAAATACTAATGAAGCGCCTGCAAGCACACCAATATTTTTGCCATTATCGAGTGTTTCGAACCAGCCAAATGGCATAAATGGCTGCCAGTTATCGGCATTTAAATGCCCAATTGCTAACGCTATAAAAATGGCGATGGTGGATAATTTAATCACCACGATAATATTATTAAAGCGCGCACTTTCCTTAACGCCCACGATTAACAAAATAGTTAATAGCCAAATAATGGCAAACGCAGGCAAGTTGATCAAGCCGCCTAACATGGGCGCTTTTGTAAGGGACTCTGGCAGGTAAACATTAAAATTAGCCAGCGTATTAATAAAATAGCCTGACCAGCCATTAGCCACAGCAGCAGCCCCCACGCCATATTCCAGTAATAAAATCCAGCCCATTACCCAAGCGATAAATTCGCCAAAAGCCACATAACTATAACCATAAGCACTGCCCGAACCGCCGATTGATGAAGCGAGCTCAGCATAAGCAAGCGCTGCAAAACCAGAAGCTACACCTGCAAATATAAAAGATAACACCACCGCTGGGCCAGATTGGGTAGCCGCTGCAATGCCAGTAAGCACGAAAATGCCTGTGCCAATGGCGCAACCAATACCTAACAGTGCTAAATCAAAAGCCGTTAAACATTTTTTTAGCCCGCTACTGCCATGCGCGATAACAGGTTTGGTGCGTAATAACTTTTGTAGCATGGAGCGTTCCCTTGATTTTTATTAAGCAATGTAGTTTTAAATCAAATCTTTAATTGCATGCGTTTTTCTTAATTTAACCAATCTTTATCAATCAAATAATCGGTATATAGTTTGGCTTCTAAGCTACCAGTTTCTGGCTTCCAATCATAGCGCCATTTTACAATCGGTGGCATCGACATCAAAATTGACTCTGTTCGGCCATTTGATTGCAGGCCAAATAGCGTACCTCTGTCATGCACTAAATTAAATTCTACATAGCGCCCACGACGATAAGATTGAAAATCACGCTCATTTTCACCGTATGGCGTATCTTTTCTACGCTGCAAAATAGGTAAATAGGCTTGTAAAAAGCTGTCACCCACTGCGCGTTGCAGGTTAAAACTTTGCTCAAAACCTAGCTCATTAAAATCATCAAAGAAAATACCACCAATGCCGCGCGGCTCTTTACGGTGCTTTAGGTAAAAATATTCGTCACAATGTTTTTTAAAAATTGGGTAATAGCTTGGATTAAACGCATCTAACACTGTTTTATTAGTGCGATGAAAATGTTCGCAATCCTCTACAAATCCATAATAAGGGGTTAGATCCATGCCGCCACCAAACCACCAAATATCTGGGTCAACCTGCGTGCCTGCGACTGTGTTGCTTTCAAAAGACGATGCTTGTCGTACTATTTGTACTGCCTGCACATCGTCTTTTTCAGCGCCTTGTCTCGGAGACGCATCTTGTCCAGATATTGCACTTTTGGCGTTAGATGTTGGTGCTTTTGCCACAAAAAAGCGAATATTCATGTGCACAGTGGGCGCAAAAGGGTTGTGGGGATGCAATACCAGCGATACGCCCATCGCTTCCCAACTTCTGCCCGCCGCTTCTGGGTGAGCGATAGTTGCAGCTGGCGGCAATTTGCTGCCCAACACATGCGAAAAGCCAACGCCTGCGCGCTCAAACACATTTCCACCTTCAAGCAAACAGGTTGTGCCACCGCCACCTTCTGACCTGTTCCAGCTATCGTGTAAAAATGTTTTGCCGTCTACTAGCTCAAGTGCTTCTACAATTTTGGCTTGCAAGTCTTGCAGGTAGCTAAAAACGGCCTGCGAATCAATATTTATGCTCATGCGCGTCGATAAACCTTTAGTTAACCTTTAATGGCTCGGTAGCCAATATCGGTGCGGTATTGCGCGCCATCAAATTGTATTGATTTAGCTATTTTGTAAGCTTGTTGTTGCGCAAATTTAACCGTTTCACCTAATGCAGTAACGCATAACACACGCCCACCGTTAGTTAACACTTTACCATCCACCAAACGCGTACCAGCATGAAAAACATAGCCATCTTCAATTTGCTGGAGATTTTGCTTAGGTAAGCCTGTAATCTCATCATTTAAACGCGGCGTTTCTGGGTAATTGCGTGATGCAATTACCACGCCCAAAGCGGTGCGCCTATCCCATTGCGGTTGCGCAAGATCAAGTGTGCCATTAACAGCATGTTCGGCTAATTCAACAAAATCAGATTTTAGCCGCATCATAATTGGTTGCGTTTCAGGGTCGCCCATGCGGCAGTTAAATTCCAGCGTTTTTACATTACCATTTGGCGAAATCATCAAGCCTGCATATAAAAACCCAGTATAAGGGATGCCGTCTTTAGCCATGCCATCAACCGTCGGGCGAATAATCTCGCGCATCACTTTTGCATGTATTTCTGGGGTGACAACGGGTGCTGGCGAATACGCGCCCATGCCGCCAGTATTAGGGCCTAAGTCATCATCTAGTAAGCGTTTATGGTCTTGGCTGGTGGCAAGGGCTAAAATATTTTTGCCATCCACCATCACAATAAAACTGGCTTCTTCCCCTGTTAAAAACTCTTCAATCACCACGCGCGCACCCGCATCACCTAACTTATTGTCGCTCAACATGGCATCAATGGCAGCGTGTGCTTCAGGCTCTGTCATGGCAACCACAACGCCTTTGCCAGCTGCCAAACCATCTGCCTTAATCACAATAGGCGCGCCATGCAATTTCACGTAATCATGCGCTTTTTGCACATCGGTAAAGGTGGCATAAGCGGCAGTTGGAATGTTGTGTCGCAACATAAACGCTTTGGCAAAATCTTTGCTACTTTCTAGCTGGGCAGCGGCTTGGGTTGGGCCAAAAATCTTTAAACCAGCATTACGAAAAGCATCGACAACGCCTTGGCTTAACGGCGCTTCTGGGCCGACTATGGTCATATAAATTTGCTCTTTTATTGCAAAAACCAATAAATCTTGTACGCTCGAAATTGGCACATTAACCATATCTAAATCAAGCGCAGTGCCAGCGTTACCTGGTGCCACATACACACGGCTTACTTCTTTATTTTGCGCGATTTTCCAAGCTAGCGCGTGTTCACGACCGCCGTTACCGATGACTAATATTTTCATTTTTTATTTCTTTAATTTTGATATCTGCAGTAAAGCCAATAGGATGTTTTTCAGGCTTAGGAGTTTGCATCAACGCACGTAACGCATCAAAAACAGCTTTAAATTGGCTGTCGTAATGGTCTTCCAAATCGTCTAATCTCAACGTTAAATCTTGATGTTCGCTAACAAGTTGGCGTAGTTTTACAAAAGCGCGCATGATTTCAATGTTAACGTTAATTGCGCGATCACTTTTAAGTACGCTTGAAAGCATGGCAACGCCTTGTTCTGTAAAAGCATAAGGTGGTGTTCTCGCGCCGCCATAGTTTGCCTCATCCAAACTTGAAGTCACAATTTGTGACTTCAAGTTCACCCACTCTTGATTTGTTAACTGAAACATAAAGTCAGCTGGAAAACGAACAATATTACGTTTCATAGCTTGAATAAGCGCTTTTGGTAATACTTCATAAAGATGTGCTAAATCAGTAGAAATAACAACACGTTGATTACGAATTACCTGAATGGCTGGCTTGATATTTTGTAAAAGTTTATTAGCATTCATTTTTTTAATGCCTAAAGTGCCGAACACCTGTCACAACCATCACCAACCCATGCTCATCTGCCGCTTTAATCACTTCATCATCGCGCATGCTTCCACCTGGTTGGATCACGCAAGCAGCGCCTGCGGCGGCTAGTGCATCAATGCCATCTCTAAACGGAAAAAACGCATCGCTTGCAACGACTGAGCCTTGTAAATTGAGATTAGCGTTTTGCGCTTTAATGATGGCAATCTTAGTGCTATCAATGCGGCTCATCTGGCCGGCACCTACGCCTAAGGTCATGCCATTACCGCAAAACACGATTGCATTACTTTTTACGTATTTGGCAACTTTCCACGCAAATAGCATATCGGTTAACTGTTGTGGTGAAGGTTGTTTTTGACTGATGATTTTTAATTCAGCTTGGCCAATTTCGTGATTATCGGCCGTTTGAACCAATATACCAGAACCCACGCGTTTGATATCTTGGGCGTTACGGCCTTGTGCAAACGGTGTATCGCCACCAGTAGGCAGCGCGATTTTTAACACACGCACATTTGCTTTTGCGGCAAAAATAGCCAACGCCTCTGCAGTAAAATCTGGCGCAATTAAAACTTCAACAAATTGTTTGCTGATTGCTTCTGCGGCAGTTTTGTCTACTATCACGTTAAACGCAAGAATGCCACCAAACGCGCTTGATGGATCTGTTTTAAACGCTTTAGTGTAGGCTTCAAGCGCATCGCTACCAAGCGCCACACCGCAAGGGTTGGCATGTTTAACAATGACGCAGGCGGCTTGCGCACTAACAGTGCTGTTACCAAAATCGCAAAAAGATTTAACCGCTTCCCACGCGGCATCGGCATCGGCAATATTGTTGTAACTTAATTCTTTACCTTGCAATTGTTGGGCTGTGACCAATGAACTAGGCGCTGGGTGTAAATCGCGATAAAAAGCCGCACTTTGATGCGGGTTTTCGCCATAGCGTAAATCTTGCAGTTTTATGAAGCGGCTGTTTATTTGATCTGGATAAATCTTGCGGCTGCCGTCAGTATTAAAGCTAGACAAATAATCGCTGATCGCAGCATCGTATTGACTTATACGATTAAATGCGGCAATTGATAAAGTAAATAACGTCGCTCTGGAAACCCCGCCGCGGTTAGCCTGCAGCTCAGTTACAAATGCATCGTATTGGCAAGAATCAGTTAAAACAGCCACATGTCGCCAATTTTTAGCCGCGCTTCTAACCATGGCTGGGCCGCCAATATCAATATTTTCAATGGCATCTTCAAGCGTGCAATCAGGCTTGGCTACAGTTGCTTCAAACGGATATAGATTAACCACCACCATATCGATATTGGGAATGTTGTGCGCTTGCATGGTGGCCACATGATCAGGCAAATCGCGCCTGCCTAAAATGCCACCATGCACTTTTGGGTGCAGGGTTTTTACGCGGCCGTCTAACATTTCAGGAAAATCCGTATAGTCACCTACTTCAATCACAGGAATATTGTGTTCGCGAAACAGTTTGGCAGTGCCGCCAGTGGATAATATTTCTATGTTGAGTTTGCTTAAAGCTAGGGCTAAATCAATAATGCCAGTTTTGTCTGAAACACTGATTAGCGCGCGTTTTATAATTGTCATTGAATATATGCTTTAAGGAGTTAAACTATTTTTCTTAATTGTCATTGCGTGCTCGACACGCAATCTAAAATATTTTTTACCTAGCTTGTTTATGCCGCTCAAATGTATTACAAGCCAGTATTTTTCTAACTTAAGCCATATTGCGCCATTTTTTTACGCAACGTATTACGATTTAAACCCAAAATTTCTGCCGCTTTGCTTTGATTGCCACCTACTTTGTTCAATATATATTCCAGCATTGGCTTTTCCACACAACCTAACACCATGTCATAAATTGCATGCGGTGGCTGGCCGTCAAGGTGCACAAAATAGTCATCAAGTGATTCATTAATAGCGTAAGTGAGTTTGCAAGCGTTTGTCATTAAGCGGCCATTTCTACTAAGTCCAAATCGTTAGTTTCATCCACATAAACCAAGCGCTCGTTTTTAGTTTTAAGCTCAGCAAAAAAGTCGTTAATAGCTTGCTGTTGCAAATCAATGGTTTGCAAAGTGTTCATATTATGGCGAAAACTGGCCGAACCTGCCAAGCCTTTGGTGTACCAGGAAATATGCTTACGCGCCACCCGCATCCCAGCTACGTCGCCATAAAAGCCATATAAATCATTGATATGTTCCAGCATTACGGTGTGAATCTCTACAACTGTGGGTGGTAGCAAATGTGTACCGGTTTTTAGATAATACTCAATTTCGCGAAAAATCCATGGCCGCCCTTGGGCTGCACGGCCAATCATTACCGCATCAGCGCCTGTGTAATCGAGCACATACTTGGCTTTTTCGGGCGTTGTAATATCGCCATTGGCAATTAGCGGGATTTTAATTGCCTGCTTTACAGCAGCAATCGTGTCGTATTCCGCATCGCCCATATACAAACAAGCGCGCGTGCGACCATGCATGGCTAGCGCTTGCACGCCTATGTCTTCGGCAATTTTGGCGATCATCACAGCATTGCGATTATTTTTATCCCAACCTGTACGAATTTTAAGAGTCACAGGCACATCAACTGCACTTACTACTGCTTTTAATATTTGCGAAACTAGCGGCTCGTCTTTAAGTAGTGCGCTGCCCGCCATCACATTGCATATTTTTTTTGCTGGGCAACCCATATTAATGTCGATAATCTGCGCGCCATTATCCACATTATAACGCGCCGCTTCTGCCATCATTTGCGGATCTGCCCCGGCAATTTGTACACTAATAGGATCAACTTCGCCCTCATGATTCGCACGGCGGCGTGTTTTTTCAGAGCCATAAAGTAGCGAATTAGAGGTGACCATCTCAGAAACAGCCAAACCAGCGCCCAGCTTTTTGCAAAGCTGACGAAAAGGCCTATCTGTTACGCCTGCCATGGGCGCTACAACTAGGTTATTCTTTAAAATATGATTACCGATTTGCATGCGATTAGTTGAAATTTGCGAGTTGCTTATTTTATACGCAATTGATGCGACTTAATAGCATAAACTGTTGGCTTTTGAAGGATTTAAAACTGTTTAGATGCGTGGTGAGGCGATTAATTTTTTGTATCTGAAATCAAAACCCAACAACCGTCATTGCGAGAAGCAAAGCTTTGATGCAATCCAGCCTTTAACTCAAAACCTCAATCCACCTAAACCCAACTTTCTCAACGCCATTTTTTAAGGCATTCATCGCAAGCTTCACCTGCTCTGGCTTACCTTTTGCACCTAACTCTACTTGTTTATTGGGTTTAAGTTTTGGCAAGCTAAATATTTTAATCTCTGAATAAGTTACTAATGTTTCATTCATTAAATCAATCAGTTGACTTTCAATGCCATCCACCACAATAATTGATTGCTCTAAATATTGGGTTTGATTAAACAAGTGTGAATAATGCGTATCTAGCACCCATTCCATCATCGGGTGTGCCATGGCGGGAAAGCCTGGCAGAAAATAATGGCTATGTTTTTGGTTAGGCTGACTTTTATTTTCTAAGCCCGCAGAAAAACCAGCCACACGATTCACTGGGTTAGGAATCAAACCCGCGTTTAACGGAAAATCAGCCATCATTACACGTTTGGGGTAAGCAGTTTCACCAAATTGCGCCACAATTTCTGCCACCGCACCTACGTGCCGCTCAATCGGTACGTTAAGTGCAGCTGCCGCACATTGGCGCGTATAGTCATCAGGTGTGCCGCCAATGCCACCAAAGCTAAAAACGATATTTTCTTTGCCAATTTCGTATGCAATATCATCTTTTGCAAAACTGGCCTTAAATGCAGCCGTAATTTGTTCTGGATCATCCCCCAAATATTGCGCCCAACTAAGCTGCAAACCGCGTGTAGATAAAATCTCAATTGCTTTACTTAAATGCCCATCTTGCCGCTTACCAGAAAGGATTTCATCGCCGATGATGTAGATGCCGAAGTTTTGCATAAGTTAGATTGTTAATTAATAAACTGTATCGTGGTCACCCACATTTACAGGAATTATTTCATTATTTTGAATCACAAGTTCTAATGTGATTCGATATGAAATATTTATAGAAATTGAGTGTAGGCCAGTTAGTTTGCCACTTAAGGCATGTAATCGTAATGAGGGATGATGTGGATTAGCTTCCAATAATTGCAGCGTTTTTAAGTATTGGCTGCGCAATTCAGGGTGGCATTTTAAAAAGCGTGCTGCGCGTTTAGTGTATTGATCTGTAAAAATTAGAGCAAATGCCATGTTAAGAATGACAGTTACTTATTTGTTTATAGCATCAATACGCGCTAAATGTGCTTCGGGCGATTCTTTTACAAACTGCCCATTGGTAGTATTGGCGCGGCTTTCAGCCAAAGCAGCTTCAAGTTCACACTCACGTAAATAATGATAATGCGCTAAATCCATTACTACATATTTATCTTTTCCGCGCACAGAAACAATCGCCTCTGATTGGTTAACAAGTGAGGCTTCGATAGCGGCAATGCCTTTAGTTTTTAAATCATTTGCAGTTAATTGTTGCATCACTCGCACCTTTGATAATACGTTTAATAGTATTATATATCACATTATAAAAAATGTGATGAAGGATGTATTTGAAAACACCGATTTAACACTTACATCATTATCAAATACGTCTTTGCATTTGCTTAAGCACTTAGCAAATCGGAGTGCCTGTGGTGCGAAAGTGGGAATCCATTTTAGGTTTCAGACATCAATCGCCTCGCGTTCAATACATGGGCGCAGATCTTGCCGCAATGCTTTTTCAGTCACTAAATCCACAAAGCAACCAAATAAATCTTCCAGATATAACTGCACACCAAAATAGCGTTGCAACGTTGCCGCGCCCTCAAAAATCTACCAAAGTATCAATATCACTGTTCGCTGTAGTAGCATCGCGGGCGGCAGAGCCAAACAAGGCTAAGCGTGTAACCCCCAAAAGTTGCGTAAGCTCAGCTTTGTTGTTGCTAAGTGATTGAATGGTTTGTTGTTTGTTCATGCGTGTAGTCTAGCAAAAAATCAGTTTTAGGATTTACCAGATAAGGTTTCATCCCCGATGATGTAGATAACTAAACTGTACATTAATTAGCTAATAATAAATTTGGATAGCTTTCTTTACAACTTATCTTCTAAATCATTCTAGCGAAATCACGCAATCATTTTTAGGTTTCAGGCATTAATTGTCTCACGCTTAATAAATCTTTTTTTCATGTTCATGAAAGGTTTTTCAACTTTTACCCAGCTTATATAACCAGCTACACTGGCAAATACAATGGTAATCACGCTTAGTAGCCAAGGATTTATGGAATTAAAATGATGAATAATTACAATTTGAATTGGCCATGCGTAAAGATAAACGCCATATGAGATATCTGTCTTAGCGCCAACTTTTTCAAGCATTTTGCTTTTGAAATTAAATGCAAAATTAAACATGATGTAAGCAACTAATATGATCAAACCTAATTCAAAAAACGTAGTGCTGACAAGGCGTATAACTATTAAAGCCAAAAAACAAAACACAACGTAATTTTGTTTCCATTTAATAATCTGCCTGTATTTATAAAAACATGTGCCAACTAAAAATGCAGTTGTCATTCTAACGAATTGGAATAAGCTAAAAAAAGCTACATTGCGATAAATATAATTAATGTCATAAGCAATCATATAAACACAAACAATTAAAAATAAAAAAGTTAAAAAAAGAATATTTACTTTTTTATAACTCATTAATGCAATTAAAGGTACAAATAAATAACAGAAAAATTCATAACGAACAGTCCACATACTTCCGTTAATTATTTGCCGTGAGGCATTTAATTCCAAACCATCAACATGCGGAGTTGATAAAACAAGTGATTTCAAGAATATTTTTAACCATTCATATAAATTAAGATTTACGAGTAATTCCTGCCCATTTGCTAATCCCACAACAAAAATTATTGACAAAAAAGAGGCAACTATATAGCCAGGAAATATACGTAAAACACGTTTTATCAAATAGCTTGAATATTTTTTTGTATTCTCGTAACTTTGATAAATAAGATATCCACTAATAAGAAAGAATCCATCAACGGCCAGTATGCCAAAGGTAACGCTGCCTGTAATCATGTGAAAGAGTTCTTTTGATGGCGTGTTATAAACCAATTCTGATGAGTGAGAAATAATGACTAAATAAGCAAACAATAATCGCAAAAACCCAAAATTATTTTCATGTGAAACTTAATTAAACATGACTTCTCCTTTGTCGTTTATAGCTTAATTTATTAATTATTTTTAGACTTATTTGAGCATTATCTAAATGTTTATTTTTATTGTTTTTAGCTAATGCGCACTTTCCCAGCTGCATCCAACGCCTACTTCTGCCAGTAGCGGCACTGACAATTTTGCCACATTTTGCATTAAGTTAGGTAAGTTTGATTTAATCAACTCTAGCTCTTTATCTGGGACTTCCAGCACGAGTTCATCGTGCACTTGCATGATTAATTTGGTGGCTAGTTTTTCTACTCTTATCCATTTATCAACCGCAATCATGGCCAGTTTAATCAAATCAGCAGCGGTGCCTTGCATGGGGGCGTTGATGGCGGCGCGTTCGGCGCCGTTTCTTCTTTGCACGTTTGCGCTGTTAATTTCTGGCACCCATAAACGTCGGCCAAAATAGGTTTCTACATAGCCTTGTTTTTTAGCGATTTGGCGCGTGTTTTCCATGTAATTTTTAACCCCTGGGTAGCGCGCAAAGTAGCGTTCTATATAGCTGGCGGCGGCGGTGCGGTCTATGTTTAAGCTTTGCGCTAATCCAAATGCGCTCATGCCGTAAATTAAACCAAAATTAATCACTTTAGCCGTGCGGCGTTTGTCGTTATCTACCTCATCAAGCGGCACGCCAAATACTTCTGCCGCGGTATGACGATGAATATCCTCATTATTGGCAAACGCATGCAGCATGCCTGCATCTTGTGATAAATGCGCCATGATGCGTAGCTCGATTTGTGAATAATCGGCAGATACGATATGCGAGCCTTTTGGTGCAATAAAAGCCTCGCGAATGCGTCTACCTTCTGCACTTTTTACGGGAATATTTTGCAGGTTTGGGTCTGAGCTTGCTAAGCGGCCAGTAATGGCCACAGCTTGGTTGTAACTGGTATGCACGCGCCCCGTTGTAGCGTTAATCATGCGCGGCAATTTATCGGTGTAGGTTGATTTTAATTTGGCTAAGCCGCGATATTCCAGCAACACTTTGGGTAGTGGGTAATCAAGGGATAGTTCTAGCAACACGTCTTCATCGGTACTAGGCGCGCCACTTGGCGTTTTTTTAGTGGGTTTAATGCCGAGCTTATCGAACAAAATCTCTTGCAATTGTTTAGGCGAGCCTAAATTAAACGGCTGGCCTGCAAGTTCATAAGCTTGGTTTTCTAGCGCAATTAGTTTTAGGCCAATTTCGTTACTTTGCGCATTGAGCATGTCTCTGTCGATCAACACGCCATTACGTTCAATGGTAAATAAACAGGCCGAGCTTGGCATTTCTATCTGGCTGTAAATAAAGTTTAACTTTTCATCATTGGCTATTATTGGGTGCATGGCGGCATGTAATTGCAGGGTAATATCGGCATCTTCTGCCGCGTATTCGCTGGCCGTTTCAACCGTTACTTGATTAAAGCTAACTTGCTTTGCGCCTTTGCCAGCAACATCGGCAAAACTAATGGGTGTAATGCCTAAATGGCGCTCGCTTAATGCATCCATGCCATGGGTTTTATGGCTTTCAAACACGTAAGATTGCAGCATGGTATCGTGCGCAATGCCTTGTAAACTAATGCCGTGATTGAGCAAAACGTGTTGATCGTATTTTAAATTCTGGCCTACTTTTTTAATGTGTTCGTTTTCAAGTATTGGCTTTATTTTGGCCAAACACGTATTTAAATCAAGCTGATCAGGAGCATCAAAATAATCGTGGGTGAGTGGCAAATAAGCCGCGCTGCCTGCTTCCACACTAAACGATAAGCCCACGATTTTGGCCGTCATTGGGTCAAGTGATGTGGTTTCGGTGTCTACGCATACCAGTTCGGCGGCGTTTAATTTTTCTAGCCAAAGGTCAAATTGCTCATTGGTTAAAATGGTTTCAAAGTTGCGGGTGGTTATTGCTTGATATTCTATTTTTGAATGATTTTTTGCTTCGAATTCTTCTTCCGCATGCGGATGGGGAGAGCTGACATGCTTATTTGCACTTGTTGGTTGCGGCACTGGTGCAGAAGCCGTTTGCACACCTTCTGGCATGTTATCAAGCTCACGGCGCCAGCTTTTAAATTCAAAGCGTTCAAACAATTCGGCTAGTTTGGGCTTGTTAATCGGCTGTGGGGCTAAATCATCAAAATTTTCCTGTATACCCACGTCGCAACGAATGGTTATAAGTTGGCGCGCAGTAGGTAACCATGGCAAGGCTTTACGTAAATTATCACCAACCACGCCAGTAATTAGATCTGCATTGGCTACAATATTATCCAGGCTACCATATTGCGTTAGCCATTTAACCGCTGTTTTTGGCCCTACTTTTTCTACCCCTGGCACGTTGTCTGATGTGTCGCCCACCAGCACTAAATAATCGATTATCAAGCTTGGCGGCACGCCAAATTTGGCAGTTACCCCTGCAACATCTAGCACATCATCTACCCGCCTGAAGGCATCGCGCATGGTGTTAATTACGGTTACGTTTTCATTTACCAATTGCGTAATGTCTTTGTCACCTGTCGATATAATGGTTTTAACGCCTGCAGCCTCTGCTTGCTTGGCAAGCGCGCCAATCACGTCATCGGCCTCAACACCATCTATTACAATTAATGGCCAACCAAGCGCAATAATCGCCTCATGCAGCGGTGCAATTTGCGGGCGTAAATCGTCTGGCATACTAGCGCGATTAGCTTTGTATTCGCTGTAAATATCATCACGAAACGTTTTACCCTTAGCATCAAACACGCACGCGCTATAATCGCTTGGGTAGTCTTTATGCAAGCGGCGCAACATGTTTAATACTCCTTGAATAGCGCCTGTAGGCTCATTTTGGCTATTACGTAAATCAGGCATGGCGTGAAACGCGCGGTAAAGATAAGATGAACCATCAACCAGTAAAAGTGTTTTCATGCATTAATCCAAAAAAGATAAAGTGAGCGTAACAAACAAGCTGCAGCGTAGTATTTTTTACGTAAAAAACGTAAACCCAATGGAATTTTAAATTTTAAAATACAATATGAAATATAACGTACAAAGAAATTAATATGACAACCAAAAAATTGCCTATCATTACCCAATCAGCGCTGTTAAATGGCGATTCTGTGAGTGAAGAATCGTGGCGCGCGTTTGAGATTATGGCAGAATTTGTGGGTGCTACCGAAAAGTTAAAAGAAATTACGCCAGCGGTATCTATTTTTGGCAGTGCGCGCACCCCGCCAAATCACCCTTATTACCTGCTTACCGAAGATATTGCGCGCCAATTAAGTGATGCTGGTTTTAGCGTCATCTCAGGTGGTGGGCCTGGCATTATGGAGGCCGCCAATAAAGGCGCTTTTGCGGGGCGGGGGCCAAGTGTGGGCTTAAATATTGAGCTACCGTTTGAGCAAGGCGGCAATGATTATCAAGATATTGATATTAGCTTTAAGTACTTTTTTATGCGTAAGGTGATGTTTGTAAAATACGCCAGCGCCTATGTAGTGATGCCAGGTGGCTTTGGTACACTTGATGAACTAATGGAAGCGATTACCTTAGTGCAAACAGGCAAAGCGCGCAAAATTCCTATCATTTTAGTTGGTAAAGAATTTTGGGCGGGATTATTGGATTGGCTAAAAAATACATTGGTGATGGAAGGAATGGCTTTGCAAAAAGATTTAGAGTTAATGCAAATAATCGATGAACCAGCTGAAATTGTAGAGGCTATTTTCAAGCACTACGAATCGACTGGCTTTGAGCTCACTGCAAATGAACGCAAAATGCAGTTATATTTATAAATTGGTCAATGAAGCGCGCTGCTTTTTGATAGAATGAATTAACTTAAATTGAATTGCGAGTGCTTTATGCAAAAACTTAAAAATGTAAAATGTTTGATTTGCTTATTATCAATAATATTGAGTCTTAGCTCGGCTTTTGCAGCGCCACCAGCTAATTTAGAGTTATTAGAAGAAATACAGCCACCACCAAATACGCTAGATAATGCAGCAGGTAATGTGCCCGAACAAGATGAGGGTTCATTAGAGCCACAAATCACCATTCGCAAAAAAGGCAGTGAAACCATTGAGGAATATCGCATTAACGGCGAAATGTACATGATGAAAGTAACGCCTGCGCATGGCGTACCTTATTATCTGCATAAAGAAGACTCTAACGGTGTATGGATAAATGACGGCCCAAACCCACCATTAAGCGTGCCAAAATGGATATTGTTTAGGTTTTAGCTCGTTCACGCGTTTTAATTTGCTAGTTGGTCAGTTTAGTATTTAATCTTCAACGCCTGTTTTAGCAAAAAATCATATCAAAAAAGTTTAATAAATCAATATGTCTGTATTTACAACCCTTGAGATAGATGACGTACAACGTTGGTTGCACAATTTTGATATCGGCGAAGTAGTTGCGCTTAAAGGTATTGCGGCTGGCATTACAAACACCAATTATTTTGTTAACACGCAAAATAATCGTTATGTGTTAACCATTTTCGAAAAAAATGACTTGTGTGATTTGCCTTACTTTGTTGATTTAATGACACATTTGAGTGCGCACGATGTGCTATGCCCTACACCAATTGTTGACAAAAACGGCGTCGCGCTACACTTATTAAAAGGCAAGCCAGCATTAATGGTGAGCTGCTTAAATGGGCAAGATGTTGCAACCCCAAACTTGCAACAAGTGAAACAAGTGGCCAAAACATTGGCGCAAATGCATGTAGCAGGGCTAAATTTTAATAGGCCAAGCATCAATCAACGCGGCCAAAAATGGTTTACTGAAACGGTGCAAAAAGTGTTGCCACATTTAAACATAGCAGCTGACGCCAAGTTATTAACAGATGAAATGGCGTATTGGCAAAGCCACCAAGTAATGGAACTGCAAATACAAAATGGATTGCCTTTCGGAGTGGTACATGGCGATTTATTTCGCGATAACGTGTTGTTTGACGATGACGAACTAGGTGGCTTTATTGATTTTTATTATGCCTGCCAAGATGTACTGATTTACGATGTGGCCATAGCCGTTAATGAATGGTGTTTGCATCATAACGGTAGCGATTTAGGCACAATTGATGAAATAAAAGTAGAAGCATTTTTAAGTGCTTATCAAGAATTTCGGCCTTTCAATACAGTAGAAATTGAGTGTTGGCAACCCATGTTGCGTCGTGCTGCACTTAGGTTTTGGTTATCACGCTTGCATGACTTTTACTTTCCAGAAGCAGGTCTTTTAACCCATATTAAAGACCCAAATCATTTTAAAAACATATTACAACAACACATATTGGCTACAAATGAACAAACAGGAAACCAGTAAATGGCAATTTTAGAATCGCGAACTCAAACAGGCACTGGCTGGGTAAAAGAAAGCATAGATCTATTTAAAGCACAGCCACGCAAATGGCTGTCATTAAGTCTGAGTTACGTTGGCATTTTTATGATGTTGCCATCTGTGCCAGGCTTAGAGATTTTTGCATTACTGGCTATTTTGTGGTGGCCAGTTTTTATTGCGCTGGCCATTGCCATGTATCGCGATGCGGAAAATAAAAAACTACAAACCTTAAGTGAAATTTTTAGCACTTTAAAGCCAAAAGTCACTGCATTAATGGCATTGGGCGGCGTTTGTTTGCTTTATGGTATTTTGGTTAGCTTAATTTTAAGTAGCGATGTAGAAGGCATAATAGAATTGGCGCAAGTAAAAGGCCAAATCTCACAATCGCAGGCCGCCATTATTATAGAAAAAACTTTGCCAATTATTTTAAAATTAATGCTTTTACTCATACCGCTCATGATGGCCACTTGGTTTTCACCCATGCTCATTGCATTTAATAATTACACGGTTGTAAAAGCCATTAAATCAAGCATTGCTGGCTCAATTCAATATATGGTGGCGTTAAGCGTGGCATGGCTTGTAATCACAATAGGTGTTATTTTACTGTTGGCACCAATAGGCATCATCACTGGCATCATGACAAATATAATGCCAAATGCGGGTAACTTATTTGCATCTGTATTGGTGTTTGGTTGTTTATTATTAGCAACTTCTATGATGTTTGCGTTGCAATATGTGAGCTATCGCGATGTGTTTAGGGCGGCTTAATTGCTTTTATAACTGCTGGCAAAATAGTAGTTTAGGAATTTGCTTAAGATGCTGAATTGAATTCAGCATGACAATAAGCCTTGTCATTGCGGGCTAAACCCGCAATCTAAACATTAATTACATAAGCCAAATCAAATTAAGTCTAACAATTCAGTTCATATTTTCTCTAATTTCGCATATTCCATCGCCAGCATTTTCAAGCCTTCTCGGCCAAAATTAATTTTAATGACCAAGCTAGCTGCATTGCCCTCATAACTTACCACCACACCGTCGCCAAATTTATTATGGCGCACATTTGCGCCTATTTTAAACGGGTAGTTTATTATTTTTTGGGCTGAAACCTGTGACTTTTCCTCGACGTAACTAGCGCTAAAATTAGTACCTAATCTGGCTGGTTTGCTGTTCAAACGTTTTAACAAGCCTTCAGGTATCTCATCTAAAAAGCGCGATGGTATGCCATAGCGCACTTGGCCATGCAGCATGCGGCTTTGTGCGTGGCTTAAATACAGGCGTTGGCGAGCTCTTGTTACAGCCACGTACATCAAGCGCCGTTCTTCCTCTAAACCGTCATTTTCGCTCAAGCTATTTTCGTGCGGGCAAAGCCCTTCTTCTAAGCCGCTAATAAAAACCGCTTTAAATTCAAGGCCCTTAGCCGCATGTACGGTCATTAATTGTAGCGCGTCATAACCCACGGTTGCTTGATGATCGCCCGCTTCTAAACTGGCATGGGTTAAAAATTGCGTCATTAAATCTTGAGGCGCGTCGCCATCTACATTGTTATGGTTGCCAAAAGATTGATTGGTAAAAGCAACCGCTGCTGTGACTAATTCCTCTAAGTTTTCAATGCGGTCTTCGCCGTCTTTATCATTTTGATAATGCGTTTTTAGGCCAGATAAAGTGGTGGCTAATTCGGCAACTTCTGGCAGTGTAATGCCGTAGGCTTGATTAGTCATTTCACGAATTAAGGCTACAAAACCTTCAATGCCTTTTCCACCCGCGCGGCCAATTCCTACCTTGTTTGTAGCAGCTTGCCACAGGCTACAGTCATTTTGCCGTGCGCCTTCCTGCAACAGCTCTAGGCTACGCGCGCCAATGCCGCGTGCTGGAAAGTTAATTACCCGTAATAACGCAGTGTCATCATTGGCGTTCGCCATTAAGCGCATATAGGCCAGCGCATGTTTAATCTCTGCGCGCTCAAAAAAGCGTAAGCCGCCATATACGCGATAAGGAATATTGGCTGAAAATAGCGCGTGTTCCAACACGCGAGATTGTGCATTGCTGCGGTAAAGCAAGGCCATATCAGCCAGTGGTGTACCCTCACTTTGCAACATTTTTACTTCGTCCACAATAAATTGCGATTCGTCATTATCGTTATACGCTTCATAGATTCTTACGGGTTCGCCTGCGCCTGCGCTTGTCCATAAATTTTTGCCAAGCCGGTTTTTATTGTTTGAAATAATCGCGTTGGCTGCATCTAAAATATTACTGTGGCTGCGGTAATTTTCTTCTAATTTAACGATATTTTGCACGTTAAAATCCGTTTCAAAATCTTTCATATTGCCCACGCGCGCGCCGCGAAAGCCATAAATCGATTGATCGTCATCTCCCACTGCAAATAGGCAATTATCGGAGCCTGCTAATAATTTTAGCCAAAGATATTGCAATCTATTGGTGTCTTGAAACTCATCTACAAGAATATATTGAAATCGGCTTTGGTAATGGTGTCGAATGTGCTCATCGCGGGCTAATAATTCGTAGCAACGTAGTAATAATTCCGCAAAATCAGCCACGCCTTCGCGATTACATTGCTTGTCATATTCTTCGTAAATATCGCGTAATTTTTGACTATGTCCGTCGTAAGCCTCTACTTTGTTAGCGCGCAAGCCTTCTTCTTTGCAATTATTAATAAAGCCTTGCACTTGCTTAGGCGCATATTTTTCATCATCCACATTCATTAACTTCATCAAGCGTTTAATGCTCGATAATTGGTCTGCCGTATCTAAAATTTGAAAAGTAGAAGGTAAACCAGCCTCACGAAAATGCGCGCGCAATAATCGGTTACAAAGACCATGAAATGTGCCAGCCCACATGCCACGCGTGTTAATAGGCAACATAGCGGTTAAGCGCGTCAGCATTTCTTTGGCTGCTTTATTGGTGAAAGTAACCGCCATTAAGCCAAGTGGTGAAATTTGGCCAGTTTGTATAAGCCAGGCAATACGTGTGGTTAAAACCCGCGTTTTACCACTGCCTGCGCCTGCTAATATAAGCGCCGATTGGTGGGGAAGGGTAACTGCCTCAAGCTGTTTGTCATTAAGGCCATTTAGTAATTTTTGACTATCCATGCAGACTATTATCGCATGGCCGAGGGTTGATTATTAACAAAGGATTGATAATTAACAAAGGGTTGTTAATTAACAAGTGTTTAAGAATAAGTTAATTTTTAGCTAAGAGTGAGTTAATGACATCGATTGGCAAGGCCGATTAAGTATTTAAAAATGGATTTGTTGATTAACAAACTTTTTACAAAATAGCTTGAACTATGCAAATTGTCAAAAGTCTGTATTTACGTGAGCATCAAGTTTACGCTTAATGCTCTTTCCGCTTTCTCCTCCCTGAGCGGAAGCCAGTCAAGCTTTGATAGAGTGCGATTTGGCCTTTTTTACCCCGATTTAATCCCCTTAATCGGGGTTTTTTTTTAATCCAGTTAGTTTGTAACTAAGCTTTGCAAAGTGTAAGCAAAATGTAATGCGTTTGCAAGTGGTTTGTATTAGCAATAATTAGTTAAAATAATTTAAATTAGCCAATTAATTGGCGCCTGATTTTGCTTAATCAAATAGTCATTAATTTGCGAGAATTGGTGATTGCCAAAAAAACCACGATGCGCAGACAATGGCGATGGATGTGTAGATTTTAAAACCAGATGCTTATTCTCATCTATAAAAGCGCCTTTTTTTTGCGCATAACTGCCCCACAACACAAATACCAAGCCTTCACGCTTCGCATTTAATGCGGCAATCGCAGCATCGGTGAAAACTTCCCAACCCTTACCCTGATGCGAACCCGCGTTACCTTGTTCAACCGTCAATGTCGCATTTAACAACAACACGCCTTGATCCGCCCAAGAGGTTAAATCACCATTTCGAGACATTTTAATATTTAAATCAGAAGAAATTTCTTTAAAAATGTTCACTAAAGAGGGCGGTTGCGCAACCCCATGCGGCACAGAAAAACTCAAGCCATGCGCCTGCGGAATGCCTGCAACTTGCCCATGATAAGGATCCTGCCCCATAATCACCACCCGCACCTGCTCAAAAGGCGTGTGATTAAACGCATTAAAAATCAACGAGCTAGGCGGAAAAATAACCTTACCCACCGCTTTCTCGTGCAGCAAAAATTCACGCAAAGCCTGCATGTAAGGCTTTTCAAGCTCATCGCCAATGACTGCAAGCCATGATGGGTGAAGTTGACCAGGTTTATGTTCTGTCATAAAGTTTTTTCATTTTATGTTCTGCACCAATGATTTTGTAGCCTTGATGAAGACTAGTCGAAATCAAGGTTAATGATCAGTTATCCTCGATTCCATTTCATTGCATCGAGGCTACGCTTGCTAGTTTTTGTAGCCTTGATGCAGACTTGTCGAAATCAAGGTTAACATTAAATTAACCCTCGATTCCATTTCATTGCATGGAGGCTACGCTTGCTAGTCGAAATCAAGGTTAAGAATTACTAGACCTCGATTCCATTTCATTGCATTTCATCAAGGCTACGCTTGCTGATGACCAACGCTGTTAATAGGGCGTTCAAATTTTGCATGATGGATTAATCGCAACCCACAAGTATAGCCAGCTTTTGTAGCCTCGATGAAGACTAGCCGAAATCAAGGTTAATGATTAATTAGACCTCGATTCCATTTCATTGCATCGAGGCTACGCTTGCTTTGATTCAATAAAAGTCAGAAAGTAATAAAGGTTTTTTTCCAGCCCATGAGTGATGAAATTCTCGTGCAACTACATCGTCATGTAAATTCAAATTTGAATTTGATATTCTGATAAAAATAAATTCTTCTTCGAAATTATGTGCCAAACGGATTATATTTAAATGGTCTACATGTTTATCGTCTCCCATGATTAAATCTTTAATTGAATCAAGGAGTACTTTTGCCATATTGTCCAAATCTTTTGTTTTCCTCCTAGATCCGCATACGAGCAATATGCTGATACATATTTTATTATTAAAAACTTTTTCGATGTTTGAACTTCCTAATCCTTGCTTAATAGCTTGCTTAAACGCACTTCGATTCTTCTTATTTAATGATTGAAATGATTCTGGGCTAATTCGAATTGGTATGGTGTGTATAGGGCAGTTTTGATTGCATATTTGGCAAAATATTTGCGATAACCAATTTACTTTATCGCTTAAATCAAGATGGAATCTTTTAGCTAATCTTGGTTCTTTGTAATAAATTTCGAAATTATCACAATTTTTTGCAAGCCATACTTTCCCTTCAGAGTCATCCCATTTTTTTCCTATTTCACTTTCGTACAGATTTTTAATTTCTGTTATTGTCATTAAATTCCTTATAAATTGATTTAAAGCGCAAGTGTAAATTCAAGTTTTATTTTATCTTAAATAATACAAGGCAATAAAAAACCTCGCCGAAGCGAGGTTCATTTGTGCAAATTAATTCAAAGTCAAAATGAAAAGCGTAGCGAGCGATGGCAGGTCGGGGGCAGACGGAGCGGAAAAACCGGAGCATACATGAAGTATGTGAGGATTTTGA
>JAYVLK010000012.1:0-23710 GCA_043759515.1 Methylotenera sp.
TGACAGAATTATTTGCCCCGCACATTCACCAACAGCGTATTAGCAGTTGGCCGCAAATGTACCCGTGGATTAATGAAAGTGGATTAAGTTATTTTAAAAAACGCTTAACCGAAGCGCGCCGCGATGTAGAGCAAGGTTTAGGCGTAACGCTAGATTACTTTAGCACTTCACGCCAGATGCAGTTAAAGGCATTGGATATTTTGCAGTTTAAACTTAATGTTTTATGGGTAATTGCGGATTCGATTATGTTGGCGTCAACTGTCGATTTAAAAGTGGCTGGTAAAGATTATTTTCACCAGCCCGTGATTAACTTTAAGTAAAAATCGATATTTTGCTGCTATGTTACGTGACTCAACTAAAAATAGTACTTTCCATACAAACTGGTATGACGCGTCCAAAGTTTTGGTTTCGCGCCTTGCCTAGCTTAGAAACATCAATTTTTAAAGAAAAATTATTATGGAAAATTTAGCAATTGACCCTACACTTTCAAGCATTAAACATGCAGATGTATTTGCCATAGCGCACCATCATCGTTTTCAATGGGAAGAAGCGCAGCAGAGTTATGTGATACTTTTCCCTGAAGGCATGGTCAAGTTGCACGGCGGTGCAGGTGAAGTGATTAAGCGAGTGGATGGCAAAGCAAATGTTGGCGATATTATCACTGAATTGAAAGCAGCTTTTCCTGATGCCTCAACCATTGAAACAGATGTGATTGGCATGTTTGATATGGCTTTTGGCAAGGCTTGGATTCGGAAAGTTTAAAGTTTAGGAGTAGCAAAATGACACAAACATCGCTCGGCGAATCAGTCGTTCAAAAAGAGATTCATAAAGATTCTCATAAAGAAATTCATGCACAAGCCAAAAACAATGGTGTGGCGGCTAATATTACGCATACTCAACCCTTGTGGCTGTTGGCAGAAGTGACGTATCGCTGCCCGCTACATTGTGCATTTTGCTATAACCCAACCGATTACGATAAACATACGCAAAATGAATTATCAACCGAGCAGTGGATAAATGCGCTACGCGATGCCCGTAAAATGGGCGCCATTCAGCTTGGCATTTCTGGCGGAGAGCCGCTACTGCGCGACGATATTGAAGAGATTGTGATTGAAGCCAAAAAGCTTGGCTACTATAGTAATTTGATTACCTCTGGCGTTGGGCTAACCGAAAAGCGCATTCAAGCGTTTAAAGAAGGCGGGCTCGATCACATCCAACTTTCTATGCATGATATTACCGAAGAAATTAACAACTTCATCACCAATACCAAAACGTTTGAGCTTAAGAAAAAAGTTGCCGCCATGATTAAAAATCACGGCTACCCGATGGTGCTTAATGTGGTGATTCACCGTTATAACATTGGCCATTTAAAAGAAATTTTAGAAATGGCCAAAGCACTGGGCGCAGACTATGTGGAGCTAGCCAACACGCAATATTACGGCTGGAGCCTAGTAAACCGCAGCCAATTAATGCCGCTAAAAGAGCAAATTGATGAGGCAGAGCGTATCACCAATGAATTCCGCCAAAAAGTGGGCAACAAAATGAAGATATTTTTTGTGGTGCCCGATTACTTTGGCGACCGCCCCAAAAAATGTATGAACGGCTGGGGCGAAGTGTTTATGATCGTAACCGCAAATGGCGATGTATTGCCGTGCCATTCGGCGCGGGTGTTGCCGAATATGAGCTTCCCCAATGTGCGCGAACACGGCTTGGAATATGCCTGGAAAGAAAGTCCGGCATTCAATAAATATCGTGGAACCGATTGGATGAAAGGGCCATGTGTGACTTGCCCTGAAAAAATGAATGATTTAGGCGGCTGCCGTTGCCAAGCGTTTTTATTAACGGGGGACGCAGAAAGTGCAGATCCTGTTTGTTCGCTTTCACCTAATCACCATTTAATTGCAAAAGCGATTGAAGATTCTAAAAATCCAGTTTTGGCATCACAACCGATAATTTTTAGAACTGATAAAAACTCTAAAAAATATGTGGCAGGTGATAGAGAACGAGTTGAAGAATTTCATGCTTTGCCTTAACAAATGCGGCTTGAATAGGTAAACCCAATATGCAGATATAATACAAGGCGCACTTAGTTGCGCCTTTTTTTTGTTTCTAAAATTTGTTTAAGAGTTTTAAGTTAAGGTTTTAAGTTGAAAAATCATTCTGTATTTTTAGTCTACGTATTAGCCTCACTTGCAGCACTAGCGCCATTTGCGATAGATACCTATTTACCAGCATTTCACGCTATGAGCGCAGATTTACAAACATCTGATTTAAAAATTCAACAAAGTTTAACGGTTTATTTGTTGCCATATGCGTTGATGACTTTATGGCATGGCGCTATTTCAGATGCTATAGGTCGTATTACCACACTTAAATGGGGTTTAAGTATTTTCGTGTTGGCGTCTATCGGTTGTGCATTTGCACCCAATATTGAAACCTTGTGGTTTTTTAGAGCACTGCAAGGCGCAAGCGGTGGGGCAGGTAATACGGTGGCGCGCGCCATGGTGCGCGATTTGTTTGAAGGCGCAGCCGCACAAAGGGTAATGGCCACTGTGCAAATGCTATTTGGTATTGCGCCCGCAGTTGCACCTATTATCGGTGGTTTGCTGTTAGGGTTAAGCTGGCAAAGTATTTTTATATTTTTAGCAATTTACGCAGCACTTGCATTATGGGCGGCCACTATTTTTTTACCAGAAACCATGCCAGTAGATAAGCGCTTTAAATTAACCACAAAAAACGTACTTAAAAGCTACAAGACTATATTTAGCGATGCAGAGTTTACTAAATTAAGTCTAACAACTGGCACCTGCTTTTCAGCTTTTTTTGTGTATGTATTGGCTAGCCCAGTATTTTTAGGTAAACATTTAGGCTTAAACCCGCAGCAATATGGCTACTTTTTTGTGTCAACTGTTGCAGGCATGGTGCTAGGCTCTTATTTAGCCAAATTTGCGGCGGGTAAATTTTCAGCCAAACAAGTGCTTAAAGTGGCGTTTAGTTGGATGTTTATGATTGTGTTGATCAATATCGCGATTTGTTTGTGGTTACCCTTAAACCGTGCTTACAATATTTTGCCAATTGCTTTATTTAATGTGGGTATGGCATTGGTTTTACCTATTTTGTCACTTGCCGCATTAGATCGACATCCTAAAATTCGTGGAACTGCCGCCTCTGGCACGGCTTTTATTCAAATGTTTATTTCAACACTATCTGCGGGTTTGGTGGTGCCTTTGGTTTGGGGTAGCGTACTAGGCTTGGCAAGCGCAATGCTGATATTTTTATTGCTGGCATTGTTGTTTATAAGTAATACAAAGCTTTGGCTAGATCATCGAATCCATTAACAGGCAAAATAACTGCTGGTAACTTTATCAATGTTACTAATTTTGCATAAAATGGGCTCGCATCAAAACGAGCAATCGTTAGGTATTTTTCCAGCATAAATACACACGGCAATCAAATTCTAACTGGTGATAGTCTGGTTCCATGTGCTGGCACAATTGATAAAACGCTTTGTCATGATTACGCTCTTTTAAATGCGCTAGCTCGTGTACTACAATCATGCGTAAAAATTCAGCAGGGGCTGCTTTAAAAAAAGAAGATATCTTGATTTCTTTTTTGGCTTTTAAATTACCACCTTGCACGCGCGAAATAGCAGTGTTAAGCCCTAAAGCGTGGTGATCAACTGTTAGCCTATTATCATATTGCGCTTTGTCTAACATTGGTAGATTGCGCAAAAAAGTTTGTTTAATTTGCGTGCAATATTGAAATAGCGCTTTATCAGTTTGTATTAAATGGTTTTGTGGATAACGCTGGCTAATATAATCACCAAGCTTATTTTGTGATTGCAACAAAAAAATTTGATTTTGTAGCGCAGGTGAATAGTGGGCTAAATAATTGATTTTAATTGCCATAACCACGTTTAAATGCCTAAAAATAAAAACGCAAGCTTTAACTCTGGCTTAAAATCACGATCAAATTAAGTTGCGCGCGCATTAAAAAGCATCTTAAATTAAATAAAAAACTATTCGATTAAAAGTGCGCGTTTTCCATGCACACCATTCATCTCATCCGCATTTTCTAACCCTGGTTTACGGCTTGTGATTGCAGGCCATTTAAGCGATAAGCGTGCATTTAATGCAATATATTCTTGTTGATCTGCAGGCACATCGTCTTCAGCAAAAATCGCTTCAGCAGGGCACTCTGCCACGCATAGCGTGCAATCAATACACTCATCTGGGTTAATGGCCAAAAAGTTAGGGCCTTCTACAAAACAATCGACTGGGCACACATCTACGCAATCGGTAAATTTGCACTGAATACAATTTTCGGTCACTACATAGGTCATTATTGCTATCCTTGCTGCTAAAGAGCAAATTGGTTATTTTAATAGATTTTGTTAAATTGTTAAATTAAAAACTTTTTCCACAGAAGCATTGTGACATCGAAAAAACCTTAAAAAAATTCTCAATAGTTTAGGTTTTCTCAATGCCTTTGTTTTCTATGGTGAGATTTTACAGGCTAAATAATCATGCCCGCGCCAACGGTATTATTGGATGACTCATCAATTACAATAAAAGCGCCAATTGCGCGATTTTGTGCATAACTGTCGACCATTAGTGGCTGCGCTAGTTTAAAATTAATACGTGCAATGTCGTTCATTTTAAGTTCTGTAGCTGCCTGCTGTTCTAAGGTATTTACATCTATTTTGTAAAGAATTGCACCAACTTTAGCCTTTGATTCGCGAGTAGTATGGCGGATGATATATGCGCGCGCGGTTGACATTGGCGTTTCTGATAACCAACAGATAAAAGCCTCAATTTGCTTGACTGGCACAATTGCACTATTGGTTTTAACAATCATATCCCCGCGTGACGTATCAATTTCGTCTTCTAATAATAAAGTAATGCTTTGCTCAGTTTGCGCGTTTTGTAATTGCGCATCACCAATTTGAATCGCTTTTACTGTTGACTGATAGCCATTGGGCAACACAGTTACTGCATCCCCCACTGCAATTTCACCGCTTTCAATGCGCCCCATAAAGCCTCTAAAATCGTGTAAATTAGCATCAGCACTTGCGTGAGGGCGACATACAAATTGCACTGGAAAACGAAACTCAGCATTTTGTTCTATATCTGCCGCAGGTGCTGCTTCTAGCATTTCTAACAATGTTTCGCCTGTATACCAAGGCATGTTATCTAATCGGTCTACAAGCATATCGCCATTTAATGCAGACATGGGGATAAATTTAATATAACGCGCTTGAGCCAAACCAATTTCTTTAGCAAATTCTAAATAATCTGCACAAATTTTGTCATAAATCGCTTGATCAAAATTCATCAAATCCATCTTATTAACAGCCACTGCAATATGTTGAATGCCAACCAAATGCGCCAAATAGGAATGGCGGCGTGTTTGCGTCAACACGCCACGGCGCGCATCGATCAATATAATCGCCAAATTGGCAGTTGATGCAGCGGTAACCATGTTACGCGTATATTGCTCATGGCCTGGTGCATCGGCGATGATGTATTTGCGTGTGCCCGTACTAAAATAGCGGTAAGCCACGTCAATCGTAATGCCTTGCTCGCGCTCTGCTTGCAGGCCATCGGTAAGTAAAGACAAATCAACCGCCTGCATCCCACGCTTTTTACTGGTGTTAGAAATTTGCGTGAGCGTGTCGGCCAAAATCGTTTTCGTGTCAAACAGCAATCGGCCAATCAGCGTACTTTTGCCGTCGTCAACTGAACCGCAAGTCATAAAGCGGAGTAAAGAATCGTTGTGTTGAGTGGTATTCGTCATATTATAAAGTTTGCTTTTTGGCCACACAGGACACAGAGGTCACAGAGTAAGCTGTTTAATTGATATTTATTGTAGTTAGGTTGTTGTTTTTCTCGGTGTACTCTGTGGCTAGAAATTAAAAGTAGCCTTCTTTTTTACGTTGTTCCATTGAAGCATCTGATGTTTGATCATCTAAACGAGTAGCGCCGCGCTCAGTAATCGTTGTTGTGGCAGTTTCTAATACGATTTTGCTAACATTATCAGCATCACTTAGCACAGGTGCTGTGCAGGTAATATCGCCAACCGTTCTAAAGCGCACTTGCATATTAGTCACGGTTTCGCCCACTTTTGGTACATTAATCACGCTACCGTCGGCTAGTGGTACATTCGCTGGCATCATGGCGCCACCGCGCATAATAATGTCGCGATTATGTGCAAAATAAATGCTCGGTAACTGTAAATTTTCGCGCTCGATATATTGCCAAACATCCATTTCTGTCCAGTTTGAAATTGGAAACGCACGAATATTTTCACCTTTATGGCTTCTGGCGTTATACAAATTCCACAATTCTGGCCGTTGATTTTTAGGATCCCATTGGCCAAATTCATCTCTAAAACTCATAATGCGTTCTTTAGCGCGCGCTTTTTCTTCATCGCGCCTAGCACCACCAATGCAGCAATCAAAACCATGCTCTTCAATGGCTTCAAGCAAAGTCACCGATTGGTGTTTATTGCGTGGCTCATCTGGCGTTTTTAACACAACCGTGCCACGGCTCATACTGTCTTCAACACTACGCACAATCAATCGCTCACCCAATTCTGCCGCGCGTTGGTCACGAAAATCAATCACTTCCTGATAATTGTGCCCAGTATCAATATGCATTAACGGAAATGGAAATCGACCAGGGCGAAAAGCTTTTTCAGCCAAACGCAAAATGCATAGTGAATCTTTACCGCCAGAAAATAGCAATACGGGATTGCTACACTGGCCAGCCACCTCGCGCAAAATATGAATCGCTTCTGCTTCTAGCCAATCAAGATGCGAAAGGGGTGTATGGTTGGATCGTTTAGTTGTCATTATTGTATTTCATAAAATCTATTATTTAACATGTAGCCCGCACTCTTTACTATTGGTATCTTCCCACCACCAACGTCCAGCTCGAACATCTTCACCCATCGCCACTGCGCGTGTGCATGGCGCGCAGCCGATGCTTGGGTAAAATTGATCATGCAACGCGTTATAAGGTACTTGGTGCATGCGAATATACGCCCAGATTTCGGTTTCAAGCCAATCGCTTAATGGGTTTAATTTTTCTAGTTTGTTCGTTTCGTCATATTCGCGCAAAGGCAAGCCGGCTCTAGTGGTGGCTTGCGCCGCGCGCATACCTGTTATCCAAGCTTTTTGATCTTTTAAAATGCGTTGCAGGGGTTCAACTTTACGCATATGGCAGCAGCTTTTACGTAATTCTACCGATTCATAAAACGCGTTAATCCCATGATTTTTAACATAAAACTCCACTGTTTGTGCTTGTGGGAACAAAACTGTTAATTTGGTTTGATAATGCTGCTCAGTTTGTGCAATCAAATCATAAGTCTCAGTAGGCAAGCGACCAGTATCGAGCGAAAATATCTCAATATTGAGCTTATTTTTTAAGATTATGTCAGTTAGCACCATGTCCTCTGCCCCAAAACTATTGGCAAAAGTAATGGGTGACAATTCTTTAACTGCGGCTGTTAACAATGCAACTACTTGTGCGGATTTAACAGAAACAGAATTAATCAACGCTTGGCTTAATTGTGGTGAAGTGGCTGCATTAGGTGCAGGGCGCGCGCTCAAAATCGACACTTCGTTAGACATCATTGAACCCTAATGTAGCGCGCAAATAATGGCTTAGGTTCATCAACAGCACCTTGATAGGGCGCGCTAAAATCATTTAGGCTATCCATCGCTTCTTGCGCATTTCTATCAGCGCGAATTAAAAAGCTATCAAAACCGCTGCGTTTTAAAAAGAACAATTGATCGCGTAATACATCGCCAATGGCGCGCATTTCGTTTTTGTAACCATAGCGTGACCGAAGTAGTGTGCCCAACGAGAAAATTCGGCCATCGGCACAGCGTTCAACATGCACTGCAATTATAGGTAGCGTATTTAAATCTACTAGAACTGCACTCAAATCGGCTATTTCCTCATGCGTATCTAGCCAAACGCCAATTTCTTTAAGATTTATACGATCTTCTAACTCACTTTTACGTGCAATAAACACGGTTAATGGCACAATAATTTGGCCAGTTTCGGGTATTACAGTCTGGTTAATTTGATCAACTGAAACGGTTTCTTCACCCGTTAATTTAAACAATACTACTTTACCGGCTTGTTTACGCGCTTCTACCAAGCTTGGTGGTAATTGCACGGTTTGCCAATTATTATCAACAATATGAGCTTGACCATTTTTTAATGCGATTAAATTACTCATACTGCAGCCGTTTCAAGCGCAGATTCGTTATTGTTCAAATTTTTATTGTACACATGTGCCTTAAATGGCTCTGCCCCAATGCGGCGCACGGTATCAATAAAGCGTTCTTCGTCCACTCGTTGTTGAATATAAACATCAATCAATTTTTGAATCACACTTGGCATTTCATCTGCCGCGAAAGATGGCCCGATAACCGCGCCAATGCTGGCATCATTACCTTGTTTGCCGCCAATGGAAACTTGGTAAAATTCAGCACTGTCTTTATCAACACCTAAAATACCAATATGCCCCACATGATGATGTCCACACGCATTCATACAGCCTGAAATATTAAGTTCAAGCTCACCAATATCATGTAAATAATCCAAGTTATCAAATTGCATTTGAATCGCTTCTGATATCGGGATGCTTTTAGCGTTAGCTAATGAACAAAAATCGCCGCCTGGGCAGCAAATAATGTCAGTTAATAGCCCAATATTGGGTGTAGCTAATCCAGCCGCGCGCGCTATTTGCCACACTGCAAATAAGTCACTTAATTTAACATCGGCCAAAATTAGATTTTGGCCATGTGAAACACGTAGCTCGCCAAAACTGTACTGGGCTGCCAAATCAGCAACGGTGTGCATTTGCGCAACTGTTGCATCACCTGGGGCATAACCGTGTGGCTTAAGGGATAACGTAACTGCACGATAACCAGCTTGTTTGTGCGCGTGCACGCACCGTTTAACCCAAGCGGCAAACGCAGGTTGACTAGAAATCGCTTGTTCAAATTCAGCGTTCTCAATAGGCAATTGCGCATAAGGCATTGCTTCAAAATGTTTGTCAACACGGGTTAATTCAGCTTCGGTAATCGTATTTGGCGCATCTTTTAAATGCGCCCATTCGGCTTCTACCTGATTTTTAAATTCTTCAATACCCAATGCTTTTACCAATATTTTAATACGTGCTTTATACGAGTTATCGCGTCTGCCGTGCAAGTTATACACACGAATGATCGCCTCGCAATACGTTAGCGCATGTTGCCATTCTAGGTGTTCACGAATCACTGATCCCAAAATAGGCGTACGACCTAAACCACCGCCCACCCAAACTTTAATGGCTAGTTTCTTGTTAGTATCTGTATAAAATTCCATGCCAATATCATGTGCTTGCACCACTGCGCGATCTTGTTTTGTACCTGAAACTGCTATTTTAAATTTACGCGGAAGTAGAGCAAATTCTGGATGAAAAGTACTCCATTGGCGCATGATTTCAGCCATTGCGCGCGGGTCAATTACTTCATCGGGCGCAATGCCAGCAAATTGGTCGGTTGTAATATTACGAATGCAATTGCCCGATGTTTGAATGGCGTGCATTTCAACCGTTGCAAGCTCAGCCAAAATATCTGGCACATCTTCTAATTTTGGCCAATTTAATTGCAAGTTTTGACGCGTACTAAAGTGGCCATAGCCTCTGTCATAGCGGTTTGCAATATCGGCTAGTTTATGTAACTGCGTGGTAGACAACATGCCATAAGGAATCGCAATGCGCAACATAGGCGCATGGCGCTGAATGTATAGGCCATTTTGCAACCGCAATGGGCGAAACTCTTCTTCAGATAATTCGCCAGCCAAATACCTGCGCGTTTGATCGCGATATTGCGTAACCCGCTCATCTACAAGTTGTTGATCTAATTTGTCGTATTTGTACATAATTTGATAGCTTTAAAAACTTAACTTAATATTTTAACTTAAAACAGTAAGATTAACCGCAACTATGGTGCAGTTTTGTTAGGTTCGTTGCGTAATTTGGGCTTATTTCTTTTTGAATTCAATTGTTTAAAACTAATAATCACCAACAAAATTACTACGCCAATCAATTGATTAAATTGCGGAAAAGCCAACTTTTGACCAACATAAACCAATATAAGTGCTAACAATACGCGCACCCAATGTTCGGCTACTTTTGCGCTTAAATGGCTACCTATCCATATGCCAGGAATAGAGCCGATCAATAACGTACCTAACAATTGATAATCAACAGTGCCAATGCTGGCGTGACCCAAGCCTGCTACTAATGTTAGTGGTACGGCGTGGGCCACGTCGGTTCCCACGATTCTGGTGATTGGTAATTTTGGGTACAAAATCAATAAAGCAGTAACGCCCAAAGCGCCTGCACCAACAGAGGTTAAGGTCACTAAAAAGCCTAAAACAAATCCTAAAATAACGGTAATGGCTGGTGTATAAGTTGGGTTAATCCAATGGCCAGTTTTAGATAATTTAGCCAATTGGTTACGAAATAGCACTGAAAGTGAGGTTAACAATAAGGCGATGCCTAACCAGAATTTGATGCTATTAACTGCATCATCAGATGCGATATTAAGTTCTTTTAAATAAAGTATGGTAATAATTGATGCGGGAATACTACCAAGTGCCAAGGTGGTGACGATTTTCCAATCAATATTACCAAGTTTGCCATGGGCAAATATACCCACACTTTTAGTGATCGAGGCGTATAGTAGATCGGTGCCTACAGCAACTGCCGCTTTTACATTAAAAAATATCATTAATATGGGTGTCATAAGCGAACCGCCGCCCACGCCAGTTAATCCAACTAGCAAGCCAACTACAAAACCCGCGACAATGTAATAAAAAAAATCCACCCAAACGCCCCATATGTGAGTTAAGGCCGCCAATGTAACAGCAATTGATATAATTACTTAATAACATTTTATTCTTTTGGGTTATGATTTTGTTATATAGTCTGATTATATGGTTTACATATATGTTTCAGTTTTTTTGAAAGGTGTTAAATGAAATTACATCAATTAAAATATGTGCACGAAGTGGCTAGACAAGGCCTTAATATTTCTGCCGCGGCTGAAGCCTTGCATACCTCGCAACCAGGGGTAAGCAAGCAAATACAAATGTTGGAAGAAGAGCTAAATCTGCAAATTTTTCAGCGAAATGGTAAGCGCTTAACTGGTATTACTGAGCCCGGTCGTCATATCGTTAAGCTTGCCGCTACAGTGATGTTAGAAATGCAAAACATCAAGCGGGTGGGCGATGAGTTTAGCAAGGTTGAAACTGGCACGCTGACTATTGCCACCACCCACACGCAAGCGCGCTATAAACTACCCAACGCTATCAAGCAATTTATCGACACTTATCCGCATGTTAAGCTCAATATTCACCAAGGTAATCCTAGCCAAGTTACTGAGCAAGTGGCCAGTGGCGAAGCTGATATTGGCATTGCGACTGAAAAAATCAGTTCGGAGGATAAACTGCTGTGCCTGCCAGCTTATGAATGGAACCGTTGCGTGGTGGTGCCTGTTGGGCATCGCCTTATAGATTCTCTACCGTTAACACTCGCTAAGATCGCCAGCTATCCAATAATCACTTATGATTTTGCATTTACTGGCAGCAATATCGTCTCTAAAGTGTTCCATGATGCGGGCGTTTTACCCAATGTGGTATTAACAGCCATAGATGCAGATGTGATTAAAACCTATGTAGGCTTAGGCTTAGGCGTGGGATTGATCGCCAATATGGCGTATGACGAAGTGCGTGACACTGATTTAGTGCGCCTAGATTGTAGCCATTTGTTCCCATCAAGTACAACTTATGTGGGGGTGCGTAAAGACGCATTTTTACGCAATTATATTTATGGCTTTATTGAAATGCTGGTGCCTAAATATGATCAAAGATCAGTCGATGAAGCCTTAAAAGCGCATCGCAATAGTTAATAAAGATAAACATGCTTAAGTTAATCATTGCTGTTTTGTTGATGTCTATTATTGGCTGTACTGGCTTTATCAAGAATGATGGCCTGCAAGCCAATACTGCTGCTGCTGGCGATACTGTTAAGGCCTCGACAAATGTTAGTGCTAAAAATAGTGCGATTAGTATTGATACAAACAATGCCATTTACGAAGTGCAAGTAGCTGAAGGCGTTAGTTACCAAGATGTCGTTGATAGCCTTAAAAGCTTAAGTGAAGGCATGAATTTTGTAAACCCAGCCAATTTCCCTATTGGCGAACACATGAAGTTACGCGGTGTTGACCCGCAAGGTGTTAAAGAAGTGCACTCGTTTTGTAACTTGAGTATGGGCACTGAAATTATTTTAGATCACCCAGAGTTTTTAGTGTTCGCACCATGTCGTGTGGCGCTTTATGAAAAGCCCGATTTAAACTCAACACTTAAATTATTTATCGGGTTAGCAAGGCCAACATTCGATTTAAAAAATATTAAAAATCCGACGCCACGCGCAGTTAAATCAGCGCAACAATTAGAAGATGCGTTGATCGATTTAATGCGTAAAGCCAGTAAAGGCGAAATTTAAATCATATTTTTTACAACCAAAAAAATATAATAAATAGTTTATATCAATACTATTTCTAAGTTCACTAAGTAATAATTCGTTCGTTAAATTTATTCTAGGCTAAACAACACATGATCGAAACTAACCCAATTCGTATTGCTAAATCAGATAATTTTTTGCATCTTTTACCTAAAATGGCTAATCGCCATGGCTTAATTGCAGGTGCCACAGGCACGGGTAAAACTGTTACCTTGCAAACTTTGGCCGAAGGTTTTTCATTAATTGGCGTGCCAGTGTTTATGGCCGATGTAAAAGGTGATTTATCGGGCATGAGTCAAGCAGGGGGCGGTAATCCGAAGGTAGATGCAAGGGTTGCCATGTTAGGCTTAAGCGACCATAAAGCACAGGCATCACCCGTCACTTTTTGGGATGTGTTTGGTTTGAAAGGTCACCCTGTTAGAACGACAGTTGCCGAAATGGGCCCGTTATTATTAGCGCGCATGCTTAATTTAAACGACGTGCAAGGTGGGGTATTAAATTCTGTTTTCAAAATTGCCGATGACAACGGCTGGCTGTTATTAGATTTAAAAGATCTACGCGCCATGATGCAACATGGCGCTGAAAATGGCGCGCAGTATCAAGCGCAATACGGCAATATATCGGCTGCCAGTGTGGGCGCAATTCAGCGTGCGTTATTGCAGCTTGAAACCGAAGGTGGTGATTTACTGTTTGGCGAGCCTGCGCTTAACTTAGATGATTTATTGCAAACTGACTCCCAAGGTCGCGGTGTGATTAACATTTTAGCGTCAGATAAATTATTTAATTCGCCTCGCGTTTATGCCACATTGCTACTTTGGTTACTATCTGAACTGTACGAAAAATTGCCTGAAGTAGGCGATTTGGATAAACCAAAACTCGTGTTTTTCTTTGACGAAGCGCATTTATTATTTAGCGACGCGCCTCAAGCCTTATTGCAAAAAATCGAGCAAGTGGTGCGCTTGATCCGCTCCAAAGGGGTAGGCGTGTATTTTGTGAGCCAAAATCCGTTGGATATTCCCGATATTGTGCTGGGCCAATTGGGTAACCGCGTGCAGCATGCCTTGCGCGCTTTTACCCCAAGAGATCAAAAAGCAGTCAACGCAGCGGCTGAAACGTTTAGAAGCAACCCAAAAGTAGATGTTAAAACCGCGATAACCGAATTAGGTGTGGGCGAAGCGCTGGTGTCATTTTTAGATGAAAAAGGCATACCAATGCCAGTAAAACGCGCATTTATTTGCCCGCCACAAAGCCGCATTGGACCAGCAAGTGACTTAGAGCGAATTGAAGTGCTTAAAAAATCAATGGTTAGTGGATTTTACGAAAAGCAAATAGACCGCGAATCGGCTTATGAAGTATTAAAAGCACGTGTGAAGGAGGTTACGCAAACAACAGAGCCAAGTAATACAGGTGAAAACGCAAAGCCAAGTAGCGGTTTTGATTGGGTTGATGTGATAAGCGGCGGGCGTGCCACGCAATCTGATTCAGACGCTGAAGCGATTGCTAAAACAGCAAGGCGCGTTTTAACTTCATCCATTGGCATGAAAGTGGTTAGAGGTATTTTAGGCAGTCTATTTGGCCGTAAATAGGTAGTACACAACCCATGATATCCGATCTAGACATTGCTCAAGCCGTCACGGTAAAGCCTATTGTAGAGTTTGCGAACGCATTAAATATTAGTGCAGAAGATTTGATCCCTTATGGGCACAGCATTGCTAAACTAAGTGTTAATTGCATAGCTAAACTCGCCAATAAACCTGATGGCAAATTAATTTTAGTAACTGCCATGACGCCAACCCCTGCGGGGGAAGGTAAAACCACTACTACGATTGGTCTGGCAGATGCGCTTAATTTAACTCTTAAGTTTGAAAATAGCAGCAAAAAAGCAATTGTCTGCCTGCGCGAGCCATCTCTTGGTCCTGTATTTGGCATGAAAGGCGGTGCAACAGGCGGCGGCTATGCGCAAGTGGTGCCTATGGAAAGCATTAACCTGCATTTTACAGGCGATTTTCACGCGATCACATCTGCTAATAATTTGCTCGCTGCTTTAATCGACAACCATATTCATCATGGTAACCAATTGCAAATCGATGTGCATCGCATCTCGTGGAAGCCCTGCCTTGATATGAACGATAGGGCGCTACGCCACATTACTTTGCATCATCAATATGGCGATAAAACATCTGGCTTTGATATAACCGTTGCCAGCGAAGTGATGGCGATTTTTTGTTTGGCACAAAATTTAAACGATTTAAAAACGCGGCTTGGCAATATTCAAGTGGCTATTAATTTAAATGGCGAACCAGTTTTGGCAAGCGATTTACATGCCCAAGGTGCCATGACCGCTTTGCTTAAGGATGCATTCCAGCCAAATTTAGTGCAAACCTTAGAACAAACCCCAGCGCTTATTCATGGTGGCCCATTTGCTAATATCGCGCATGGTTGCAACTCCGTTATCGCCACAAAAACCGCTTTAAAGCTTGCCGATTATGTAGTGACAGAAGCAGGCTTTGGGGCAGATTTAGGCGCAGAAAAGTTTTTTGATATTAAATGTCGCCAAGCCAATATAGCGCCAGATTTAGTTGTGATGGTGGCAACCATACGCGCTTTAAAATATCATGGTGGTTTAGAGTTAGGTGCAACGCACCCCGAATTAAATACGCAAAACCTAGAATTTTTAGAAAAAGGCCTAGTTAACTTAGAAAAACATATTCGTAATTGTGTTGATCATTTTGGGCTAAATGTACTGGTGGCCATCAATCATTTTAACCAAGATACCCAAGCTGAAATCGATTACTTAATTAATGCTGTTAAAGCGTTTGGTTGCACCGCAGTCGTTTGTAAACATTGGGCGCAAGGTGGCTTTGGCGCAAGGGAATTGGCACAGCAAGTGTTGCATGCATTAGAGCAAAATATTTCAAAACCGAATCCAAAATTTAAGTGTTTATATCCAGATAGTTTTTCTTTATTGCAAAAAATAGAAACCATAGCCACCAAAATTTACGGTGCAGATAAAGTGTCATTTAGCGCACTTGCAGCTGAAAAATTAAAAGTATTTGAAATTGATTATGCGCATTTTCAAATTTGCATCGCCAAAACGCAGTATTCGTTTTCCACAGATGTAGTCAAGCGTGGCGCGCCATCTGGGCATCTTTTGCAAGTAACTGATTTGCGATTATCACGCGGTGCGGGCTTTATTGTGGCCATTTGTGGCACTATATTAACCATGCCAGGTTTGCCAAAAGTGCCAGCTAGTGCGCGAATTGATGTGAGTGAATTAGGCGAAATAGTGGGATTATCATAAACTTTACTTTCTAATCAAATCAATAAAATCAAGCGCTTTCAATTTAATTAAAGCTTTACATGCTAGCCAGATTAAATAACCTGTAAACAATGTCCGCCATCAAACCTAAATGATCACAATTGAGCAAACAGGCACTGCCGAGCAAACGCTACAAAAATCACGCTTTATTGCATGGGCTGCCCAAACTGGCAGCGAGCTACAAGTGCAGCAGTTTTTACGCGCCATTGCCTCGCAACACGCCAGCGCACACCATTTAGCTTATGCTTATCGTATTAAAACTGAAAACGGATTAGTGCCAAGATTTTCTGATGCGGGTGAGCCAAGTGGTACTGCAGGTAAGCCTATATTGCAAATGTTAGAAGGCCGAGAGTTGATCAATGTTTGTGTGGGTGTAATACGTTATTATGGTGGTGTAAATTTAGGCACTGGCGGCCTGGCACGTGCTTACAGTGGCACAGCAAAACTTGCATTAGAAGTAGCCATATTAACGCCGTATATTGAGATGCAAGCGCTAACAATTAATGTGGCTTATAACCGTGTAGATGAACTAATTAGGCTGGTAGAGCAGTTAAAAGGTAAGGTTCTTGATAAAGTATTTGCTGACGATGCAAACTTAACAATTAGCTTGCCAGTTTCTCAGGTAGCCAATGTTAAAAGTCGTTTTAATAAAGTTGGTTTTAGAGTTGAAAGTTAATAAAGGCGAAGATTGTTAAACATGTATGAAAATTAATAGTAATAATAAAATGATCACAGCTTATGATATAGCCGCTTGGGTGTTAATGGCGGTCTTACTGGTTTTTACTTTAATGTTTAAACTATTGCCTGCTTTATTGGCAGGCTTATTGGTCTATCAGCTCATCCACATTTTAACGCCCTACGTGGCCAAAAAATTGCCAGGTTCACGCGCTAAAATAATTTCTATCGCTTTACTGGCTATTATTATCGTTGGATTATTAACACTAGCTGGCGCTGGATTAGTCACCTTTTTTAGATCAGAATCTGGAAGCTTAACGGTGTTACTAGCCAAAATGGCGCAAATCATTGAAGATTCGCGCAAATCACTACCGCCGTGGGTAATAGATCGCTTGCCAGCAGATGCCATTACTTTTAAAGAAGAAGCCATTATGTGGCTACGCGAGCATGCGGATGATTTGCAAGTAGTAGGAAAAGAAGCAGGGCGCATCACCGCACATATATTAATTGGCATGATCGTGGGCGGCATGATAGGGCTACGCGATTCGGTTAAAGGAAGCGAATACAAGCCATTTGCAGGTGCCATGGCACAGCGCGCTTGGCTATTGGGCGATGCTTTTAAACGCGTGGTATTTGCGCAATTACGCATCGCCACCATTAATGCGTTTTTTACAGGGGTTTATCTTGCCGTGATACTGCCATTATTAGGCATTCAATTGCCACTGGTTAAAACCATGATTGCCATTACGTTTGTCGTAGGCCTAATACCAGTTGTGGGTAATTTGATATCGAACACGGTGATTGTGATTGTGAGTTTAAGCCAGTCGCTAGCAGTAGCATTTGGTTCACTCCTTTATTTAATAGTGATTCACAAATTTGAATATTTTTTAAACGCGCGTATTGTTGGCGGCCAAATCCGTGCAAATGCGTGGGAGCTGCTTATTACCATGTTATTAATGGAAGCGGTGTTTGGACTGGCAGGCATTGTGGCCGCACCTATTTATTATGCATATGTTAAAAGTGAGTTGCGAGAGCGCGATCTTGTTTGATCTTTAAATAGTAAAAAGCCCTAAATTTTTAGGGCTTTTTGTTGTTTGCAAACCATAATTACAAGCGGTGTTATTGCTACATTGACCAAATAAAATCGGTGTAAAAACTCAATTTAAAACGATTTCCGACGCAAACCAGCAAAACCGATTAACGCAGAACCAAATAACCATGCAGCAGCAGGTAAAGGTACCTCTGAAACACCGCCACCATTACGTGCTGAAACGATGGCATCATTGGCACCGATGAATACGACAGACCATTCTGCACCGTCAAAAAGATTTCCAGTGTATGTATCATTTATGCTGGTAGGAAAAAAATCAAACTGGGTTAGCGCGAGTATATAGTTGCCAATAGGTAACGTGCCAGAAATCAACGCGTTTCGGCCTAGCCCATTATCATCATCTTGAGATAATAAAGTAGTGCCGTCGGGTGCAAATAAACTGAGCACGGGATCAAATCCCACCGTCTGAGCTTCAATACTACCAATTGAGCCAGTTGGAAAAGATAAATCGAATAATTGAATTGCATTACTATTGCTTAACGATCCGTTCAAAGTTAGCGTGTCCGCGTTTGCTGTGCTTGTAAAGGCTAAACCAATTAAAACAAAACCTAACAATTTTTTCATAATAAAACCTTCCCTTATCAGTATTAAATAATAGAACGAGTTTTTAATTTAGCAATTTATTTACATTAAATAAATACCCTGTTTGAGGTATTGTCGTTTCGCGAGTGCGTTAAATTATCATTATTTTTCTTTGTTTGAGCAGCTAATATAACCCTAAGCCAAACTTTATTTAATGCAGTACATTGAAAAATTGTTAGTCAATAAATAAATGCCAAATCAACAATGTTAAAGTTTTATTTCCAGCCACCACCTAGCGATCTATACAAATTAACCATCGCGCTAATTTGTTTTTGTTTGGTTTCAATCAACTCTGTTTTTGCTTCTAATGCTTCGCGTTGGGTTAACAGCACCTCTAAGTAATCTGCCCTTGCAAATTTAAATAACAAGTTAGCCACTTCTACCGATTTTGTCATGGCGTCCACTTGGCCACTTTTTAGCGCATAGTTTTTTTGCAAATTATCGATATTAGATACTTGATTAGAAACTTCTCCAAAAGCATTGATAATGGTTTTTTCATATTCATATGCCGCTTGCACTTGGCTAGCGCTTGCATTTTTATAAACCGCTATAATTGCATTTCGGTTTACCAAGGGCGCCATCATTTCTCCCGCTAATGAAAATACAAGTGATTCTGGCGTGCTGAGCAAATATTTTGGATTAAACGCTTGAAAGCCTAAACCCGCTCTTATTGTGAAAGATGGGTAAAAATTAGCTTTTGCAACTGCAATGTTTAAATCTGCTGCAGCTAATTCCAGCTCAGCTTTTTTTATATCTGGCCTATTTTGTAACAATTGTGATGGAATACCAGCTTGCATGATTTTAAGCTTAGTTTGCATAAAGCCAGCTGAAGCTCTTTTAATAGGCTGATACGTTCTACCCATTAAAAAGTTGATGCGATTTTCTTCTTCAACGATTTGTTGCTTGATTAAAAATTGCTTACTTTCGTTCTTTTTGACCTCTGCTTCAAATCGTTTAACTGCAAGCGAAGTTGCCCTGCCGTATTTTTGTAGTTGCACAGTTGCTTCTAGCGCATTACGCTGTATTGCGATGTTTTGTTCTAAATTGGTTAACTGATTATCCATCGCTGCAAGTTCAAAATAAGAATTTGCGATTTCCGCTACTAGGTTAGTAATTAAAAAATTTCTGCCCTCAATAGACGCCATGTAATCTAGCGTGGCTACCTTGGTGGCATTGCGCAGTTTTTTCCAAACATCGATCTCCCACGATGAAAATAAACCAAATTGATAATTGCTTAACGGGTCAGGAAAAGTCTTGCCTTCTTTAATTTCCAAGCTATCTTCTACCGCACCGTTACGCGTAAAGCGGCCAGCTTTTTCTACATCAATACCCGCGCCAATGTTAACAAATGGCTGATATTCACCCTTGCGGGCTAGTATCTCGTTTTTGGCCATATTGATGCGCTGCGCTAAAATATTTACTTCTTTATTGTTAACAACCGCAACATCAATCAGCGCAGATAAATTGGAATCTTCAAAAAAATCTTTCCAATTAATTAGGGCTGTATTCTCTGTTTCAAATGGTGCATTGTTAAACGTATCAGGTAGTTTAGTCTCGGCCTTTTTGGTGTTTAAAAATGGAATAGAGCAGGCTTGCAACAATAGCGCAAAACCACTTATAACGATGAGTTGAGAAAGATTACGTTTAGTCATTTTTACCTTCATCTTTATTGTAGTGATACATTTCTGTTAAAGGCACATGATCTTCGTTTTTAATCAATGATTTACCTTCTTCCATTTTTGCAAATAGATAGTACAAGCCTGGAATTAGAATCACCCCAAACACGGTACCAAACAACATGCCCCCCATTGCCGATGTACCAATGGTACGATTACCCACAGCGCCTGCACCAGTTGCAATAACCAACGGTATTAGCCCTGCAATAAACGCAAACGAGGTCATTAAGATTGGCCTAAACCGCGCTTTTGCGCCTTCGATTGCAGCCTCTGCAATACTCATGCCTTGTTCATGTTTTTGTACAGCAAATTCTACGATTAACACCGCATTTTTACCCAATAAACCTACTAACATCACTAATCCCAATTGGGCATAAATATCATTGGCAAGCCCTAATGTTTTTAGTAACAAAAATGTGCCAAACACGCCAGCTGGTAGTGAAAGTATGACCGCCAACGGCAATAAAAAGCTTTCGTACTGCGCCGCCAACACCATGTAAACAAACACCAGCACTACTGCAAATATCACAATGGCTTCATTTCCTCGACGCGCTTCATCAAAAGACAAGCCTTCCCAACCAATGTCATAGCCTTGCGGTAGCGTTGCTTTGGCTACTATCTGCACGGCTTTGATTGCTTCGTCTGACGTGTAACCGTTAGCAGGTGCTGCCCGAATAGTGGCAGAGTTATACAAGTTGTAACGGGTAATTTCATTTGGGCCTTGTTTCTTATTCATCTTCATAAATGAAGAATAGGGCACCATTTCACCATCATCGTTTTTAACAAAGTAATTTAAAATATCACTTGGGTAACGACGAAATTCTGGGCCTGCTTGTGTATACACTTTAAAAAAGTTATTAAAGCGAATAAAGCCTTGCTCGTAAGTGCTCCCAATCAAAATATTCAAGTTATCCATGGCTTTGCCAATAGAAACACCTTTTTGCATGGCGGCTTTATTGTCTATTTCAAGCTCATACTGTGGATAATTGGCTGCATAAAACGTAAACAAGCCATTTAGCTCTTTGCGCTTACCTAAAGCCGCCATAAAATCTTGGTTGATTTTGTCAAATTCTTGGTAATCAGTGCTATTGGTTTTATCCAGCAATCGCAGTGCCAAGCCAGATGCAGCGCCGTAACCAGGCACGGCAGGTGGTTCAAAAAATTCGACAATTGCGCCAAAATCTTTGGTTTTTTCTTCTAACTCTTCAATAATTTCATGAACCGATTGCTTACGTTTTGACCAGTCTTTTAGGTTGATTAAGCATGTTCCAGCGTTTGAACCGCGGCCTTCTGTCAATATTTCATAGCCTGCTAAGGCTGAAACTGATTCAATACCCTTAATTTTTTGTGCTTCTTTTTGCAATGCACGCGCGACTTTATTGGTGGCTTCTAACGTACTGCCAGGCGGGGTTTGAATAATGGCATAAATTTGCCCTTGATCCTCCCCTGGTATAAAGCCAGCAGGCAGCGTTTTGCTAATAAAAAATGTGCCAAATGCAAATGCTAACAACGCTAAAACGCTCACAAGGCGTAAGGTGACGATTTTGGTTAAAAAGTTGGTATAACGGCCAGTTAATTTTTCAAAAGCACGGTTAAAAATGCCAATAAAATAACTAATCGGCGTTTTACGTTTTATTTGCCCGTGGTTATTTTTAAGGAGCATTGCGCATAACACTGGCGTTAATGATAGCGCCACGATGCCAGAAATAACGATTGATGAAGCCATGGTGATCGAGAATTGGCGATAGAAAACACCCACGGGCCCCGACATAAATGTCACAGGGATAAATACTGCTGTCATGACCAAAGTAATAGCCACAATTGCACCGCCAATTTCGCCTAAAACGGCTTGCGTGGCTTTGTATGGGGTGAGATTCGCGTGTTCTTCCATTTTCGCGTGTACCGCTTCTACCACCACAATGGCATTATCGACCACAATGCCGATAGCAAGCACCAATGCAAAAAGGGTAATTAAATTAACGGTAATACCGAACACTTGCATGAAAGCAAACGTGCCGATTAATGAAACTGGTACGGCTAATATGGGTATAAGTGTCGAACGCCAATCACCAAGGAAGATGAAAACGACCAGTGCCACTAATATAAAAGCCTCAATTAAGGTATGCAACACTTTGTCGATAGAGGCATCTAGAAATTTTGAAACATCGTAATCCACTTCATATTCCATGCCAGCCGGAAACGAGACTTTTAATTCCTCCATTTTTTCTTTAACTTGCTCAATCACCTCACTTGCGTTACTGCCGTAATTTTGTTTTAAAATAATGGCAGAAGATGGAAAGCCGTCTTTATTTGAATAAATATCAAAAAATTCACTACCTAACTCAATTTTTGCTAAATCTTTAAGTTTAAGTATTTCACCTTCTGAACTAGCACGCACAATAATATCGCCATATTCTTCAGGCTTGTTATAGCGGCCTTTGTACACCAGCACATACTCTTTTGATTGTGCAGCAATGCCAGAACTTTGCCCAAGCCTCCCAGGCCTGCCAATAATACTTTGTTCGCTTATGGCTTTCATTACCTCGTCAATTGAGATTTTGTATGCGCGCATTCTGTCAGGGTTTAACCAGATACGCATAGCGTATTGACGGCTACCCAAAATTTTAGCGCTGGCAATACCGCTTACCCGTTGAATCTCAGGTATTACATTGACGTTGGCGTAGTTATACAAAAATTTCTCATCTGCATTTTTGTCTTTGCTAAATAAATTGATATACATCAACATACTCGGCTGCACCCGCTCAACCACTACACCTTCAAGTTGCACCAACGCAGGTAAACGGCTCATCACTTGATCTAAACGTGTTTTTACGTTAACCATTGCTTGGTTGGGGTCTGTGCCTAAGCCAAAAATCACTTGAATGGTGGCCTCGCCCGCACTGGTTGCGTCAGACACGATGTATTTCATGCCTGGCACACCGTTAATTGCGCGCTCGATTGTGATCAATGATGATTGCACCAATACATCGGCACTTGCACCTGGATAGGCCAATGAAACAATCACACGTGGCGGCGCAATATCAGGAAACTGTGAAGTTGGCAGGGTTCTGATGGATAAAAACCCAAGCAGCACGATAATGAGTGACAGCACAATGGCCATCACAGGTCTTTTGATAAAAATATTAAACATGGATAGGTGTCTCTCGCTATTCGGCGTATAGATCTAATTGTGAAAGGACGCTTTCAGGCGATTTATAATCAACTGCGATTTTTTGGCCGTTTTGCACTTTACGCAGGCCATCAAGTAAAATCCTGTCAGTTTCTTTTAGGCCACTTTTAACAATAAAAATATGCGGTAACTCTGCAGCTACGGTAATGAGGCGTTGTTCTAATTTGTTATCTTTAGTCACCACATACACATACATTTTATCTAAAATTTCAAAGGTGACTTTTTGCGGAATAACTAGCGCATTTTTGTAAGGTACTTCAATTAAAATATTGCCTGTTTCACCATGGCGTAACAGTTGTTTAGGGTTATCAAATACTGCCCTAAATTCAATATTGCCTGTTTTGTTGTCAAAATCTGCTTCAATCGTTTCAATCTTACCAACTTGATCAAATATTTGCCCATTGGCCATTTTTAACTTTACTTGAACAGGCTTAGCTTCGGTTTTATTGCTTTTGTAATCCAGATACTCGGCTTCTTGCACATTAAAATAAACCCACATTTTGCTAATGTCAGATAAGGTTGTCAGCAATTCACCTTCTGCCAGCAAGCTACCATTTCTCACATTGAAG
>JAYVLK010000013.1:0-10386 GCA_043759515.1 Methylotenera sp.
ACAAAATGCTCCATTAACTTAGCCTGTTTGAGCAAACTTAATCTGCTCCTTCTCATACTGTCCTTATGACATTTTATGTGTTATCTAGGACAGCCCCAAACAATTTTGTCGTTATCAAAAGCGCAAGGTGTTAGCACTGTCTTAGTGGCAATTCCCGAATTTAACGCACTAGGCGCGGCTGTCGGCAATTTATCTGATCATAAAATGTATGAATCTATTGCAACAGAAACCGCAACACCGTTAATCACTGAAGTATTTTCTGACGTGCTATCAGACAAAGCTTCAAAAGCAGACGAAATTCACCCAAATGCGCAAGGCTATGTAGAAGTGGGTAATAAAATGCGCGAACGATTACAACAATTAGGTTTTACAAGCTAGTTTATTAATGCTATGCCAAGCAGTATACATGCGGGTTGCAGGGCAGTTAATTTAATTAACATCCCCGTCATCGTCAAATGTTTTATTTGCTTTGCCAATAAGTACAACCCATTACCGTAGCTTCGATGAAGCATAAGCGGAATCGGGGTTAAGGCTGTACCTTGATTCCATTTGGTTGCATCGAGGCTACTATTGATGCGGATAGCATAAAGTTGGCCATATTATAAACAAAAGTATTAAATTAAAATTCCAAAAAGCTTAAATGTTTGGGTCATGCCCCCAATTCATCAAACTATAGCGCCAATTTGTATCTGTTATATCACCCTGCGGCTTTTGCGCAAGATGGCGTTTTACATAGCCAACCACTTTATTGGCAAATTTAATATCTTCATCGGTAAATTCATTGGGCTTAAGTTTAAGCAATTTAAGTATGTGCGTGCCTGATTGATGCCCAACTGATTCACCTTTTTCATCCGTTTTAAAACCTACAGCCAATGAGTGCTCAGTCTTGAGCCAATCTTGCAAGGTTTTGGCTGGCATATTAACCACATTTTTAAAAGCTTTAATGGTGGTTTGATTGTCATCACTCATTTTTTGTCAGCCTTAACCTTGGTCAAAGCTTCAGCCTTATGCGCAGCCTGCGCTTTAGTTTTATCACTTTGCACCAAGTATTGCGGGTCATCTTCGGATGCAGCTACTTTGTGGCCTTTAATTGTCATCGGCTTGGTTAATTTCTCTTTAACTACGCCAACAATTTTGCCTTGTTGACTTTCCCACTCCACTTTGTCACCCGTTTTAATTGCGTCTGCCATCATTGTTTCCTGTTAAAAACATTGACAATAAACCAATAATTAAAATGTTGTCAGTACGAAACCAAACATAAAACTAAAATTTTTTAAATTAGTGTGGGTTATTTATTCTCTAGAGTGGGTCTGACAGTCCTTGCTGAAAACTCCTGATTCATCTGCGTTGCTAGGCATGGCAGCAGGGGTTTGAAAGTCAAAACCATGCGGACTCCGCCATTCGCGCAAAGTCGGTAATCCAGTTTTTGTAGGGTGGTGCAAACTACGTTTGCCCACCGTGTTTGATTGTTGTCCAGTGTGCAAAAAACTCATTTTGCAAACCCTACGTTCACTGGCAATGGTTACTGGGCATGAATTTTCGATTTTGTAGCCTTGATATAGCAAGAGCGGAATCAAGGATTGGTATTCAACCTCGATTCCATTTCATTGCATCGAGACTACGCTAGCTCAACCTACGAGCTAACGAAAACTGCCAATTGCGCGTTAAACGCACGCTTATATGCAGGTCGAGCTTCCCCGCGAGCGATATATGCAGAGAGGTTAGAATATTCCTCTAAGATCCCTGTTCCTTCCAATCTGCGCAGCACCAGCACCATTAACAGGTCACCAGCGCTGAACGCACCGTCGAGCCAGTCGGCATTTTCAAGTTGCTTGGAGAGATCATTAAGTCGTTCTCTCACACGCGCCTCAATCATGGGCAAACGTTCTGCGAACCATGGCTTATCGAGCTCAAAATAGGGGGCCTGCTCAAGCTCGACTATCGGCGGCTCCACTGTGTTGAGCGCGGCAAACATCCACACGATTGCGCGCGCGCGGGAATTGGCGTTGTCTGGCAGCAGGCCTGCATGGCGTTCAGCGATATGAAGAATTATGGCTCCCGATTCAAACAACACGAGATCATCTTCCTCATAGGTAGGGATCTGGCCGAAAGGATGAAGCTTACGGTGCGATTGTTCCTTCATTGCTTCAAACGAAACAAGGCGAACTTCGTAGGGTTGGCCGACTTCTTCAAGTGCCCAGCGAACGCGCATGTCACGCGCTAGGCCTTCTCCTTTATCGGGGGAGCTTTCAAAGGCGGTTATGGTTGGAATCATTGGGCTACTTTCGTTTCTCAATCCCCACAAATTCCCGCCTAGCCTCGCCCGTATACAATTGTCTCGGCCGCCCAATTTTATGCTCAGGGTCTGCATTCATCTCGCTCCATTGTGCTATCCAGCCAGCGGTGCGGGCTAGGGCGAAGATGGCGGTGAACATACTGTTGGGGATTCCCATGGCGCGCATGACGATGCCGCTGTAAAAATCTACATTGGGGTAGAGTTTTTTGCTGACAAAATAGTCATCTTCTAGCGCGATTTTTTCTAATTCCATGGCTAGTTTAAACATGGGGTCGTCATGTAAACCAAGTTCGTTTAGCACTTCATGGCAAGTGGTGCGCATAATCGCGGCGCGCGGGTCCATATTTCTATAAACTCTGTGGCCAAAACCCATCAGGCGGAAAGTATCGGTCTTATCTTTGGCACGTTTAATAAATTGGCCAATACGCGACACATCGCCCATTTCTTCTAGCATGGTTAGCGTTGCCTCATTAGCGCCGCCGTGCGCTGGCCCCCAAAGTGATGCGATTCCCGCCGAAATGCTGGCAAATGGATTTGCGCCGCTTGAACCAACTAATCTAACTGTTGATGTGGATGCATTTTGTTCATGGTCAGCATGCAAAATCAATATCTTTTCAAACGCCTTGGCTAAAACTGGATTAGGTGTGTATTCCTCGCAGGGCGTTGCAAACATCATATGCATAAAGTTTTCAGCATAATTAAGCTTGTTTTGCGGCTGCATAAACGGCTGGCCAAGATTATATTTATAGCTCCATGCGGCAATGGTGGGCATTTTGGCTAATAATCTAAAGGCGGATATTTCGCGATGAAGCGGATTACTCACATCCATCGAATCAAAATAGAACGCGCTCATGCTACCAACTACGCCTATCATCACCGCCATGGGGTGCGCGTCGCGTCTAAAGCCGCGGAAAATATTGCTTAATTGATCGTGCAACATGGTGTGACCAGTAATGCGGCCAGTAAAATCGGTCTTTTGCGCGGCGTTTGGCAGTTCGCCATTCATTAACAAGTATGAAACTTCTAAAAAGTCGCAATGCTCGGCCAATTGTTCTATCGGGTAACCGCGGTGTAGCAATATGCCAGCATCGCCATCAATAAAAGTGATGTTTGATTGGCAAGCAGCGGTTGCCATAAAACCAGGGTCGTAGGTGTAAACACCGTGTTTGCCAAGGGCGCGAATATCGATGACATCATGCCCACAAGTGCCAGAAAGCACAGGCAAATCGATGGGCTTAGCGCCGTTATTAAAACTTATGGTGGCAGTAGTTGGATCTATAATTGTTAAATTTTGGGTCATATATTTAGGTCATTACATTGTTCTTAAAAAAACATCTGGCTAATTATACGCAATGATTTTGCCAAATGCTCAAAACAAAATGTAGAGCACAAAATGCTAGTTAAATCTTAAGCACGTTAAAGCAAAAATTTAAACAGGATAAATAGCGCCCAAAACACGCAGGCCTTTAGCGCCAGTAACACTTGGCATATTGCTGGGAATATGATTAATGGTTTGTTTGGCAAGCCATGCAAATGCAACCGCTTCTATCCAATCGACGCCAATGCCCAATTCGTCAGTTGTGGCTAGTTTTTGGCCATTCATCATTTCTTTTAAAGTGGCCATTAAAAGCGTGTTTCGCGCGCCGCCACCGCAAACATATATTTCTTCAACATCGTTACAATCACGCATAATCGCGTTAGCAATACTTTGTGCCGTTAATTCAACCAACGTGCGTGCCACATCTTGCGGGCGCATATGAGCACAAAGCTGGTGTTGTTTTAACCAGTCATCATTAAACAAATCACGACCCGTGCTTTTAGGCGGCGGCAGCGCAAAATAAGGTTCTGCTAACATGCTTTCTAATAGCGGCAACATTACCACGCCAGTGGCCGCCCAATCGCCGTTTTTATCATAATCTAGATTGATTTTTAGCTTAGCCCAACTGTCAAGCAGCATATTGCCAGGGCCAGAATCAAAACCTAGCATTTGCGCATCATTTATGTCTTGGCAAGTTTTATTCTGGCCAGTTTTCGCTAAGTAGGTGATATTGGCAATGCCGCCAATATTCACAATTGCGCGGTTAACATTTTGGCTTGCAAAGATTGCTTGGTGGAATGCAGGCACCAAAGGCGCGCCTTGGCCACCAGCGGCTATATCTCTGCTTCTAAAATCAGCCACTACACTTATGCTTGTTAATTCGGCCAGTAAAGATGCATTGCCAATTTGCACCGTATAACCAATGCCATTATCGATACGCGGTTTATGGCGGATAGTTTGCCCATGGCAACCGATAGCTACAATTTCGCTAGAAATAATATCGGCGTTGGCAAGCAAAGTATTAACCGCTTTTGCGTACAAAATAGCCAATTCATTGCCCATTAAAATAGAACGTTCTAATTCATTTTCACTAGGAATATGGAGCGCAAGTAATGTTGTTTTTAACGCAGGCGTGTAGGCCAAAAAATGTGTAGCCACCACTTGGCAATCATCATGTTCAAAACTAGCCAACGCAACATCAATACCGTCCAAGCTAGTGCCAGACATAATGCCTATATATAAATGTGGTTTGGCCATGATTTTATTATTGCTTTTGGAATTTTAAGAAAGGTAAAGTTTTTGTAACGCTAAACTATTTGATCAATCTCTTGCAGCAACGTAACTACGGTTTAGTAATTCTATTTGCACCATTTTATCTAGGCTTAACGCGGCAAATTCTTTTTTACGGTTGTCATCTATCGGTATATTGGTAGGCAAAGCCACCGTTAATGGGTCACGATGCAAGCCGCCCACTAAAAATTCATAATGCAAATGCGGCCCAGTTGCCAAGCCAGACATGCCCACATAACCGATGATATCGCCTTGATTTAATACTTGGCCTCTGCGTAGTCCTGCAGCAAAAGCTGATAAATGGCCATAAACCGTGCTCACGCCGTTATCGTGTTTAAGCACGACTACATTGCCATAACCACCTTTACGGCCAACAAAATCCACAACCGCATCGCCAGAAGCCTTAATCCGCGTGCCTGTTGGAGCAGCTAAATCGACCCCTTGATGCGCGCGCATACGGTTTAAAATAGGGTGGAAACGCCCTTTACTAAAAGTAGAGCTCACACGAGTAAATTCAATAGGTGAGCGTAAAAACGATTTATGCAAACTTTTACCTTCAGGCGTGTAATAAGCAAATTTACCTTCCGCATCGCCAAAATGTATGGCTTGATACTTCTTACCTTTATTTACGAACTCAACCGCCAGCACGTGGCCAGTTTTCATTAATTCACCGGCGTTGTAAAACGCTTCATACACCACATTAAACTTGTCGCCCGGGTGCAAATCATCATGAAAATCGATCTCGCCAGAAAATATTTCGGCAATTTGTAGCGCAATCTGGTCAGGTATGCCCGCATCATCGGTTGCGCCAAATAAGCTATCACGAATGGTGGCAGATTTTAAAATATCACGGTTTTGTAACACTAATTTTTGCGTGGCAACTTGGTAACCCGCAGGCGTCAAACCGGCCACCAAGATATTTTCATCATCTAACTCATATTCTAAATGCAATAATTTGCCATCTAAATTAGTTTTAATTTCTAGTCTATGGCCAGGAATCAATTGCGTATTAATGGCGCGCGCATCGGGCGATAACATTAAAAATTTAATCGCATCTTCATCGCGAATCGTCATGCGTTTAAATAGGCTGTGTAGCGTATCATCGCGGCGCACCTCATCAGTTTGCCAGAATATCTCATCACGATTAACGTTTCGCACAGGTAGCGGCAGGGTGACATCTTCAGCAATGGTTGCAGTTTTAATCTTTTGTGGCGTGCCAGTAGTAGCGGTGCCAAATGCAGCCACCACACCAAAAAATGGCAACAATAAAAGCGCAAAAGCCCAGCGTGGCTTTATTTTACGTAAACCCGAGTTGATTTTACGCAAGCTCAATTTGAGCATTTGCGTTAAGATAGCAAGCTTGGGTTTTTTTGAATATTTAAGTAATTTTACTTGCATAATTAGGCGCTAAAAACTAGCCAAATGCTGGTTTAAAAAATAATAGTAACAGAATTTTAAAAACATTAAAAAGTAACATTTTGTAAAAAACATCCTTCTGTAATAACTTATGTTGTAACTTTAAATATTGGATAAGCACGGTGAAAACAGACATCAACGCGTCATTAGCAATTATTAAACGTGGCGCTCACGAGCTGCTGGTTGAATCAGAATTAATTGAAAAACTAAGCGCCAGCGCTAAAACTGGCCAACCACTTCGCATTAAAGCGGGTTTTGATCCCACTGCGCCCGATCTGCATCTAGGCCACACCGTGTTGATTAACAAGCTACGCCATTTTCAAGATTTAGGCCACCAAATATTGTTTCTAATTGGCGATTTTACCGGCATGATTGGCGACCCTACAGGCAAAAGCACCACGCGCCCGCCATTAACCAAAGAGCAAGTTCTCGATAATGCACAATCTTACGCTGCCCAAGTATTTAAAATACTAGACCGTGATAAAACCCAAATAGTTTTTAACTCACACTGGCTCAACGATTTGGGTGCGGCGGGTATGCTTAAATTGGCATCCAGCCTAACAGTTGCGCGCATGTTAGAGCGTGATGATTTCGATAAACGCTTTAAAAGCAATCAGCCAATTGCCATTCACGAATTTATGTATCCACTTTTGCAAGGCTACGATTCAGTCGCGCTAAATGCCGACGTAGAATTAGGCGGTACTGATCAGAAATTTAATTTATTGATGGGCCGCGAACTGCAAAAACAAGCGAATCAGCCGCAACAATGCGTATTAACCATGCCGCTGTTAGAAGGTTTAGATGGCGTCAATAAAATGTCTAAATCGCTAAACAACTATATTGGTATTAACGAGCCGCCAGAGATTATTTTCGCTAAACTCATGTCGATAAGCGATGAATTGATGTGGCGCTATATAGAGTTGTTGTCGTTTGAAAGCTTAGAAACCGTTGCTGGCTGGAAAACGCAAGTAAAGTCTGGCGAAAATCCACGCAATATTAAAGTGCGTTTCGCCCAAGAAATCGTCACCCGTTTTCATAGTCAATCGGACGCTGAAAAAGCCCTACATGATTTTCAAACCCGAGCCAAAGGCGGCGTACCAATTGATGTTCCTAAAATCATTATCACTATAGAAAGTGCAAGTATCGGCATTGTCCAATTACTAAAAATGGCTAATTTAGTAGAAAGCACATCAGAAGCCATTCGCGCCATTCAACAAGGCGGCGTTAAAATAAATAGTGAAAAAGTAGAAGATAAAAACTTGCAATTGCAAAGAGGAGTAACTGTAATCGCGCAAGTGGGCAAGCGTAAGTTTGCGAAAATCGCATTAAACTAATCGAAAAAAAATCTAGGCTTAATCGTGTTTAACTCCATTTATTGTGACCCTATTTATTGCCAAAGCAACATGACATCAACAGTATTACCCAAAAGGAGATAGAAAATGCGATGCACTTACTCAATAATAGACCGAGAAAATGCCTTGGCTGGTTAACGCCAAATGAGGTATTGTTTAAACTTAAAAGTGTCGCACTTCGCAGTTAAATGCAAGTTTTGGAATTAACTATTTAAATCAATAGTGCTTAACTAACTTACAAAAAAATTCCAAAAGCAATATATTATTGTTTACAACACAATTCAATTAATAACACTAAAAAAAATGAATCTACTATTTCAAAGCATACAAAATCTTATTGAGAAAAATACCAATCTTGAATCTTCGGCCATACAGCTCGCTTCAGAACAAGAATATGTAATCCAAATATTTATAAATACTAGTACATCTTTAAATTTCCAACCTTTAATAACTAAAGATAATGGAAGAATGAAGTCAACTATTAAGATCATTCAAAAAATTGAATTTGATAATAAATTAAAAAATTTGGTTAATACTAATGAAATTCAATCAAGTGAGGCCGTTAATCAGTGGATGAGTAAAGATGGGGAGTTGATTTTTTCTAAGCCTGAGTCTTACATTTTTGTCACTGATAGCCTTGTGATCGGTTATGAAGAAAACTGTAATATTTGTTATGGACTTGGTAAACTTGATTGTGCTGTTTGCAATAAATCAGGGAAAGTAGAATGCATTAAATGTGTAGGTAGTGGTGAAGTTACATGCTACGGTTGCAGCGGAAGAGGCACAAGCAGTTGTTCAAAATGCCACGGAAGCGGTAGAAATGGAAATACTTACTGCTCCATATGTCGTGGCTCTGGAATTGGTGACTGTGGTTATTGCAGTGGACTTTTTAGAGGAACTGGCCGAATTACTTGCAATACTTGTGGAGGTCAAAAAAATACGACTTGCAGTTCATGTTCAGGGGCAGGTGTAAAGGGTTGTCAAACTTGCAAAAATACTGGTGTTATTTCAACAATTGGTACTACAGGATGCAATGTAATTTTTAAACATGTAATTAAGTTTGAAAGTAACGATAAAGAAGTAAATGATTTAGTACATAGTTTAGATTTGGAAAACTTAGTGAAATTGGGAAATCCAATTTTTCAAGAATTTAGTTGCTTTAATAGAATAATAACCAGAAACTATAAATTAGCATTGCAAATATCCGACATTAATATTCAATTAAAAGCTAAAAATAAGGACAATTACAACATAAAAGCTTATGGACCTAGTTTTAAGGTTTTTGACTATAAAAATTTGTTTGCGAAATTACTAGATGACGACACTTTGAAGCTTCATCAATGCTTATTGAGCCACAATGTGCTATCAAAAGAATCAAACACAAAATTGTTACTAGCTTCAAATAAGTTCTTGAGTTCTGAAATTCATCAGAAAATTGCAGATGCTGTAGTAAATCGCAAAGATTATTCAAGCTCAGGAATGTTTGGTAAATATAGCGAAGAAAGTTTTAATTCGGTAACACCAATGGTTAAAAGTATGATTTGAAGGGCAATCCTGGCCAAATCATTGGCTCCTTTTTTAATTTATCAACTGTTATTTACACTTCTTTTTTGATAATAATTCTTTATTTTAAAGAGCGCGATTTATTGGGGCTATTTATAACGTTAGTCATGTCTATTTTGATAATGCTTATGTGGCAATGGCAAATTAAGCAATTTTTTCAAAAAAACATTTATAAAGGTTTCTGGTATTTATCTGAAAAAATCTTTGCGGTAAAGTATATGATATTTATCTGGTTAGCTATTTCAATACTAAATGTTTGGCTTCTTGTGTCATACATTTTGCCTATCTGGATTTAAGTGAATAGGCTATTCGTATTCCATTTTTTAAAAGGGCTGTAATAGTGAATGTTAACAGGTTGGGGATATAATTTTATAGAAAATTGTAGTTTACTTTAACTTTAAATTTGGGGCTGTAGTAGATTAGCTCAGACACAATTTGATTTCTTGTTTTATCATTTTTTGCCCTTTTATGCGTTATTCAATTAAATTTGCACGTTCACTTTATTTAACATTACTACATTATCCGTTGGTAAGTTTTTTAAACAGTTGAAATGCAACAAACAAAATAGTAGCCTTGTTTTTTTAAGTTAATCACCCTTTGCGCAAATATTTCTAGTGATTGTTTTAATTTTGGCTACAAATACAATTAATGCATAACAGGTTACGAGAGCTTGTTAGAGAACTTTTTAAGGCCACCAGACCAACAGAGCAACAAGATAGAATCTACAAGTATAGTTATTGAGACTGTGAGTTGCATAATACATAGCCAATTATATAAATGACTTTCTGTTTAATTGTAATAATTGTGTAAGTTTGCAATTTATCTCGTATTTTGGCTTGACCAAATCAAAAGCCTCTGTAGAATGCGCACCTCGTTACAGATAACCGTTAACGAAAAACAAAAACGCAATATTTATACCGTTAATATTAATTAAAAGTTGTTTCAAAATTAGTGTTGACGCGGCTTAAAAGCTCTGTATAATGCGCTCCTCGTTAACGCAAAGCGTGAAACGAAATACCAAAAAGTGATTCACTTAAGCGGTATTAAACCTAAGCTCTTTAACAATTTGAACGACTGATAAGTGTGGGTGTTTGTGTTTAAGACATTGCCTTGAGATGCAACGAATGCTGTGTCGCGCAAGCGATACAGAA
>JAYVLK010000014.1:0-136722 GCA_043759515.1 Methylotenera sp.
CTCGCTGGTATTTTACGATTTAAGCCTGCCACGCCGCATGTTGCGCGATGTGGTGAATGACGACACGGTGAGCATACGCGTGGATTCTAAGGCCACTTATGAACAACTAAAAGAGTTTGCTGAGCTGTACGTGGCCAAAGCAGTGAAGCCGCTTTACCATTACCAAGGCGAGCGGCCAATTTTTGATTTTTATAATATCGAAAAAGAAATCGAGCGGGCACTATCTCGCAAAGTAGAGCTTACTTCTGGCGGCTATTTAATTTTCGATCAAACCGAAGCGCTCACCACGATAGATGTGAATACAGGCAGTTTTGTAAGCGGTAAAAATTTATCTGACACCATTTTTAAAACCAACCTAGAAGCCGCGCAGTGTATCGCGCGACAATTGCGGCTAAGAAACTTAGGCGGCATTATCATCATCGATTTTATCGACATGGATACCGATGCCCAGCGCGAAACGGTGCTGGAAGAGCTTAAAAAAGCGGTAGAACTTGACCGCGCCCGCACCGGCATTAATGGCTTCACCTCACTCGGTTTGGTAGAGATGACGCGCAAACGCACGCGTGAAAGCTTGGCGCATTTACTCTGCGAGCAATGTGAAGTGTGTAATGGCCGTGGCGAACATAAAACTGCGCAGACGATATGTTACGAAATTATGCGGGAGCTACTGCGTGAATCTAAACAATTTAATGCTAAAGAATTTAAAGTGATCGCTTCAACAGCAGTGATTGATCTGCTGCTTGATGAAGAGGCACAAAGCTTGGCCAATTTATCTGATTTTATTAATAAACGCGTAACCTTGCAGCCCGATAGCCAATATGCGCGTGAAGCATTCGATATTATTTGGATGTAAACTAATAGTTATCAGCTTTTTATTGATAACTATTTGTAAATTATTAAATTACTTAACTAGTTTGTGCGTCATTTAAAAAAGGCATGCTTGGCAGTTTTAACGTTTTATCAAAATCAACATTGTTTTTTTCGGCGGCCTTGGCTTTTACAGCGGGTTTTACTGCTTTAATTAGTTGCAACAGCATAATATCCAAATTCTGGCTTTCTTTAGCCACACTTGCATATTCTTGTTCAACAATTGCTAATTGTGCCTCAAGCGCTTGCGTGCTTGCTTTGGCATAAGCTAGGTTCTGAGTGCGTTGCTCTAAACTGTTTTTATGCTCGTTCATTTGCCCCGTTAACACGTTAAGTATGTCTTCGATCCAGCGTTTACAATCATTTTCAGTTTGCGCAAATATCTGTTTGGTTTGCGTGCCAAGCCCTAAGAAAAACTTACGAATCAGAAAATGTTTTTCAGTTAGCATATTGACGGGGTCGTTGCAAAAATCATTAGTGATCTTTTCCAGTGCCTTCATATTGTTATCAAAAGTCGCCATGTCTAAACTGGGTGGGTCGAATGTATCAAACCCATGTTTAGATTGAAAAACTTGGTAGATATTATCGGCTAATCTTTTAATATCATCGGTTTCTTTTATAATAAAATCAGCCAAATCATTTGCTTGCTTCATTAAATTACGCATGCCCTGATTCAACCCTACTGTGGTCCAGCTGTCACCAATATCTTGACGGCTTTCAGCGAGTGAAGTATCCAAATAAGCCAAACTTAAATGGCGTAATATTTTTTTACCAATGTGATTGATTTTGTCGCTTGCATGGTTAAAAGTGGGAATTGACGCTTCATAGCGTTTTCTATCAGTGACCACTTTTGCTAGCAAACCTTTAGAAGCATCGTCATTTTTGCCTCGCAACCCTCGTAGTTCTGTTATTTGTTCACGTAGATTGTTAAGCCTTTGTTGCACGATTTTACGAGATTGCTTGATCATTTCACTGCATTCGCTGGCAACCGTTCTGCCTAAAATCTCATGTTTAGCCTGCACTATCTGGTTGCCCAATGTATTTTCAAGTTCTAATAAACCGCTTCGTTGCAACAATTCATCATTTTTTTTAATTTTAGCTACCAAGGCTTTTTGAGCTGAAACTGCAAAAACACCTTCGGGTGAAATCCCCAACTGATGTGCAGTCACATTCACTTGTTTTTCAATTTCATTAATCACGTCTTGTTTAGGCTTAAGGTCATCCCAAAGCATATCGATTTTGTTAAGCAGCACTAATTTATATTTGGCCCTACCCTTAATAAATTCATTCCAGATCTGCATATCCGATTGCGTGATGCCAGTGTCGGTAGCAGTTAAAAATATGACAGCGTGTGCGTTTGGAATAATATTAAGTGTAAGCTCAGGTTCTGCGCCTAATGTATTTAGGCCAGGGGTGTCAATTACGACCAAGCCACTTTTAAGTAGCGGATGCGGATAATTAATAATCGCATGGCGCCAAACTGGTATTTTAAGTAAACCTAAAGTTTCCAGCTCGTGAATCATGCCGATGTCTTTTGGGTTAAATAAGCCTAATTCCTCTGCTTCTCCTTGCGTCACTTCTTTTTGGTCAATAAGCTTACGTAATACCTCTTTCATTTCTTCTGGCGAATCAATGTTTAATTTAAATTTTTGCCAAGCATTTGGCGTAGTTTTTAAGTAAGTGAGAGAATCATCACTGGCGCGCGTACCAATTGGCAATAATTTGATTGATGGCTCTTCACGCTCATCCCAAAAAATCTCAGTCGGGCACATGGTTGTGCGACCAGGCTCGCTAGGTAACAAACGTTGATTGAAATCTGCAAAAAAAAGCGCATTGATGGTTTCAGTTTTGCCACGCGAAAACTCCGCTAAAAACGCAATCACCAGTTGATCACGTTTAAGCATTTCTAAAACGTCATATAAGCGTAACTCTTGAATTGAATCATTTTGAGAGCTTGCAGCTAACCAATCGCGGTAATTGGTCACTGTTTGGGTCAATGCAACACGCCATTCTTGATATTCATTAACTTTAGTTTGTATGGTTTGCATAGTCATTTATATTGTTACTTTGCTAGAATTAGAGCTGTTAATATTAAATAAAATTAGTATTGGGTAAATGTATAGACAGTTTATTTGCTTTAAGTAAAAAAAAATAGTTTAGGCAAACATTAACAGTTAAAACATCGCTAAAAGATTTGCTTCGAGTGATTTTACAACAGAAATATTAATCATTTGTATCAAAATAAGTACTACAAGTGGCGAAAAATCTAGCCCGCTAACTGCTGGCAACAACCGACGGATAGGCTTTAATAAGGGCTCAGTTAAACCATTTAACACACCAGAAACAGGTGATTGTGGGTTAACCCAACTTAAAATAACTTGTAGTAATATGGCATAAAAAAATACATCTATGCTGGTTTTTACAACGCCTAAAAAACTTAACCCAAATAAGCATATCCATGCGCTTTGCGGGGCTAAACTCATGGGAAAATCGCGTAACCATATCAGGCTAATTTGTAAAATAAATTGAGTGATAAAAGCTAAAAACAAAGTAGACAGATCGATTTTTTTAAAGCTTGGTATGATTGTTCTGGCTGGTTTTACAGCGAAATCAGTGAGTGAGATAACCATTAACCCCAATGGATTATTAAATGGCGCGCGCAATAATTGCATAAAAAACCGCAGTAAAAGCACTAGCGTAAGCAAATTTAAAATAGTATTAAGTAAAAAATTAAGTGCACTTGTTAACATGGGTTGTGTTGCCTTTATATTGAATTTTTAATTAATGTACTGGTTTGCTATTAACTGGGTTTACTGTTAATTGGTTTTACTGTTTTGAAAAGTTTATTTAGTTAAAAAGTGTATTTGATTAATTAGTTACAGCTGAATAATATCAGCACGTGCTAACTCATCACCTAGCGATCTTGCCCGCTCCTTCGCTTTTTGTGCTGCCAAAATAATGGCTTGCTTTACCTTTGAGCTTTCTAAGCTTATTAAGCCCTGTTCGGTTGTGCCATTTTTCGATGTCACTTGCGCACGCAAAGTTGTAATCGATTCGCAACTTTGATCAGCCAACAAACTTGCGCCTTTAAAAGTGGCTATGCTCAACATGCGAGCTTGCTCATCGTTTAAACCCAATGCAAGCGCTGCTTCGTGCAAAGATTCAATAAAGTAAAATACATAGGCAGGGCCACTACCCGATATGGCAGTGACTGCATCTAATTTTTCTTCCATGTCTAGCCATAATGTATTACCTACTGCACCCAAAATACTATCTGCCATTGCAATATGTGCATGAGATACGCTTGGCATTGCGTATAGACCTGTTACCCCAGCCTGAATTTGTGCGGGCGTATTGGGCATGGCGCGAATCACATTATTATAGCTACCCAACCAGCGCGATAAGTCGCTTGATTGAACACCAGCAGCTATTGAAACTACAAGTTGAGAATGTAATAGGCGCGCGATTTGTTTTGCAATCAATGACAGTTGTTGCGGTTTTACCGCCAGCACAATCACGTCACTTGTTTGAATACAATTTAGGTCATCTGTTGTATTTACGCCTAAATTGACGCTTAAATTTTCACGCTTTAATGCATCTAACTCAATCACGCTAATATCACTCATTGCAAAGCCCTGGTTTTTAAGCCCAATGATCAATGCTTGCGCCATATTGCCGCCGCCAACAAATGCTATTTTCATGTTGATTCCAATTTAATTTCTTTGTTTTTAACTGTGGTGTTAATTGGTATTATTTTCTGGCAAATAATCATTTGGTATGCCGAATCATGTTTTTACTCTGCTGCCAAATAATGCCGAGCCAATACGCACCATGGTTGCACCTTCATGTATTGCGGCACTGTAATCATCAGACATGCCAATTGACAATGTATCAAGGGCTAAACCTTTAGCGATTAATTTTTTAAACACATCATTTACAATTTTAAATTGCGCACGTTGCAATTCAAACCCATTTACTGGAGCGGGTATGGCCATCAAACCGCGTAATCTAAGGTTTGGTAGGGTATTAATTGCATGGGCAAGATCTAGTATCTCATCCAGTTTTACACCACTTTTTGATGCTTCACCACTACTATTGAATTGAATACAAATATTTAGCTGGCCTAATTCTGTTGGTCTTGCATCATTTAGCCGTGTTGCTATTTTTAACCTATCTACGCTTTGCACCCAATCAAAATGCTCTGCAATCATTAACGTTTTATTACTTTGTATTGGGCCAATAAAATGCCATTCAATATTTAAATCTTTAAGTGTTGTTTGTTTTTCAATGGCCTCTTGCACATAATTTTCACCAAAAAGACGCTGGCCATGCAAATAAGCTTCGCGTATTTTTTGGGCAGGTTGCGATTTGCTAACGGCAATCAAATTAACTAAATCCACACGATTAGCATTTGATTGTGCTTGCATGATATTTGCTTGAATCACTTGCAAGGAATCGGCAATTATGGTCATAATTCAAACAGTTTAAACAATTAGTTTATGTGATACTTTAAGAAACTTAAAAATTTTAGTTAACCAACAACTTAATTATAGCAGGAGCATTGCGTGGATATTTCTGATTTACTTGCCTTTTCAGTCAAAAATAAAGCATCTGATTTGCATTTGTCTGCTGGTTTGCCGCCAATGATTCGGGTGCATGGCGATATTCGTAAAATTAACGTTCCCGCTTTTGACCACACCCAAGTGCATTCTATGGTGTATGACATCATGAATGATGGGCAACGCAAAATTTATGAAGAAACACTAGAATGTGATTTCTCGTTTGAAATTCCAAATTTAGCGCGTTTTCGTGTTAATGCGTTTAACCATAATCGTGGTTCTGGCGCGGTTTTTCGTACCATTCCTTCAAAAATATTAACGCTAGAACAGTTAAATTGCCCAGCTATTTTTAAAGATATTGCCAATACACCGCGTGGTATAGTTTTAGTGACGGGTCCAACTGGATCAGGCAAATCAACCACCTTGGCGGCCATGGTTGATTACGTGAATGAAAACGAAATGGGCCATATTTTAACGGTTGAAGATCCTATTGAATTTGTACATACGTCAAAAAAATGTTTGATTAATCAGCGTGAAGTAGGGCCACACACCTTGTCTTTTCAAAATGCGTTACGCAGCGCTTTACGCGAAGATCCTGATGTGATTTTAGTGGGCGAAATGCGTGACTTGGAAACCATTCGTCTCGCCTTATCTGCTGCCGAAACGGGTCACTTGGTGTTTGGCACGCTGCATACTAGCTCGGCTGCCAAAACGGTTGACCGCATCGTTGATGTGTTTCCCGCAGCTGAAAAAGAAATGGTGCGCTCAATGTTATCAGAATCCCTTCGCTCAGTTATTTCACAAACTTTATGCAAAACAAAAGACGAGCAAGGCCGAGTGGCTGCGCACGAAATTATGATTGGCACGCCTGCGATCAGAAATTTGATTCGTGAAAATAAAGTCGCGCAAATGTATTCGGCCATTCAAACAGGCCAAAATGTCGGCATGCAAACGCTAGATCAAAACCTGCAAGATTTAGTGCGACGTAATGTGATTTCAGCGACTGAGGCGCGTAGTAAAGCCTCGAACAAAGAATCAATAATTGGCTAAAAAATAGTAGACTAAAAATAGTTTGCTAAATAATTTAATTAACAAGTTATAAGCACTAAAAATTAGGGGTGGATGATGGAAAAAGGCCAAGCTGAAAAATTCGTATTTGATTTGTTGCGTTTAATGATAGGCAAAAAGGCGTCCGATATGTTTATCACAGCTGGTTTTCCACCTGCTATGAAAATTGACGGCAAAATGACGCCTATTAGTTCGCAAGTTTTGTCACCACAGCAATCACGCGAAATCGCTCGCTCAATTATGAACGATAAACAGGCTTCAGAATTTGACGCCACTAGCGAATGTAATTTTGCCATTGGTTTGCCAGGTGTTGCACGCTTTAGAGTTAGCGCTTTTATTCAGCGCGGCTCTGTTGGTATGGTGTTTAGAACTATTGCGACCAAAATACCTAAATTTGAAGATTTAGGCTTGCCTGAAGTGCTTAAAGATATTGCCATGACCAAACGTGGCTTGGTAATTTTTGTCGGCGGCACTGGTTCTGGTAAATCGACTTCTCTTGCGGCAATGATAGGCTATCGTAACGAAAATAGTTATGGGCATATTATTACGATTGAAGACCCAGTTGAATTTGTGCATGATCACAAAAATTGTGTGATTACCCAGCGTGAAGTAGGGGTGGATACCGATAGTTGGCACATTGCGCTTAAAAATACGCTGCGCCAGGCACCAGATGTTATTTTGATCGGCGAAATTCGCGATAGGGAAACCATGGATTACGCCATTGCATTTGCCGAAACTGGCCATTTATGCATGGCAACATTACATGCCAATAGCACCAACCAAGCACTAGATCGGATTATTAACTTTTTCCCCGAAGAGCGTCGCCATCAATTATTGATGGATTTGTCACTTAATACGCGGGCATTTGTGTCTCAGCGCTTGATTCCAAAAAGTGATGGAATAGGGCGTGCAGCAGCTATTGAGATTATGATCAATTCGCCGTTAATTTCTGATTTGATTTTTAAAGGTGACGTGCACGAAATCAAAGAAATCATTGGGCGATCTCGTGAGCTTGGTATGCAAACCTTTGATCAAGCTTTGTTTGATTTGCACGAATCGGGCGCAATTAGTTATGAAGACGCGCTAAAAAATGCTGATTCTGTAAATGATTTACGCTTAAAAGTAAAATTGCATGGCAAAGGCGCGCACAATAGAGATCTATCTGCAGGGCTAGAGCATTTAGGAATGGTTTAAAAATTAGAAAACTATTGTCTACTGTTTAATTGCGGCAATCGCTTGGTTGAAATTTTACTTAAACGTTAAGGCACATATTCACCATTAATTTTTATAAAAAAACAAAAATAAAGCCAATTTAAAATTGGCTTTATTTTAAAGCTTATCACTCTATTGTTACTTCAACCCGTCTTGCTTCTTTTAACCCACCGCTACCTAGCGCATTTCCGGGTTCACGCATTTCTATTCTTTGCGCGCTAATACCAGATGCTAGCAATGAATCATAAACAGTTTGTGCACGATTTTTAGAAAGATTTACATTGTTTGCAGGCTTACCAGTTGCATCATGAAATCCTTGCACTACTGCTTTATTTTCAGGGTGTTCATTTAACCAAGATATGACAGGCTGTAACGCAGTTTCGCTTAAATTAGATAAGTTAAACCGATTTGAATTAAAATAAAGTTTAGCTGCTGCAGGTATTGGCAATATAGCAGTTGGTGTTACGCCTGATTTTACAACCAGCTGATTATTAACTATTACGGTAGAACCAAAAAAAGCAAGGGCTGCTGCATATTTTTGGCTCTTTATCAATTCTGACTCAACCAATCCAGCTAAAGTAACCGTTTGATCATTACCCTGCGCCCTTAGATCTTCACCACTTAACAAAGCTTTTAATTCATCAGTTTTACTTAACCAAGTCACATTGCTGCTATTACCCGTAGCGGATATTTCCTGACTGCTGGCAGTAAAACTAAAAGGCTTATTTTCCACAACTGGCGGTGATGCTACAACCGCTGAATCATCAATTGGTTCATCTGCTGAGTCATTCAAGGGTACGATTTGCGTGCTTGGTGCGCTTTCAGCCGTTGGCGAAATGCAGCATGTAGGGGAAGGCCCAAAACCTAGAAACAACATCAACAATAAAGTTATGGCTAACGCTACTGCAACAATAAAGCTCAAACGCTTATAACTTGTTTGATCAATGTGCATTGTGTTCTCCCGTTTTAAATGGTTTTTTCAATGCCGTTTGAAAGCGCATCCTGCATTTTTTTTAAGTCTGTCCAATTATTATTTGCTGCCAATTTAGCTTGTTGCGCCCAAGTGCTAGGGTTTGCTAACCTAAATCTAGCGCCACCATTATCTAAAATTTGGCGCATTTGCGGCACTGTGCTAACCGCTAATTGCGCAAATGTCTTGATTCCCGCCTCATTAAAAAGCGCACTAATTTTTGGACCTATGCCTTCTACAACCGTTAAATCATCTGCATTTTTTAGCTTAAACCCTGCTTTTTTAGCTGCAGATAAATCTATCAATTGACTTGTTGAACCGACATTGTTTGATGAGCTGCTTACAGAAACTGGCTGGAGTTTATGTGCAGATTGATTGACTGTTTGATTATTAGCAGCGGGTGCTGGCTGATCTGCAAGTTTATTAACAGTAGGCGTGTAAACATTTTGAGAAAGGGTGTTTGAATTTTTATTATCTTTTTTATTACTGCATTTGCATAACCAACGGTTAAGTAACCAACCTAATAAAACACCTGCTAAAAACCACCAGATGCAACACCAAAAGCTCGTTAAAAAAGTACTCATTTTTTCACTCCCCTAATTAAATGATTAACCATAAAATAATTAACTTTAATATTTCACGTTTTAATTCTTATCTTTATTAAAAAATCTTTATTAAAAAATCTTTATTAAAAAAACATGCTACTTTTAGCTATTTCTTAAACGTTTTAATAATCTATTACATTAGTAATTGTGACAAATCTCCTTTAATTTAAACTGGTATTTTTTTAAGCTTGATAGCTTATTTGCCCATGCAATAACGTATATTTTACTTTACCCATCATTTCTAATCCTAAAAATGGCGTATTTTTACCAAGACTTTTTAAATTCTTACTGTTCACAATCCAGCCAGAATTAGGATCAAAAATGGCAAGGTCAGCATCGCCATTTATGCTTAAATCACCCGCTTTTATGCCTAATATTTGAGCAGGCTGATGTGTTATTTTTGCAATTGCGCAACTCAAGCTCAATTTTTGGGTGTTTGCCCATTTAAGCGCAAGCGGTAACAGTAATTCTAGGCCAACAGCACCTGCTTCTGCTTCTGTAAACGGCAGCAGTTTTGCATCATCGTTCACGGGCGTGTGGTCTGAACAAATGGCTTCAATAGTGCCGTCATTTAAACCCTGACAAAGCGCATCGCGATCGCGTGTGGTTCTTAAAGGCGGTTTAAGGTGTGCAAGCGAATTAAAATAGCCAATATCGTTATCTGATAAATGAATTTGGTTAATGCTGACATCTGCGGTAACTATCGCACCATTTTTCTTGGCTTGGCGAACTAAATCGACACCTTCTGCGCTTGAAAGTCGACACAGATGCACGCGTGTTTTTGTTTCTAGCGCGATACGCAAAATAACTGCGATGCTTAAAGCCTCAGCCGCCGTTGGAATGCCTTTTAAACCTAATCTGCTGGCCACTTCGCCATCATGCGCTACGCCGTCTTTAGCTAAATAATAATCTTCAGCCCGTAAAAATAAGGTGTAACCAAAAGTAGAGGCGTATTCAAAAGCACGCCACAATACTTGAGTATCAGTAATCGCTTGATCTGCTTGGCTAAATCCAACGCAGCCAGCTGCAGTTAAGCTACATAACTCAGCTAACAATTTACCTTCTAATTTTCGGGTTAATGCGCCTAGCGGGTATACATTAACTAAATTAATTTGCTTGGCACGGTGCTTTAACATTTCAACCAAACCTGGCTCGTCTAATACGGGCTGTGTATCTGGTGTGCAAGCAAGACTTGTTACCCCGCCAGCGGCTGCAGCTTGTAATTCACTAATTAATGTAGCTTTATAAATGGAACCTGGTTCGCGTAGTCTTGCGCTTAGATCAACAAAGCCTGGGCATACGATTAATCCAGTAGCATCTATGACTTGATTCGCATGAAAACCATCAGGGGTTTGACCAATACTAACGATCTTGCCCGCTGCAATAAAAACATCACTTTTAGAATCTAATTTATTTTTAGGGTCGATTACATGGCCATTTTTAATATGAATCTTCACGCATTTTCCCCTGTATTGCGCCCATTTAAAATAGCCATGACGGCCATACGCACCGCAATACCGTAGGTTACTTGTGGCAATATCACCGATTGATCGCCATCGGCCACGCAAGAATCTATTTCTACCCCGCGGTTCATTGGACCAGGGTGCATCACGATCGCATCACTTTTGGCATAGCTTAGTTTTTCCTGCGTTAAACCAAACGTTTTAAAATATTCCTGCGCACTAGGCAGCATCGCGCCATTCATACGCTCGTTTTGCAGGCGTAACATCATGATCACATCCACATCTTGCAGGCCAGTTTTTAAATCATGAAACACTTGCACACCTAATTTATGCACATCTGCTGGTAACAAAGTCTTTGGTGCAATCACGCGTACTTCGGGCACGCCTAATGTGGTAAGTGCGTGAATCTCACTACGAGCTACGCGGCTATGCAATACATCACCCACCAGTGCCACGCGCAAATTATGCATATCTGGCTTGTATTTACGAATCGTAAACACATCTAATAAACCTTGGGTAGGGTGCGCATGGCGGCCATCGCCTGCATTAATCACGCTAATATTATTGGGTACATGTTGTGCAATAAAATGCACCGCACCGCTTTGGGCGTGGCGTACCACGAACATATCGGCATGCATGGCGATTAAGTTATCTACCGTGTCTAATATCGTTTCGCCTTTAGATTGGCTAGATGTACCCACATTTAAATTTAATACATCGGCCGATAAGCGCTTGGCAGCGATTTCAAATGTGGTGCGGGTGCGGGTGCTATTTTCAAAAAAAAGATTACAAATGGTTTTACCGCGTAGCAATGGCACTTTTTTAATATCGCGCTCCGCAACATTAACAAAGGTCTCTGCGGTGTCCATTATTTGGTTTAAGATTCGCTTGGGTAAGCCTTCAATAGTCAGTAAATGCTTTAATTGGCCTTCACGATCTAGTTGCGGGTTAATCATGGCTCGAGTTTTTCATGATTAGCTTCGTCTAAACTTAACACCAGCTTGCCTTGCGCATCTTGCGTAAGCTGTAAATTTTGCTCAGGGGTGAGCATGATTTCAGCCCCCACTATTTGCGGTGTAATGGGCAATTGCGCGCCACCACGGTTTATAAGCACAGCCAAGGTGATGCTAGCAGGGCGCCCGTAATCAAATAATTCATTCATCGCGGCACGAGTGGTGCGCCCAGTGTAGAAAATATCGTCGATTAAAATGATATGTTTATCTTGCACATTAAAAGCAATATTAGATGGCTTAGTTTCACTTTTTAAACCACGTTGATTGTAGTCATCTCGGTAAAGTGCGGCGTCTAGTGTGCCAGATTCTATAGTTTTTGAATCCACATTTGAAACATTAGTAGTTTGTAATATGCGCTGCATTAACCAAACACCACCGCTATGAATGCCTACAATTGCACTATTTGGCTTTAAATGTGCTTTAATTTCTGCGCTTATTTTGGCAAGTAGAACTTCTGGGTCAGGTAAATGCATTTTTTTTAATTTACTTTTTTATTGTATTTTTATTAATTTATTGGATTATTAAAATAGGATTGTAATATGGTTTGTGCAGCAACCGCATCTATCAGTTTTTTTTGCTTGATATTGCTTACACCCGCCGCATCTAAATATTGTCCAGCTTCAAAAGAGCTTAAACGTTCGTCAATCATCATGACTGGCAAGTTAAAGCGGCCTTCAAGGCGTTGCGCAAATTTTTTGCTTAAATTTGTCATGGTATGTGGCGTGCCATCCATATACGTAGGCAAGCCCACCACTAATAAGCTTGGCTGCCATTCGTTTATTAAATCTGCAATTTGCGCAAATCGGAGATCAATGATTTCTGACTCAATAATGGTTAAAGGGTGGGCAGTCTTTAATACAGTTTCGCCAACTGCCACACCTATGCGTTTTTCGCCAAAATCGAAACCAAATATCGTGCCTGTTATATTTGGATAATTGCGCTCAGTTATCGGTAAATGGCTTTGATTTAACGCATTTTTACCAACTGTTGTTACCAATTAAGCATGCCCTGCATTATTAGATAAGTTAGCCAAATTCAAGCCCATTAATTGCAGTGAATAATCATATTTTTCGGCATTAGGTTTATCAAAGATAAGCATATTGATATTGGTTGAATCTGTCACCTCAACACTTAACCAAGCATTTTGTGACATTTCTTCTTCTAATTGCCCCGCGCTCCAACCCACGTAACCAAGGGCGATTAACATTTTTTTAGGTCCTGTATTGTTAGCTAATTCTTCCAAAATATCTTTTGAGGTGGTGAGTGAGACAACATCATTAACTGTCACCGTAGAATTATATTCATTATGCGGGGTGTGCAAAACAAAGCCGCGCTCAATTTGTACTGGGCCGCCGTAATGCACAGTTTTTTCATGTAATTTTGGTATGACTGATTCTAACTTGATCTGCTCAAATAAATTAGCCAATGTGATGTCGGTTAGCCGATTAACTACGATTCCCATTGCGCCATCTTGGTTGTGCGTGCAAATAAAAGTAACCGTTTTGGCAAAGCTTAAGTCTGTCATGGCGGGCATGGCAACAATAAAATGGCCCGTAAAGTTAATGGTTTCCAAAGTTCTCTGCTTTAAAACACAAATTCAATTTAATAATCATAGGCTTTTATGTAGCTTTTGGCTATTCTGGTAACTAAATCTGATCGCTATTCGCTTCTAGATAACCAGTGATTTCTAGCCCAAAACCCACCATGCTAGGCATTTTGCGCGGGGTAGCCAATAAGCGCATTTGTCGAACATTTAAATCTAATAAAATTTGTGAACCTATGCCGTAAGTGCGCAGTTCCTGATGAGTGCGAATCGGTTCGTCAGCATATTGAATTCGATTGATTAAATCTTCACCCGTTTGCGCGTGATGCAGCAAAACTATTACCCCACATTCAGCTTTTGCAATAGTCTGCATGGCATCAAGCAAGTTCCAGCTATGTGTGCAGCTGGTGCTATCGAGTAAATCAAAAACCGAAAGCGGTTCATGCACGCGTACTAATGCCTCTTGTTTGCTTGAAGGCTTACCTTTAACTAAAGCCAAGTGGATCTGATTGTTGATTTTTTCGCGATATGCAATTAATTGCATCTCACCAAAAGGTGTAGTAATAGTGCGCTCAATCGCGCGTTCAATTAATTTTTCAGTTTCAAATCGATAGTGAATCAGATCAGCGATAGTGCCTATTTTTATCTGGTGCGCTAGCGCAATATCCACTAAATCTGGCAAGCGGGCCATTTCCCCGTCATCTTTTAAAATCTCGCAAATGACACTCGCGGGCTCAAAACCAGCTAAAGCGCTTAAATCACATCCAGCTTCAGTATGCCCTGCGCGAACCAGCACACCGCCATTTAATGCGGCTAGCGGGAATATATGCCCTGGGCTAACCAAGCTTTTAGCATTTGCATTTTTGGCCACTGCAGCTTTAATAGTGGTAGCGCGATCTTTAGCAGAAATACCCGTGGTGACACCTGTTGCCGCCTCAATTGAAACCGTGAAATTAGTGCCTAAACGCGTGCCGTTTTTAACTACCATTGGCGGCAAGTTTAATTGTTTACAGCGCGCTTCTGACAACGTTAAGCAGATTAATCCGCGGCCAAATTTGGCCATAAAGTTAATATGTTCAGCGGTTACAAATTCTGCCGCAATGACAAAATCGCCTTCATTTTCACGATTTTCGTCATCTACCAAAATAACCATTTTGCCCGCTTTTATGTCGGCGATTATTTCTGTAATTGGGCTTATAGATTTATGCGGCATTGTGTGAGTTGCTTTTTTATTGTGTTATGTTTTATGGATGAATCTATTTAAAAAACGTTTTATTAATTGTCTAGTTCGCCCACTGGTTCAAACGCTCTACATAGCGTGCAATCTGGTCAATCTCTAAATTAACATGATCATTTATTTGTAATTGCCCAAGCGTAGTGTTTTGTAAAGTATGCGGAATAATATTTACGGTGAAAATATCACGCTCAATAATATTGACCGTTAAACTAACGCCGTTTACACAAATAGAGCCCTTTTGCGCAATGTATTTTGATATGGAGTGTGGCGCGCAAATGGCTAACAACCAACAGTCACCAAGAATTTCAATATGCGTAACTCGCCCAATGCCATCTACATGACCGCTGACTAAATGCCCGCCTAATCGATCACTTAAACGCAATGCTTTTTCTAAATTAACGGCTAGTTTATTGCTTAAATCAACAGTGTTAATTGAATCTTCACGCACATTTAAACTGGTTGTTACGCTAAGTGTTTCTTTTGAAACATGCGCTTCAAAATGGTTTTGCATAACATTAATTGCGGTTAAACAAACTCCGTTAACCGCAATGCTATCGCCAATAGCCACGTCGGATAACTGCAGACGTTCTGCTGAAATAGTTAAGCGAACATCATCATTGATAGTTTTGGCAGCGCTTATATGACCAATCGCCTGAATGATTCCTGTGAACATAGACGAGATTTTAACAGGTGAAGCCATTGATTGAACAGTTAAAAACAGGAATAAGAAGAAACGCACGTTTAATTAAACACATAATTAAACACGTATTTTTGTTAGAATTTTTATAAGCGCTCAAATATTTACTTACATAAACTGTTAAAATTAGATCTATGTTACTAAAAACAAGCAACCTAATCTCCAAATTACCGTTCGAGCTGTTTATAGGATTACGCTACACCCGAGCCAAACGCAAAAATCATTTTATTTCCTTTATTTCGCTTACCAGCATGGTAGGCATTGCTTTAGGCGTAGCGGCTCTCATTGTGGTTCTGTCGGTTATGAACGGTTTTCAGGCTGAATTACGCAGCCGTATTTTGGGCGTGGCATCTCATATTGAAGTTACTGGTTTAAATAATAAATTAAACAATTGGCAAGCTGTGTTGCCGCAAATAAAGCAAAACCCTAATGTGCGCAATGTAGCCCCTTATATTACAGCGCAAAGTATGCTGAGCTTTAACGATGCAGTGCAAGGTGCAATCGTGCGCGGTATCGTGCCTAAAGATGAAGATAAAGTGGCCGATTTAGGCCGTAGCATGAAAGCAGGGCAGTTAAATAATTTGCGAAGCGGTGAGTTTGGCATTATTTTGGGTAGCGATTTAGCGTTTAATCTAGGCGCAAAGCTTAATGACAAAGTGGTTGTTATGTCGCCACAAGGTCAATTCACTCCAACAGGTGTGGTGCCACGCATCAAGCAATTTAAGGTTGTTGGTTTATTTCAAATTGGCATGTATGAATACGATGCAGGCTTAGCTTTGATTCACATGGATGACGCGGCTAAGCTTTACCGCATGGACAAGGCCGTTTCAGGCATACGCTTAAAAATTGATGAGATTGACGATGCGCCCCTTGTGAGTAATGTGTTGAGTGAATCTTTATCAAAGCTATCTTTAAATCTACAAACCATAGATGCAGTAACTGGTGAAATCACTGATAGTAGTGTTCAACAAGGCTATTTCGTCACCGATTGGACCAAACAACATGCTAACTTTTTTAAAGCCATTCAGCTTGAAAAGCGGGTGATGTTTATTATTTTGGCCTTAATCGTTGCGGTTGCTGCTTTTAATATCGTATCAACCTTAGTAATGGCAGTGACCGATAAACGGGCTGATATTGCTATCATGCGAACGCTTGGCGCAAGTCCTGCCAGTATTATGACCATATTTATCGTTCAAGGCGCGTTAATTGGCGTGATAGGCACGATATTGGGCGCAATATTTGGCATTATTATCGCGCTTAATATCGGTACTATTATCCCGTTTATAGAGCAGCTTTTTAGCGTGCAATTTTTAGCCAAAGATGTGTATTACATTAGCGATTTGCCTTCAAAATTAGATTGGAACGATGTGATCACAATCGTTATTATGTCGTTTGTTTTAAGCTTGATCGCCACCCTTTACCCCAGCTACAAAGCCTCTAAAATCAACCCAGCCGAGGCATTAAGATATGAATGATAATGTTGCCAACCAGGCAAATGGTGAGAATATCATCGATTGCCAAGCGCTTACCAAAACCTATATGGGTTTAGAGGTTGCAGTATTAAATGGCATTGATTTAACCATCAAAAAAGGCGAGCAAATCGCCATCGTAGGCGCATCTGGCTCTGGTAAAAGTACATTACTGCATTTGCTAGGCGGGCTAGATACGCCAACTAGCGGGCGGGTGGCGTTAAATAATAAAGATTTAAGCACGTTATCAGAAACACAAAAAGGCCAGTTACGTAACGATTGCCTTGGCTTTGTGTATCAATTCCACCATTTGCTGCCTGAATTCACTGCGGTTGAAAACGTGGCAATGCCTTTGTTGATTAGGCGCGTTTCAAGTGGGCAAGCAACACTTGAAGCCACAAAAATACTTGAATCCGTAGGCTTAGGTCATCGCTTAGAACACATGCCAGGTGAATTATCTGGGGGGGAGCGCCAGCGCGCAGCGCTAGCAAGGGCATTAGTGACAGAGCCCGCATGTATATTGGCCGACGAGCCAACAGGCAATTTAGATCGCGTAACTGCTTATCAAGTGTTTGATCTACTATTAAGTGTTAACAAGTTAAAAAATACTAGCCTAGTGGTGGTCACACACGATTTAGAACTGGCAGCAAAAATGCAGCGCCAATACAAACTGGTTGATGGCAAGCTTGTGCAATTTAATTAGATATTATGATCGATCGTTATGCGCGTAGCCCTTAACCAACAATGAGACGCGCAACACTTGGCTTTGTATTTGGAGCGTGGTTGCTGCAACAATCTGCCGTTTTACCTGCCCTTTATTGGGCTTTTTTATTGGTGCCCAGTTTTTCTCTGTTGTTTGTTACGACGTTTAAACACCAGCGTTTTAACTATTTGCAAACTCTTAACATCATAATTTTTGCAGGGCTAGTAGGATTTTTCTGGGCGGCTACCTTAGCAACTTTTCGATTAAATGATGAGCTGACTAAGCAATGGCAACAAAAAAACATCAAAATAATCGGCGTAATCGCTACATTGCCAGAGATTAACGAGCGTGGAGAACGTTTTGGGTTTGATGTTGAAAAGGTTTTTTCTGATGATTCAATTTTAGCAAACAAACTGTTAATAAGCGCGCAACCACATGTGCCACGTCATATTTCTCTTAATTTTTATCGCGAGACTGATCGAAAGATTAATCACAATAATATTGCATCAAACAGTCTATTTTCAAACGCGACCAATAAGTCAAATCTAGCAAGCCAGTTTAGTGTAGGTCAGCGTTGGCAATTTAACGTGCGCCTTAAACGCCCGCACAGCACTTACAACCCGCACGGTTATGATTTTGAAGCATGGGCGCTGAGCGAAAATATTCGTGCCACAGGCAATATACATGCAAAAAGTGGTTATAAAAAATTAAGTGATTTTGTATGGCAACCAGCTTATATGGTTGAAAAAGTACGTGAGAAAATCGGTAATAAAATTAGCCAAACTCTCATGAATAAGCCATACGCAGGCGTGATTCGCGCTTTGGTTGTAGGCGATGATAGCCAAATAAATCGCGACATTTGGACTGTGTATTTAAACACGGGCACCAATCACTTAATGAGTATTTCTGGCTTGCATATCACCATGCTGGCAGGCTTGGCTTTTGGAATAGTCTCTTTTGGTTGGCGGCGATACCCTAGTTTGGTATTACGCATGCCTACTCGTTATGCGGCTACATTTGCTGGGTTAACGATTGCTTGTTCATATGCGCTGTTAGCTGGTATGTCGGTGCCCACGCAGCGCACATTAATCATGTTGGCTACTTTTGCGTTAAGTTTATTTTTAGGGCGTCATTTGGCCATTTCTCGCGCCCTTGCAATTGCAGTGATCGTTGTGGTGCTAATTGATCCTTGGGCAGTTATCGCCCCAGGATTTTGGCTGTCGTTTAGCGCAGTGGCGCTTATTGCATATGTTTCTGTTGGCAGGTTAAAAACACAACATTGGTTGCTTGAAGCTGTTAATACGCAGTGGGCGATCACCATTGGATTATTGCCTTTTTTAATCGCGCTATTTGGTCAAACATCACTTGTTTCCCCCATAGCAAACGCAATAGCCATCCCGATTATCAGTTTAATCGTTGTGCCGTTAAGTATTTTAGGTGGTTTAATACCGCTAGATTTTATTTTGCTTGTCTCTCACTGGGTATTAGAAATCAGCATGATTGGCTTGAACTGGTTAGCAAACCTATCTTTGGCCGTATGGCAACAAGCCGCACCTTCTGTTTGGGCGATTATTTTAGCTAGTTTTGGCGTATTGTGGCTACTTTTACCACGGGGTTTTCCGCAACGCTGGTTGGGGTTGCTTATATTAGTTCCACTATTTCTAGCCAAACCGCAACAGTTATTAAATAATGAGATGCAGGCAAGCGTATTAGATGTGGGCCAAGGCTTAAGCGTTGTGATAAAAACCGCCAACCATGCTTTTTTGTACGATGCTGGCAGCCGTTTGTCCACCCAAAATGACGCGGGGAATCGTATTATTATTCCATATTTGCGTGGAGAGGGCATTAGAAAATTAGATGGTTTCATGGTGAGCCATAATGATGCAGATCATAGTGGTGGTGCGGCATCTGTACTAGCTCAAATGCCTGTTTCATGGTTATCAACATCATTTAATAGTTCAGAAATTACAGCTGATTTAATGAAAATTAAAGCGCAAACTAAACCTGCGTTTAAAACAATGCAATGCGTTGCGGGCCAGCATTGGCAGTGGGACGGCGTAAATTTTGATGTGCTTTACCCAAGTTTAGCTAGCTATCAAGATCAATCTTTAAGTGACAATAATAGAAGCTGCGTGGTCAAAGTTACTAGTCAACACGGCAGTATTTTGTTAACGGGGGATATTGAAAAGCAAGCTGAAAGAGAGCTGTTGAGAGCCTATCAAAATACAGCTTTAATGACTGATTCTAATGATAGCGAGTCTGCCCAACAAACCTTATTAAAAAGCGATGTATTAACAGCGCCACATCATGGCAGCAAAACCTCATCAACACTTGATTTTATTCGGGCGGTGGATGCAAAACACACGGTTTTTAGCGTTGGTTATTTAAATCGTTTTAAGCATCCTAAGCTTGCTATTGAAGCGCTACACCAAAATAACAGCTTGCATCATAGCGTTTCAAAGAATTATCGCTCTGATTATCATGGCGCTGTGATATTTAAATTTACACACGACAACACTATAAAAGCGCAAGCTTGGCGGCAAACTCGGCCAAAATATTGGCATGATGATTATAATCAAACTAATATTAACTAACACTAACTTGCCCAAATGCGCGCTTAACGCTAAAGTGGCAATAGTTTTTTAATTAAGTGTTAAATTAAGATTTGTTGATTAGGGAGAGTGACCGTGTGGGAAATTATTCTGGCTGCTGGTTGGCCAATCTGGCCGTTAATCATTGCGTCAATCATCGCACTTGCAATTATTGGTGAACGCGCTTGGGCATTGCGTACTGATGTTGTTACACCACAAAAACTGCTACCAGAAGTACAAAAATGGCTAGGCCAAGGCGGCATCACTAAAGACACTTTAACCAAACTTGAAAATCACTCGCTTTTAGGCGAAGTATTTGCCAGCGCTCTAGGAAACAGCAAAAATTCACGCGAAATCACCAAAGAAGCCATTGAAGAAACGGGCCGATCAGTTGCGCATAAATTGGAGCGTTATTTACCAACACTAGGCACTATTGCAACTGTATCGCCTTTACTGGGCTTGCTTGGCACAGTTATTGGTATGGTTGAATTGTTCGGATCATTCACCAGTAGTGGCCATGATGTTGCACAATTTGCCCGCGGTATTTCTGTGGCGCTTTACAACACTGCTGCTGGTATTGTAGTGGCTGTGCCTGCCATGATCGCTTACCGATATTTTCGCGCTAAAGTAGATGGCTTATTGGTAGACATGGAACAGCAAGCCATTAAATTAGTTGAAATTATGCACGGTGAGCGCAAATAACATGAATTTTCAACGCGGTAGACACACAGAAGAATTAGAAATTAACTTAGTACCGTTGATCGATGTTTTATTGGTAATTATTATATTTTTGATCGTTAGCGCTACTTTTGCGCGTACTAATGAATTAAAGATCAATTTACCCACTGCACAAGCCAATACTCCGCAAGATAAGCCGCTAGTTGTCACGGTAGAAGTCGACGCATCGGGCAGGTATTTAGTCAATAGTGTAGAAGTGGCCAATGGCGATGTTGCATCAATTGCTAGTGCGCTCGTAAAAGCAGCAGGCGATGGAAAAGATCCAACTATTGTGATTAATGCAGATGCAAAATCGACGCATCAATCGGTTATTAATGTAATGGAAGCGTCACGCCAAGCTAATTTCACGCATATTACGTTTGCTACACAATCAGCAAGCGGTTCATAAAACTTTGGCAGTTTAATTAAAAATTTTAACGATCTGTTTTTTAATTTCTAGTTAATTGCCTGCCAAAACCTTTTATTTTTATTTAACATTTAGCCCAGATATTGGGCTATTTTTATTCAATTTGGCTTTAATTTAACCGTTTAAAAAATGTCAAATAGCGAACGAAAAAAAGAAAAACACCCGCATGTGAGTAATGCAAAAGTGCTTTACTTGCGCTTGTTTCGCTATGCTTGGCAACATAAAACCTATTTCATTATTACTTTAATCGCAATTGCGCTGCTTTCTGCCAGCAATACCGCTTTTTTAGCCTTAATCAAGCAATTAACAGACGAAGGTTTCTCCAATCAATCGGCCAATAAAACTGCACTTTTACCTTTAATGTTATTTGCATTAATGGCATTTAGAGGCTTGGCTGGTTTTGCATCCACTTACAGCTTACGCGTTGTTGCGCGCCGTGTGGTCGCGCAATTGCGTATTGAGGCTTTTTCAAATTTGATGCGCGTTTCGGTCAATCTATTTGATGCCAGTTCAACAGGCGTGCTGGTTTCAAAGCTCACTTATGACGTAGAACGCCTGTCAATTATCGTCACCCGTTCTGCCATGAATGTAGTGCGAGACGTGTTAACTGTCATCGGTTTGTTAGGCTATATGTTGTATTTAGATTGGCGACTTACCTTAGTTTTTGCAACCGTTACACCACTAATGGCGCTTTATCTTAAAAAAATGACCCCCAAATTACGTACTAATGCTAAGCGCGTACAACAGGCCGTGGGTGAAATGACAAAAGTGGCCGAAGAAGCCGTTTCTGGTCAACGAATCGTAAAAATATTTGGCGGCCAAACTTACGAAAATGAACGCTTTGGCACAGTGGTTAACAAAAATCGCGATTTAGAATTACGCCTAACCCGAATTGGTAGCTCAAACAGTTTGGTGGTCGAATTACTAGCTGCCCTTGCATTAGCACTGGTTGTTTACTACGCACTTGGCCGATTTAGTGTGGGCGAATTTGCCGCTTTTATTGGTGCGCTATTGATGTTAATTGCGCCAATTAAACACATCGCCTCAGCCACTGAAGATTTTCAAATAGGTTTAGCCGCCGCGCAAAGTGTGTTTGAGGTAATCGATACGCCAACTGAAATTGACGATGGTGAGCAAGTTACAGCGCACGCAACTGGCGAATTAACCTTTAAAAACGTTACTCTTAGATATGACAATACCAATAAACCAGCTTTAAATAATATAAGTTTTACTATTAAACCTGGCGAAAAAATAGCTCTTGTAGGCCGTTCAGGCGGCGGAAAAACGTCACTCATGAATTTACTGCCGCGCTTTTATGAGCTGCAACAGGGTTTAATTTTGCTTGATGGTGTGGATATACGTTCGCTTAAATTGACAAATTTGCGCGCGCAATTTTCACTCGTTAGCCAAGATATTATTTTATTTAATGACACTATTTTTAATAATATTGCCTATGGTGCGCATAAAAATGCAACGCAAGAAGATGTCATCAACGCTGCAAAAGCCGCCAATGCCTGGGATTTTATTTCACAATTACCAGAAGGCTTGCAAAACACAATTGGCGACAGAGGCGTGCGTTTATCAGGTGGGCAGCGCCAACGCATTGCCATTGCGCGCGCTATTTTAAAAGATGCGCCAATTTTATTGCTAGACGAAGCCACCAGCGCGCTAGATACGCAATCGGAACAACACGTGCAAGCAGCGCTTGATACCTTGATGATTGGTCGAACCAGCATGGTGATTGCGCACCGATTAAGCACGATTGAAAATGCCGATAGAATATTGGTGATGGATGATGGTGAGATTATTGAAACTGGCAGCCATGATGAATTGCTTAAATTGAACGGCTATTACACTAAGCTTTATCAAAAAGAATTTGACTTGAATTGATCAAGTTTAAATTAATCAAGCTTAAAATGACTAGCCACGAATAAAATTAAATAATCAATTTTATGAGCAATATTACATTCACAAAAATCAAGAATGCCTGGCGCAAAAAAAATGCGCTGTTTTATTTCTTATTGATTCCACTATCATGGTTATTTTGGATGATAACAAGCATTAGGCGTTGGGCTTACAAAGTGCAAATTTTGAAATCTTATGCGCTACCTGTGCCAGTGATCATTGTTGGCAATATTAACGTTGGTGGAAGCGGCAAAACGCCTGTAGTTATTTGGCTAGTTGAGCAGCTAACTAGCCAAGGTTACAAACCAGCTGTTATCAGTCGCGGTTATGGTGGCATAGCTAAGCGCCCCACATTTGTTACAGCCAACAGCAACCCAATTGAAGTGGGTGACGAGCCAGTATTAATTGCAAATCGTTGTAATTGTCCATTTATGGTAGGTGCAGATCGTGTGCATGTTGGCTTAGAGTTACTCAAAGCATATCCAGAGTGTAACGTTATTGTGAGTGATGATGGTTTACAGCATTACCGCTTAAAACGTGATATAGAGATTGCAGTGGTAGATAGCCAATATTTTCACAACGCACTCTTATTACCCGCTGGCCAATTAAGAGAACCTTTAAGCCGTTTGAACACGGTAGACGCTATTATTAAAAATACGCTGTCGAATCAAAATACTGAGATTACTGATCATTTGGATGCTTTACCCAAGAGTTTTTCAATGCAACTAATTGGAGATCAATTTTATAATCTAATCACCCCAAATTTAAAAGCAAGCGCGCAATATTTTAAAGGTAAAAGCGTTCAAGCCATTGCTGGCATTGGTAATCCGCAACGTTTTTTTGAACATTTGCAAAAAATGGGCATGACATTTTCAGGCTCTAGTTTTGAAGACCATCATGTTTATTCGCAGCAAGAATTAGAAAATTTTGACGGCGATGTGTTGGTGATGACTGAAAAAGATGCGGTTAAATGCAAACCCCATGCAAAGGCACATTATTGGGTTTTGCCAGTAGATGCGCAAATTGATGCAAGCTTAATGCCGTTGATTTTAAACAAGATTAATTAAAGTAAAAGCAAGTTAAAGGATTAAATATGAATTCAAAATTACTAACTATTTTAGTTTGCCCAGTGACCAAAGGGCCGCTCATTTTTAACAAAAAAACCAACGAGCTTATTTCAAAATCAGCACGTCTAGCTTACCCAATTAAAGACGGTATTCCGGTGATGTTGCAAGACGAAGCGCGCAAACTTGATCCAGATGAACAAATAGATTAATCATGGTTGCGTCGGCTTGTAACGTGTTTAAAGAAGTAAACCATGTTTAAAGTAGTGATTCCTGCACGCTATGCTAGCACCAGGTTGCCTGGCAAGCCCTTGTTAGACATTGCTGGTAAGCCAATGGTGGTGCGGGTTGCAGAGCAGGTTGCAAAAAGCGGTGCCAGTGAAATTGTCATTGCAACCGATTTTGAACCAATTATTGCAGTTGCTAAAGCGCATAATTTTAATGCAGTGATGACGCGCGTTGATCATGCATCTGGCACCGATAGAATTGCCGAAGTAGCCACGCAACTAGGCTGGCATGATGATGATATAGTTGTTAATGTGCAAGGCGATGAGCCGTTAATTGACCCAGAATTAATCAATCTTGTCGCTAAACATTTGGCTACAAGTCAAGACGCCGTAATGGCCACCGCCTGCCACGCGATACATGATGAAGCCAATATAATTAACCCGAATGTGGTTAAAGTGGTGATCAACGCAATTGGCAACGCATTATACTTTAGCCGCGCGCCCATTCCTTATCCGCGCGATGATGCGTATAAAGCCAATATACAAGCGCATCGACACATTGGTATTTATGCTTATCGTGTAGGATTTCTAAAAGAATACGCGCAATTAGCGGTAACAGAACTTGAACAAATTGAGAGTTTAGAACAATTACGAGTATTGCATCACGGCTATAAAGTCGGCGTAGTTATCACTGAAAACGCACCTGCAAGTGGGGTAGATACGCAGGAAGATTTGGATTACGTTAGAAGCGTATTTAAAGACAAATAATAAAAATAAGACGCACTTTAATCCGCGTTGATATTGGCTTGCAGAGAAACGTAATCAAAGGCATTTAACCACTACGATATTTCCCTTGATTCCATTTCATTTCATCAAAGCTACGCTTGCTGGATTTTTGCGATCAAAGGAGTCCGAGTCCGACCCATTGATTTGCATACGCCGAAAGTAGTAGCCTCGATGTAGTGCAACGTAATCGAGGGCATTTGACTTAATTTCCCTCTATTTCACTTCGTTGCATCGAGGCTACACTTGCTTGATTGATAAATAGTTTAATTTTTTTTGCGCAACTTCTAATACACTGCTTGTAGTGGATGCTTCAAATAATGCAAGGGCAGATTCAAAGAATGCTAATGCAGAAATCCCAAGTAAAATTAACGATGCGAAGGGTAATAGTTGTGTATCTTTATCAGAGATGTTTAGTGAAAAAATCAATAAAATTATCGCTATTAACATTAGGGTAATTGACTGCAATCGTTGCACAATTTCGCGGTGCATTTCGTCAGCTTGTATTTCTTTATTTGAGATGATTGCGTCAATTCTCAGTACCCATTGTTTTTGGCGCTCTGTCGATTTCTCTCTCCACCATGACAATGTACCAATAAATGTTTTATCAATCTGAGATTTTATGTAGGCAGAAAGTAAGTTGATTACAATTCCTGCAAATACCACGCTAATCCACCAAATTGGTTTTGAAAGCTCTTTAACTATGGCGTCCAAATTTATATCCTCAAAATGGTAATGCAAAGTAAAGCTCATTTTTTTGGCAAGATGTTGGCCTTACCATAGTTTGAATTGTCTGATTAAAATCTGAAATTTATAAAAATGGGGTTAGACACGATTAAACCGCACTCTCACCCGTTTCACCCGTTCTAATCCTAACCACCTGCTCAACACTGCTCACAAAAATCTTACCATCACCAATCTTACCCGTATGAGCCGCTTTAATAATCGCTTCCATTGCGGGTTCTACCATTTCATCGGTTAACACTAGTTCTATTTTAATTTTTGGCAAAAAATCTACTACGTATTCAGCCCCGCGATACAGCTCGGTATGTCCTTTTTGGCGGCCGAAGCCTTTTACCTCGGTTACGGTTAAGCCGTTTACGCCTAATTCTGATAAGGCTTCGCGCACTTCGTCTAATTTAAATGGTTTGATCACTGCTTCGATTTTTTTCATCTTAGTTTTCCATTTTCTTAATCAATATAGGCTGGAACATTTTCAAACAATTGCTGCAAGACTTCTATTATTTTAATGCTATCTTGTCACTAATCAAACGCTAATTTACATGTAGTCGGGTAACGTCTATCTTTACCAAAGCCGCGTTGTGTAATTCTAACGCCTACGGCTGCTTGGCGGCGTTTATATTCGTTTTTATCAATTAAATTGGTCACGCGGTTTACATCTTTTTGGCTAAAACCCAATTGCACAATCGCATCTCGGCTTAAATCATCTTCTACGTAAGCTTGCATAATTGGGTCTAGTATTTCGTAAGGCGGCAAACTGTCTTGATCAGTCTGGTCGGCACGTAATTCGGCACTTGGGGCGCGGCTTAATATGCGTTGTGGAATCACATTGGATATGGCATTGCGGTAACGGCATAGCTTATACACCAGCGTTTTTGGCACATCTTTGAGGAGTGAAAAGCCGCCAGCCATATCGCCATAAAGCGTGCTGTAGCCCACGGCCATTTCTGATTTATTGCCAGTGGTTAGTACAATGCTACCAAATTTATTGCTCATGGCCATTAACAACATGCCGCGAATGCGCGCTTGTAAGTTTTCTTCTGTGCTATCAAATGGCAAATCGCCAAAAGTGGGTTTTAGTGTTTGGCAATATAAATCATACAAATCTTTAATGGGGATTTGGCTACTTTGTACATTTAATAAACTAGCCATTTCAAGCGCATCTTCTACGCTTATATTGGCTGTAAATTCGGATGACATGAGTACCACTTTTACCCGTTCTGCCCCTAAAGCATCTACGGCTATGGCTAGTGTTAATGCGGAATCTACACCGCCTGATAAACCTAATACAACACTAGGGAAATTGTTTTTATTCACGTAATCGCGTAAACCCAATTTAAGTGCGTTATAAACTGAGGCTTCCATGCTTAATACTTGTACAATTGAAGGGCTAATTGGCTGATTATCAACTAAATTAACTAAGTACAAATCTTCATAATAGCTATCAAACTGATGTGTGATTTGGCCATCGCTATTAAGCACAAAAGAAGCGCCATCAAAAACCAATTCATCTTGGCCGCCTACCATATTCACATAAATTAAGCTGCAACAAGTTTCAACCGCACGTTTAGCAAAAATATCCACGCGCGTGGCTAATTTATCGATGTGATAGGGTGAAGCATTTAAGAAAAGTAAAACTTCTGCCCCCGCTTGTTTGGCCAGCATTGCAGGTTGTTCACTCCAGCCATCTGCACAAATTAACACACCAAATTTGGTACCTGCGTGTTCAAAAACTAATGCTTCGGTGCCCATTTCAAAATAGCGTTCTTCATCAAAAACGCTGTAATTGGGCAAAGATTGCTTAAAATAACTGGCCGTTAATAAGTTGTTTTGAATAACTGATGCAGCGTTAAAAAGCTTGTCATTTATTTTTTGCGGATGGCCAATCACTAAGGTGATTGCAGGAATTGAACGCGCAATACGATTAAGCTCTTTATCGCAACACGCGTTAAAATCATCGCGAAATAATAGATCTTCTGGTGGGTATCCGCATAATGCCAGCTCTGGCGTAATCACCATACTAGCGCCTTGCTGGTGCGCTTTAACCGCATATTCAATTATTTTGTCCGCATTGCCTTTTATATCGCCCACGTGACAATTGATTTGCGCTAAGGCTATTTTTATTGAATGTTTCATTAGCAAGTTTTTAGTATTTGCCGCCAGCCGCTTTTATTAATTTAATGATCTCAGCATTACCTTTTTTTAGCGCATATACATAAGCCGTTAAACCATATTGATCGCGCGCTTTTACGTTAGCTTTGTTTTCAAGCAGTAGTTTTACCAATTCTTCAGAATTCGTATCAACCGCAACTTGTAATAAAGGCGTGCCTTCAGAGTCTTCATGATTTACATTTGCACCTTTGTTAATAAGCGCTTTTGCCGCATTAATTTGTGATTTTTTAACCGCCCAAGTTAGCGCCGTCCAACGTGATTGATCTTGCAAGTTAGCGTCCGCACCTGCTATTAACATGTAATCAATAGCAGGTGCGTGGCCTTCACGTGCGGCGTACATTAACGCGGTGCCGCCTAGTCTATCTTGTAAATTAGCTTGTGCGCCTTGGGTAATAAGGGCGGTAATGGTGGGCACATCGCCACTTTTTGCGGCGTACATTAAAGCGGTTTTGCCATCATCGGCTTTGGTGTTTGCATCCACACCATGTTTAAGCATTAATTTTACAGATTCTGCATAACCAGATGTTGCTGCCATGCCAAATGCGCTCCAGCCACTTGCATCTCTAATTTTTGGGTCTGCGCCTTTTTCAAGCAACACTTTTACCGTTTCTACATGATTCTTTTTGGCCGCAAACATTAACGGTGTCCAGCCACCTTTGTCTTTGGCGTTAATATCTGCGCCTTTACTAATCAATACGGTAGCGACATCTGCACGGTTTTTGCGTGCTGCATACATAAGCGCAGTAATATCATTTTCGTCTTTAATATTCACATTTGCGCCACTTTCTAACATGGCGTTTACGCTGGCTAAATCGCCTTTAGATGAGGCTGTAAGCAAGTAATCAATATCTTGTGCCAAACAAGCTGGCGCAAAGCTTAGGCAAGCTAGGCTAAAACTTAAACTAAATATCACAAATATTTTTTTCAAAAAAATGCCTTTATTAATTTTATCAATCATTCAAAAATTAACACTAGATGAAGAACTTTAAACAGTCGCGCTTTGACGTTGCATGGCTTTAAAAACCGCTTCACCCAATCCAGCAGGGGAGTGCGCAATGACACAACCAGCACTTTCTAACGCATCGATTTTATCTATCGCCCGCCCACTACCACCCGAAATAATCGCCCCTGCATGCCCCATACGCTTGCCCGCTGGGGCAGTTAAGCCTGCAATGTAGGCTGCTACTGGCTTGGTTACGTGATGCTTAATAAAGTCTGCGGCTTCTTCTTCATCATTGCCACCAATTTCGCCCACCATAATAATGGCATGCGTTTCAGGGTCAGCCTCAAATAAGGTTAAGCATTCAATAAAGTTTAGGCCTTTGATCGGGTCGCCCCCAATACCAACGCAGGTGGTTTGACCAAGCCCTAAGCGTGTAGTTTGGTGCACCGCCTCGTAAGTGAGCGTGCCAGAGCGCGAAACTACGCCCACACGCCCACGCAAGTGAATGCTGCCAGGCATAATGCCAATTTTGCACTCGTCTGGCGTGATAATACCTGGGCAATTGGGGCCAATTAATTTGACGCCGTTAGCTTTTAAAGCCGCTTTTATATTGAGTGCGGCTTTAACATTAAGCATATCCAACACTGGTATGCCTTCAGTGATACACACGATCAACGCTATGCCCGCATCGGCCGCTTCCATGATCGAATCTGCCGCATAAGCTGGTGGCACGTATATAACGCTGGCCGTTGCAGCAGTTTCGTTAACCGCTTCGCGCATGGTATTAAACACTGGCAAATTAAGATGCATTTGCCCACCTTTGCCAGGGGTTACCCCACCTACCATTTGCGTGCCATAAGCCAGCGCTTGTTCTGAGTGAAAAGTGCCTTGCTTGCCAGTAAAACCTTGGCACAAAACGCGGGTATTTTTGTTAACTAATATTGACATTACACGCTCTCTTGCAAAGTTTTACTTATTGGTTGATTTTTGTCTGCATTAATAATGACAGATTGCACAGCTTGTTTGGCCGCGTCGGTCAAATCTTTAGCAGAAATAATATTTAAGCCACTTTCAATCAACATTTGCTTGCCCAATTCAACATTAGTGCCCTCTAAACGCACCACCACAGGAATGGTCATACCTACTTCTTTAACGGCGCTAATTATGCCAAGTGCAATAATATCGCAACGCATAATACCGCCAAAAATATTTACCAATATGGCTTTTACATTGTTGTCAGCCAAAATAATCTTAAAGGCTTTGGTTACGGTTTCAGCCGTAGCCCCTCCGCCCACATCTAAAAAGTTGGCTGGCATGCCACCGTGTAATTTAATCAAATCCATTGTTGCCATGGCTAATCCTGCGCCATTAACCATGCAGCCAATATTGCCGTTTAGCGCAATGTAGTTTAATCCAGCCTCGTGTGCGGTGGCTTCTTTAGCATCTTCTTGGCTCCAATCGCGTAATTCGCTCATGGCTTTTTGGCGATATAGTGCGTTGTCATCCACACTTATTTTGCAATCTAGCGCGACTATTTTTCCCTCATTCGTCACCACTAACGGGTTAATTTCTAGCAAAGCCAAATCGTTTTCAATAAATAATTGATAGCAACTTTTTAGCATTTTGCTAAATGCGGCAATTTGATCTTGTTTTAAATCCATCTTAAAAGCTAAATTGCGAGCCTGATAATCCATTAAGCCCGTTAATTGATCGCAAATTTCTTGCAAAATCTGCTCAGGGTGACTAGCTGCAATTTCTTCAATATCCATGCCACCAGCAAGTGACGCCACCACCACAACGCGCTCAAGTGAGCGATCTACCAACATTGATAAATACAATTCGCGCGCAATTGGCAAGGTTTCTTCTACCAATACTTGGCTCGCTATTTGGCCATCTGGCGCATTTTGATAAGTAATTAAATGTTTGCCTAGTAGCGATTTTGCATATTCTTCAACCGCGGTTAAAGAATCTAGCAATTTAACGCCACCAGCCTTGCCACGCCCGCCCGCATGTATTTGCGCTTTTACTACAAATTGGCTAGATTTAAGCGTGCGGGCCACAGCAACTGCGCCTGCTGCGCTATTAGCCACATCGCCATCTGGCGTTGGTATCGCGTATTTTTTTAATAATTGTTTGGCTTGATATTCGTGTAGATTCATTTTAAAGTGATCAATTATGTTTTTTGGTGAATGTGCTATTTTCGCGCAAAAACCGCTGACTTGCTAGTTAAAACAATCTAGCCAATATCAATGGCTAAAATATATTTTTAACCAATAAATTTAACAAACAAACTTAATAATCAGACTTTAACAATAACGGAGATTTAAAATGGCACAAGCTTCACAAACATTACGCGAAGTAACAGGCATGGGATTTGATTATGCAGGGCTTAAAGATTCGGCCTTGATCATGGTGGATTGTCAAAATACCTATCGCCACGGGGTAATGCAATTAACCAATATTGAGCCTGCGATATTAGAAGCCAAAAAATTGCTAGAGATGGCACGTGATTTAAATGTGCCAATTATCCATATTCAACACGATGCAGGCGTGGGTAGTCCATATGATATTACTGCCGAAATCGGCGCGATCTCAACTGAGGTAGCGCCAAAAAATGGTGAAGATGTCATTATTAAAAATTATCCAAACGCCTTTATTGCAACCGATTTAGAAGCCAAACTTAAAGCCTTAGGCATAGAAAACGTGGTGTTGGCTGGTTTTATGACTCACGTTTGCATTAATTCAACCGCGCGCGGTGCATTTAATTTAGGCTTTAAGCCTGCCGTGGTAGCCAGCGCTTGCGCTACTCGCAGCTTAATTGGCGCAAATAATAAAGTGATCGACGCGCAAACCATGCACGAAGCCGCACTGGCGGCTGTACGCGATATATTTGCAGTGGTTGTTGATGATGTGGCTAGTTTGAAAATTTAAAAGTTTAAAAGCCTAAATTATCTATGGATATTGCACGATTTAATGTTGAAAACCGCTATTCTGATATGGCGGTTTTTAATAATGTGGCTTATTTGGCAGGGCAGGTGGCTAATGATTTAAGCTTAGATATTGTTGGCCAAATGCGCGAAGTATTAAGCATGATTGATACCCTGCTAGCAGAAGCTAATTCTGAAAAATCACGCATACTAATGGCGCATATTTATTTGAACGATTTAGCCGATTATGCGGGCATGAATATGGTTTGGGATGAATGGGTTGCGGATATTAAAGGCAGTGCACCGCCGCGTGCAACAGTAAATGCCAAGCTGGCGAACCCAGATTACAAAGTCGAAGTGGTGATTACTGCTGCAGTAAAATAACTTGTTTTTACTTGGCATCCATTAACGCTGTTATGGATTGCCACGGGCTTAGCCCTCGCAATGACTGCTTTGATCAAATGGTACTATAAATCCTGTTATAAATCCTTTTCCCACGCATTGCCATACACTTTGCCGTTACGCGACATGATCAGCATTTGATACATGCTGGTAACCCACATAAATGTAGATGCCACGCTATAACCAATACCGCCGATGATTGTTAACCATGCAAAACCTGGATTTAGTTTGGTTAGCCACCAAGAAAGTATATCGATAATCAAAAAACCAAACGGAAAAGCGATGGCTAGAATCTTCCATTTTTTAGGCACATTAACCGCAAAGCTAAAAATTAGGCCAATAAAAAAGAAGATAAAGCTAATTCCAAACAAGTGAATATGGGAAACGCGGGTTAAGTTTTGTATGCTTTCGCCCTCTGCAGTGGCGGCCACTTTTTGCACTTCTTCAAAGTTTTTAAAATTAGGAATATTGGGCACAACTGAGTGGCAGCTTACGCAATGTTGCGCAAAAACGCCTTTAAAGTGCGCATCCCAATCAGCTTTTGGTGCGCCTTTATGCACCCACTTAATAATATCAGCGCGTACTGGATCTGGCGCCATGGCTTTCATTTGGCCGTTTAACATGCTTTCTAATTTGCTATGCGTGCGGTCGCCATAATAGCTATACACAATATCGTTTTTAGATAAACCCACTTTGCCATCTGCCATGCCATGGGTTAACATAATTTGTAAACCAGCCATCAGTAAACCTATGCCCACCACCAGCAGATAGCCAGCAAATAACGCTTTTAAAGGTGCTGGTAGATTTGGTAAGTTAAGCCATGCTAAATTAGGGGATTTTGTCGCGATTTCTTTGGTAGCAGATTTCAATTGTGACTTTCTTTATAATTTGCAAAAATAATAGCATTCAAGTGTGAAATTACAAAGTCAACATTTGTCATAATTTGTAACCGTTTGCAAATGTTTAAGTACGTGCAAAGCATATAAAAACGTGCTGGTATAATTTGGTTTTTAGTTTAATATTTTTTGGGTTTTATATGCGCTTAGTTTTACAAGGTAAGGCAATCTCAGAAAGTCATCTAGGCCATATTCATCAATTATTGGGTGTTAACACGCAATTTATGCAAATTGCACAATATGCCTATTATCTACCAGTACATTCGGCAGATATTACAGCGGTAAAACAATTTTGCATTGAGCAAAAAATGGATTGCGCACTGGTGCCCGATGCGCAGCGCCTAAGCCAGTTTGGGCTTTGCGTAATGGATATGGATTCAACTTTAATCTCAATAGAATGCATCGATGAAATTGCCGACATGATGCAAATCAAACCGCAAGTATCAAAAATTACTGAAGCATCCATGCGCGGTGATATCGATTTTGCCAGTAGTTTAAAGCAACGTGTAGCATTGTTAAAAGGCTTGCCCGAGGCGGCTTTAGCACGTGTGATTGATGAGCGCCTGCAATTAAACCCAGGCGCGGTTGAATGGACAGCCGCGTGCAAAGCGCACAACATTAAAACCATGGTAGTTTCTGGCGGCTTTAGTTTTTTTGCTAATCATGTGCAAAAAATATTGGGTTTAGATTATGCGGTATCCAACACGCTAGAAATTATTGAAGGCGAATTAACAGGCCAGATTTTGGGTGATATTGTGGATGCAAAGCGTAAGGCCGATGAGTTGATTAAAACGCGCGATTTATTAGGGCTTAAACCCAATCAAACAATCGCAATTGGTGACGGCGCAAACGATTTAAAAATGATGGCAGCGGCAGATGTAGGCGTGGCTTATCATGCGAAGCCAATTGTGCAAGAGCAGGCCACTTATTCATTGAATTTTAGTGGTTTAGATGGCGTGATTAACTTACTTTCTGCTTAACTAGCAAAGATTTGATATGAATTAAATTCTTTTTGACTAAGCTTTTTTAATCGCTACGTGGCCTCTTTTTCCACCATTATGTGGTAGCAGAGCGATCAATCCAGAGTGTACATAAGGCTTCAAAGAAAATAATTACGCAGACAAAGCGATTTTTTGGCAGCTATAACTCAAAGTTTGATGTTGAGATTATAGAAAATAAATTTCCTAAAACTATTGTCACGTAAACTCAAGCCTGATCAGGCATGTAATGGAATGCAGTAATTTTAAAGAGCTCAAAGTAAAGCCAATTCCGCATTAGTAAAACCAGCTGATTTTCTGGCTTCTAAGTTAAACGGCGGTTTTAAAGTTGGCGCACTGTATTGTTTGCATATTCGCATAAATGTAGCAATCGGTTCTAATTTTCGCTCATTACAAAGCCAGTTAAACCAATGGTTACCAATGGCTACATGGCCAATTTCATCTTGTAGCGTAATATCTAAAATCTCAGCTGCTTTTAAATCACCCGCTTGTGCGAGTTTTGCCCGTAGCGCAGGCAGGGCGTCCAGCCCGCGTGCCTCCATGGTGCGAGGCACTAACGCCATTCTAGCCAACACGCAAGCCTTGGTTCGATCGACCATTTCCCATAAGCTGTCATGGCCTGCAAAATCGCCGTACTTGAATCCCAGCGTTTGTAAATGCATATCAAGTAGCGAAAAATGTTTTGCTTCTTCCCCAGCTACTTTTAGCCAATCGGTATAGTAATTGTCAGGCATATTGTCAAATCGCCAAATCGCATCAAGGGCTAAATTAATGGCGTTAAATTCAATATGTGCTAATGCGTGAATAAGTGCTGCGCGGCCTTCAACTGTGCGCATAGAGCGTTTGGGTAGCGTTAGTGGCGGCACTAAAATTGGGTGTTGCGGGCGGCCAGGTATTTCGTTTTTTGGATTTAAGTTAAACGCTTCATTTTTTGACGAACAACTTGATATGCTCTGCGAGGCAATATCTATGAGGATTGCAGGGCATATGCTTAAAAATTGCGCGCTAAACGCAATAACGCCAACACTTTTGGCGTTGGCGTCAGATTCGCACAACCAGTTAAGCGCGGTTGTGCGAATGTTATTTATTGACATGTTAAACGTTTTTTAAGTTACTTAATATCAATAAAATCAAGCTCGCCTGCTTTCATGTCTGGCACCATCAAGGTTGTGCCGTCATTCATCAACGCAATATCAGCTGCGGCTTTGTAGCCATCTTTAATCACACGTGCTTTGCCAGCCACCAGCTCATAAATCACGCCAGTTTTCCAATCGCTAATAATGATTTTGCCCGCTTTGGTTTTTACAATACCGTCACCACCATTAAAGCCAGTAGCCATTTTTGTCGTTGCACCTGTGCTTAAATTAACGCGATACAAAATACCCGATTCAAAATCTACTTCTAGCAATTGATTACGGCCTTCAGCCAGCAAACCATTTGGCGCTAAAATATCAGTGTTTTTGCTATCCACCACTAAAGTCACCACGCCATTTTTATCGATTTTATAAATTTGACCGCCTGATTTTAAATCGCCACTATCACTTACATATAAATTGCTTTGTTTATCTGCAACCAAATCATTTAAAAAAACAGGCGTGCCAGGAAAAGCCATTTGCGCCCCATAAACCTGCCAGGTACCATCTTTTGTAACTTCTAAAACACGGTTTTTATCCGCCACATATAACTTGTCACCAATAATAGCTAAACCTTTTGGGTCATCCATGCCTTTGGCAAAAACGCTTATATTGCCTTTTTTATCGATCACACTAATCTGCCCATCGCCATCTTTACCAAACTCACCAATTTCTGAAACATATATCTGACCATTTTTAGCTTGAATAACTGATTCTGGCATTTTTAAACCAGTGATTTTGGTTGGTAAAGCTGGTTTCGCTTGAACACTTGCAACGCTAAATACTAAAACATTTAGCAAAGTTGTTAATAAGAATTTTTTTTGCATGGCGACACCTTAAAGTTGAGTAGTTTATTTAATTGAATAAGAGATTGTTAAAAAAACAATGTATTAGGCGCTAGAACGTTTAACGTGCCGCAGAGATCATTCGTAATCGTTTTTTGCGTTGAGTTTAATGCTGATAAAAAAATCGGATCTTTTTCTAATTCTTTAACAACTAAATTCATGACTTTTAAATAGGCTTTATCAATATAAAAATCGGCAGTGCTATGCAAAAGGCCAATTTCTTGCGCCTCACTTTTGATCGTTAAAATAGGGCTGATGCCTGAATTATAAACTTTGGCTGTCATTTGCGCATGAAAAACATTCATTTGCGCGTTAAAAAATAATTGCGGTTCAAGTGACAACACAACATCGGGCGTTTTGTTATCTGCACAAAATTTAGGGTTTGCAAAATGCTCATTTAACACTTTTTGCGCCGCTTTTTGAGTTGCTGGGCCTCTTAAATGCCAGTAATCATAATAAGGGTGCAGTAGGCGTACAGGATTTTGAAAATACACATTGGGAATAAGAATAGCAAAATTACCATCAATTTTGTCAGCAAATGCATTACCGCTGTTAGTTAAGCTAAGCAATAACGCTATGGAAGTGAGTGAGAATTTGAACATATGAAACCTTTCTAATTACAGCTAATATTATTAGTATTAAATACAAAATATTGTGTTAAAAATGCTACCTAAATGATTGCCTTATTTGGTATAAATGTTATTTGTGGGTTATTTTGTAAATAAGCCCAGCCTTATCGTCACTCACATAAAGCGCACCATCGGGTCCAGTGATTACATCTACTGGCCTGCCCCAAGCTTGATTATTGTTTAGCCAGCCAGTTGCAAAATCAACCACTTCAGCTGCATTATTGTCTTTAAAATTAATGCGCACTAACTTGTAGCCACTTAATTGTTGACGATTCCATGAACCATGCAGCGCCACAATCGCATCGGTTTTATAGTCGGCAGGCCAGTTGGTTTTATCTAAAAACGTAATGCCAATAGGGGTAGAATGCGAAGTAACAGTAATGGCGGGTGGTGCGGCCGTTTTGCAAAAATCAGCTCCACCTAAATTGGCCTTGGCTACAAAATTGGGGTCTTGCATCAAGGTTATTGGGTTTGTAACATCTGCCCAGCAATATGGCCATCCATAGTGCTTATTCGCCACTATTTGATTAATATGTTCTGGCGGAATCTCATCATTGACTTTAGCATTTTTAGTCATTGATCGCATATCTGAACCATTGTTAGTCGCATACATGGCATTGGTTTTTGGGTGCCAATCAAAACCTTGGCTATTACGTAAACCTTTTGCCCAAATAGATTTTTCAATACTTCTACTTGCATTATTCGTGCTGCCTGCTGGTTTGCCATCAAGCGTGAAGCGCAAAATAGTTGCGCGTAGCGGATCATCTTCAACACACACATTGCAGCTTGACCCTACATTGATATACAAATGTTGATCTGGCCCAATTTTAATGGTTTTAACCGTATGATGGCCATCGGGCAGATTTTTTATAAAGGGGTTTGGCGCAGACCATTTTCCCCTATTTTGAGTGAGTTTAACCACGCCATCTTGATTGGCAACCAATAAATCTTCACCCAAAAACACCAAGCCATTGGGCGCATTTAATTGATCGCTTATTAGAATAGGTGCCTCGGCAAGCCCGTCTTTGTTGGAGTCTGGCAACATAAACACTTGATCGGTGCTGTTAGAACTAACAAACAGGTTTCCATTTTTATCAAACGCCATCATGCGTGGAGCTTTTAAATCTTTAGCAAAAACACTTATTTCAAAACCAGCAGGTAAATTGATATTGAGCTTATCAGGCGTTTGCGCAAAGCTTGTGCAGCTTAAGGTGCACAGACTGCATAAGCTAAGTTTTAATAAGCTAGTTAACTTTGTATTTAAAATATCTAACATATTCAAAGCCTTAATTACTTGAATTAGGTAAGAACATCAGACCAAATATTAGTTGCCCATGCGCTTGCATGTTGGCCTTCTAATTGAGACGGATTTGGAGACATGCCGCCGCCTTCTGCAGGTAACATCATTTTTTTTTCTTCGTCATATCTATAAACATTGGCCACATGCATGGCAAGGGATGCATCTACAAAGCTATAGCAAGTGTTGGCGAATACGGGTGTTGGGTCGGGCGGGCGGTGATGCATCAATTCTACGATGGCACTGGCACAAACATGCGCCTGGCTAGTGGCAATATGCGCCGATTTTGGCAGCGCTGCAGAAACGCTATCGCCAATAATGTGGATATTGGGTGCAAGTACTGATTCGTAAGTTAAAAAATCAACTTCGCACCAACGCTTATCAATATTATTAAGGTTAACTTTTTCATTGTTAACGCGCACCATTTGCGCTGGTTTGCCCGCTAACTGCGGTGGAATAATATTAAGCACATCGGCTTTAACCGATTCAAACTCGGTATGAACAGTTTTATTGGCTAAATCTAGACGCACCAAAGCGCTGCTTGCACGGTAATCGATTATGCCTGCATACATTTCGTTAAAAGCTTTAGTAAACAAGCTTTTTTTAGACACGATCTCTGGATTCGCATCTAATACAATTACTTTGCTTTTTGGTTTATAAGCTTTGAAATAGTTAGCAATTTGGCAAGCACGCTCATAAGGCCCTGGCGGACAACGGTAGGGTGCGCTTGGCACATGCATCACAAACACGCCACCATTTGGCATTGCAAGTAATTGATTGCGCAAATTAACTGTTTGCCAGCCTGCTTTCCAAGCGTGTGGCACTTGTTCTTGGGCTATTTTAGTCGCCAAGTCTGGCATTTGCGCATAATTAAAATCAACCCCTGGGGCAATAATTAAGCGATCAAAATTTAACTCTCCGCGCGCCATTGTTACTTTTTTTGCCGTCGCATCAACAGCAATTGCGCTGTCTTCTACCCAGTTAATGCCATTATTTTTAATGGTCAAATCAAAGCCAAACGTTAAATCGTGAATGGTTTTAGAACCACCTAATACTAAATTACTCATTGGACATGAAACAAATTGAGTTGAGGGCTCAATAACGATGGTCTCTATCGTGCCCAAACTCCATAAACGTATGTACTTTGCAGCAGTGGCGCCTGCATAACCACCGCCAATGATCACAACGCGACCAATAGTTTTTTGATTGTGATTTTGGGTTAAATGCACACAAGCACTTAACAAGCTTATATTTGATGCAATAACGCCTGCGCCCAAACTTTTTTTCAAAAAATCACGGCGGTTTAAAGATTTATTGCGCATGATTTTTATTAAGAATTTGAGGATTTAATAACGCTTTAGCGGCTAATTTTTGATTGGAAAAATAATTGCCAAGTGCATTAACCTCTTCAGTTGTTAATCCTGTTGCATGGCGTTGCATGATTAATGGGCTAAGTTTAGTCGATTTAAACGCCAACATTTGTGCTACAAAATAATCAGCTTTTAGCCCTGCAAGCGGTGGGAGTGTGTATTTAACACCATGATTAGAGACAGCATTACCGGAAGTTCCATGGCAAGCCGCGCAAGAAGAGGCAAGGGAACGTATATGAACTGCGTAAATATCGCCGTCTTTAAAAGTAATAACCTCAGCCGCCATGCCATTAAAAGACATGATTGCTGATGTTATAAGAAACAAACTATATTTTAAATGCATGATGTTTTGTTATTTAAAACACCATTTTAACCATTATTAAGTGAGTTTTGCTTATTAGCTAAATGCCTAGCACTTAACTAATAATTGGTATGATGAAATTAGAAGCATTTTTCTTCTTGGCAACCATCATCTTTAACGCCCAGCGAAGTTAATAATTTAACCATACCAGCACCGCGTTCGCCTTCTTCTTTCATGATACGCACTATCGACATATCACCTTTCATTAATAAACTCTTGTCGGCACCTTTTTCGGCTAAAAACTTAACGATATCTTGATAATCATCAAATGCGGCCAAGTGAAAAGCACTCATTTTCGTCATCGGGTGTGTGTAATCTTTGTCTGCGCCTTTTTCAACCAAATATTTAACCATATTGAGCTGGCCTTTAGTAGCTGCCATTTGCAAAGGTGACCATGCAAAAAATTTTTCGTTTATTGCTTCAGGGTATTTTGCAACATAGGTTTTTACTAGTTTTAAATCGCCTTTGCCTACAGCGTCAGTGTATTCGACCGATTCATCATCTGTCATTGCAAAACTGCTTACTGAAAAACCTCCAAGTGTAAAACCAAGTGCTAAAACAGCCAAAAGTGCTTTTAATGTGTTCATTCTATTTTTCTCCAACTTTATAAAAATTCCGCTTTTAGTAACATACTAAGTTAGGCGATTGTTTTTCTTGCGTTACGAAACATGCGCATCCAAGGCCCGTCTTCTTGCCAACCATCTGGCCGCCACGAATGCTGTACTGCTCTAAAAACCCGTTCTGGATGCGGCATCATAATACTAAACCGCCCGTTACTGGTAGTAAAACCTGTTAAACCTTCCTGTGAACCGTTTGGATTAAACGGATACACTTCTGTTGGCGTTGACGTTATTAAACCTTGTGCTAAATTTGCAATAGGTTCTACAAAACGCATTGTAACCAATTTTTTATTTAACAGCTCATGGACAGCGTTAACACGAGAAAATTCAGTCAAGCCTTCACCATGTGCAACTGCAATAGGCATCACGCTTCCAGCCATGCCAGTAAAAAATAATGAGGGCGAATCTAGTATTTCAACCATGGCAAAACGCGCTTCAAATTGTTCTGATTTATTTTTAACAAAATGTGGCCAATGCCCGCTACCAGGGATAATGCTATGCAAATTACTCATCATTTGGCAGCCGTTACATACGCCTAGCGCGAATGAATCTGGTCGAGCAAAAAACGTGCTAAATTCAACATTAGCTCTGGTATTAAACAAAATAGATTTTGCCCAACCTTCGCCTGCGCCTAAAACATCGCCATAACTAAAGCCACCACAAGCCACCAAGCCAGCAAAATCTTTTAATGTGATGCGGCCACTAATAATATCGCTCATGTGAACATCCACACTGGCAAAGCCTGCGCGGTCAAACGCAGCAGCCATTTCCACTTGGCCATTAACACCTTGTTCGCGCAAAATGGCCATTTTAGGGCGGCTTAAATTTAAATAAGATGATTTATTAATACCTAAGTCATCATTAATATCAAACGTTGTGTGTACGCTTAAGCCTGTATCAGCGTCATTTAAAATGCGGTCATACTCTTGGCTTGCACACGCAGGGTTATCGCGAAGGCTTTGCATTTTGTAAGTGGTTTCAGACCACATTCTATGCAAATTAACCCGCGAATCGGCAAAAACTAATTTGCGGTTAATGCTGATATTGATTTGATTTTGAGTTGTTACATGACCAATTAGATGTGCAGTCAAACCAGCGTTTTTAAGTTCAGCAAAAATAGCATTTGCATCACTTTCACGCACTTGAATAACTGCGCCTAGCTCTTCGTTAAAAAGCATACTAATGATATCGGCAGATGCATTTACTAAGCTTAATTCAGCCAAATCAATATTAACACCGCAGTGCCCTGCAAAGGCCATTTCTACTAGGGTTGTAAATAATCCGCCATCACTTCTATCGTGATAACTCAACAATTTATCTTCACGATTTAAACGCTGAATTTGAGTAAAAAATGTTTTTAACTGCGAAGGCACATCAATGTCTGGCGCGGTGTCGCCAAGTTGATTGTATACTTGTGCCAAACTACTGCCGCCCATGCGATTTTTGCCGTTGCCCAAATCAATCAAAATAAGCAAAGTTTCGCCTAGATCAGTGCGTAATTGTGGCGTTAAAGTTTTACGCGCATCTTTTGTGTTAGCAAACGCAGTAACAACTAACGAAATAGGCGACGTAACAGATTTATATTCGGCTTTATCCATTCCATTATCTTGCCAAACCGTTTTCATACTCATGGAATCTTTACCAACTGGAATGCTAATGCCTAATGCTGGGCATAATTCCAACCCAACCGCTTTTACCGTAGCAAATAGTGCTGCATCTTCACCTGGGTGTCCTGCAGGTGCCATCCAGTTTGCTGATAATTTTAAGTTGGCTAAATGATCGATATAAGCCGCTGCAACATTGGTAATGGCCTCCCCAATTGCCATGCGTCCACTGGCAGGTGCGTTAATTAATGCAATTGGCGAACGTTCACCAATTGCGAACGCTTCACCCGCGTTGGTTTCATAACCCGCTAGCGTTACAGCAACATCGCTTACTGGTACTTGCCACGGCCCTACCATTTGATCGCGCGCAACTAAGCCTGAAACTGTGCGATCGCCAATAGTAATGAGAAAAGTTTTGTCAGCTACTCCTGGTAGCCTTAAAACGCGCGCCACTGCATCATTTATATCAATGTGGCCAGTTTCAAACGGGGATAATTTTTTGGCCACACTTTGCACATCGCGCGTCATTTTTGGTGGTTTGCCAAGTAATACGCTTAAATCCATATCTACTGGATTATTTTTAAAATGCGCATCTTTAACAGTTAAATGGCGTTCAGAAATGGCGTATCCCACAACCGCAAACGGGCATCGCTCGCGTTCACACATCGCTTTAAAAATAGCCAAATTTTCTGGCAACACTGCCATCACATAGCGTTCTTGCGCTTCGTTACTCCAAAGTTCGCGAGGGCTCATGCCAGGCTCTTCGTTATGCACATCGCGCAATTGAAAAATCGCGCCTACTTTTGCATCATTAACCAATTCGGGAAAAGCATTAGAAATACCACCCGCACCAACATCGTGAATACTCACGATCGGGTTTTGTTCACCGAGCTGCCAACAACGGTCAATCACCTCTTGCGCGCGGCGTTGCAATTCAGGGTTGCCACGTTGCACTGAATCAAAATCTAAATATTCTGTATTACTGCCCGTATCCATAGAGCTTGCAGCACTACCGCCCAAACCAATTAACATGGCTGGGCCGCCCAATTGAATTAAAGCTGCACCTGCAGGAATAGCGCTTTTATGCGAATGATTGGCTGAAATATTGCCGACTCCGCCTGCCAGCATAATAGGCTTATGGTAACCGCGTACTTCTAATTTGCCATTTACATCGGCCGATTCCAACTCAAACGTACGAAAGTAACCCGCAATATTTGGGCGACCAAATTCATTGTTGTAAGCAGCGCCACCCAATGGGCCGTCAGTCATAATTTGTAATGGTGTAGCAATGCGACCAGGTTTGCCATAGCCTGGTTTTCCGTTGGATGAGTCGTCAGTATTAACTTCCCATGGCTGCACAAAATTTGAAATATTCAAATTTGATACTGAAAACCCAGATAATCCCGCTTTTGGTTTACTACCAATACCTGTTGCGCCTTCATCGCGAATCTCCCCTCCAGCACCTGTTGTCGCGCCTGCAAAAGGCGAAATGGCGGTAGGGTGATTATGCGTTTCTACTTTCATCAAGTAGTGCATGTTTTCTTCTCTGAACCCATACTCACCATTATTGTTTGGGTAAAAACGCTGCGTTATTTGACCAGCTACAATCGATGAGTTATCAGAATAAGCCACCACCGTATTGCCAGGGTTTAGCTTATGCGTGTTACGTATCATACCAAAAAGTGAAATATCTTGCGCTACACCATCGATAACCCAATCGGCATTAAAAATCTTATGGCGGCAATGTTCAGAGTTCGCTTGTGCAAACATCATCAGCTCGACATCAGTTGGGTTGCGATTTATTTTGACAAAATTATCTAACAAGTAATCGATTTCATCCGCAGATAAGGCTAAACCTAGTTCGTTATTGGCAACTTCTAGCGCTGCTTTACCGCCCTGCAAAATATCAATATGGCTTAATGGGGCAGGTTGTGCATTATGGTAAAGCTTTTGCGCATCGTTTAAGTTGCTTACCACGGTTTCTGTCATACGGTCATGGATTGCAGTAGTAAGCGCGATTTTTTCTTGCGCATTTAACGCAAATCCATCTTTAGTAGATATGTAAAAAGCGATACCACGTTCAAGGCGTAATATTTCATTTAAGCCGCAATTGTGGGCAATATCAGTTGCACGAGAAGCCCAAGGTGAAATGGTGCCGATGCGTGGAATCACCAAAAAGAGCTCTTGTTGGCCACTGATTTGCGGTGTATCTTTTTGATTGTCAACATTCGCATTATGACCGACGCTAAAGTTAATAGGCGTTTGAATACTGCTTTGATTTTCAAAATTGTTTGCAATTGAATGGCGTGAATCAGAATCATTTAAAACAGAACCGTAAGTTAATATTTTTTTTAAAGTATTCAATTCTTGTTCACCAATTTGCGTTTTACTAAATGCAAAATGGATAAATCTGGTATCAATATGCGCAATATTGGGGGCAGGTAGTTTTAACGTGGCGAGTAATTTATCTAACCTAAATGTTGAAAAAGCAGAGTTACCTTGAAGGCTTGTAAATTGAATGCTAGGCATAGGAAAGAGGCGATTTGGGCTGAAATTGTAACTAGCATTTTAACAGAAAGGCGCCTAGCAAACTATCTTGTCTTTGGGCATACTCACCAATATTAAAAATCAACACTTCTTTAAAACTTATCTTAAAAAATTAAAACCCGCTAAAAATCTTTGTATGATTTTTAACGGGCTTTAGGTGATGCCAGGTGATGTTATAGGGTTTGTTATTAGTGTTATTAAACCAATGCTCTCAAGTTTTTAACAAATATAATCTTACAAAAAGGTTTATTTAAAACAATTAATTCAATTTAGGTAAGCCTTTAACGCTAGGGTTGCCTTTTAAAAAGCTGTAAGCCAAAAAACTTAACGGCACCAAAACTAAGCTGTACGATATCCAAGAGCCGATTTTACCATTCGGGCTGTAAGCTTCGGTAGCTTCATGCCAATAGGCAATATCAATAATGCCTAAATTATAAAGCTCGACAGATTCTGTATATTCGTGAAAAGCATAAATAACCAATTGCACTGAAAATATAATCATAAATACAGCGGTTACTTGAAAAAACAAGCCAAGATTAACGCGATGACCGTATTTGCTCCACGCCCAGGCTACACCGCCTGCAACAATCAAGCCTAAAACCCCGCCAGCAGCTAAATCAACGCTATCGTTACTTTGTGCAAGCGATGCGATCATAGTTGATGCTTCTAAACCTTCGCGTCCAATCATTAATAACACAAATAAAAATATGCCCAGTTTCGCGCCATTACCAGGGTTAGCAACTGCTTTATCAATTGCACCCGTAATTTCTCTTTTCATATGCTTACCCATTTTTAACATGTGCACAGTACAAGTAATCACCAATACTGCGGCAGTTAAGGCAAGAGTGCCTTCCCAAAAAGGCGTTAAACCGCCGATTTTAGCCATTACAATGCCCAAACCAGCACAACTGACAACTGCTAAATAACAGGCTGAGCGCACCGATGGTAAAAGCGCTTGACCACCAGTTTTCATTAAATAAGCAACCGTAATTGCAATAATCAAAAAACCTTCTAAGCCTTCTCTAAACGTAATCATAAAGGTTTCAAACATGGTTTTATCCTAAAATAAATATAAGTTAACTATAAACTAAATGATAATTATTCGCAATTAACATTTTATTTGATTATTAGTTTTACATAAGAAAATGGCCTGCAAAAGCAGGCCATTTTACAAAAATACACGCTTAAAAATTACTTGCTTGCAGTGACGCCCGTTACATCAATTTTAGCTTTAGCTTTTAAATCCAACATCATTTTTTCTAACTTACGTTGTTGCAATGTGCGCTCTAGACCTTCTTTCACCTTATCATAAGTAGGCACTTGTGTTGCGCGGCTATCCACCATTTTAATCACATGCCATCCAAATTGTGTTTGCACTGGCGCTTGTGTGATCTCGCCTTTTTTTAGGCTGTTTACAGCATCACTAAATGGCTTCACCATACCAGCGGGGGAAAACCAGCCTAAATCGCCACCTTTCTCTTTTGATCCTGGGTCTAGCGATTTTTCTTTGGCTAGTTTAGCAAAATCGCTGCCTTTTTTAACTTGTGCTAGCACATCATTGGCCTCAGTTTCAGTTTTCACCAAAATATGACGTGCATTAAATTCTTTATCGCCTAACTCTTTTTTATATTGTTCGTAAGCTTCTTTTTTATCAGCTTCGGTCACTGGGTTTTTCTTCATAAAATCGGCTAAAAAGATATTAACCAATAGTTTACGTTGCGTTAATTCTTCGTTAGTTTTGTAGTCAGGTAATTTATCAATACCTTGTTTTTGCGCTTCTTGATACGCTAATTCCGAACCGACTAATTCGTTGATAATGGCGTTTTTCATGCCGTCACTTGGTTTTTGGCCACGTGCAGCAGCATCTTTCATAATGTAATCAACCCATGATTGTTTGATGGCTTTGCCATTGACGGTGGCTACAGAGTCAGCACTAAAAGCAGATTGACTTATTATTAGGGTTGAAGCCACCGCTGCAGCGGTTAAAAGTTGTTTAATGCGCATAAAAAATCCTTATTTTTGATATGGTGTGTAAAAATTATTTAAAAAAAAATTATTTGATTGATTGGGTTTCATATTAATTGGGTTCATTTGATGCAATTGCAAGTATGCTCAAAGCGTGAATTTGATGTGGCATTAAATCACTAAGTGCTTGATAAATCAAACGATGGCGCATTATTTGTGATTTTTGGTCAAATTGCGAACTTACAATGGTGAGCGTGAAATGCCCACCGCCAGTATTGCCTGCATGATTTGCATGCTTTGCGCTATCGTCTTGTATAACTAATTTTGTAGGCGCTAAAGTACTAAGCCTGTGAGTTATGGTTTCAATTAAATTCATACATTAAAATTCTATGGTTTGATTGTTACAAGTTTGAGTAATTGGCAGAAAACTTAAGGCAATGTTTTCTTAAATGGTTTAACGCTAACGTTTGCATAAACACCTGCGTTTACAAAAGGGTCTGCATTTGCCCACTCTTTGGCGGCTATTAAATCGTTAAATTCGGCCACAATTAAACTACCTGTAAAACCAGCTGGCCCTGGGTCTAAGCTATCAATTGCTGGCATTGGGCCAGCAAGAAGTAAGCGACCTTGATTTTGCAACTCGGTTAATCTTGCTAAATGCGCAGGGCGGTTTTCCAAGCGCTTTTCTAAACTATTGGCTGAATCTTCTGCAATTATTACGTAGTACATTTAATCTTATTCTTTCATTTAGTTATTTTAATTATTTATTTTTTAGGGCTTTTCGCTATCAACTGGCTCAATTAAGTATTTTTTTAGTAATAATGTTTGCGCAATAATAAATAAAAACATCACACCAGTTACGCCAAATAATTTGAAGTTTACCCAAGTGTCTTCACTGTAATTAAACGCAACATATAAATTTACAAAGCCTAAAATAATTAAAAATACCACCCATGCTAGGTTTAGCTTTGTCCAAATCGTTTTAGGCGCATCAAGCATTTTGCCCATCATTTGTTGAATGAAATTTTTGTTAAAAAATAGGTTAGAAATCAGTAAAACAGCTGCAAGCAACCAATACAAAACGGTTGGTTTCCACATAATGTAGGTTTTATCGTGCAGTAATAAAGTAACCCCGCCCAGCACACTGATTATAGCGCCATTAATAAGTAGCATTTTTTCTACTTTGCCATGGCGAATTTTTGCATAAACTATTAACGCCAAAGTAGCGCCAATTGCGATGGCTGTTGCCACAAAAATACCGTAAAACTTAAAGCCTATAAAAAATAAGATAACGGGGAATAAATCGAATAGAAATTTCATAACTACCTTTAAACTAGCCAATACTTGCAAATCATGCTTATAACAAAAGCATAACTATCTGTAAATGTTGTATTTTGCTATTATTTAACTCTTAAAGCAAAATTTATTGCCAAAACCTATTGTTTTAATAAGCGCGCAAAACTTAACCTTATGTCAGCTTTAATTGATTTACATTGCCATTCAACTGTTTCTGATGGCCTGCTTTCGCCACAAGAATTAGTGGCCAATGCGGCAAGGTGCGGGCTAAAAGTATTGGCACTAACTGACCATGATGATATTGGTGGTTTGAGTGAAGCGCGTATTGCCGCTAATGAACACGGCCTTCATTTTGTTAATGGGGTTGAGATTTCGGTTACTTGGAAAAAACGCACCTTGCATATTGTGGGTTTAAAGTTTGATGCAGAAAATAGGGCACTTAAAACGGCATTAGCTAGCGTGCGTATTGGGCGAGACGAACGCGCACAACAAATGGGCGATAGTTTAGCCAAACACGGTATTTTTGGCGCATACGTTGGCGCTAAGACAATTGCCAAGCAAGCTATTATTACCCGCACGCATTTTGCGCGATTTTTAACCGAGAATAATCATGCCAAAGATAACAAAAGCGTGTTTAAAAAATATTTAGTTAAAGGTAAACCTGGCTTTGTTGACCATCAATGGATGGCTTTAAATGAGGCTGTTGAGTTGATCGTTAACGCAGGCGGCCAAGCGGTTATTGCACACCCAGGCCGTTATGATTTGGGCATGGTGAATATGCATTTGTTGATGCACGAATTTAGAGGGCTTGGTGGTAGCGCAATTGAGGTGGTCACTGGTAGCCATAACCCCGCGCAGTATCAACAGTTTGCAAAAATGGCGCATCGCTTTAGCTTAAAATCTTCACTTGGTTCTGATTATCATGGTCCGGGATTATCTTACATGGCCATGGGTTGCGTGCCCAATTTGCCTGCGGGTTGCGTACCTGTGTGGAATGATTGGGAAGAGGCAGCGTATTTGAATTAAAAGCGCTGCAAATACGCTACTTTCATCAAAAAATTTTAATCAAATCGAAAATCCCTAAGCAATTAAATGGCACAATATTTTGTCATCAATAAAGACGACCCGCAGCCGCGTCTAATCAAGCATGCAGTTGAAATTTTGCGCAATGGCGGTGTGATCGCTTACCCAACAGATTCCAGCTATGCGCTTGGCTGCATGATGGGCAACAAAGACGCGCAAGATAAAATCCGGCAAATTAGAGGGCTAGATGATGAACACTTATTTACGCTTATTTGCAGTAATTTAAGTGAATTAAGCACTTATGCGCAAGTGGATAACGCGCAATTTAGATTGCTTAAAGCCAATACACCAGGTGCTTACACCTTTATTTTACGCGCCACTAAAGAAGTGCCGCGCCGTTTGCAGCATCCAAAACGTAGCGCTGTAGGTATTCGCGTGCCACAACACGCAGTGGCGCAAGCCTTGCTGGATGCGCTTAGCGAGCCACTATTAAGCATGACGCTGCAATTAAACGGTGATGATGAACCGTTAAATGAACCTTGGCAAATTCGTGAGCGTTTAGAAAATCAGGTTGATTTGGTGATTGATTCATCGATTAGTTTTGCGGGGTTAACTACTGTGATTGATTTAACCGCAAACGTACCCACCTTAATTCGGCAAGGTGTGGGAGATGCCAAGCCATTTGGGCTGCAAGCTTAATCAAACCAAGCAAGCAACTTTATAACTATGTATACATCTAGTTTAAGCATATCTAGATTTAACGCATTTTAAATATTAAACATTAGGATAGTAATGGAATTAACCGTTATACAAAAAGTCGCTGTTTTTGCACTGCCCATTTTGTTTGCAATAACCGTGCATGAAGCTGCGCATGGCTATGTGGCCAGATACTTCGGCGATTTAACTGCTGCACGTTTAGGGCGCATTACCTTAAACCCGCTTAAACATATTGACCCAATTGGCACGCTTTTGTTACCTGCATTAACCGTTATGTTAGGTGGCATTTTATTTGGCTGGGCAAAACCAGTGCCTGTTAATTTTGCTAATTTGCGCAATCCTAAAAAAGACATGCTTTGGGTGGCAGCCGCAGGGCCAGCGTCTAATTTAGTCATGGCAATTTTTTGGGCGATATTACTCAATATGGTCAATGAGCCAGCAGCTACCAATGGAATATTTAACGCAAATTACTTTTTAACTGAAATGAGCTGGGCGGGAATCAGTATTAATTTGGTATTAATGGTGCTTAATTTGTTACCTTTGCCACCGCTAGATGGCGGGCGCATTGCAGTTAGTTTGTTGCCAAATAATCTGGCCAATCAGCTTTCGTCAGTTGAAAAATATGGCTTTTTTATATTGATCGCCTTAATGTTCACCGGCATTTTAGGCAAAATCATCTCGCCATTTATTCAATTTTTTACCGCTTTAATTTTGCGAATTTTTACTTAAACATTTCAACAGCCAATTTTGTATAATGCTTGAATCAACAATCAACTAAAAAACAGGCAATAATTTATGGCAGTAGAACGTGTTTTATCTGGCATGCGCCCCACTGGCCAGCTGCATCTAGGGCATTATCACGGCGTATTAAAAAATTGGCTAAAACTGCAACATGAGCATGAATGTTTGTTTTTTGTGGCCGATTGGCACGCACTCACCACGCATTACGATACGCCAGAAATCATCGAAGAATCCGTTTGGGAAATGGTCATCGATTGGCTTGCCGCTGGTGTTGATCCAGCCAACGCCACCATTTTCATACAATCGCGTGTGCCAGAACATGCAGAGCTATTTACGTTACTTAGCATGATGACACCATTAAGCTGGCTAGAACGCGTGCCCACTTATAAAGATCAGCAAGAAAAATTATCCAATAAAGATTTATCCACTTATGGCTTTTTGGGCTACCCGTTACTGCAAAGCGCTGATATTTTAATTTACAAAGCCAGCCAAGTGCCAGTGGGTGAAGATCAAGTGCCTCACATTGAGTTAACCCGCGAAATCGCCCGTAGATTTAACCATGTTTACGGCCGCGAAAAAGGCTTTGAAGAAAAAGCGCATGCCGCGATTAAGAAGCTTGGCTCAAAACGCGCCGCCGTATATGAAGAAATGCGCGAAGCCTATCAACAAAGTGGCGACGACGAAGCACTAGAATCAGCTAGGGCTATGATAGAAGAGCAGCAAGGCATGAGCATGGGCGATAAAGAGCGCCTGCTTGGATATTTAGAAGGCGGCGGCAAAATTATTCTGGTGGAGCCAGAATACAAATTAACGCCAGCAAGCAAAATGTTTGGGCTTGATGGCCAAAAAATGAGCAAAAGCTATAACAACACCATATCACTTCGCGAGCCGCTAGATGCAGTTGCCAAAAAAATCAAAACAATGCCAACTGACCCCGCAAGGGTTCGTAGAACCGATCCAGGCGACCCAGCCAAATGCCCAGTTTGGCAACTACACGAAGTGTATTCTGATGATGCTGTAAAAAAATGGGTGGTGCAAGGCTGCACAACAGCGGGAATAGGCTGCATAGAATGCAAACAACCCGTGATAGATGGCGTAATTAACGAACTAAAACCCATACAAGCCCGCGCTGCTGAGTATGCAGAAGACCCAACGATGGTTAAAAATATTGTGAGTGAAGGTTGCGAAAAAGCGCGGAAGTTGGCTAGGGAAACGATGCGCGAGGTTAGGGATGTGATGGGGTTAAATTATGGCTAGTTTGGCAGGCCTAAATAAAAAAGAGCCTCTTTATAGAAAAGTAAATACACGCACGCGAGGAGTACACCACGGCTTGGGCGGCGATTATCGGCATGACCGCAACACCAAAAAAGAGTTGGATTCGGACGAATCTCGCGGCACTATGCATGGCATTAAACAGCATGGGCTTGATTACACGCCTTTATACAAGTTTTTGTTATCTAAAGTAGGGCGTCAATGGGATGAGGTTTACAGCGAAGTTATCGCTAGGCTAGATAAAAAAGAACCAATATTTTGGATGGTTGCAATTCAAGATAAAGGTCGTAAAAATTACTTTTGTTCAGGTGAATCAAGCTACTTCAGTGGCTTGTTTGTTGATGCGCAAGGGACTTTGCAGATTGTTAACCCAATGTTGAATAATAAAAGCACTTACCCGATTTGCCCTTGTTGCACATACACATTTAACGGATTTGTCTTTTCAAAAAAGTATTTGTCAGATGATAAGAATATCTTCACCGAGTTTGGAAGGTCATAATAGGAAGCGTAGTCTCGATGAAATGAAATGGAACCGAGGGTATGTGAAGCCTTGATTCCGCTATGCTGCATCAAGGCTACAAAATATCTGAAGCAAGCGTAGGGTGTGCAAAACTTTTAATTTGCACACCGCTGCAAGGTGAATTTGGTGTGCAATTAAAATCATTTTGCACACTCTACAAAAAGGTTACGTTTTCGTCCTCGCATCAACATGGCGGTGCTTTCTGGCAAGGGCGCCTGCGCTAAATAAAGATTTTCTCTGTGAACTCCGTGTACTCTGTGGCAAAAAAGGTTTAATTTGTTATTTACATCAACACTAACAGCATCATCAGAAATCAAAATCAAAGGCGAAACGCTTAGCGAATTGCCGCATGATTTATACATTCCGCCTGATGCGCTTGAGGTTTATTTAGAGGCGTTTGAAGGTCCGCTTGATTTGCTTCTCTATCTTATCAGTAAGCACAACCTTGATATTCTCGATATTGCAATGGCGGAACTCACCAAGCAATACATGGTTTATGTAGACAAAATGAAAGCGATTAATCTGGAATTAGCGGCGGATTATTTGCTGATGTCGGCGATGTTAATTGAAATTAAATCGCGCATGCTGCTGCCAAAACCAGCCGAAATCGAAAGTGAAGATGATCCGCGTGCTGAATTGGTGCGGCGTTTGATGGAATATGAAGCGATTAAACTTGCTGCACAGCGCTTAGATGACATGCCGCAAGTAGGTGCAGAAATCCATGTAGTTGCTGCTTACTATGAATCTATTGCTAACATTAAGCCAATTGATGTGAGTTTAGAGGAGCTGGTAGATGCATTTCAACATGTGCTTAAACGTGCAAAGCTCGTCACGCATCATAAAGTTGGTAAGCAAGAATTATCGGTTCGTGAACATATGAGCCTTATTCTACGGCGCTTAAAGGCAGATGGCATGGTAGAGTTTTCGCATCTTTTTGACCTGATTACCGAAAAAATACCCAAGCTAGTGGTGCATTTTCTAGCCATTTTAGAATTAGCTAAAGAGGGCTTGATTCGTATCACGCAACAACAAGCGTTTTCGCCCATTTATTTGCAGGCTAGTAGTGCAGATTAATATCCCCTCCCCAAATAGGGGGAGGGTTAGGGTGGGGGTACGAAAAATGCTACCCCCATCCCAACCTTCCCCCTTAAACGGGGAAGGGGCTTTTGTGTGAGAATGGCGAAAAAAATGAAAGAACCTGAAAATATCAACGAATTCAAACAGATAATAGAAGCTGCATTGTTAACAGCTACACAACCATTAAATTTAGATGATTTGCTAAAGCTTTTTGCAGGCCGCATGGAGCGAACAACTTTGCGTATGCTGCTTGATGAGTTAAAGCAAGATTGGGCGCAAACAAATTCAGATAAAACGCTGGATTTGGTACAGGTAGCAACGGGTTATCGCTTTCAAGCCAAGCTGCAATTTAGCGAATTTATAGCGCGCTTACACATTGAAAAACCACCAAAATACAGCCGTGCGGTGATGGAAACTTTGGCTATTATTGCCTACCGCCAGCCAGTAACACGCGGTGATATTGAGCAAATACGTGGTGTGGCGGTTAACATTAATGTGTTGCGCCAATTGATTGAACGCGACTGGATTGATGTGGTGGGAGCTAGAGAAGTGCCGGGGCGGCCATCGCTTTATGCAACTACAAAGCATTTTTTAGATGATCTAAATTTGCGTAGTCTTGCTGAATTGCCACCTTTCGAAGATTTTGCTCAAACTGAGATCCCACTGTAAAACTAGCCAATGCGCAAAATATCCAGTCAACTGTCATTGCGGGCTTGACCCGCAATCTATTTTTCTTATCTTGCTGTTAAGCGAGATGCTGAATCAAGTTCAGCATGACAGAGGATTGCAAGACTCAGGGTTGCAAGACACAGGGTTGCAAGGAAAATTACAGTAATTAATTCTATCTGCTGTAAAATCACGGCTTAGCAAATAAAAGTCAATACATCATGGCACGTCCATTTAAACAGCAACGCGATCCTCAAGCCACCCCACGCAAACCCAAAACTGATTTTAAAAAACCAGTGTTGGATGAAAATGGCGTAAGCATTACCCCAACGGAACCCACACAGCGCTTACATAAATTAATGGCTTTGGCTGGTTTAGGTTCGCGCCGCGATATGGAAGAGCTAATGGTAAGTGGCCGCGTAACGGTTAACGGGGTGGTGGCTACAACTGGCCAGGGCGTTACACAATTTGACATGGTGCGGCTAGACAATCGCCATTTAAAATTACCGTTTGAGGCAGAATTACCGCTGGTGCTTATTTACCATAAGCCAGAAGGCGAAATTGTTAGTCAAGATGACCCAGAAGGGCGCGCCACGGTTTTTGATAAATTGCCAAAAATCAAGCAAGGCAAATGGATTGCAGTTGGACGCCTCGACATGAATACCAGCGGGTTACTGATTTTTACCAATTCTGGAGATTTAGCCAACCGTTTTATGCACCCAAGATACGAAGTTGAGCGTGAATATGCGGTGCGCATTTTTGGTGAATTGAGTGACGAGCAAATGGCTGCGTTAACGCAAGGTATTGAGCTAGAAGATGGCCCAGCGGCTTTTGATACGATTAAGGCGACAGGCGGCGAGGGAGCTAACCATTGGTATCAAGTGATTTTGCGTGAAGGTAGAAACCGTGAAGTGCGGCGTTTGTTTGAGGCGTTTCAAATGCCTGTGAGCCGATTAATGCGTGTGCGCTTTGGCCCTGTTAATTTACCACCACGCGTAAAACGCGGCACCATGTTAAAGCTCGAACAAAAAACGGTGGTGGAGTTATTAGAATGGGCAGGTTTAGAAGTGCCAAAAGCACCGTTACGACAGCTAAATCAGCGTGAGAAAGACAAAGCGACATCGGTTTTTGTGCCAAAAGTACGTAAACAACGTGTAAGTGCGCTAGACCGCGACCCCGCAATGCGCAAAACAAGAGCAACGGGCGAAAACAACCGGCCTGCAGGGCGCATGGGTGCTGGTTCGCAGGGCAATGATAATAAGCCAGGTTTAGTGAAGAATAAACTTAGAAAGCCTGCCAATAGGCGTGTGCGGCAGACTAGTGATTTAGCTGCTTCTAAATTGCAGCGTAGTAATGATAGAAATCGTGGAAAGTAGTAAAAAGGGCTTTTCCAGAATGGATCCAAAAAAATTATTTTTCGACAAAAGAATTTTGGATTACTGCGTATTTTGTGGAAACGTACCGAATACACGCGACCATGTTCCATCAAAAGTTTTACTTGATCAACCATACCCAACAAACCTTCCAGTTGTCCCATCATGTGATAAATGTAACAACTTATTCTCTATTGACGAGCCATACTTGGCTTGCTTCGTTGAATGTGCCAGCTGTGATAGCTTTGAATTAACGCAATTAACACGAGCTACAATTAGAAAAATCTTATTTGAAAAACTAAAGCTTAAAAATGACCTTATTAATTGTCGAAAAATCAGTCTTAATAATGATGTATGGTGGACGCCTGAGGAAGTCAGAGTTGAAAATATATTACTAAAGCTTGCTAAAGGGCATGTTGCTTACGAATATAGCGAAATTATGGTGGAAAAACCAACTAGCCTGATATTCAAAGCGGTTGACAAATCATCTTTAAATGAGCTTATTCGCTTTGAAACGTTGCCGCAAAACAGTGCGCTACCCGAAATCGGAAGTAGAGCCTTTTTAAAAAATATTGAAATGGATAATAAAAATATTTGGGAAATAGTTCAACCCGATCGATATAGATATTCAGTTACTTATAGTGGTGCAATGGTAGTAAGAATTATGCTTAGTGAGTATTTAGCGTGTGAGGTAATTTGGCAATAAGCATGTAAGAGGTCACTTTCGCGCGACATGCGAGTTACTTTCTTTTGTGTGCTCAAAAGAAAGTAACCAAACAAAAGAGCACCCACCACCACGGCCTGCGGCTTCCCTGCGCTTCTCGTCAAAGCGGGCGGCTGCGGAACTCGCTTCGCTCAGACAGTCCTCGCCGAAATCTCCCGCTTCGGCTGCGATGCTCGGCGTGGCAGCAGGGGATCTAACGTCAAAACCAAACGTCTAGGAGCATCGGCGTGCATCTGCGTTTATCGGCGTTTTAATCAGTACTTCAATTTAAATCAACTGCTCTTTGGTCAGCAAAAACACAAATTGATTACCCGATTCTACTTGTAGCCAAGTAAATTCTAGTTCTGGATAAGCTGCTTCTAATGCTTGGCGGTTATGACCAATTTCTACTACCAATATACCTTCATCTTTTAAGTATTTAGCTGCTTCGCGCAAAATAGTGTGCGTGTGATCTAAGCCGTCTGCGCCACTACCCAACGCTAATTGCGGCTCGTTTTGATATTCCTGCGGTAATTTTGCCATGCTTGGCGCATCTACATAGGGCGGATTGCTGATAATTAAATCGTAGGTTTTACCCGTTAATGCGCTAAACATATCCGATTCAATTGCCGTTATTTGGTCTTGCAAATCGTAATTTTTAATATTGATGTTACATACCGCAATCGCATCGGTTGATAGGTCAACCACGTCAATTTTTGCATCGGGGAAGGCATTGGCAAGCAATATTCCAAGGCAACCACTACCTGTACAAATATCTGCGGCACTGTTAATAAGTTCTGGATGTTCTATCCATGGTTGCAGGCCGTGTTCGCCATTTTCGTTAAAATCAAGTAACTCTGCAATAAAACTGCGTGGCACGATCACACGTTCATCTACGTAAAATTTAAAACCGCGTAACCATGCCTCGCGCAGCAAATAAGCGGTGGGAACGCGTTTGGTCACGCGTTGCTCTATAAAATACGCAAGATGTTTGCGTTCAATTTCAGTGATTGTGGCGTCTAAAAAATTATTAAGCGTGTCGTGCGGTAAATGCAGTGCGCTCATGATTAGCCATACAGCTTCATCATAACTATTGGTGGTGCCATGGCCAAAAAATATGTCCGATTCCTCAAACTGGCTTACAGTAAATCGTAGCCAATCGCGAATGGTAAATAATTCTTCGGCCAATGTTGAGTAATGCATCATTTAATCAATGTTTCTAGAGTTAATTTGTAAGTCATTTTTAGTGGTTCAATATCAACTACCGCCACGCATTCATTTAGTTTATGAATGGTTTTATTCAATGGCCCAAATTCAATGATTTGTTTGCAAATATCTGCAATAAATCTGCCATCAGAAGTACCGCCAGTGGTGGATAATTCTGGTGTAACACCATAACTTTTTTCAATCGCTGCAGATATTGCCTCAACCAAATTGCCACGCGGGGTAACGTATGGCGGTGAGTATTCCCAAACTATTTCGTAATCTAAATTGTGTTTATCTAAGATAGCTAAGGTACGTTGTTTTAGATTGGCCTCTGTGCTGCCAGCATTATTAAGTTCTGGGCAAAATCTAAAGTTAAATAAAATATCAGCTTCGCCAGGCACTACGTTTGTTGCACCCGTGCCAGCGTTCATGTTACTAATTTGCCATGATGTTGGCGGAAAATATTCGTTGCCAGCATCCCACACGGTTTCTACCATGTCTTTAATAGCGGGGGCGACCAAATGAATGGGGTTTTTAACCAAATGCGGGTACGCAATATGGCCCTGCAAGCCAATAACGGTGAGCTTGCCAGAGAGAGAGCCGCGCCTACCATTTTTAATCATATCGCCCACCACTTTGTTGCTAGTGGGTTCGCCTACAATGCAATAATCAATCAGTTCACCGCGTGCTTTTAACACCTCAATCACTTTTACCGTGCCGTTTACTGCAATACCTTCTTCATCTGACGTAATTAATAATCCAATTGAGCCTTTATGATTTGGGTTGTCAGCAACAAACTCTTCAATACTAGTGACAAAAGCAGCCAATGATGTTTTCATATCTGCCGCACCGCGCGCATATAGCATGCCATCAACAATGGTGGGCTCAAATGGCGGGGTATGCCACTTATCAATTGGACCAGTAGGCACTACATCGGTGTGCCCTGCAAACACCAATAAAGGTGAAGCCGTACCACGGCGCGCATAAAAGTTATCCACATCCCCAAAGCGCATGCGCTCAATTTTAAAACCTAATGGCAGAAGTCTGGCAATCATGGTTTCTTGGCAACCAGCATCAAGCGGCGTGTTTGATTGGCGTTTTAATAAATCTATGGCCAGCGCAACCGTGGCAGTTAATGGTGGTTTACTCATTATTAATCACGTTTAAAAGTAGTATGGTTAAATTTAGAAATGCGAGGGTTAGACTTGGTGTTGAGTTAATTAATATTTTAAAAAGATAACTTAAAGATTGCTGTCGACTCAAGGTTTAAAAAGTTCAGTATATAGTTGCCCATCAAATCCCACAGTAATTATTTTACCGTCTTTTTCAAGTATGGGGCGCTTAATCACGCTGGGCTTATTTTGCATCAACTCAATAAAAGCATTATCGTCGATTAGGGTTGATTTTGTAGCTGCATCTAAACCACGCCAAGTTGTGCCGTTGCGGTTAATGAGCTTTTCATGACTTATCTGCGTAAGCCAATTTACCAACAAAAATTGACTAACATCTATTTTTTTAAAGTCATAAAACAAGAAATCAATTTTATGACTATCTAACCAATCGCACGCTTTTTTAACACTATTGCAATTGGGTATTCCATATAAACAGAGTGTTGACATTGCTGTATTTTAACAGCATGAGGGTGATTTATTTTAGAATTTTGCAGCACAAATCACAGGCAGATTATTATTTAAAGCTGATAATCTGCAACTGTAAATTGACCCGTAGATTCGAAATTATGATTAAGTTGTTTAAATAAGCGCATTAATTTTTTTTCTGAAATGGGTTTTGAAAATAAATAACCCTGCATGTGATCACAACCCATTTTTGCTAATGCCAAGCGCTGTGCTTCAGTTTCTACACCTTCTGCAACCACATTAAAACCTAAGGCATGTGCTAAGCGAATAACAGCATCTACTAGCGCATGAGAGGCTTTATTGTCTGTTATCTCTGCAATAAAAACGCGGTCTAATTTAAGCTCATCAATTTTTAAGGTTTGCAAATAACTTAAACTAAAATCGTGCGAACCAAAATCATCAAGCGAAACCTTTAGGTTAGCACGTCTAAAGTCTTCAAGATGATCCATAAATTGCTGCTCATTTGTAATGGCAGTAGTTTCTTTTATTTCAAAAATAATGTGATTAGCCGCTACATGATGACGTCTCATGATTGATTGTATCTCTGCTACCAAGTTTTGGTTACGAAACTGTTGACGCGCCAAGTTGATAGAAATATTTAATTGAATATTCAATTTTTTTGCGCGCGTAATCGTTTGGCACACTTCATCTAATACCCAGCTATTAATACTGCTTATCAGACCAAAGCGTTCTGCAGCGCTTAAAAAATCACAGGGCAAAATAATACCTTTAGTAGGGTGTGCCCAGCGAATTAAAGCCTCAGCGCCCAAAGGTTTTTGCGTTTTACAATCAATTTTTGGTTGAAACAAAACTTCAAATTCATTATTGATAATTGCAAGTCGCAAATCGCGTTGCATACTCAACATTGCGTTAGATGTCTGTTCAATTTTTGCATCAAAAAACTTGAATTGATTTCTACCATTTTCTTTAGCTGCATACATGGCGGCATCGGCGCAAACCATCAGTTTGTCTACATCGCCATCGCCTGGGTATACGGCTACACCAATCGAACAAGAAATATCTACGGTGTGGTTTTTAACGTTGAATTGTTCTTTTATGCAAGCAACCATTCTTGCAACAATCGGCGTGATATCTTCATCTACATTGATGTTTTGAATAATCGCTACAAATTCATCACCGCCTAGTCGCGCTACAAAATCGCAAGCACGTACAGATTTAGTCAATCTTTGGGCGATTGCTACTAACACTGCGTCGCCCACATGGTGACCAAAGTTGTCGTTAACTGGCTTAAAATGATCTAAATCGATAAAAGCGAGCGCGATGGTTTTACCCATGCGAGAACTACGCTTGATAGAAATTTCCAATTGAGTATTAAAGCCGCGACGGTTGGCAAGTTGCGTTAATGCGTCTTTGTCAATCGCATCATCTAACAGCCCATCTGCAATACTGAGTTTTTTAAGTTTTGTAATGAGTCGATCAAAAAAGTCAGGTGCTATCAAGGTTATCGCAAATAAGCCAATGATTGATAAAGAAATAAAGGTTGCCACAGCCTCTCTATCACCAATAAGGTAGCTACTTAATCTTAATGTTTTATAATCAAGCGATAAGGTATTGGTGAACACGCCGTACATAACAACGATTAAAATACCCAATATTACTGGTGCGGCAACTTTTATTGCTGTGCTTGTATTTGCAGCATGTGTTTTCATCTTAAAATAATAGAAAATAATAAGCGCGCTTAGAATTGATGCTGCAGCTAGCGAGGTAAACAATTGAGTTATATCAATGGTGATAGCTGTTTGAGGATGCCGACTGGTAAAGCCTAAGTAAAACATCATGTAACTTGCTAATGCCACAATAATACTTTTATTGGCTAGCGTATTAATTTTTAACGTATTTTTGCTCGCATCAGAAAAAACGGTAAAAGTAACAAATATGGCTGCAAATAACGAGCCTATTATCAATGTGAAGGAAATGGGATGATTTGATAATGTAGGTTTCATTGCCACCCAATTAAGATTATCTAAGCAAAATAATATACAGCCAATATTAATGGAGTAAATAGCCAATAGTTTGTTGCGCTCTGCTGGTAACGCGCCATGTAGGCGAGTTACAAATCGACATGAGAAAAATAGCGCAAAGCTGCTAACACAAGCAGAAAGCGCGATTAGCCATAAATTGTATCCTTCTAACATAAAAACCCTTTTCTAATTATTGTTTGGATTAAAATTATTTTTTATAGAAATTATATTTCTTAATTAGCCATCAGCAAAACCCGTGCCAAAATTTATCAATAGTGTTAATAATTAAAAAAACCACATGATTTAACAAGTTATGTTAAATCATGTGGTTTAAAGTTGTTGCTTAGTGACCCTAACTTGTTAAAAAATCATTAAAAATGCATTTTAAATAGTAACAATCTCGTTAATGTGTAAATAAAGCGTTAAATACCGCGTAATAATTCGTTAATGCCTACTTTACCTAAAGTTTTTGCATCCACTTTTTTAACGATTACTGCACAATATAAGCTGTAGCTGCCATCTTTTGATGGCAAATTACCTGCAACTACAACTGAGCCAGCTGGTACGCGACCATAGAATACTTCACCTGTGTCTCTATCATAAATTTTAGTGCTTTGGCCAATATACACACCCATCGAAATCACGCAGTTATCTTCAACCACAACGCCTTCAACTACCTCTGATCTTGCACCTACAAAGCAATTATCGCCAATAATCGTTGGCCCTGCTTGTACAGGCTCTAAAACCCCACCAATACCCACGCCACCAGAAAGATGCACGTTCTTGCCGATTTGCGCGCATGAGCCCACAGTTGCCCAAGTATCAACCATTGTGCCTTCGCCAACATATGCGCCAATATTCACATAGCTTGGCATTAACACTGCATTTTTGCCAATAAATGAGCCGCGACGCACAATGGCGTTTGGCACCACACGAAAGCCACCGTCTTTAAAATTTTCTGTCGAATAATCGGCAAATTTTGGCGGTACTTTGTCAAAATATTTAGTAACACCATCATCCATTAGCACGTTTTCTTCAAGTCTAAAAGACAGCAAAACAGCCATTTTCAACCATTGATGCGTTTCCCAATTTTGGGTGTCGCCTATACGGGTTGCCACACGCATTGTGCCCGCATCTAAATCGGCGATGATAGTAGCGACGGTTGATTTGATTTCATGTGATGCATTAGCAGGGTTGATATTAGCGCGGTCTGCAAAGGCCGCTTCTATGATTTGTTGACGTGGATCCATGTAGCTCTCTAAGTGATGTTTAGGTAAAACCTATTTTAACCCAAAAGAGGCTTTAGCCAAAAAAATGCTTGGCCTGAATAATAGCCAAAATAAAGCGCGTTACACAAACAAGCGCGCTTTATTTGTAAGGCTAATTATAAATGTTGAGGGTTAGACGCAAAATTTTGTCACCAACTTGCAATAAATTGTCACCCTATTAGTTAACCATTATTTGCTTTTAGCAGCCTCATATAATGGTCGCACTTTAGGTGCCAATGCTTTTAAATCGGCAATACGGTTTGCACTGGCTGGGTGAGTGCTAAAAAATTCTGGTGGTGCGCTTTTAGATTGCGCGCCCATTTTTTGCCATAAAGTTACCGCAGCATCTGGGTTGTAGCCTGCACGTGCGGCTAACTCTAAACCCATTTTATCGGCTTCACGTTCTTGCTCACGGCCATTAGGAAGAGCGAAAAATAATTGCGAGCCCGCACCTGCCGCTTGCACTGCAGCACTACCCACTGAGCCCGTGGCAAGCGCTGCTAGTGCTTGTAAGCCAAATTGTTGCACATAAGCCTGGCTCATACGCTCGCGCCCGTGCTCACGCAAGGCATGTGCAATTTCATGGCCAATCACCGCACCTAATTCATCATCGGTTGCATTAATTTTTTCAACTAATCCCGATAACACCATGATTTTTCCACCTGGCATACAGTAAGCGTTGAGTTGATCATTTTTTTCAACATTCACCTCCCATGCCCAATTTACTGCATCTGGCCTAAACACGCCCACTTGCGCGATTAACTTATTCGATATTCCACGCACTCGCGCAACCATAGCTGCGTCGGCATTTAGCGTGTTTTTCTTTTTTGCCTCTGTCAATGTTTGCGCGTAAGCTTGCGATGACATTTTATCGACTGAGCCTGCTGGTAAAAGCATAAATTGCGAGCGTTTAACTCCTGATACGCTATCTTGTGTGGTAGTGGCGCAAGCAGCTAGCTGCAAAGCTAAAACGGCTAAAACAACTTTAAATGTCTGCTTCATGGTCATTCCTTTTTAAACGATATTGGGTTAACGCATTAATCGTGTTATTGGTTGAATTAAATAGGTTTTTAACGCAAAAAAATCTTTTAAATACTCGCCAGCGAGCCAAGTTCAGCTTACTCAATTATTAACTTATTAACCAAGTTCAACTCAAATATTAACTTGTGAACCAAGTTCAACTCAAATATTGACTTGTGAACCAAGTTCAACCACGCGATTTGGCGGTAACTTAAACTGGTTGGTAATAGTTTCTGCTGAGCGGAACAGGCCAATAAATATTTTTTTACGCAATATCGACATGCTAGCTTTATCGTTCGCTTTCAAGATCTCTTTACCGATGAAATAAGAGGTATCCATAGGGTCGAAGGTGATGCCGCGGGCTTCGCATAAGGCTAAATCGCCTGGTATATCTGGCTCATCTTTAAAGCCGTAGCGAATAGTAATACGGTAAAATTCGTGCAACATAGCCTCTACTGATACACGCTCTTCAAGGTTTGTGTGTGGCACATCTAAAAACTTTACTGTTAAAATAACTACTTTCTCGTGCAGCACTTTATTGTGCTTAAGGTTATGCAACATGGCATGTGGCACGCCTTCTGGATTAGGTGTTAAAAATACTGCCACGCCAGGCACGCGTGGTGGTGGGTGAGCAGCAACCGCCTCAATAAAAGGGTCTAGCTCCATCGCCTCACTTTTCATTTTGGTAATAAGTAATGAGCGGCCAGTTTTCCAAGTGAGCATTAACGCAAAAATAATGGCAGCTATAAGCAAAGGCACCCAGCCACCATCTGGAATCTTTAATAAATTAGCACCAAAAAAAGCTAAATCAATAATTAAAAATAAGCCAACTAGTAATGCGGTTTTAAGTTTGCTCCAACGCCAAATTTCTCTAAAAACAACTCCTGCAAGTAAAGTGGTTATAACCATATCGCCAGTAACGGCAATTCCATAAGCAGCGGCTAGGTTGCTCGAACTTCCAAAGCCAATTACTAACACCATTACACCTAACATCAATCCCCAATTAACCCTTGGCATATAAACCTGGCCTTGTTCACTTTCTGAGGTGTGTTGAATGTGCATGCGCGGTAAATATCCCAATTGCAAAGCTTGGCGGGATACTGAAAATGCGCCAGTTATTACGGCTTGAGAGGCAATAACGGTTGCAAGAGTCGCTAGAATAATCAAAGGAAACAATGCCCATTCTGGGGCAAGTAAATAAAACGGGCTTTTAACTGCCGCGCTGTTCTGCAGTATTAACGCACCTTGCCCGAAATAATTAAGCAATAACGCTGGAAACACAAAACCAAACCAGGCCAGGCGAATGGGGAATCGGCCAAAATGACCCATATCGGCATATAAAGCCTCTGCACCTGTAACTGCAAGTACTACCGCACCTAGTGCCACAAAGGCCAACCATGGTTGGCTTATAAAAAACTGAAAGGCATAAAGTGGATTTAATGCGGCCAAAATAGTCGTATCGTGCATAATGTTAATCGCACCCAATAGCCCAAGTGTACTAAACCATAACAGCATGACGGGGCCAAAAAATGCTCCAACAATAGCCGTACCTTTGCTTTGCGTCCAAAATAAGCCAAATAAAACCACTAATGTAATCGGTACAACCAATGCATGTAGGCTTGGGGCGGCAACTTCCAAGCCTTCTACAGCTGATAAAACTGAAATAGCAGGCGTAATCATGCCATCGGCATAAAACATACAGGCGCCTAAAATGCCCAACAACATAATGACTGTTTTTTTCTTAGAGTCGCGCACTGTGTTACGGCTTGCTAGGGCAAGTAAAGCCATAATACCGCCTTCACCACGATTATCAGCACGCATTATAAAAGCCACATATTTAACTGAAACCACCAAGATTAATGCCCAAGTGATGCAGGACAAAATGCCATAAACATTTGCAACTGTTAATGCTAATGGATGATGACCCGCTGAAAAAACTTCTTTCATGGTGTATAAAGGGCTGGTGCCAATATCGCCAAACACTACGCCAAGGGCTGCTAAAGCCATGGTTGGTAAGGTGGCTTTTTGAGTTGCGTTGTTATTCATTAGTTGGCGGGATTTAACAAACGAACATTATCTGCCAAATAGAACGATTAAATCAATCAACATTGTTTATTCATTGGCCAGATTTGGTTTATTAACTGCTCAAATTTAATATAAAACGACAAAAACCCTCTTAAAAGCAAAACAATAGTAAATGGATTGTTAAAAATCGAATCAACTATTTTCTTCAAATGTTGCAATAAAAACGGCTTGGGGTTTAACGCCCAAGCCGTTTAAGTGAATATAAAAACTTGCAATAATTTGGTTTAATTTTCGCGATTTAAAGTCTTTTTAGTAGTTACTGCAGGACGTCCTTCAACTGCTGGCTTAGCCTGTTCTGCGGCTCTCATTTCATCTCGTGTTGTTTGCTGTTGTTGTTTGATCAAAGCCTTTTTGGGGTCTGGCAAACTACTTTCCTTAAAAGTCGAATCTAATGTTTTTTGCGTGGTAACAGCAGGCCGACCTTCAACATCGGGTTGCGCTTGTTTTGCAGCCTCAATTTCATTTTGAGTGGCTTGCTTTCTATTCTCAATCATCTCATCTTTAAGGCCTTGAAGAGGATTTTCTGGGTTGGTTCGATTTAGGGTTTTTGGCGTAGTTACGGCAGGTCGACCTTCAACCGCAGGCTGGGCTTTTTTGTTTGAATACGTTTCTTCTTTTAACATTTTTTTCTGATACTGAATCTTTTGGTCATTTGGGTTTGCATTCGCGCTTAAAGCACTTGTTAAAAAAACAATTGTCAAGCCAACGTACATTATTGATAAATGTGATAATTTCATTTTTGCTCCTTGTTGTTGATTAATAAAAATGAATTTACGCTAAAATTCAAGCGTTAACTAGCAGATAAATCTTTAATAATGCATCGTTTTTTTCGATGTGTTTTTAGGCTCAAAATGAATATAAATAATCTAAATTTTAAACATTTGCGTTATTTTTGGATGGTTGCGAAAACAGGTAGCATTGCGCGCGCTAGCGAGGAATTGTTTTTAACACCGCAATCAATCAGTGGACAGATAAGCGTGTTAGAAAATAGCTTGAATGTTGAATTATTTCAAAAATCAGGCCGCGGTTTAGTGTTAACCGAGATGGGAAAAAAGGTATTTAGCTATGCTGATACTATATTTAATATTAGCCAGGAGCTTTATGAGCATACACAAAATAAATCGCCCAATAAAATAAGCGATTTTCGTATTGGCGTATCTGATTACATTGTTAAATCAATCGCTTATAAAGTCATAGAGCCTGTGTTGCAATTAAATGAGTCCATTCATTTGATCTGCAAAGAGGGCAAATTAACCAGTTTATTGGCCGAGCTATCCATTCATGAACTTGATCTGGTGATAGCAGATAGGCCAATGCCAGCCAAGCTAAATGTGCGCGCCTATAATCATTTATTGGGGGAGAGCAAATTAGCCATATTTGCAGCTAAAAGTTTGCTCGATCAATATCAACAGATCAGTTTTCCTGCAATTTTGAACGACGCACCTTTTTTACTGCAAGGTGAGGATTTTACTTTTCATACGAATTTAATCGCCTGGTTTGCAAGTAGCAAGATCAAGCCACGCATCATAGGGGAATTTGATGACGGCTCAATGTTGAAATCATTTGGTCAATCTGGCGCAGGTTTTTTTGCGGCACCACTTGTCATTGCCGATTATATTTGCAAGCATTATCAAGTAGAAAAAGTAGGCAATATTGAACATGTTACAGAACAAATATTTGCCATTACAACTGAAAAACGATTAACTCATCCTGCAATAATTGCCATTGTAGAATCTACAGCTTGTATTTTTTCTAGTTAACAATCTAAAAAAAACTTTTATAAGCATTTAAATTTTGCTTGAGCATTTTAATTAGCAGTATCTACATTCGCCTTGATTTCGCCTTTATGCAGCGTAATTTTAATCGCTTCACCCGTTGTTAATTGTTGACTACTTTTTACTATTTCCCCATCCATTTTATGCACAATGGCGTAACCGCGCGCTAATACTGCCGTTGGGCTAAGTTGTTGCAGGCTACTTTTTAAGCGTTCAATACGTTGATTTTGTTTAAAAATTTGTTGTTGCATGGCAATATTCAAGCGGTGCTTAAATTGGCTAGTTTGTAAAACTTGCCGCGCCAATTGTTGCCCAGGCGAAACTAGCCTGCGCGCTAAATAATCAAGCGCTTGCCCGCGTTGTTGAAAAATTTGATTGATTTGGCGATTCAATTGGTTTTGAAGGTTAATCAATTGGTTTTTTAAACTGGCCATATCAGTGCAAGCAAGCTCTGCCGCCGCAGTTGGTGTGGCTGCGCGCATATCTGCTACAAAATCACTTATCGTAAAATCAGTTTCATGCCCAACACCTGATATGGTTGGTATTGTGCATTCATCAATGGCACGCGCCACAATCTCTTCATTAAATGAAAATAAATCTTCCATACTGCCACCGCCACGGCAAATAATTAATGTGTCCACTTCATTACGTGTATTGGCGGTGTGAATAGCTTTAGCGATCAACGTAGCCGCGCCCTTGCCTTGCACAGGTGTTGGATAAATGATCACGTTAATACTTGGGTTTCGCCGTTTTAGCGTGGTTAATACATCGCGCAGAGCGGCTGCGTCTTTTGAGGTGACGATACCAATGGTTTTTGGGTGCGTGGGAATGCGCATTTTATATGCGGCATCAAATAAACCCTCATGCGAAAGCTTGATCTTTAGTTTTTCAAATGCCTCAAACAAAGCACCCAAACCCGCTTTTTGCACAAATTCAACCGTTAATTGAAAATCGCCACGTGCTTCGTATAAGGTGAGAGTACAACGCGCTTCAATCTTATCGCCCTCACGCGGTATAAAATCCATGTAGCTGTTACGGCCTTTAAACATCACGCATTTTACTTGCGATGATGCATCTTTAAGTGAAAAATACCAGTGGCCAGAAGCTGCGCGCGTAAAGTTTGAAACCTCACCCGATACCCAAAAAAGTGGAAAATTAACTTCTAAAACCTCGCGCGCAAGACGGGTAAGCTCTGAAACGCTCAGGATTTTTTGCAATGCGGGTGTGTCATAATCAGTCATAGCTGTAATTATCTATTACAATTTAATCCAATGCATGAAAAATCGCATTAGTACGTCATTCTGGCGTTGGTCAGAATCCTGGCCATGTTAATTTTTAATGCAGTGAACAATTGACGATTAGGCCGCACATGATGCTTGTCTGGATTCTGGCCTTCACCAGAAGAACGGTTTAAAAAATTGAAAGCAGTGTTATGAAAAAATTATTTACAGGCAAATCGGGCTATTTAATTGGCTTTGCAGCATGTTTTGGCATTGTTATTTTAGCGCTGATTATTCAAACGCAATATAACCTTGAGCCTTGCCCATTATGCATTACCCAACGCTTGTTTTTTATGGGTTTAGGGGTTTTGTTTCTAATCGGTGCATTCTTAAAACCATCCAGTTTATTGCAAAAGGCGTTAACTTTTTTACAAGTATTAACAGCCTTAGGTGGCGCGGGTTGGGCGGTGCGCCATTGGTACTTACAAGCCAATAAAGAAAGCATGATCGCCGATTGCGGTGTGGGTTTTGATTACATGTTTGAAAATTTTCCGCTAGAAAAAATGTTTAAACTTATTTTTAAAGGCACTGGCGATTGTGCGATGATTGATTGGACTTTTTTAGGCTTAACCTTGCCGCAATTGGCATTAATTAGCTTTATTGGCTTTGGTATTTATGCCGTTTACTTATTAAAACAAAAATGAATATTAAAACACTTGACGATTTTGTGGGTAACACGCCGCTGGTTAAATTACAGCGCTTAAACCCAAACTTGAGCAATACTATTTTGCTTAAACTTGAAGGTAACAACCCTGCAGGCTCAGTCAAAGACAGGCCCGCGTATTCAATGATCACGCGGGCTGAGGCGCGTGGTGATATTAAACCTGGGGACACGTTAATTGAAGCCACTAGCGGCAATACAGGCATCGCGTTAGCCATGGTTGCGGCTATGCGCGGCTATAAAATGCTGTTGGTGATGCCAGAAAATCAAAGTATTGAGCGCCGGCAAAATATGAAAGCGTATGGCGCTGAGCTTGTGTTAACGCCTAAAGATGGGAGCATGGAGCTAGCGCGCGATGTGGCCATGAAAATGCAAGCTGAAGGCGAGGGTATTGTGCTGGATCAATTTGGTAATCAAGATAATCCACTAGCGCATTATGAAGGCACAGGGCCAGAAATTTGGACGGACACTGACGGAAAAGTGACGCATTTTATCGCTTCAATGGGTACTACAGGCACTATTATGGGCGTTTCAAGATTCTTGAAAGAGCAAAACCCCAATATTAAAATTATTGGCGTACAACCTGAAGATGGCGCGCAAATTCCAGGTATTCGTAAGTGGCCAATTGAATATATGCCCACTATTTTTGATGCAAAACGAGTAGATGAGCTGCGTTATGTGTCTCAGAAAAATGCAGAAAATATGACGCGTAAATTGGCGACTGAGGAAGGTATTTTTGCAGGCATATCCAGTGGTGGCGGGCTTTATACCGCGCTTCAACTTTCAAAAGAAGTAGAAAATGCGGTGATTGTCACCATCGTTTGCGATCGTGGCGATCGGTATTTATCCACAGGTGTTTTCCCCAGTTAATCATGTTAATTAACTAAATGCGGGTTTTGTTAACCTTTTACTTTAAGCGCATGATTTATCACTTTTTAAGCGCAATATTTTGTTTGTTAATCGCTTCGCAAAATGCACTGGCTTTAAGTGGCTTGAGTATTACTGCCGATACTATTACCTATGAGGATGCACTTTTAACAAATGCAAAGATTGCGCTAGATTTAACAGGCAGCGATATAGTGGTTGTACAAGCGCAAACGCTTAAATATGGCAATTCCAAATTGGACGAAGCGCATATTACCGTTGATTTAAAAGCCAATACCACCGTATTAATTAAGGCCAAGCATATTCTGGCCAATAAAATGGAAGCGCAAAACTCAACCATTTATCTAGATTATCGGCAGAATATTTCGCAGCCTTCTGTCACGTTTTATTCAGATATTAAGCAAACTGATGACGCTTTATGGTCGTCATTGCAAATCAACTGCTTGATCCCCAAAAAAGCGAAAGAAGAAACATGGCAATGTCCAGGCGGCTTGTTTAATGCGCCTCGCACGCGTATTCCATTCACCATTACCATGCAGCCAAAGCCCAACGCATTGGACGCCGAAATTATTTTTACCGATGCAAAATTTAGTGACGAATCTGGTTTGCATGCGGGTGAAAAATTGACAGGATCTGTTAAATTATCGGCTCAGCTAGAAAGTGCCAAAATAAAAACTAGCCAAAAAGCTATCATAAATTCTGTCCAAAAAAACACGCTAAAAGTTGACACCTGGCGCTGGCAAGGCCATTTCAACTGGACATCTGGGGAGCTCTTTTGGCAGCCATTTTATTTTGGCAAGGCTGGCAATGAATTTAAAATTGCGGGCACTTATAACGCGCCATTATTAAATATTGAGCAAGCTAGTTTAAAGATTAATGAAATCGGCAATATGTCGGCCACGGCGCAATTAAATACCAAAACGCTAGAGGCTAAAAATATCGTAGTAACCGCTAAAGACGTTGATTTTGCAGGGCTTTATAATGTGGTGCTAAAGCCAATGGCTGAGAAATCTGCTTTTGGAAACTTAAAAGTTTCAGGTCGGGCAGACTGGAAATTTAATGTTCAAAACTTGCAGCCCATGAGTTTTGAGCTTAATTTGCGCGATGCGAATATTGAAGATTTAAACGGAAAATTTGATCTGCAAAACATCAATGCGCATATTCCTTGGGATTATGAACAGCCTAAAAATATAGCAATTAGTTATTCAAGCGGGCATTTACTAAAATTACCTTTGGGCAATACAAACCTCAAAGCTGAAATCAACCGTTATGCCTTAACAACGCCTAGTTTAACCTTACCTATTTTAGATGGCGCGCTGGAATTTCAAGATATTTCGGCCGCTTATTTAAATCAGAGCTGGGTGTGGCATTTGAAGATGAATTTGCAGCCAATTACCATGAACGAATTTAGTAAAGCACTTGGTTGGCCAGAGATGAAAGGTAAAATCAATGGCCAGATTCCATTGATTACTTACGCCAATAAGCAATTAAATATGGATGGCCAAATGCAATTTAAACTATTTAATGGCATGGTAGCCATGCGTGACCTTAAAATTGATGACCCACTTGGCGTGGTGCCGCGCTTAAACGCGAGCTTTAGCATGCGCGATATTGATCTGGGCGATTTAACACGCACGTTTAACTTTGGCGCAATTGAAGGCAAGCTAGAAGGCGATATTATTGATTTACGTTTAGATAATTGGAAACCTGTGCGCATGGATGCCATTATCCAAACCATGGACGGCAAGCACGAAAAAAAAATATCGCAACGGGCGGTTGAAAATATTACTGCGTTTGGTGGTGAAGGCACTGCCAAAGCCTTGCAACGCACTTTTTTACGCTTTTTTAAAGAATTTAACTATGAAAAAATTGGCTTAAGTTGCCAATTGCGTGACGACATTTGCAAAATGGGCGGAGTAGAGTCAACGGCAGGTGGCTATATAATCGTTAAAGGCAAGGGCGCGCCAACGGTTGATGTTAATGGTTTCACGCAGTATGTGAGTTTATCGGATTTAATCGCGCGTATTAAACGCATTACTGATACTAATACTAAAATGATCGTGCAGTGAAATGTGAAATGTGAAATGTGAAATGTGAAATGTGAAATGTGAAATGTGAAATGTGAAATGTGAAATAAACCAGTTCACATACCGTCATTCCCGCATACGATTTTGCAAACGCGAAGCGGGAATCCATTTTGGCTTTAATTGTAGTGAATATATAAAAAGATTTAAAAAGGAACTAGAGATGCGTAAAAATATGCAGTTATTCTTAGCTTTTGGCTTGGCGGCAATATTGCCCGCTTGTGTCACCATTAATATTTACTTTCCTGCCGCAGCAGCTGAAAAAGCGGCTGATAAAGTGATTGAAGAAGTGTGGCAATTAAAAGATAGCCAAACCAAGCCTGATAGCCTGTCTGAAAGTTCGCCACCTGATCAACCAGCTAAAACGCCTACTAAATAAGGATAGTTAAGATGAAAAAATTTCTGTTTTATTCATTATTAGTTTCAAGCCTGCTAATTGGTAATCTTGCCAGTAATCTGGCCATTGCTGCCGAGCCAAATTTAGATGTAAACACGCCAGCTATTACTGCCATTAAGGCTAGTATGACTGCGCGCCATACCCAGCTTTTACCGCATTACATTAGTGGCGCCGTAGGTTTAACTGGCGATGCGTTTATTGCGGTAAAAGATGCAAGTGCAGTGCCGCTAAAAGACCGTGGCGGCATTAATAGCCTAGTTGCCGCTGAAAACGCTGACCGTGCTAAATTATATGCAGAAATTGCCAACGGTAACGGCCATCCAGAATGGAAAAATGATATTCAAAACACCTTTGCAAGCCGCTGGATTGATAAGGCGCAAGCGGGTTGGCATTATCAAAATAGTGGGGCTTGGGTTAAGAAATAAGGCAGCTACAAATTTAGTTATAACCGCTTGACGTTAAGGCTATATTTAAACTAAACTAATTAGACTTAGTTTAAAGAAGTAGCCAATTATGCAAACTATCAACATGCATGAAGCAAAAACGCAATTATCGCGCTTAGTAGAGTTAGCCGTGCAAGGCGAAGATTTTATAATTGCTAAAGCTGGAAAACCACTGGTTAAAGTAAGCGCAATCGTTGCGCCTACCCAAAGCAATAAACGCAGAACAGGTTTCATGGCAGTGCAGTCAAGTACACCAGACGATTTTGATACAATGGGTCGAACTGAAATTGACGCGATGTTTCAAGCGTGGAAATGAATTGCCTGTTAGATACTCATTTGTTGTTATGGGCGGCTAGCGAGCCTGAAAAGCTTTCTGCTAAAGCTTTGCAATGGATAGAAAATACAGAAAACGTGCTGTATTTTAGCCCCGCCAGTTTTTGGGAAATATCAATTAAAAATCAATTAGGCCGCACCGATTTTAAGTTGGATGCGCGCTTGCTTAAACGCGGTTTACTGGATAATGGCTACATTGAACTAAATATTAATACCGAGCATAGCCTGCATATTGATCTACTGCCAACAATACACAAAGACCCATTTGACCGCATGTTGATCGCACAAGCAACAGTTGAAGGTTTTGTTTTACTAACTGCCGATGCAACAGTTGCGCAATATGGTGGCAGCATTCAAAAAGTATAATTTTGGTAATAAAAATATGACCCCAACCCTTGTATTTGACATAGAAACTATCCCTGATACCAATGGCCTGCGCGCCTTATTAGACGCGCCTGCTGGCACACTTGATAATACTTCAGATGAAGATATCGCCAATATTGCTTTGCATCAACGCCGCCAACATAATGGCAGTGAATTTTTGCCGCTGCACCAGCATAAAATATGCGCGATTAGTTGTGCCCTGCGTGAAGGCAACAATTTTAAAGTGTGGACATTGGGTGATGCTGATTCATCAGAGGCTGAAATTATCAAACGCTTTTTTGATGGTATTGAAAAATACACGCCGCAAATAATTAGCTGGAACGGTGGTGGATTTGATTTGCCAGTGCTACATTACCGCGCCATGATCAATAAAATTGCCGCGTCTCGCTATTGGGATATGGGCGAGGATGACAAAGAATTTAAGTGGAATAATTACTTAAGCCGTTATCACTCGCGGCATTTAGATTTAATGGATGTGCTAGCGATGTATAACGCGCGTGCCAATGCACCGCTGGATGATCTAGCTAAGTTATGCGGCTTTCCTGGTAAATTAGGCATGGATGGTAGCTTGGTTTGGGATGCATTTAAAGCAGGAAAAATTGAAGAAATTAGAAATTATTGTGAGACCGATGTGGCTAACACACACTTGGTTTATTTGCGTTTTCAGCTGATGCGCGGGCATTTAAATACGGCTGAATATGATGCTGAAATTAAATTAGTGCGTGAAACATTAACAGGTTACAACGCTAAACATTGGCTAGAATTTTTGGCAGCTTGGCAATAGTAAATTGTCATTGCAGGTTTGATCCGCAATCTCGTACAAAATATGTATTCTTGTTCAACACCACATGCCTAATGCGTTAAAATAATACCGCAATTCTTCCAAAATAAACTCAATTAGGCTTTTAATGGCACGTCGCTCTAAAAATCGCAACAAACTTCCAGAAATAGTTGAAATAAAACAAGCACTAATTGAGTCGCTAGATCAAGAAGGGCGCGGTGTTGCGCATGTGGATGGCAAAACTATTTTTATTGATGGCGCGCTGCCTAATGAATCGGTCACTTACCAAGCAATTCGCATTAAACCCAGTTACGAAGTAGCTAATGTGGTGGAAGTGCTAAGTGCTTCAGAGGATCGCGTAACCCCAAAATGCCCGCATTTTGGTTTGTGTGGAGGCTGCAAATTACAACACATGGATGCCAGCGCGCAAGTGGTTGCCAAACAACAGTTGCTAGAAAATGATTTATGGCATATCGGTAAAGTTAAGGCGGAACACTTGCTGCCGCCCTTGTATGGTCCCACTTGGGGCTACAGGCATAAGGCGCGCTTAAGCGTTAAATATGTTGATAAAAAACAGCGCGTGCTAGTGGGCTTTAACGAAAAAGGCACGCGTTATGTGAGTGACATGAATAGTTGCGAAGTGTTAGTGCCAGAAGTTTCGGCGTTAATTGCGCCTTTGCAGTTAATGATAGAAAACCTAAGCATTCGCGATAAATTACCGCAAATTGAGTTGGCAGTGGGCGAGCCTAAATTCGCCGAGCCTAATGTAGATGATTTTGAGAGCAATCAACAGCCTGTCATCGTATTGATTTTGCGCATTATGGTTGATTTAACAATTGATGATGAATCACATTTAAAAGCTTTTGCTGAAGCCCACCGCGTGCAAATTTGGACTCAAACCAAAGGTCCTGACACCATTAAGCCTTTTTGGCCGCTTGATAATGCAGAATCCAAACTAATCAAATTACAATACAGCCTGCCCGAATTTAATTTAATTTACCCGTTTAAACCCAACGAATTTACGCAAGTAAACCCGCAAATCAATCAAATGATGATTGCAAGTGCAATGCAATTATTAAACCCGCAATCTGGTGAGAACATCGCCGATTTCTTTTGCGGCATCGGCAATTTTACGTTGCCAATAGCCCGCAGCGGTGCTTCAGTATTGGGTTTAGAAGGATTAAGTAATCTGGTGAATCGCGCCAATGAAAGCGCGACTTTGAATGGTTTTAACGACTCAGCACATAATACTCCCTCCCACTTTAAGGGGGAGGGTTGGGGTGGGGGTAAAGTCACCTTTAGTGTAGCCGATCTATTTAAAATGACACCAGAATCATTACTAGCTTTAGGCAAATTTGATAAATGGCTAATCGACCCGCCGCGCGATGGTGCTTATGAGCTGGTGCAAGCCATTAATGCCAGCGATTCAGTAAGCAACACCGCTCCACAAATCATCGTGTATGTATCATGCAACCCAGCCACATTAGCGCGCGATGCAAGTGTGTTGGTTAACGAAAAAGGCTACACATTAAAAGCAGCAGGTGTCATTAACATGTTCCCACACACAGCCCACATTGAATCTATTGCGTTGTTTGAAAAGCTATAGCCTAGCCTCAATGGCGCTTTTATCGCTATTGGGCTTGTCGCAAATAAGTAAGCGTTTAACTGTATCCCACCGCATGGGTTTATTGGTAAACGGGTTATTATATTCGCTACCTACATTATTCAAAAAAGCTTGAACATCGGAATCTACAATATTTTGCTGGTGGATTTTTATTTTTAAGTTGAGTAGTTTAATCAACGCGCTTTTGTGATGCATTGAACCTACTAAGTTAAAACTACTTAAAGAACCATTAGTGATCAAATTTGAAATTAAACTATGCTGTGGGTCTAAGAAATCAAAATTCCAAAATTGATTAGAACCAACATAGTATTGCTGACGTAATACGCGCTGACTTTCTTGAATGTTGAAAGGTGACTTATGTGCTTCTTTTGAAAAATCTTTATGTACGTGGTAAATTCGGTTCAGGATGTAGTTAACGTGTAAATTTTGCTCAGTGGTTACCTTTCCGAATAAGTAATTTTTATAAAAATGATAATCAGTTTTTAACATGCCTTGCAAGTTGTACTTTGTTAATCCAGTTGGCCTTAATAAAACCATTAACTCTTCATAATGTTTTGTTATTATTTGCGGTTGTTTCGATAGCAAATACTCTATTGAAGCTAAGATAAAACCATCCATTACCAAAAAAATTGCTTTTTCAATTGTAGTAGTTTCGTGTTTTAAAACCTGATTAATAAACACCGTATTAGCTTTCCACTTTTGATAAGCCAACTCAGCGTTTCCAGCATCAATATCTAGCTTAATATCTGCAACAAGTAATCTATTAATATCTAATAAAGTCTGCCCTCCTGACTCAGTTAATCCTTGCCAACCAAGTATTTGATATAGTTTGGTGTAACGCTGAATCAACAGTTTATTTTCTAGCAACAAAGCCCGAATGCGCTCTTCGCTAGCGCAATTTTCTTTTGTTTTTGTTATGTTGTCATATAGCCAGCATTCAAATTCGTCGCGTTTACCTATAAATTTAATTTCTGTTTCTTTAAAAATTTTATTTTTAAGGTTGCTACTTAACAAGTCATCTTCATAACCGTTTATTACAAATCGACCATGTTCAATAACGTCTGTATCAATAGGTGCGTTAATGCCTGAAATAGCGACCGCGATATTTTGATTGTCTGGAATAACAATTGATGAACGCGCATAAAATGCGTCTCGCCCTGCGTCTGGCACTTCGTCGCCGTGGTAATTAATGTAGGCAGCCCAGCCAATTACTAATAAAACGATGAGCGCAATAGCGATTAAACTATATTTAAAATTGATTTGAAACGCGTGTCAATTGAGTTCATGAGCAGATTTATATTAATTATCGAAGTTAAATTATAGTAACGGAAATACTAATCGCTAGCGGCTATTTAACCAAAATCTTGTAAAATAAAGCTATGCAAATATTTTTCATTAGTTTGTTCGTAAGTGTTTGCTTGCTTTGTGGTTGTAACCAGCAAATTAACAACTCAACAATCAACTTTGCAATTGCCCAAGCGCCACTTAATTTAGACCCGCGTTACGCAACTGACGCGGCATCTGAGCGGGTTAATCGGCTTATTTACCAGCCACTTGTTGATTTTGATGTAGCCTCTAAGCCTAAGCCAGTGTTGGCTACTTGGGTTTTAATTAACCCCACGCAATATCAATTTACTTTGCAGCTAAATCGCGCCCCGTTTCATCACAACGCTTTATTAACAACACTTGATGTTAAAGCAACCTATGACTCAATTTTAAGCTTAAAAAACTCTCCGTTAAGTGCTGAGTTTGCTAATATTAAATTGATTACGGTTCTAAATAAAGAATCTTTAATATTTGATTTAAAACAACCAGATAAGCACTTTCCATCAAAATTAATCATCGGCATTTTGCCTAAAGATTTGATCTATAAAAATCATGATTTTAGCCATAATCCAGTTGGTAATGGCGCTTTGAAATTCGTTTCCTGGCACAATAAATTGGTGTTAAAGCGATTACGCGATAATCAAATAATAAGCTTGCAAGAGGTTAAAGACCCAACTGTGCGGGTGCTAAAGTTAATGCGCGGTGAAGCCGATTTGATTCAAGGTGAGTTACCGCCAGAGTTGGTTAAATATCTGCAAAAACAGCCTAAGATTAATGTTAAAACTAGCCAAGGTGCAAATTTTTCATATCTTGGTTTAAATATGCAAGACGCCACATTGCAAAATATTAAAGTGCGCCAAGCAATTGCGCATGCTATTGATAGAAAAGAGATCATTACCAAAGTGATGGTGACAAATACCCGTCAAGCGAACAGCATTTTACCGCCAGAACACTATATTAATTCTTCTTTGGCCAACCACAATTTGCAATTGACTGATTATGACTATGACCCTAATCTAGCCAAAAAACTGCTATTAGAAGCAGGTGTAAAATTACCGCTAAAATTAATTTACAAAACCAGTACCGACGCACAACGCGTGCGTCTTGCCACCATTTTGCAAGCACAAATGGCCAAATCTGGTATTGATCTGCAAATTAAAAGCCTAGATTGGGGTACTTTTTTTGCAGATGTTAAAACGGGCAATTTTCAAATTTATGGCCTTACTTGGGTAGGCATTAAAACCCCAGAAATTTATGATAAAGCTTTTGGCAGTGCAAACTTTCCGCCAAATGGTTTTAATCGCGGGCGTTTTGTTGATGCGCAACTAGATACTTTATTAATAAACGAAAACTGGAGTGCCGCCACCCAGCGTATTCATACGCAGTTGCCTTATATTCCATTGTGGTATGAAGGTCAGTTTGCAGCCATGCAAAAAGGTATTTCAAACTACGCCCCTAAAGCGGACGGTAATTGGGATGATTTAGAGAAGATCAAACAACATTAATACAATGTGATATATTGTACACATTGTAACTTTTGGAGTTTAATATGAGTTCAACAATCACATTAAGATTAGATAATGAAGTTAAAAGTAAACTAGAAAAATTGGCAGAATCTACCCATCGCAGCCGTTCTTTTTTGGCGGCAGAAGCGATTAAAGCTTATGTTGAAAGTAATGACTGGCAAGTGGCTGAAATTCACCAAGCTCTGAAAGAAGCCGATGCAGGTGACTTTGCCTCGCAAGAAGAGGTGAATGCAGTTGTAGCTAAATGGCGCGTTAAATAAGCGATATGCAAATTGTTTGGTTGAAAACCGCGCTTGGCAATTTAGATGAAATTGCCGAATATATTTCTCAGGAAAATCCTGTAGCTGCAGAGCAAGTGGTGGACTTAATTGTTGAGCAAGTAAATCAATTAGCTACACAGCCAGCATTGGGGAGGCCTGGGCGGGTGCTTAATACGCGTGAGCTAGTCATCAGCAACACACACTTTATAGTACCTTATCGTATAAAAAATAATTCGGTTGAGTTTTTGCGCGTGTTTCACACATCGCGTAAATCACCTAAAAAATTGGAAATAAGTTGAGTAAAAAGCTTTTAAAAATTGTATTGATGGTTGCTACATTGAATCTTATTTGTGGTTGTCATTATTCAAGCGAAATGGTTGATAAGTTTGAAGACGCGCATAAAGTTGACTTTCAAAACCAAAATAATTTAAAGACTAAATCTGTATTAGGTCAATACATAACTACTGGCATGAATACAAATTCAGCATTGATCTTGTTAAAAAAAGAAGGTTTTGAAATAACTGAGTATTCCTCGATTGGTTATAAAACCTACCCTAATGGAAATTTAAAACACTATGCAGATGATGATGCAGTAAATCGAGTGAAAAAAAATTTAGGGGTGGCTGACATCTCTTATACGGCGCGTCGAACAACAGGAGTTGAATGGTTTTCAGGTGTTAATTTGTATATCTCAATGAAATCCAAAAATAGTAAAGTGCTTAATGTAATAGCAGATATTTATGTTGATTGAAATTTCAATTCAAAAGCAAACATTAACGCTTATTGACGATTACGAAAGCTTAAAATTACACTTTCCCGTTTCTACTGCCGTCAACGGGGTAGGGTGCGAAAAAGATAGCGGTTGCACACCATTAGGTAATCATATTATTCGTGCAAAAATTGGGGCTAATGAACCGCTTAATACTGTATTTGTGGGCAGAAGGCCAACGGGCGAAATTTGCACACCAGAACTAATGGCGCAATATCCAAATCGTGATTGGATCTTGACGCGGATTTTGTGGCTAAGTGGTACGGAAATTGGCAAGAATAGGTTAGGTAATGTGGACACCATGCAACGTTATATTTACATTCATGGCACGCCAGATTCTACAGAGTTAGGAAAAACTGGTTCGCATGGGTGCGTACGAATGCGTAATACTGACATGATTGAGTTGTTTGATTTGGTTGAAGTGGGTACGCGGGTTTTTATTCAATGATAATCGTAAATAGTCCTACTTTGTCATTCCGACGAAAGTCGGAATCTGGAGTCTTTTTAGATACGTTTTTAATGCTACTCAATTCCGACTTTCGTCGGAATGACAGGTGAGGGTGAGCGCTTGTACCTGCTAAAAAAAATAGTTAGCTTCGCTAGCGTTATTTTTGGCGTATTACTCCTTACTTTTTTGTTGATTCATCTAGTGCCTGGTGACCCAGTGGAAGTGATGCTTGGTGAGTCGACCAGCATAGTTGATAGGGATGCTTTACGCGCGGATCTAGGCTTAAATGAATCATTGCCCAGCCAATTTGCTAATTATTTAAACAAGCTTGCACATTTAGATTTAGGCAATTCAATTCACACCAAAAAGCCTATTATTGAGTTGATCAAAATGCGCTATCCCGCAACCCTTAAACTGGCCATTTTGTCGTTGCTAATAGGCTTAATCATCGGCATTCCATTAGGTATTTATTCAGCTTTAAAAGCTAATCAATGGCAAGATTTCGTAGTCACCATTATTTCTGTACGCTTGTCTGCCATGCCTGCATTTTGGCTAGGGCCGATTTTGATGCTGCTATTTGCCGTATGGCTTGGCTGGTTACCTGTAAGTGGCATGGATACGCGCGGATCAATTATTTTGCCTGCGCTAACTTTGGGTTTTGGTTTAAGCGCAATACTTACGCGCATGACGCGAACCAGTTTGCTAGAAGTGCTTAATGACGATTATATAAGAACCGCGCGCGCTAAAGGTTTAAGTGAAAAAACTGTGATTATGCGCCACGCTTTGCGCGCTGCTTTGCTGCCAATTATTACCATTGTGGGCTTGCAAATGGGTAGTTTGCTGGCAGGCACAGTGATCACAGAGACTATATTTAGCTGGGATGGCATTGGCCGATTACTGGTTGAAAGTATTGAAAAACGTGATTACCCTGTGACGCAAGCCTGTGTGCTGGTGATTGCGTTAAGTTATGTGCTAGTCAACGCGCTTACGGATATGTTGTACAAATTTGCAGACCCACGCGTTAAGCTTGGCAATTGACGGCAAATGAAAAAATTTGCCATCTCGGTATTAGTTTTTTGGCTTGTTGCTGTTTTGCTTGGGCGCATCTTTAATATTAATCCAAATCAGATAGACCTCAATTCAATATTAGCCAGCCCAAACTCACAAAACTGGCTGGGTGCTGACGATTTAGGCCGTGACATTTTGGCTAGAATATTAGAAGGCGTGCAAGTGTCCATTTTTGTGGCAACTGTCGTTACCATCATTACCATGACAATTGGCATAACCATTGGCTTATTGGCTGGTTTTTATGGTGGCAGGTTAGATTCACTTTTAATGAAAATCACTGATATTTTTATGGCGTTTCCTGGCATTTTATTGGCGATCGCTTTTGCTGCTGTATTGGGCGCTGGCATTGGCAATTTGATCTTAGCCTTGTGTATTACAGGCTGGGTTAGCTATGCCAGATTAGCCCGTGGCCAAACCTTAAGCTTACGTAACCGCCAACACGTTGTAGCCGCACAATCGTTAGGCGCAAGCGTGCCGCGCATTTTGATCAAGCATATTTTGCCATTATTGGGCTCGATATTAATCGTAGAGGCTACTTATAGCCTAGCCAGCGTGATGATCGCAGAGGCCAGTTTATCGTTTTTAGGCTTAGGTATTCAAGCGCCAAATGCTAGTTGGGGCGCTATGTTGCGCGATGGTGTGCGTTGTATGCTAGTTGCACCACATTATGTATTGATCGTGGGTTTAAGTTTAATGAGCTTGATTTTGGCTATTAATCTGGGCGGTGATTATTTGAGAGAAAAGTTAGACGTAAGGGCAGATTAACAATTATTCTAGTATTGAGTAGATGCAGTTATTAGCAATGAGTTGAGTGCAAATAGCTTTATAATACGCAATATCTAAATCGCACTTTAATACATGCAAGAGACAGAATTTAACCCTATTTAATTGGATTAACATTGAACGAAGAAATAAAACCTAACATAACAAAAGCCATTCCAAATAAAACTGGCGCCCGTAAATCTACAGCTAGCAAAACATTATCAAACAAAACACCTACAAAAATTGCGGTTTTAACTGAAGTCGATACCGCTACTTGGGGTGATAAAAAAGGGTCACAACTAGCTATTTGGCATTCTGAAGCCAATTTGCCATTGCCCAAAAAAGTGGTGTTAGCCGATGACACAATGAAAGCGGATGATGCCTATAAATTGGCTTGCGAAGGCACGGCTTTTTTGTATAAAGGTGATTTTCAAAACGCTAAACAATTGTTGCAAGCCATTACAAGGCGGGTGGATCGTAAACCTGTTAAACCAAGCGCAGATATGAAAGAAGCGTTTCATCAACACCGTGCGCGCCAAATTCAACGTGCATCAATCACTAATAAGATTTTAATTGAGCTTAACCATGGCAGCTGCAATTTAAGCCGTGCGCCTGATGTTAAAGAAACCATTGCGCAAAGTATCGAAGGCATATTTGCAGATAAAATACCTGCAAAAATCGTGTTGTCGCTTAAAGAATTATTGGGCATGATAGGCGCTTATGAATGGCGTAAAAAAGGCGTGTATATAGATGCACTGTCAGCCAATATCCATGCGCATTACGGTGTATATTCGCCAGTACGTGGCGAGTATTTAACTTTAATTAACGATGCCCAACTTAATAATGTTAAAACTGCGTTTGATATTGGCACTGGCACAGGTGTGATCGCTGCCGTTTTGGTTACCCGCGGCGTTAAAGCAGTAATGGCTATAGATAATAATGTGCGCGCGCTTTCATGTGCTAATGACAATATAACCGCGCTTGGTTTAAAGCAATATATTGAATTAGAACAGGCCGATTTGTACCCAAAAGGCCATAAAAAAACAGATTTGATCGTGTGCAACCCACCATGGCTGCCAGCCAAAGCTAATGCGCCTATTGAACATGCCATATACGACCCAAACAGTGCCATGTTGCGCGGTTTTTTAAATGGCGTAAGCGCTCATTTAAATGATAATGGTGAAGCTTGGTTGATATTGTCAAACTTGGCCGAGCATTTGGGTTTAAGGTCACCAGAAGAGCTGCAGCTTTGGATAAAAGACGCTGGTTTAAGCGTGGTTGAAAAGCTAGATATTGCGCCAAAACATGCAAAAAGTAGTGATCAATCAGATCCACTTTATGCCGCGCGGGTAAAAGAAATTACTTCACTTTATCGATTGAAACCACAGACGTAATTATCTAAACTGTTATTCTGGCAAAGGCCAGAATCTAGTCGAATAACAAATTTAGTTTTTATTGAACCATTTAAGAAAGTGTACATTGCCTAGATTCTGGCCTTCGCCAGAATGACGGGTTTTTGGTAAAATGCGGATTTTTGAAAGTTTAGAGATAGCATCATTAGTGTTAATTTAAAAAATATTAAATATGGTTAATGATTACCAAATTTTACAAAAAGCAACCGTCTCATTAGGCCCAGTTATGCTAGATGTGCTTGGCACAGAATTAAGTGTTGATGACATCAAGCGTTTATTGCACCCGATGGTAGGCGGTGTGATTTTATTTACGCGAAACTACAACAATAATACGCAACTAGCCATGTTAACTGCCAGCATTCGCGAACTTCGTAGTCCGCCATTGTTAATAGCAGTTGATCACGAAGGCGGGCGGGTGCAGCGGTTTAAAGAAGGCTTTACTAAAATTCCACCCATGCGCGAATTTGGTAAAATTTGGGATATTGACCGAAAAAAAGCTAAACACCTTGCGTTAGAAGCAGGATGGATTTTGAGCGCTGAACTACGCGCACACGGCATAGATTTTAGCTTTACGCCAATACTAGATATGGATTACGGCGATAGTTTAGTCATTGGCGATAGGGCTTTTCATAAGGATGCTACTGCCATCAACGAACTGGCCTTATCATTGATGCAAGGCTTAAAAAAAGGTGGTATGCAAGCAGTTGGCAAGCATTTTCCTGGTCATGGTTTTGTGGTGGCCGATTCGCATGTGAGCATACCCATAGACGAGCGCAGTTTTAATGAAATTGCTGCTAATGACATGCAACCTTTTAGGCAAATGATCGATGAAGGCCTGGCGGCAATTATGCCTGCGCACGTTATATATCCTGCCGTTGATGATAAACCTGCAGGATTTTCACCCAAATGGTTACAAAAAATATTGCGCGAACGCTTAGGTTTTCAAGGTGCAATTTTTAGCGATGATTTAAGTATGGAAGGGGCGACGGTGGGCGGCGATGTAACAACGCGAAGCTTGAGCGCGCTTAATGCAGGGTGTGATATGGTGCTTTTATGCAATCGCCCAGATATGGCTGATGAATTGTTATCTCAACTGGAATGGAAAATGCCAGCGTTAAGCATCTTAAGGCTGGCACGAATGCATGGCGGGCATCATCCAGCTAGCACGCTAGAAATGCAATCAAATAATGAATTTGCAACGGCTATTAAGCGGGTGAGTTTAATTGGGCAAATGGGTGGCGATTTGTTTGCTTGAAACTAATCAATGCTATGTAGCAAAAATTCACAATATTGTTCTTGAAACTTTAACAAATTGTCGCTATCTTATGTATATTGCTTTTTAGCAATTTATTTAAAGGAAACAAAATGTCAGATGATATGCAAGTATTAGGTCGTGAAACCGCGCTAGACCAAAAATTAGCCACACAGAATAAAGTATTACGCAACACCTACGCGTTGCTGGGTTTAACCATGATTCCAACCGTGATTGGCGCGATGATTGGAATTAACATGAATTTTGCTTTTGCGGCACAGCACCCATTTATCTTCGCAATTGGCGCAATGGCAGTGGTTTTTGGCTTGTTTGCAGCGATTAATGCTAATCGCAATAGCAGTATTGGCGTAGTTTTATTATTTGGTTTAACCTTTATTTTGGGTTTAATGCTTGGGCCAATTTTGCAACATGCACTTAATTTGAGCAATGGCGCACAAATTGTGGGCTTAGCAGCTGGCGGCACGGGTATTATTTTAATGACAATGGCTGGCATTGCCACAACGACAAAAAAAGATTTTAGCTTTATGGGCAAATTTTTGCTTGTAGGTATTATCCTATTAATCGTTGCATCGCTTGCTAATATATTCCTGCAAATTCCAGCCATGGCGTTAGCCCTATCAGGCATTGGTGTGATTTTGTTCTCTGGTTTTATTTTGTACGATGTAAGTCGCATTGTTAACGGCGGTGAAACCAATTATGTGATGGCTACTTTAAGTTTGTATATGAGTGTTTACAACTTATTTACTAGTTTGTTGCAGTTGTTAATGGGCACTATGGGCGGTAATGACTAAGTAAGCTTTTTTAAGTTTGCTGATATTAGTTAACAAATAAAAAACCCGCTTCGGCGGGTTTTTTGATGCTTGTCATTCTGAGTGTAAGCGAAGAATCTAGTTAATTGTCCAAATCGAATTGATTCTTCACTTTGCTCAGAATGACGGCTTCTCTAATATTTTAATTATTGACGTTTTAGTCTGCGTTGTTTAAAAAAATCAGACAAAACAGCCCCGCATTCATGTGCCATAACCCCGCCGATGACTTGCGTATGGTGGTTTAATTTTGGCTCATTCATTAAATCAATCACGCTGCCACAAGCACCAGTTTTGGGGTCGTTAGCACCATATACTAACTTAGCAATTCGTGCATGTTGCATGGCGCCACTGCACATCGCACAAGGCTCAAGGGTGACATAAAGCGTGCAATCTACTAAGCGATAATTCCCTAAATAAGTGGCCGCCTCACGCATGGCTATAATTTCTGCGTGGGCAGTAGGATCACTCAGCCTTATAGGTGAGTTAGCACCGCGACCAATGATTTTATTGTTTTTTACTATTAGTGCACCAACTGGCACCTCATTATTTTCAGCAGCTTTTAACGCTAAATCTAGCGCTATTTGCATAAAGATTAAGTCGCTTGTCATGGTTAAATTGATTGGAAAAAGAAACGATTAGCGTATTTGAAAAGGATTACTTTTAATTTTATTGATTATGGCAACGATGCCAATTGCTATTGTTACACCAACAACATCCGCTATCCAATCGGCTACACTGGCTTGCCTTGTTAAGGTAAACGCACTTTGTAAGCCTTCAATTGCTAAACCAAACAATATTAAGCCGCTTGTAACAAGCCACTTTTTGCGGAAATAGGCCAAAAACCCAGACGATGCAAGTATTATAAAAATGATAATGTGCTGAAATTTATCTGCATATATCCAGCCTGCAGCTTGTGGCTTCAATTCAATTAGCATTAAAAAAGTAGTTAATACTACAAGTAGCCAGAACAAAGGCTTTAACAAACATATTGGTAGTTTTAAAAAGGGTGGCATCTTTACTAGGTTAAACAGATTTTAGCGCGCTTGCTGGCCTAAAACTTTTAACAATATGCTCATGCGTTTCAACATAAGGCATAGGCTTTTGATCAGTGCTTAACAAATCCAAACAATAAGGCACAGCAGCAAAAATGCCATGCACGATTTGCTTACCAGCATTATCTTTTAAGCCTTCTAATGTTTGCGCGATTGCTTTTGGCTGACCTGGCAAATTAATAATCAAACATTGCCCGCGAATAACCGCCACTTGGCGTGACAATATGGCTGTTGGCACAAAATGTAAACTTATTTGACGCATTTGCTCACCAAAGCCAGGCATCACTTTATCAGCAATATTAAGCGTTGCCTCAGGCGTAACATCTCTTAATGCAGGCCCTGTACCGCCTGTTGTGAGGATTAAATGGCAATGCTCAACATCAACTAAATCAATCAAAGTTTGTTCAATGTTTTTTTGATCATCTGCAATCAAATGCGTTACATAATTTATAGGATTAATAAGCGTTTTATTTAACCAATCTTGCAAATTAGGAATACCAGCATCGATGTAAATCCCAGATGATGCTCGATCGCTGATTGAGATTAAACCGATTTTAATGAATTGTTTTGTCATTTATGTGTCAAGATTATGGCTAAAGTTTTAAAAACCGCTAATCATATCATTTTCAACTTACAAGGATTATTTCATGTTGTCTTTAAACAAAGATTCACATAATAAAACGCAAGCTAGTGTTAAAACATTAGACCGTAAAACCGTAAAAACAAAAATAATGCTTTTTAGCTTAATTACTTTGGGTGCTGCTTTAATGGCAAGCCAATTAATAGCGGGTGAGATGGGTAGCTTAAAAAACTGGTATGAATCTAGTTATAAATCGCAAAATAGTGGCGATCTAAAATCGCTTGAATCAGTACCAGATACCAAAATGTATGTCAGCAATCATAAAGAAGACGATGACATCAGTATGCTAGAAAGCGGTTACGACATGATCGGTTCATCTGGTTTTACAGCAGGTGAAGTACCGCCAGAACAAGCGTTGGCGCACGCTAAAGCGCTAAAGGCTGACACTGTGTTGGTGTATAGCAAATATGGTTCTGCTAAAACATCTAGCGGCAAAATACAGATGATTAAAGAAGCTGCCAAATTGGGCAAAGAATTAACTGAAAAAGATTTGGTTGAAGAGCAGACCAATTATAAATATTACGCTAGTTATTGGGCTAAATTGCCTACGCCATTACTAGGTGTGCATGTGATTAAATTAGCCAAAAAAGAAACAGCAGAAGACGAGAAAGCGGTTGAATATGCAGGCTTAAAAGTGTTAGCAGTAATTAAAGATTCACCTGCTGCCAATGCGGGATTAAAACGAGGTGATGTTTTGCTTAAACTAGCCAATAACCAACTAAATAAACCTGAAGAGCTATCAAATGTTGTGCGCCAGCATCAAGGCCAAGAAGTAGCCGTTGAGTTTGAAAGAAATGGCGAGAAAAACATTACTAAAACGCTGATCAATACCAAAAAATAGATTATTTAAATAGGTTAATTGTAAAATTAACATAAAAAACGGCCAATTTTATTGGCCATTTTTTTTATGGTTAAGTGCATAATTTAAAATCATTTTTTTCTATTTCTACCCAACACCCACAACCAGCAAAACCCCAATAAGCCAGACACAAGCGAACCTAAAATAACGCCTGTTTTAGCCAATAGTAATTGTTGCGCATGGTTTTCAAACGCTAGTTCTGCAATAAAAATAGACATGGTAAAACCAATGCCTGCCACTAATGAAACGGCGGCAATTTGGCTAAATCGCACATTATTAGGCAATTCACCAAGGTTAAATTTTAAGGCTATCGCGCACGCACCAGTAATACCAATAAATTTTCCAGCCAATAATCCGAGTGAATCGCCGATTAACACAGGTTCTAAAAGTGTGCTTGCAAACGTGGCAAGTTTAATCGTAATGCCAGCATTAAACAGGGCAAACACGGGAATAATAAAAAAGGCGACAGGCACATGCCAAAATTGTTCTAAGCGTTGCAAAGGTGCTTGCACGCCAATGACAGTATCTTCAAGGCTTTCTGCAATATTATGTAACTTTTCATTGATGACTAAAGATTTATGATTAAGCGATGGCTTAGGTTTTGAGATTGAAGTTTTGTCATTTTGATTAATATGCGAGAACTCTGCGATTTGCTTGCTTATGCGCTTTATAAACAATGCAGGTTTGTATTTTGCGCGCATGGGTACAGTCAATGCGCCCAACACACCTGCCAACGTTGCATGCACACCAGATTGCAGCATGGCATACCAAAGCAAAACAGCAACTACAAAATAGGGTGCAACTTGACGAACACCTGAAAAATTAATTGTTATGAGCAGGCCAAAAAATAAAGCTGAAATTATTAGCCAGTTAATGGCGATTTGATCGGTATAAAAAAGCGCAATCACTAATACAGCGCCTAAATCATCCGCAATCGCTAAGGCGATTAAAAACGTGATTAATGATTTTGGTATTCTATCTCCCAATAAAATAAGCACGCCCACTGCAAAGGCAATATCGGTTGCCATTGGCACGCCCCAGCCTCGCGCCTCAATACCACTAGGATTGAATATCGCATAGATGAGCGCTGGTACTAACATGCCGCCTAGTGCTGCAATGACGGGCAATGAGGCTTGGCGAATATTGGATAATTCGCCAACTAATATTTCACGTTTAAGCTCTAACCCCACCACAAAAAAGAAAATGGCCATCAATGCATCGTTCACCCAATGGTGTAAGCTCATTGAAATGCCCCAACTGCCAAGTGTTAGGCTTAAGGGGGCTTGTAAGATTTGCTGATAGATTTGGCTAAATGCTGAATGATTGGCCAAAAATAGCGCCAATATGGTCGCGGCCACCAATAAAACACTACTTGCTGATTCATTGCTGATAAATTCTTCAATTGGCGTTAAGATGCGCGAAAATCTACGCTGCCAAGGTGCATAAATCATGCCTTCTTCAGATAATAGTTGATCTTTATCAATAATAGCCATGTGACATACTAAAGCTAATTTACCTTAATCCTCGTCAATAGCAACTTCACTATCATCATCTAAAGCCGCGCCTACCTCTGATAATTCTCGAATCAATTTAAACAGTTCACGGCTGCTTTTAGGGGCTTTTTGGGCGAGTTCCTCGCGTTGCGCATTACGAATCAATGTGCGAAATTGTTGGATATCAGCCTGTGGGAACTGGATCAAAAACTCTTGTAATGCATTTGGCTCTGTGATCAAGCGTGTACGCCAACGTTCCATGGTATGAAAACGAGCGTTTTCTTGCACATTTTTACCATCCCAAGCAAGTAACTGTTCCTCAATACGGGTGCTATCAACATCGCGCATCAAGCGGCCTAAGTATTGTAATTGCCGTCTAATAGCGCCATTTGCAGTTAAGCGTTTTGCTTCCATTACCGCATCAAACAAGGTTTCTGGTAAATCAAGCTTAAGCAATTTTTCTTTTGATAAAGTTATTAGCTTTTTACCAATGGCTTGCTGTGCGTCCGCTTCAGCTTTTAGCTTGGTTTTACTAATGGGTTCTATTGGTTGGTCTTTTTCAATCACGGCTTTTTATATAGTAATTTAGAGGCTTTTAACGTTGCTACGGTATTATAACAGTTTTAATCATTTACATTTATCAAAGCTAATAATGGATATTAAAACAATCGATTTGCCTTATTTAAAACAAATCACTCAAGATGTGCTGAAACTTGCCAAACAAGCCGGTGCAAGCTCGGCTGAAACTGAAACGAGTTATGGCACTGGTCAAAACGTATCGGTTCGTTTAGGTGAAACCGAAACCATTGAATATAATCGTGATAAGGGTGTATCAGTCACCGTTTATTTTGGTCAGCAAAAAGGCCATGCCAGTACATCTGATTTAAGTGCGGCAGCCCTTAAAGATGCAGTTGATGCAGCCTGTAATATTGCCAAATATACCGCCAATGATGAATTTTGTGGATTAGCGGATGCTAACCTAATGGCAACAGAATTTTTTGATCTAGATTTGTATCATCCGTGGAATATAAGTGTAGATGAGGCTGTAGAAATCGCCAAACAATGTGAAGCGGCTGCAATGGATGTGGACAATATACGTATTACAAATTCGGAAGGAGCAGGCGTATCTAACAGCGAGAGCATATTCACTTATGCCAATTCTCATGGATTTTTAGGTGGTTATGCAAGTTCTCGGCACAGCATCAGCTGTTCTGTGATCGCAGAACATAATAACGCAATGCAACGCGATTATTGGTACACCAGTGCGCGTGATAAGGCAGATATGTTATCTGCGAAAGAAGTTGGGCGACTAGCGGGGGAACGTACGATTAGACGCTTAAATGCTAAGCCGATACTAACTGGCCAATATCCCGTTTTGTTTGAAGCGCCACTGGCAGCAGGATTAATCTCTTCCCTTATTGGCGCTATTTCTGGTGGTAGCTTGTACCGAAAATCTTCTTTTTTGCTTGATAGTTTGGGTAAGCAAGTTGCCACACCACTGCTGACGATTGAAGAGTTGCCACATCTTAAAAAAGGTGTAGCCAGTAGCGCTTTTGATAGTGAGGGAGTGGCTACGCATTCACGCACTTTGGTTGAAAAAGGCGTGTTGCAAGGTTATGTTCTATCAAGCTATTCAGCCAGAAAATTGAACATGCATACTACTGGTAACGCGGGTGGCGCCCATAATTTAATTGTTAACTCAACAGGCCAAAACTTTGCGCAAATGTTGCAATTAATGAATACAGGGTTATTGGTAACCGAAGTGCTAGGCCACGGCTTAAATATGGTGACTGGTGATTATTCACGCGGGGCGGCTGGGTTTTGGGTTGAAAATGGTGTGATTGCTTATCCAGTAGAAGAAATCACGATTGCTGGTAATATTAAACAAATGCTTAATCAGATATTAGCAATAGGTACTGATTTTATTGCTAATAGCTCAAAACAAACGGGTTCAATTTTAATTGAGCAGATGACGGTAGCCGCTGGGGACTAAAATCAGTGTAAAAGGAGTAAAAAAGCCTCAATTAAGAGGCATTTTTTAATTGAATTAAGATAATTTTCGTTTATAAAACAGTTAAAACAGTTAAAACAGTTAAAACAATTAAAACAGTTAATTCAGTAATTTTAAGTTGAATTACTTTACAACTTTACTTAACAACTTTATCTTCATCTGCAAGCTCAAAGCCTTCTACCTCAGAACTTGATTGTGCAGCGCCATCTTGAACAAGGTTTGCTCGACTTTGCAAATAAGCGTCGCGCAGAAACGAGTAGGGGTCAAGTGAAGCTTCATCAACAAGATCACCTGCTATCAATAACTCTGTTCTTAAATCAACTAATTGAGTCACACGTAATTGGTTGTGTAATCTGATTTCACCAATATTATGGGTATAAGTAATAGGGTCTGATGTAATTCTATCAACTACAAACCCTGCAGTGTCGCGAAGCGTGCTTGGCCCTACAAGTGGCAATACCAAATAAGCGCCATTACCCACACCCCAGTAGCCCAGAGTTTGGCCAAAATCTTCTTTGCGAGTAGGAATGTTGTCCATGCTAGCCACATCGATAAAGCCTGCTAAACCAAACGTACTGTTGATGACTAGGCGGCCTGCATCAGTAAACGCATGCGCAAATTTAAATTGTAATAAATCATTTAAAACCGTGGTTAAGTTTTCTAGGTTATTAAAAAAGTTATTAATACCCTTACGCACAAATGTAGGCGCAACCGCTTTATAAGCTTTGGCAACTGGCTTTAAAACTGCTTTATCGGCCACATCGTTAAATTTATAAACGCCCCGATTAACGCCTTCTAGTGGATCTTTATTTGTTGTGGCGCAACCTGTTGCCACTATAGCTAATAGACATGTTAGTAGTACTTTTAAAATTATATTTCGCATTGTTGTTTCACTTGTTTTTAGTTTACTTTTTACACGGTTAAATTTGTACGGTTAAGCTTTTCTAATTTATTTAGTATTTTTTAAATCTAAACTTTTGCCAGCAAATCAAGCATTTCCATTGCTTGCTAACTAAATTGTATTATTACCGAGAGTGTACACAAAGTCTACTTTTAATAATCAACTGAGTTTGTGTAGTTAAACTTGTGTAGTCACGCACAATCAATAGTGCAAATTAAGCAAGTCTTACTTAACTTAAATGATCGCTCACTAAATTACAGCCTAAGCAAAACTCTACTCACCTTTGATATCTTCATCTTTTTTATCTTCAGCTCCTTTACCTTCATCTGTGGCATTTTTATACAAGCTTAGCGCTAGCGCACGTTGCGTAGCATGATCAACCACAGGGGCTGGATAATCGCGTCCAATTGTCACGTTGATCATTTGTTGACGCATGGCTGGCATCAACCACGGCGCATGAATCTCTTTGTTGTTGCAGTTTTTTAGCTCAGGTATATATTTACGAATAAAATTGCCAGCAGCATCAAATTTTTCGCTTTGCGTAATGGGATTAAAGATTCGAAACCAAGGTTGCGCGTCGCATCCAGTGCTAGCAGCCCATTGCCAGCCGCCGTTATTAGCGCTTAAATCATAACAGTTCAAATGCTCGGCAAAATACTGCTCGCCCCAACGCCAATCTATTAATAAATCTTTAACCAAAAAACTGGCCGTTACCATGCGTAAACGGTTATGCATGTAGCCTGTCGTATTTATTTGTCGCATAGCTGCATCAACTAATGGATAACCCGTTTTACCGTCACACCAAGCTTTAAATAAAGCTTTATCGTTAGGAAAATCTAAGCGCTCAAACTCTGGCTTATAAGAATGCCCATCAGCCACGCGCGGGTTGTGATGCAAAATTTGAAAGTAAAAATCACGCCAAATAAGCTCGTTTAACCATGTTTGACAACCTGTGCTCTGCGAGCCGTTGTTTGCGCGGTCGCGGGCGACCCTAGCTAAGTGACGCACAGAAACTGTCCCAAAACGTAAATGTACCGACAAATAAGACACACCTTTAACGGCAGGAAAATTACGCGCTTCGTGATATTGAGGCATGCGATCTTCAAAATCTTCAAATAACTGTTTGCCGCCGCTCATGCCAGTTGGTAAGCGCATTTCTTTTAAATTGGTTGAAAAAAATCCCATTTCTTCTAATTCAATTAACGGAGTTAATGAAACTTTTGCTAAATTTTTGTAATACAAATCAACAGGGTAAGGCTTTAAATAAAAGTCATTTAATTTTTTAAGATGGGTATTGCGATAATGCGTAAATACAGAATATGGCTTATTGCTTAAGCTTAAAACTTCGTCTTTTTCAAAAATCACTTGGTCTTTAAAATCATAAAAATCAATGCCGCTTTCAGCAAGATTTTTGGCTACATCCTCATCACGCGCCACCGCACTCGGCTCATAATCTCGGTTAACAAATACAGCATCTATTTTTAAGCGCAAAGCCGTGGCTGTAATAATTTGCAGCGAGTTACCATACTCCACAAGCAAATCTCCACCTTTGGCTTGCAGCGCTGTTTTTAACTCTTTAATACTTTCATGTATAAACTCTACACGGCGGTCATGCTTATTTTTAAGCTCGTCTAAAATTTGCGTATCAAATACAAAAACACAATATACGGCTTGCGAATTTTTAAGCGCGTGATAAAACGCAGCGTGATCAAAATCGCGTAAATCGCGCCTAAACCAAACTAGTGCATTTTCAACCTGTTTAATTTGCATTTAACATTACCTGCCACATAAGGCGCTATCTTAATTTGTATTAGATTAACAAAAATGCGCTTGCAAATTTGTTAAATTCGTAAAATTGGTAAAAATTTAAGCCAATTTTAGCTGTTGGTTTTAGAAGCTAGCTAACCCCGTTCCTTTGTATTCATTAAAATCAATCTACACATATTTGTATACGCTACATGAGGTAACCGATTGGTTTAAATCAAGTTTAGCGCGCAAATCTAACGCCAACTCTTTTAAGACAGCATTATCAATAGCTAAAACTTGTTCAAAAATTTGATTACGATATTCAACATCTTTAGCGAGCTGGGTTGCCTTAAGATTGCTTACTACCTTGTGTGCACGTTTAATAAATATGACTGCCAACCCGGTTGCCATGGTTCATTTTTGTCTACCTCACCATTTGATAATACATGTAATGATTCAGCTCACTACTTATAAATGGAACTCATTACATAATGAATATAGCAATGAGCGTGCCAGTTAAAAAAATTTAAAACAAAATGACTGCTTTAATTGCTTTTACATAACTGCGGCTTACTCACGATGGTAGGGATGATTGGTATTGATGCTATATGCACGATACAGCTGCTCACACAATAACACGCGCACAAAAGCATGCGGCAATGTGAGATGTGACAAACCTAAATTAAAATTAGCTTTCTGCTTGATGTTTGCGTTCAAACCATCAGCACCGCCGATGATAAAACTAAGGTTTTTGCCATTATTTTGCCAATTACGCAAATGCTGGGCTAACGCTAGGGTTGATAATTGCTGTCCATTTTCGTCACAAGCAATCAAAAAATTGTCACCTGCGGCTTCTAAAAGTCTTTTAGCCTCAATGGCTTGAATATTTTCGGTATTGTTGCCAGCAGCGCGTTTTTCTGGCTTTATTTCAATGATTTCAATTGCAAGCTCGCGTGGCATGCGTTTAACATATTCAGCACAAGCGGCTTGTACCCATTCTGGCATTTTGTGGCCAACTGAAAGTACACGTAATTTCACGAGCTTAACAAAATAATCTATAAGTTACTGATTATATTGCTTTAATATGGCTACGACGTGCTTCACCTTCGGTCCATAATTGCTCTAAATTATAATAAGCACGCGTGGCAGGCACCATAATATGCACCACAATATCGTCTAAATCTACCAACACCCATTCACCCTCTTTATCGCCTTCTGTACCGCGAATATGGTAGCCTTTTTCTTTCATTTTTTCGCGCACGTTGTCAGCTATTGCTTTAGCTTGACGGGTTGATGTAGCGCTTGCCACAATCATATAGTTGGTCAAACTGGTTAATTTACGCACATCCATTACCGAAAGATCAAAACCTTTAATGTCTTCAATGGCGTCAATTACAGCTTGTTTCATAGCTTCTAAATAGTGCGCTTCTGCTTTGGCCAGATTATTTTTTGCAGTATTTGCTTTTGATAAGTTCGGTTGTTGATTCTCTAAATTTGTATTTAAATCTGGGTCTAAATCTTTAGTCATTTATGCGGCCTGGGCTGGTATTGCGTTACGTTGAGATTGTATGCGGTTATTATTATCTACATACACGAGTTTTGGATGAAAAGTTTGTAATTCAAGCTCATCATAATTAGCATAAGATGCAATTATAATAATATCGTTAGGCTTGGCTTTGTGCGCCGCTGCACCGTTGACAGAAATAAGTCCAGATTCGCGTGTAGCTCTTATAGCATAGGTACTAAATCGTTCACCATTGGTCACATTATAAATATGAATTTGTTCATACTCGCGAATATCGGCGGCGATTAATAGCAGTTCGTCAATGGCACAACTGCCTTCGTAATGCAATTCGCTATGCGTTACATTAACGCGGTGCAATTTTGATTTAAGCACGGTTCTTTGCATCGTAGCCTTAAATTTTAAAAGAAATTATTATAAACCAATCAAACATTTGCATGAAATTCTAAATTATCAATCAAACGCGTTTTGCCACCAGTTTTATTAGTAATTTTGGCAGCGCCTAATACTACCAAGTCTCGATCTTGCAATGATGCGCTTTGCAAAGTGTGTAAGGCGCGAATTGAAATGTAATCAACTTCCCAGCCATGTTGATTTAGCGATTTTGTGGCGGTTTCTTCAAGATATTTATAATCAAATTCGCCATTTTTAATATGATCAACAATGCTCTGTAAAGCGCTATTTAATTGGCTTGCAGAGGTGTGCTGCGCGTGATTTAAATAACAATTACGTGAGCTAAGCGCTAAACCATTGATTTCACGTATGGTTTCGCCAGCAATAATTTGAATAGGCAAATTAAATTGTTTAACCATCTCGCGAATGATAAAAAGCTGCTGAAAATCTTTTTTGCCGAACACGGCAATATTTGGTTGTGTTGTATTGTAAAAAACAATATTAAAAAGTTTCATCACCACAGTAGCTACACCTGCAAAATGGCTCAAGCGAGTTGCACCACACAGCACGTTTGCTATCGGAGGTGGTTGTATGGTCATGCTTTGGCTAAATTTTTCACCGTCTAGTTTATTTTCTGTTAGTTGACCATATATTTCATTAATACTTGGCACAAATACAATATCGCAGCCAGCAGTTTTCAGCTTTGCATAATCCGCATCTAAAGTGCGTGGATAAGCGCTTAAATCTTCATTTGGGCTAAATTGCAGCGGATTAACAAATATGCTTGTTACAATAAAATTGGCATGTTGCTTGGCCAAATCCACCAAATGGATATGCCCAGCGTGTAAATTGCCCATGGTTGGTACAAAGCCAATATTGAGCTGATTTTTAAGCTTATCGCGTAATTCGGCAATGGTGTGAATGATTTGCATGCATCTATTTTAACGCAGATAATAGTTTTACTATTTTGTTTAAACAAAATTTTGAAAAGGTAATTCAATGCAAGTGCTTTTTTTTATTGCTTTTAACCTAGTATTATTAACTGCATGTAATAAAACGGATACCCCAGAGACCAATAAAAATGCGGCATCTGGCGCGCCCATCGTTAATTCGGATGCGGTTAAGTCGGCCGATACTTTGCTTGAAAGTATCAAACAGATTACCGTAGAAGATGGCGAGTATTGTTTTAAAAAAATGTTAAATAAAGATGTTACCGATGTTCAATTACGTATTTTAGGTAATGTAGTGACTGGTAAAATGAATTGGTTACCATATGAAAAAGACAGCGCTAAAGGCACGTTAAAAGGCCGATTCAATAAGGCGGGCGAGCTGGAATTGTTGTACGACTATATGATTGAGGGTAACAAACAAACTGAAACCAAAATTATGAAAATTGAAAATGAAAAATTAATGTTGAAAGTGGGCGAATTACTAGACCCTAACAACGATGGTAATTTGATTTACAAAGACGTTGTAAATGCACAATATTCAGAAATTTTGGAGCGAGTAGCTTGTGAAAAGCTTGCTGACTATTAATAGGTAAATTGATAACTGAGTAAGTTGATAGCTTAATGAATTAGTAGCTCAATTAATTAATAGTTAAATGCATTAATAACTGTGTTCAGATGCAGGAAATTCTTTATTTTTAACGGCTTGCACATAGGCGATTACCGCGCCTTGAACGCTTGCTGAGCCTGATTGTGCAGTATCTTTTAAAAAGTCTTTTACAAACCTTGGGCTTTTAAAATCTGCAGCGTTTTTATTGGCAGAACCCGTATAAATTCCTAGCAAATCTTGCAAAACAAGTACTTGACCGCTGCAATCAACACCTGCGCCAATACCAATAGTAGGCGCGTTGATAGTTTCTGTTATATTTTTGGCTAGTTCTGCAGGCACCATTTCTAGTAACACAAAACTAACGCCAGCGTCAGCCATGGATTTTGCATCATCCATGATCTGCTGGGCAGATTCTTGGGTTTTACCTTGAATTTTGTAGCCGCCAAGCTGGTTAACCGATTGTGGCGTAAACCCTAAATGCGCGCATACTGGAATACCGCGCTCAACCAAATAGCGTGCGGTTTCGCAACGCTTGCCTCCGCCTTCAAGTTTAACAATATGCGCACCGCTTTTCATTAACCAAAGTGCATTTTTGTAAGCAGCTTCATTATCTTGCTCGTAACTGCCGATGGGCATATCTGCCATAATCACCGTACTTGGCGCACCGTTTTTCACCATTTTAGTATGGTAAGCCATGTGGTGCATGCTCACGTTTAGCGTATTTTCCGCACCTTGTAACACCATACCGAGTGAATCGCCAACAAGTAAAATATCGATACCACAAAGATGCATTAATTTGGCAAAAGTAGCGTCGTAACAGGTAAGCATAGCGATTTTTTCGCCCGATTTTGCAAGCTGGAGGAGGGTGGCAAGTGGCATAAACGTATTTTACAATACATTTAGTTTTTAATTAATTTGTACTGTAATTGATTGGTTTTAAGTTTTTTAATTTTGATTAAGAATTTAGGATTTTATTCATAGAATTTTATTCACATGATGAGCAAAAAATTTTCATTGAAAAGCTTTTATCCACTAAAAAAATGACACTGATTAAGTGCCATTTTTTTAATCATACGACTTGGTTTACAAACAGAAGCTCAAAACCACATTGAGACTGGTGGGTAAAATATTGTTTAAACGGTACTGCGTCTCGCAAACCCAAATAACACAAGCGCTGAACCGAACAACCAAGCGGCTGCTGGCAAAGGCACTTCATTTAACTGCACATAGTCAATAATACCACCATAGCCGTCGTCTGTTCCAGTTGCAGCAAATTGAAGTGCGTCATTGCCTGTGCCTGTTACAAAAAAATGTTGTTTAACCCACAAATTGCTTGCACCACCAGTACCAGTTATATCTGCTAGCAAAGTACCATTCCAAAAGACTGATATACCGTTAGTAGTTGCAGGCTGATTAACGCGTGGTGAATAATCAAATAACAGCTCGTATACTGCACCAGCAGAAGTGTTAACAGATTGCACAATTACGGTGTTATTGTAAGAGTCTAGCTCTACATAATTAACGCCATCTGATGCAGTACCTTCAATATTATTACGTAACTCAATCCCTGCGCCGCTCAATACGCTCCAGCCGTCTACATTATTACCCGTGTAAACATCCCAAGTATTATTAGCTTGAATATTTTGTTCAAACGAACCATTTTGTACAATATTAGCATTAGCAAATGATGATAGCGTTACCAACACTATTGAGATTATTAATTGTTTCATTGTATTTAATCGCTATTCGTTATATTTAAAACTTATAACGAATAGTGGATTAATCAACTTATTGACGCAATAGCCCGATTGGGTACTTAAAGCGCGTAATGTTTACTCAAAATTAGGGTTGAAATACTCACGGCTACTTTTTATTTGCATAATTCGATCAACCAGTAAATTTAATGCGCTCTCATCTTTAATAATGTTAAGTTTTTCATTATTAACGATCAGCACTGGTGAAGCTTCATAGGTATGAAAAAATTCGCTATACGCAGCGGCTAATCGCTCAATATATTCCCTTGGAATCTCTTGCTCATAACTAATATTACGTTCTTCAATGCGCTCGGCTAGCTCATCCACAGGCGTTTGCAGATAGATAACCAAATCTGGCTTGGGCGACTTTAATTGTAAATGCGTGTAAATCTGGTGATACAGTGAATATTCTTCGTCATCTAAATTTAGCCGTGCAAATAAGGGATCTTTTTCTAAGAAAAAATCAGCTACTGTTGGCGCACTAAATAAGTCACGTTGGCTCATATCGGCTATTTGGCGTGAGCGTTGAAATAAAAAAAACAGTTGTGTGGGCAATGCGTAGCGCTGTGCATCTTGATAAAAACGTGGTAAAAATGGGTTAGATTCAGCTTTTTCACTCAATAATTGCACTGAAAACTTTTCGCTTAATAATCGTGCCAGGGTGGTTTTGCCCGATCCAATTGGACCTTCAATCACTATGTAGGGAAACTTATTAAATATAGTCATGCTAATTTTTTGATGCCTTGATATTGAATTGCGCTGGTTTGGATTAGGTCTTTTAATTTTACAACATTACCCTGTTTTTCAAGACTTAAATCTGGTGCAATTTCTGCCAAAGGTAGTAATACAAAAGCACGATCACACATGCGTAAATGCGGCAATGTCAGCTTTTCTGAACGCATCGTCACATCCTCGTAAATGAGCAAATCACAATCTAGCACGCGCGGTGCATTAACAAACGGCCGTTCACGACCCGCCAGCAATTCAATATTTAAAAGTGCATCTAGTAAATCAAACGGGCTTAAGTCAGTGCAAAGTTGGGCAACTGCATTAATAAAATCAGGCTGAGATTCATAACCTACAGGCGCGGTTTGATACAAGCTTGAAGTTTTAATCAGTAGAGTTTTTGGCAAATTGCTCAGCGCTAAAAAAGCTTTTTTTATTTGCAAAACAGGGTCTTGCAAATTACTACCCAATGCTACAAAAGCAGTGTGCGCAAAAGTTTTTTTGCTTATGTTTTCATCACTCAAAAGTGCATTGTTTAACTCTTGCATGCTCAACACTTTATTATTCAACAACAATTTCTGATTTAACAATGGCTTTATTTTTGCGTTTACGGCGCTTTTTGGGGCTAGTGTCTGGCAAGAGCATAGCTGCACGTTCTTCTGCATTTGCATCGGCAAACTTTGTCCACCATTCGCCAATTTCTGCGTCTATTTCGCCCGATTCACAGCGCAATAACAAAAAATCATAACCAGCGCGATAACGCGGATGCGTTAACAAACCATATGGCCGTTTACCAGCACGTTGCTCAAAACGGGCTTGCAAGCCCCAAATCTCTTTCATGGTGGCGGTAAATCGATTATGAATAGCCATTTTTTGCGCTTGAATATCAATTACTTCATTCATGGCCATGTGCATGGCTGGAATCAAATGCTCGCCTTGCGCTTTGTATTTATCCCAGGCCACCAGCATCTCATGCCATAAAAGCGTGGCAAATAAAAAGCTGGGGTTTGACGATTTACCAATGCGAATGCGCTCATCGGTATTTTTCAACGCCAGCATCACAAAGCGCTCACCTAATGGTTGTTCTAATACCACATCAAGCAAGGGTAATAGGCCGTGATGCAAATGTTGCGCACGTAATGCGTTAATACTTTCTACCGCGTGGCCAGATAAAAACAGTTTGAGCATTTCGTCAAATAAACGGCTGGGCGGCACGTCTTGTAGTAAATCAGCCAGCTTCATAATAGGCGCTTGGGTAGCCGCCTCGATTTTTAGGCCTAATTTTGCTGATAATCGCACTGCGCGCAGCATGCGTACAGGGTCTTCTTGGTAGCGCGTGGTAGGGTCGCCAATCATACGTAAAAGGTTAGCTTTTATGTCAGCCACGCCGTTGTGAAAATCTAGCACCTCTTGGGTGGCTACATTGTAATAAAGCGCGTTGGCAGTAAAATCGCGCCGTGCGGCATCCTCTACAAGGCTGCCAAAAATATTGTCACGAATAATACGTCCGCTATCGTTGGTTTTAGCATCCCCTTCAGCCTGATGATGGCCGCGGAACGTTGAAACTTCAATGGTATCTGCGCCCCATAAAACGTGCACAAGCCTGAATCGTCGCCCGATAATACACGAACGCCTAAAAATATTATTCACTTCTTCAGGCGTGGCGTTGGTTGCAATATCAAAATCTTTTGGCTTAACATTCAGTAGCAAATCGCGCACCGCCCCGCCCACAATAAAAGCCTCAAAACCAGCATTTTGTAAACCTGCACACGTTTTAATCGCAGCAATGCTAATTAGACTTTGATTGATTTTATGCGCTTTAACAGATATTTTTTTAGCCAAGCTGGTGTCTAGGTTTTTCTCGAGACTATCTGCAACGTTAATAGCCAACTCAGCTTTATTTTTTTTGCTAAAAACTTTTTGAAGGAATTTTTTGATCATAATAATTTGCTTGTTAAGTTCTACTTATTTTTGGTTAGCTTTATGTTCGTTTTGCCACAACACATCAGGTACACCAGCCTCTTTATTTAATATACGGCATAGCACAAACAATAAATCAGAAAGCCTATTGATATATTGTAAAGAAATTTCAGTTAGTTTGTGTTCAGCTTTTAGCTCACCATTATTTAGCGCAATCATTTGCCGCTCAGCGCGTCTGCACACGGTTCTAGCCAAATGGCAATAAGCTGCTGCACGACTGCCGCCTGGCAAAATAAATTCTTTAAGCGGCGTTAATGTGTCGTTCCACTCGTCTAAAATAGTTTCCAACGCCGTCACGCGTTCCATTTTTATCATTGCAAAGCTTGGCATACAAATCTCGCCGCCCATATCAAACAAATCATGTTGCACGCGCGTTAAACAAACGCGAATTTTGTCCGAAATAGGTTCTGTTAGCATAATGCCGATCACCGAATTAAGCTCATCCACATCACCCATCGCCACTATGCGCATGCTGTCTTTAGCTACCCGCGTGCCATCGCCCAAACCTGTGGTGCCAGCATCGCCCGTTCGAGTGTAAATTTTACTTAGCCTATTTGCCATTTAAATTCCTATATAATTGTCTTATTATAAATCATTCAACCCTGTTTTAATGACGTCAGTTGATCATCAAATCTCGCCTCAAAAAGTTTTGTTAAATAACTCGTTATCAGATAATCGCCCAATTGGAGTGTTTGATTCTGGCGTTGGTGGTATTAGCGTTTTAAAGCACATTCACACGCTTTTACCACATGAAAACTTAATCTATGTGGCAGATAGCTTACATGCGCCGTATGGTAATAAAACATCTGACGAGATTACCGAGCGCTGTTTAGAAATCGCTGATTTCCTAATATCTAAAAATGTAAAAGCTTTAGTAGTAGCTTGCAACACCGCCACAGCTGCAGCCATTGATGTGCTACGTGCAAGATATGATTGCCCAATTATTGGCATGGAGCCTGCACTAAAACCTGCAGCTCTTGCCAGTAAAAACGGCATCATAGGCGTGTTAGCAACAGTTGGCACGCTTAAAAGCGCACAGTTTGCCGCATTATTAGAAAATTATGGCCGCAATGTTAAAGTGGTCACCCAAGCCTGCGTAGGGTTAGTTGAATGTATTGAGCGGGGCGAGATTGATACGCCTGAAACCAAGGCCTTAATTAGCCAATATTGCAAACCTTTGCTTGATGAAGGAGCGGATACTATAGTGCTGGGTTGCACGCATTACCCGTTTGTGAAACCTGTTATTCAAACAATTGTTGGAGATCAAATCAGTTTGATCGATACAGGTGCTGCGGTTGCAAATCAATTAAAAAATCAACTGCCAAAAAAAGAGTCATTAACCATCTGTGCACAAAAAACAGAAATCTGTTTTTGGACCAACAGCGAAGCAATAAATGCAAGCCGAGTGATTGAAAAGCTGTGGGGTAAGCCTGTTAATGTGCATCGGCTATAAATTTTTGTAAGTGAAATTTATTGCGTTATCTGTGTAGCCTCGGTAAAACGCAGTGGAATCGAGGGCAGGTTAAATCAAGGGCAGATTGAATGAAAAGTAGGATAAACTCAGGATAAATGAATCAAGGGCATAAAACCTTCGATTCCATTTCATTGCATTGAGGCTACGATAGCAATGATAAATATTTAACAGTTAGCCTTAATGAAACCACGTGCAATCAAGCACAAACGCAATCAAGGACAAGTGCAATCAAAAGCGGGCACTAAAAAATTGCAGTTAATCGTTAATGATGCCCAACGTGCTCACCCGCTTTAAGCTTATATTTTGTGCCGCAATAAGGGCAAGTGGCTTGACCAGACAATGCCATATCTAAAAACACACGCGGATGACTTGCCCAAAGCGCTACTTCTTTTGTGGGGCAATGTAGTGGTAAGTCGTTTGCGGAGACTTCTGTGTACTTAATGCTAGAGTCTTTAATGTCAGACATTAGTATTCCCATATTTAATTGTCATTGCGGACTTGATCCGCAATCTAATGAGCTGTTAACAGGATTGCGGATCAAATTCGCAATGACAATAAGTAATTACACTAATGTTAACCAATGCGCATGTTTTAATGATTTTCCACTAACCGCATCAAAAAACATTTTTTGTAATTGTTGCGTAATTGGCCCAGGTTTGCCAGTGCCAATATCGCGGCGGTCAAGCTCACGAATCGGGGTTACTTCTGCGGCGGTTCCCGTAAAAAAAGCTTCATCTGCGGTATAAACTTCATCACGCGTTATACGTTTCTCTATAATTTCTAATCCAATTTCCTTGGCTAATTGCACAATGGTGTCACGGGTAATACCTTCAAGCGCACTGGTTAAATCTGGCGTATAAAGTTTGCCATTACGTACTATGAAAATATTTTCGCCTGATCCTTCGGCCACAAAACCATCCACATCTAATAATAACGCTTCATCGTAGCCATCTAGCGCGGCTTCTTGGTGCGCTAGTATTGAGTTCATGTAATTGCCGTTGGCTTTAGCTTTGCACATGGTAATGTTCACATGATGGCGCGAAAATGAACTGGTTTTAACACGAATGCCGTTATCTAGCGCCTCTTGCCCCATATAAGCACCCCATTTCCAAGCCGCAACAATCACATGAGTTGAAAGCGTTTTAGCAGCAATGCCCATGGCCTCTGCCCCGTAAAAACACATGGGGCGTAAGTAAGCACTTTCTAAATTATTTTCGCGCACGGCCGCTTTTTGCGCTTCCATCATTTCTAGCTTCGTAAATGGCATTTTCATTTGCAAAATATGCGCACTACGAAATAAGCGGTCAGTATGTTCTTGCAGGCGGAATATAGCTGTGCCTTTATCAGTCTGGTAAGCACGCACGCCTTCAAACACGCCCATGCCGTAGTGCAGCGTGTGGGTTAGTACGTGGGTTGTAGCATCGCGCCAATTAACCATTTTACCGTCGTACCAAATAACGCCATCTCGGTCAGCCATCGAACTTGGTATTGCCATTTTATTGCCCTATGAGTCTAAATTTGTAAAAACGATATTGTAAACTAAAGGTCGCATAACATGAGCGCATGTTAAAATGATATTGCTAGTTTTTGTTCAGCCTGTTGCATTTAGGCTTATGTATTTTTTAAGGTTTTTTAATGTCTGTTTCTTTTCGATTTGCGTTTTTAATAATGATGTCAATTTGGCTAAGCGCTTGCAAACCCAATGTTGAATCAGGAAGCGAAGTATCAAAAGCTGGTTTTATTGGCACCGATATCACAGGGGCTGACTTTCCTAATCCGCTTAAATTAACTGACCATAATGGTAAATTACGAACCATGTCTGATTTTAAAGGCAAAGTGGTTGCGTTATTTTTTGGCTACACACATTGCCCAGATGTGTGCCCCACAACCATGAGCGATTTAAAACAAGCCATGAAATTATTGGGTACTAAATCAAATGATGTGCAAGTTTTGTTTGTAACGGTGGACCCCGCGCGCGATACGCAAGAAGTGCTGGCTTCATTTGTGCCATCATTTGATAAACGCTTTATTGGCCTACGCGGTAGTTTGCAAGAAACTGCCGAAACCTTAGGCAACTTTAAAATATTTTATGCAAAAGTAGATAGCAAAACCAAAGGTGATTACACGATTGACCACAGTGCGGGTATGTATGCTTTTGATAAAGATGGAAAGATCAGGCTTTATTTAAGTTATGGGCAAAAACCAAAAGAGATTGCCAGTGATCTTAGTAAATTAATGTAGAAAAGTTTTAGATGTTTTCTGTTAATAGCTTGCATCAATTTATTTTCGCTTTTACAGCCGATGTAACTGCAAAGATAATAGTTTTAGCTCCTTTTCAGCAGCTTTATATTCTGGAAAAAGCGCTGCTACTACCGCCCAAAATTGCGCTGAATGATTCATCTGCTTTAAGTGCGCTAATTCATGGCAAATCACATAATTAATAATATGCGGTGGCGCTTGTAACAAGCGCCAGCTTAACCGCACTTGTCCACGACTATTGCAACTGCCCCAACGCGAATTTGCATTTGACAGCGAAAGCGGTGGGGTGGCTACGCCAAGCTTGGCTGCAAAAACTTCAAGCCTGCGATTAAAATCTAATTGCGCTTGCTTTTTAAACCAGCTTAAAACTGATGCTCTGCAAGCCGCATGGGTGTTGCCTTCTGGAGCATGCACAATAAGTTCGTTACGCTCAAAGTGTATAAATTTTTTGTTAGATTCAATGACTTTAAGCGTAATGTCTTGCCCTAAAAACAGCAATTGTTCACCATCTACCCATTGAATTTTTTCAACTAAATTAACTTCGCGACTTTTTAGTTTATTTAATATCCAGCCCGATTTTTCTTGTAATATTTGATTTAATTGATATGCAAAGATGCGTTTAGGTGCATGCACCACTAGGCCATTTTCAGTGATTTTTAGGCCAATGGTGCGGCGCGCGCGGTGTTCTAGCAGGTATGAAATAGTCTCGCCATTGGTAAAAGTTAAGGTTTGATTTTGCTTCATTAAAAAGGATTTAACCCAAGCTTAACCTTGCAAATCTAACATTTTGGTTTCAATCCAGTTTTCAACCTGATTATTCACAACATCTGTTTTTAAACCCGCAGTTTGAATCACTGAGCCAATATGCACTTGAATCACGCCAGGCTTTTTAATGAAGCTATTTTTACCCCAAAATTCACCCGCGTTATGCGCCACTGGCACAATCGGCGTATTGGTATGCGTTGCAAGCCATGCGCCGCCCAAGTGATATTTGCCGCGCTCACCTGGTAGTTTACGCGTACCTTCGGGAAATATAACGATCCACAACCCTTTGTTAAGCCTATCTTTACCTGCTTCAACCAGTTTTTTCAACGCTTCACGCCCAGCACTGCGGTCAATTGCAATGGGCGAACTTAATGCTAAACCCCAGCCAAAAATGGGAATCCACAACAAGTTTTTTTTCATCACATAACATTGCGCAGGAAATATTGTTTGAAAAGCCAAGGTTTCCCATGCCGATTGGTGTTTGGCTAGAATGATGCTAGGCGTGTGAGGTAAATTTTCTAAACCACTGATTTTATGCGTTATATTACAAGTAATGCGTAGCCACCAAATCATTAAACGCGCCCAGCCAGAAATCAATACATTTCGCTTAACAGGGTTTAGAGGTAAGGCTAAAAAGGCAATTATGGTAAAAATAGACGCTGTGATGATTTGGCCCAATAAAAACAGGCTTGAGCGTAAAAATAACATGTAGAAATTGAGCGTTTGTAGTGTTAGCTTACAAGTGTTGAGTGGTAATAAATTGCACCGCTTCAGCTAAATCTGCAAAAACTAGGGTATTTTCTGGCAACTGTTTATCTGAGCTTTTGGCTTGCGCAAGGGTTTCTTCGCCTTTGCCCGTTTTAACCAATATTGGCATACAACCCGCATCTGCAAAGGCTTGCAAATCGCGGTAAGCATCGCCAATTCCATAAACTTCGCTTAAGTCTACAGAAAACCGCCGACCAATATCTTCTATCATGCCCGTTTTAGGTTTACGGCAATTACAATTGTCATCTGCCGCATGAGGGCAATAAAATAGAGCATCGATTCGCCCGCCAACTAACGATAATGCGCGGTGCATCTTATCGTGAATAGCATTTAGTGCAGCCATATCAAACAATCCGCGCGCAATGCCGCTTTGATTAGTGGCCAATGCTACGCGATAGCCCGATTGGTTTAATAAAGCAATTGCCTCAAGGCTGCCTGGTATCGCAATCCATTCGTTTGGGTTTTTAATGAAATTGACGGAGTCAACATTGATAACACCATCACGATCTAAAATGACCAGTTTCATGTTAACGCCTTGTTAATGCGTGCTTCAAAATTAATCGTCTTTAAAGGACTCGTCATTGCGGGCTTGACCTGCAATCTAGTTGAATTGGGTAAAGATTGCGGGTCAAGCCCGCAATGACAGTAAAAGTGTAAAAACACTGATATTAACTCGCTAGTTTAGACAGATCCGCAACGCGATTCATGGTTTGGTGCAAAATAGCCAACAACCCTAAGCGATTGGCTTTTAGCGCAGGGTCATCTGCATTCACCATCACATTGTCAAAGAAGTCGTCTACTGGTGCTCTAAGTTCAGTTAGAACCTGTAACGAAGCCGTATAATTCTTTTGATTGAAAAACATTTCCGATTCTAATTTTAATGTGTTTAAAGCTGAAAATAGATTAAGCTCGGCAGACTCAATCAATAAGTCTTTATCAATCTCAATTATATCGAATGACGTTTTTTTCAGTATATTCGCAATTCTTTTATTAATTGCAGCCAACTGAGGAGAGTCAAAGTACATATTGAAAAAAATTCTCACAGCCATTAATCTTTGCCTTATTTCGTATAAATTGGTGATTTTTAAACTCAGGACCGATTCAATTTCTTGATTTGTAAATGTAAGCATTTCTGGCGCACCGAAAGTTGAGTTCTCAGTAATTTTTTTATCATTAACTATTTCAAAATAGCTTTTTACTCTTTGAATAATAAAGTCCAAAGTAGAAACGAAAACTATCTCTGAAATCTCTGGTTTAGTTTTAAACTGACCAATTGAATAAGCTAATAAATCATCTAATGAAAGATCTACTTGCATCTCCGTTAATATACGAATTATGCCAAAAGCTTGTCTTCTCAATCCAAACGGGTCTTTATCGCCAGTAGGCTTTTCACCGATACTAAATAAGCCAACCAATGTTTCAAATTTATCGGCCAACGCCACACAAATACCAACAAGATTGCGCGGTAATTCATCACCCGCAAAGCGCGGTTTGTAATGATCTTCAATTGCATAAGCTACTTCATCATCCATGCCTTCATACTGCGCATAATAGCGCCCCATAATGCCTTGCAACTCTGGAAATTCGCCCACCATATCGGTCACTAAATCAGCTTTTGCTAACATCGCGGCTTGTTCGGCTTTTGACGCTAATTGTTCACCGCCCAATTGCTGGCCAATTAATTTGGCAATCGCCATCACACGTTTTGTCCGCTCACCCTGGCTACCTAATTTATTGTGGTAAACCACTTTATCTAAACCAGCCACACGGCTTTCTAGTGTTCTTTTGCGATCTTGATCAAAGAAGAATTTCGCATCGGCCAAGCGCGGGCGCACTACACGCTCGTTGCCTTGAATCACTGCGCTTGGATCAAGTGGCGTGATATTTGAAACAATTAAAAACTTGTTAGTTAATTTGTTGTTTTCGTCTAAAAGCGGAAAATACTTTTGATTCGCTTTCATGGTTAAAATCAAGCATTCTTGCGGCACGTCTAAATATTGCGCCTCAAACTGGCCAAGTAGCACATTTGGGCGTTCAACCAATGCAGTTACTTCATCTAATAAAGCATCATCTTCAATTGGTTTTAAGTTAAGTTTGGCAGCAGCCGCATTTAATTGCTTAATAATCTCAGCTTTTCTGGCTGCAAAACTGGCAATAACTGCGCCTTCTTCCAGTAATTGTTTTTCGTAGCTATCGGCATGATTAATTTTAATCACAGGTACAATTGCCTCAAAGCGATGGCCTTGTGTAATATTGCTGGCGTTTAAACCCAACGCGCTTATTGCTACGACGCCGCTGCCATGCATGGCAACCAAACCATGCGCAGGGCGAACAAAATTTACACTTTCCCAGCCTGGGTTTTGCGTGTTTTCATGCAACTGATACGTCATTACTTTTGGAATCGGCAATTTGGCAATCGCTTCATTTAAGGCTTTTTGCAAACCATCTTGCAACGTTACGCCTGTTTGCAACACATCTAAAAACAGCGTGTTATTGTCATTTTTAAGGTCTGCAATATTAAATGTGTTAACGCCTAAGCTTTGCAGTTTTTTAATTAAAGCAGGTGTTGTATTGCCGCTCGCATCCAAGCCCACGCTGGTAGGCATTAATTTTTGTAATATTTGTTTATCAGCCGCTTTGTCAGCTACATATTTGATGTGTGCAGATAAACGGCGCGGAGTTGCAAAGGCTGTGACAACTGCATTTTCTAGCGTTAAACCTTGTGATTTAAGCGATTCAAACAACACGCTTGCAAACGCTTCACCTAATTTATTGAGCGCTTTTGGGGGTAATTCTTCTACAAATAATTCAACTAATAAATTTTTATTATGCGGGTTTTTTTCCATTCTTAAGCTGCAACTTTCTTGGCCGGTTCTTGTTTTAACGAGTCTAGTTTTGAAGAGTCTAGCTTTACTAAACCAGCCAACACTTCATCTGCCCAGTCTTTTGGTGCCATGGGGAAGCCAAGTCTGGCGCGGCTATCTAAGTAACTGGCAGCAACTGCTCGGGCAATATTGCGGATTTTACCAATGTAGGCCGCGCGTTCAGTCACTGATATTGCTCCTCTGGCATCAAGCAAATTAAACGTATGCGCAGCTTTTAACACTTGCTCGTAAGCGGGCAGGGCTAATTTTTTCTCAACTAAATATTGCGCTTGTCTTTCGTGTGCGATAAAGGCGGTAAACAAAAAATCCACATCCGAATGTTCAAAATTATAAGTGGATTGTTCTACTTCATTTTGGTGAAACACTTCGCCGTATTTTACGTTTTCCGAATATTGCAAATCGTAAACGCTGTCCACTCCTTGCAAATACATAGCCAAACGCTCTAAACCGTAAGTGATTTCGCCAGTAATTGGTTTGCAGTTAATGCCACCTACTTGCTGAAAATAAGTGAATTGTGTCACCTCCATGCCGTTAAGCCATACCTCCCAGCCTAAACCCCAAGCGCCAAGCGTCGGGTTTTCCCAATCATCTTCTACAAAACGTACGTCATTTTGTTTTAGATCAAAACCCAATGCTTCTAGTGAACCTAAATACAATTCTAAAATGTTAGAAGGCGCAGGCTTTAATATCACTTGATATTGGTAATAATGTTGCAAACGATTTGGGTTTTCGCCATAACGACCATCTTTTGGGCGGCGACTGGGTTGTACATACGCCGCTTTCCAAGGTTCAGGCCCTAATGCGCGTAAGAAAGTGGCCGTGTGCGATGTGCCCGCACCTACTTCCATATCGTAAGGTTGCAGCAAAGCGCAACCTTGTTTATCCCAATATTGTTGTAGTGTTAATATGATTTGCTGAAAAGTTAACATAATTTCGTTTCTGAAACTTAATTTATTTTAGACAAAATACGTTGTCGGCTAATGCTTGCCGACCATTTATACTATCTACGCTTTGTCTTCTATTCTTTTTCGTTTATAAACAAAACTAGAATTTAAGCGATAATAGTTAAACACTAATTTTACCTTAGAAAACTTCTTTTACGCCAAATTAGCACTAGTAAAACCCCAAAACAAAACACAATAAATGGCCAGTTTCCCCATCGCACATATGGCGTTGTGCCTGTGTAACCTTGGGCAGTGATATTAAGCGTTGTTTGCACATCATGCGATGCATGCGCTATCACATGACCTTGTGGATCAATAGCTGCAGTGGCGCCTGTGTTGGTTGCGCGTAACATCATGCGCCCAGTTTCAAGCGCACGTGCTTGGCTAAATTGCATGTGCTGTTCGGCCGCGTACGATCGGCCATACCAGGCATCGTTACTGATATTAACCAATAGCGTGGCCGCTGGTAATTGGCGAATAATTTCTTCGCCAAACACATCTTCATAACACACATTAATGGCTACTTTTTGGTTGCCTAATTGCATGGGTTTTTGAAACGCACCACCACGAGATAAATCGCTTAATGGCATATTGAGCCAATCGCGGTAAATCCAGCCAAATACTTGTTTTAATGGTATGAATTCACCAAATGGTACTAAATGGTTTTTAGCGTAAGTTTGTGTTGGGTCAGTGCCAAAGCTAAATGCGCTATTAAAATATTGATTGGTTTTTTCATTTAACTCAACGTTTTCTCTTAACTCAACCATGCCCACAATAATATTGCCCTTATTTTGTTTAGCATGGCTGGTTAAAGCATCGGTAATATTAGGGTCAATTTGGCTTGATATAACGGGTAGGGAGGTTTCTGGCAACACGATCAACTGAGCTTTACTGGCTTTTACCAGATCAACATAGGTATTAATGGTTTTTTGCGCGGTTTCGGGCGACCATTTTGTTGCTTGCGCGATATTGCCTTGAATAAGCGCAACATTAATTGGCTTGCCAATGGGTGTTGTCCATTGCGCGGCGTTTAATATTAAACCAGCCACAATAATCAAGGTAAGCCCAGCAATTGCTTGGCGCTTCCAAATCATATTTTGCGGCCGCGTTGCAAGCCAATAACCAATAATGGCTGCTACAAATACGCAAATGACTGATACGCCATAAACGCCAATAATTGGCATATAGCCTGCCAGCGGGCTATGTGGCACTTGGCTATAACCGATTGTTAACCAAGGGAAACCAGTAAAAATCCAGCTACGCACCCAGTCACTTAAGCCCCATAGCACAGGCATGCTTAAAAAAATAAAACCAAGTCGCTTGCTAAAGTAGCCAACAAGGGCAGGAAAAAGCGCCATAAACGCGCACAAACAAAAGGTAGCGAAACCTGCAAACCACCACGGCATGCCGCCAAAATCGTGCAAACTAATGTATATCCAGTATATGCCAAGCGTGTATAAACCTAATCCATAAGCAAAACAAAGTTTAAACGCGTGGTTTGGACTTTTTGCTTTTTCGCAACAATAAACCAAACAAGCGATTGCAAGAATGGGTAAAGGTGAGAAGTAAAAAGGTGCAAAGCCAAATACAGACGAGGCACCCAAAATGAAGGATATATAATAATTTTTATAAGTTTTATCTGAAATAGGGAGGTTCATTTTGTAATTGCGTGATTAATAATTGTTTGCTTTTAAAACGCTGCAATACTAAAAGCTTGATTGACAAAGCTTGAATACAGCGCCTATATTATCATTGCTTTAAACAATACCATTTCAAAAATAAAACAATTTAGGAGAATTAAAATGAGCATGGGATCGGAATTTAAAGATTTTATTATGAAGGGCAATGTGATGGACCTGGCAGTTGGGGTCATCATTGGTGCAGCGTTTGCTAAAATTATCGATTCATTGGTGCAAGATATTATTATGCCAATTATCGGTAGTTTTGGCTCTGTTAGCTTTGTAGATAAATTTATTGCATTATCAGATGTGCCAGAAGGTACAGCTGCAACTTTAGCTGCACATAAACTAGCGGGTGTTAATACCCTTAATTATGGTAATTTTATTACTATCGCCATTAACTTTTTAATTCTAGCCTTTGTTATTTTTCAAATGGTTAAAATGGTGAATAGAATGCGTAAATCTACACCTGCGGTACCTGCGGCAACACCAGATGATGTTGTATTATTGCGTGAAATTCGTGATGCTTTAAGAAAATAATTTAATACTAAATTAGATTAGTTAAATAAAAAAAAGGACGCTTCAAGCGTCCTTTTTTATTACCAATAAAACATTACATGTCTGGCTTGCCACCTGGCACATCGTAGGTTTGGCCAGTTTCTGGCCCTTCTGTTCCATCATTATTCATATAAACCACTTGCACTACTTTGCCATCAATAAAATCTAATTCAGTAGTAGGAAAATAAGTACCATCTTCTGCCGTATTAATATTATGGTAATACCAAATTGATGCCACCACTTTGCCAGAATCTTTGAGTTTTACATCCTCGGCTCTTGCAGGCTCGCCTAACTGGGCAATAATTTGCTCTTTAGAATAGTTATTAATAGCCGCTACAAACTCTTTTTCTGTCGTGGGAATCTCTTTAGCAACGCTATCTTTACTGAGAACATCTTTATTAATAACAGCATTGTCTTTATTGGGCAAAGCTTGCGTTTCAGCATTGGCTGCTTCATCTTTAAGCGGTGAAATCTTAGCGTCTTCAGCCAAGCTTAACTGCGGTAGTAATGCCTGCGAGGCAAAAATCAAGCTTAAAATTAGTTTTTTCATATAAGTCTCCAAAGCAAATGAAATAATTAGAGATTGAAATCATCTAGTTAGTTCAACCAAACGCGTTTTCAAATTTTATTAAACAGATTCTACGGGGTAAATTTCCTCAGGCAACACTTCTACCAAAATAGAATGTAAACGCCTGCTGTCAGCCCGCACAATTCTTACGCTTATATTATCAATAATAATGTGGTCGTTACGTTTGGGCAAGTGACCAAATTTATTAACTACCAGCCCGCCAATGGTTGAATATTCCTCGTTACTTAATTGAGTACCAATCGCCTCATTAAAATCCGCGATCTCAGTTAGCGCTTTCACACGATAATGACCAAGCGCATCTTGAATAATATTATCTTCATCTTCGTCATAGTCATATTCATCTTCAATATCACCCACTATTTGCTCAAGCACGTCTTCAATAGTCACCATGCCTGCAACACCGCCATATTCATCCACCACAATGGCTATATGGTTTCGGTTACTACGAAACTCTTTAAGTAGCACATTTAAGCGTTTAGCTTCGGGTATAAATACGGCTGGGCGTAACATGTCGCGCACTTCAAATTCTTCGCCTGCGTAATAACGCAATAGATCCTTGGCCAATAAAATACCAATGACATCATTCTTATCATCTTCTATCACGGGAAAACGCGAGTGTGCGGTTTCGATAACGTGTGCGATAAAAGTTTGGGGCGGGTCGGTAATGTCGATCACATCCATCAGTGAACGCGGAATCATAATGTCGCGAACTCTCATCTCGCTTACTTGCAAAACGCCTTCGATCATGGCTAGAGAATCACCATCCATCAAATGATTTTCATACGCGCCGTGTAAAAGCTCAACTAATTGTTCACGGTCTTCAGGCTCGCGCAGCAAAAAATGACTTAAGCGCTCTAATAATGTGGGTTTATTGGCGGGGGTATTGCTGGTTTTGGTACTGGTTTTATTACTTAAATTATCCGACTCACTAGCCATTAAGGCGTCCTATATAACGAGATAAGGATTAGCATACCCTAATTCATGCAAAATAGAAATTTCTAAACCTTCCATTAATGCGGCTTGGTGCTCATTTTCGTGATCATAACCGTGCAAATGCAAAACCCCATGCACGGTTAAATGTGCGTAATGCGCCATTAAGGTTTTATTTTGCTCGCTCGCTTCTTTTGCTACAACAGGCGCGCAGATAACAATATCGCCCATCAGGTGCGGCTCTTCTGTTAGCGAAAACGTCAGCACATTCGTTGCGTAATCGCGCCCACGATAGGCTAGATTAAGCGCTTTGCCTTCAAGCTCATCTACAATGCGTATGGTAACTTCGGTATCTACGCGCAAACTCGCATTTGCCCATTTTTTAAAGTCATTTTTACTAGGTATTGCTGTTTCAATTGGTACACATTGAAAATGTAAGCGTAATTTTGGCATCAATATTAACGTTTTCTTATAGGAAGTATCAATTGAGATAACCAGGTAGATCTCAACGTAATTTCCCATATAATCAATGAGATAATAACTGATGCAGCCAAGCAAACCAATGCAACAGCAAATTTATAATTAGATAAATGATATTGAAAAATGCCTGTCAATATATGTTGTGGAGAAAAATGCACAATCAAAATCATTAGGCTTGCAACCCCAATATAAGCCAATACTTGGCTTAAAATTTTGAATGTCTTAATTAAGCTAGCTGCACTAAATACTAAGTAGATGCCTGAAATAATTTGCAAAGTACATATGAAAAAATTGCCATATTGTCTTGAATTAAGCTCTATTGTTTCATTGTAAAAGTAATGCAACGCAATAAACAGTATCAATGCAAAAGATGCATAAATTGGTTTTAATTTAAAATCTAAAAAGTTTTTTGCAAATAAGTAGCCGCTTAAAAAAAACGTAGTCGTCAACAATATAATATCTAAATTAAATGGTAAGCCTTTAAATTTAGCGCTTTCTCCAAATACCAGCTTGGTTAAACCAAAAACTTGCCAATCTTTATACCAAAATAAAGAAGCTGTTTGGGCACCTATCAATAAAAGTATTAATAAAAATATACTTTTGCCGGCAGTATTATTTATTTTACTTAGTATCCATTTGTTAATAGCCCAAGCAAATATAAACACAAAGTATAAATGGGATAAAAACCACAAAGGGATCAATGAAACGGTTGTACCAGAAGCATAAATGAGCTCTACTATTTTTTTGGTAACATCAATTGGCTGAAAAAAGAAATAATCAAAAATGAATATGCCTATCAATACAATAAAAAAAGGCTTCAACAACGCATCTGCTTTGCTGATTAACAACTGATAGAACGTCTGATTCGGTTTGAAAAATAATCCAGATATAAAAAAGAAAAGTGGCATATGAAACGAAAACACGATGCGGGATAACTCCCCTCTATTGTCGTAAAGTATCCAATTGTGGCAAAGTACAACCGTTAAAATACCTATCCCTTTTGCAATATCAATAGTCGCATCACGCATTTAAAAAATCCCTAATCATCAGTTTTTTTATTGTTTTATTGTTTTATTGTTTTATAACCATTTTGAGTCAAATTTGCATAGATTTTTTATGTTTCGGTAAATTTAGTCACTTCATTAATACTTTTAATTTAATTTAACAAGATAAGCAAAGTTTAAATAAGCTTTGTCGCCTCATATTCTTCATACGCATTAACGATTTTTTGTACCAATGGGTGACGCACAACATCGGCTGATAAAAACTGTGTAAACGCTAAACCTTTAACATCTTTTAAAATCTTTTGCGCTTCTATCAAACCGCTTTTTTGATGTTTGGGTAAATCGATTTGCGTCACGTCTCCCGTTATTACCGCCTTGGTACCGAAACCAATACGCGTTAAAAACATCTTCATTTGTTCAGGCGTGGTATTTTGCGCTTCATCTAAAATAATAAAACTTTGGTTTAGCGTGCGCCCGCGCATGTAAGCCAATGGTGCTACTTCAATTGCGTTTCGCTCAAACAATTTATTAATCGCGTCATAGCCTGCTAAATCATATAGCGCATCGTAAAGTGGCCGTAAATAAGGGTCCACTTTTTGGATTAAATCGCCTGGTAAAAAACCTAATTTTTCGCCAGCCTCAACTGCTGGGCGCACCAGCACGATCTTTTTAACGCGGTCGCGGCTCATGGCATCTACCGCGCTTGCCACCGCTAAATACGTTTTGCCCGTACCCGCTGGGCCAATGCCAAATGTCACATCATGATCTTGAATTTGCTGCAAATAGGCCACCTGCCTAGGCGTGCGGCCATGCAAATCACCGCGTTTAGTCATTAAAATCAATTGCGAAACACTCGCAACGTCTTCAGGTTTTAATTTATTGATTTCAACCAAGCCCAGTTGAATTTCTTCTAGCCCAATAGGTTTGTGCGCGCGCACGTAAAAGTTTTCGATCAATTGCGCAGCCAAGCGCATATTATTTTGCGCGGCAGACACAATGCTGGCACTGGTAATAATAAATTTAGCGCCGCGGCGGTTAATATTGACTTCAAGTGCGGTTTCAATTTGCTTTAAATTTTCGTCTAATGCGCCGCAAAGGTTATTAAGGCGGGTGTTATCTTCGGGTTGTAGTGTGATTTCCATATTAACTTATTCGGCCAGTCAATTAATTTTGCCAATCAGGCGACGCGGGTTCGATACGTCTGTAATAGTTACGTTCACAAAAGTATCGATCAACCAACACCCACCAGCAACATCTACCACACGATTGTTATCAGTTTTTCCAGCCAAAAAAGACGCATCTTTGCGAGATTCACCATCAATTAACACGCGTTGCACGCTGCCTAGCATAGCGCGGCTAATCGCGTCACCTTGGGCTTCGATAATGGCTTGCAGCTTGCCCAAACGCGCTAATTTAATCTCATGAGGAGTATTGTCTTGAATAAATGCAGCGGGTGTTCCTGGGCGCGGGCTATATAAAAAACTAAAGCTGTAATCAAAGCCAATATCTTGAACCAGCTTAATTGTGGCATCAAAATCAGCTTCAGTTTCACCTGGAAAACCAATAATAATATCGGATGTAAACGTTAAGTTTGGGTTGGCCAGCTTTAGTTTTCGTATTGTGCTTTTATATTGTAAAACTGTGTAATTGCGTTTCATGCTCATCAAAATACGGTCGCTACCTGCTTGCACGGGTAGATGAAGTTGCACGGCTAGTTTCGGCACGGTTGCAAAACAGGCAATTAGTCGCTCGCTCATTTCATTAGTGTGGCTAGTGGTAAAGCGAATGCGTTCAATTTGTGGAAATTGTGCGATTGTTTCAATTAATAAAGCTAAATCGGCATAAGCTCCATCAAATTGAGTATTGTAAGCATTTACATTTTGGCCTAGTAGTGTAATTTCTTTAACACCAGCTTTTGCCAATTGCGCAGCTTCTAGCAAAATATCAGCAAATGGGCGCGATACCTCTTCGCCGCGCGTATAAGGCACCACGCAAAAGCTGCAATATTTGCTGCAACCTTCCATAATGCTTAAAAAAGCGCTTGCACCTTCTACCCTTGGTGGCGGTAAGGAATCGAATTTTTCAATCTCAGGAAAAGAAATATCGACTTGCGATTGGCCAGTTTTTTGTTTGGCGCTAATAAGCGCAGGCAAGCGGTGTAAGGTCTGCGGGCCAAAAACTACATCCACATATGGCGCACGCTTGAGAATATTGTCACCTTCTTGACTTGCTACACAACCGCCTACACCAATGATTAGATTAGGATTTTTGGCTTTTAATGGAATAAATCGACCTAAATGACTAAACACTTTTTCTTCGGCTTTTTCGCGCACACTGCAAGTGTTTAGCAAAATCACATCTGCTTCATCCAAATCTTGCGTTTGCGTCATGCCATTATCGGCGTGTAGCAAATCGGCCATGCGCGATGAATCGTATTCATTCATTTGGCAACCAAAAGTTTTGATAAAAACCTTTTTAGGTTTGGCGCTGTCAAGATTGACAAGTTCGGTTGCGATTGGCTTTTGATTAGTCGTGTTCAAAGTATTGTTGAGCTTGGTTAATAAGAAAATTAATGTGATTTTAGCTTACTGGATAATATTGTGTTACAAGTATTACGTTAACCCTGCTCTGCGTTTAAAAGTTCTTCAATACGAAACATCGCAATTAAGTAGCAAATTTACAAAATAAGGGAGTTTTATGGCTTTAGCTTCTCTACGCCAGCTGTTAGATCACGCGGCTGAATATAATTATGGCTTGGCTGCATTTAATGTAAATAATATGGAACAAGTACAGGCGATCATGCAGGCTGCCAATGCCACAAACAGCCCAGTTATTTTGCAAGCATCTGCTGGCGCCCGTAAGTACGCGGGTGAAGCCTTTTTGCGGCATTTAGTACTCGCAGCCATAGAAACTTATCCACATATTCCCGTTGTTATGCATCAAGATCATGGGCCGTCGGCTACGGTATGCATGCAAGCCATGCGCTCGGGTTTTTCCAGTGTCATGATGGATGGTTCATTGATGGAGGATGCAAAAACGCCTTCTGTTTATCAATATAATGTAGAAGTTACTAAAAAAATTGTCGAAATGGCACATGCCATTGGCGTTTCAGTTGAAGGTGAATTGGGCGTTTTGGGTTCGCTTGAAACTGGCCTAGCGGGTGAAGAAGACGGTGGCGGTGCAGTAGGACAGTTATCGCACGATCAATTGTTAACTGACCCAGAAGAGGCCGCCGATTTTGTGCGCCAAACTGGGGTAGATGCGCTGGCCATTGCCATTGGAACATCGCATGGCGCATATAAATTTACCAAGCCACCTACTGGTAAAACCTTAGCTATTAGCCGTATAAAAGAGATTCACGCACGTATTCCTAACACGCATTTAGTTATGCACGGCTCATCATCTGTGCCACAAGAATGGCTAAAAATAATTAATGCTTATGGTGGCGATATGGGCGAAACTTATGGCGTGCCAGTGGAAGAAATTGTAGAAGGCATCAAGCATGGCGTACGTAAAATCAATATTGATACCGATTTACGCATGGCGTCAAGCGGGGCGATTCGACAATATTTTGATCAAAACAAAAAAGAATTTGACCCGCGCAAATTTCTAAACGCAGCCACCGTTGCTATGCGTAACATTTGCATTGCGCGTTATGAGGCGTTTGGTTCAGCAGGGCATGCAGACAAAATCAAGCCAATATCTTGTGAAATCATGGCAGAGCGTTACAAAAAAGGTGAGCTTGATGCAGTGGTTAAGATTTAAGCCGCTTGGCTGTAAGATTTTATAGCGTTATTGATTTAAAAAAACTTGAATTAAACAAAAAAGGGAGTTGCCAATGCGACGTAAATTGGTGGTAGGAAATTGGAAAATGCATGGCGATTTACAAAGTAACCATGCCTTGTTAAGTGGCATTATTGCTGGATTACAAGACTTACCAAGCGCCGATTACGTGGTTTGTGTGCCTAGTCCTTATTTATTTCAGGCGCGTGAGATGCTTAAAAATACGAATATCACATGGGGTGGTCAAAACGTGAATCAGCACGAAAAGGGCGCATTCACAGGGGCGGTGGCACCGCATATGTTAAGCGATCTAGGTTGTACTTATGTGTTGCTTGGCCACTCTGAACGCCGCGTGTTGTTTCATGAAACTAATTTAACAGCAGCAGCAAGATTTGATGCCACGATTAACGCAGGCTTAACACCAGTATTGTGCGTGGGCGAAACCTTGGCCGAGCATGAGGCGGGCTTAACTGAAGTAATAGTGGCTAGCCAAATGGATGCGGTGATGGCAACGCTAAGTGACGAAGGTTTTGCTAAAGCCATGCAAGTCAATATGGTGTTTGCCTACGAGCCAGTATGGGCGGTGGGTACAGGTAAAACAGCCACACCTTCGCAAGCACAAGCGGTGCATGAATTTATACGCCACCGCATTGCGCGTCGTAACAATGACGCCGCAGAGCATGTACGCATTATTTATGGTGGCAGCATTAAATCAAACAATGCGGCTGAATTATTTAATCAACCCGATGTAGATGGCGGACTTGTGGGCGGTGCATCTTTATCGGTGAATGAATTTGTGGCGATTTGCCAAGCGGCTAATTAATGATCTATTTCAATTGATTTAACTGAAATATTTCATAAAATTTAGCATGTTAAATAAAGTCAGGCTAATTTCTAGCCTTAATTATTTCTTCTTGGTCTTGGTCTTGGTTTTGGGTTGATGATAGCTTTGTAATCGATCAACTTCGTTTTTGCTTCCCATCATCACTGGCACGCGTTGATGAATATTCGTAGGCGTAAGTTCCATAATGCGCATATGGCCAGTGGTGGCCGCACCTCCAGCTTGTTCTACAATAAAACTCATTGGATTGGCCTCATACATTAACCTTAGTTTGCCGTTTTTTGATTTAGAATCAAGCGGGTACATAAACACACCGCCGCGCACTAATATGCGGTGCACTTCAGCTACCATTGATGCCACCCAGCGCATATTAAAATCTTTTCCTCTCACACCCTCAGCGCCTTCTAAACATTCATCTACATAGCGTTGCACGGGTTCTTGCCAAAAGCGATAATTTGACATGTTGCAGGCAAATTCTTGTGTATCAACTGGTATTTGCATACTTGGGTGTGTAAGGTAAAAATCACCTGATTCTTTATCTAATGAAAATCCGTTAACACCATTACCTGTAGTTAACATCAAAATAGTAGAGGTGCCATACATAGCGTAACCTGCGCATAATTGCTTAATGCCAGTTTGCAAAAAATCAGCCAATATGGGATCTTTATGTTCACTATGCAGGATTGAAAAAATAGAACCAACTGAAATATTCACATTCACGTTTGATGACCCATCAAGCGGATCAGAAATCAGTAAATATTGGCCATTTTTTCTGTATTTTTTATCAATTATTACAGGGTCAGCCAGCTCTTCAGAAACCAAACCTGCAAAATAACCACTTTTTTGTGACGCTTCTACAAAAAAATTATCGCTAATCACATCAAGCGCTTTTTGCGTTTCACCTTGTACGTTTATGGCATCCAAATTACCCATATTGCCTTCTAGCGCGCCGCTATCAATAGCGGTGGCGATCTTCTTAACGGCATCTGTTAAGTCCAAAATCATCGCGTTAAGCGCATTTGCATGGTTACCTTGCAAATGTTGCGTTAAAAAATCTGCTAGCTTGAGTAGATTGTCCATATTATTTACACCTTGCTTGTTAATGATTATTGGCTAGTATTGTGAGTTCATTTTTCGATTGTTTTATTATAAAGTTTTGTAGCCATGTAAAATAGGAAAAATTTCTTTAAGTAAAATCATGCAAGCACTACCCATATTTTTAAACATTCAACAGCGCCATTGCGTGGTTATTGGCGGTGGCGATGTCGCCATGCGTAAAGTGAGCATGTTATTAAAAGCGCAAGCCGCCGTGACTATTTATTCACCAGAAATTTGCCATGAATTACAAGATTTGGTTGATGCGCAAAAAATACAATATCAATGTGCAACATTTGAACAAAATCAATTAACTGGCGCTTGTTTGGTGATTGCCGCCACCGATGATGAGGCGGTTAATATTGCCGTATCTCTTGCGGCAAAAGCGCTAAATATACCTGTCAATGTGGTCGATGCACCTGCATTATGTACGTTCACCATGGGCAGTATTATTGATCGTAGCCCGGTGGTAATCGCCATATCAAGTGAAGGTAATGCACCCGTATTAGCGCGCTATATTCGCGCCAAAATTGAAACCATGCTGCCCGCCACTTATGGTCGTATTGCCGATATTGCGGGCGAATTTCGCGATTCTGTTAAAGCTAAATTTACCACCACCCAAGCCAGACGTATCTTTTGGGAAGGTGTATTGCAAGGTAGCTTTGTAGAGCGCGTGTTATCTGGCCAAGAACAAGCCGCGCGCGAGCAATTATCTGATTTGATTAACAATGCGGATGCCACAAAAAATCAAGGCGAAGTTTTCTTAGTGGGCGGTGGTCCTGGCGACCCTGATTTACTGACTTTTAGGGCATTAAGATTAATGCAACAGTGCGATGTATGTGTGTACGATAAATTGGTTTCACCAGAAGTAATGGAGTTAGTACGCCGCGATGCAGAGCTGATATTTGTAGGCAAATCGCGCGATCAGCACACCATGCCACAAGAGGAAATAAACGAATTATTAGCAAAATTAGCCTTAAGCGGCAAGCGGGTATTAAGGCTAAAAGGCGGCGATCCGTTTATTTTTGGCCGCGGTGGTGAAGAGATTGAAACCTTAATGCAACACAAAGTGCCGTTTCAAGTGGTGCCTGGTATCACTGCTGCCAACGGCGTTTCTAGCTACGCGGGTATTCCATTAACCCATAGAGATTACGCGCAAGCTTGCCTTTTTATTACTGGCCATTTAAAAGCCAAAGCCGGCAGCACAGAATTAACGCTAGATTTAGATTGGGTAGCCATGAGCAGAGCGCAACAAACCGTGGTCATTTACATGGGTTTAGTTGGGTTAAAAGAAATTTGCGAAAAGCTAATTGAACATGGCGTGCCAGCGTCAATGCCTGTGGCAGTCGTACAACAAGGCACCACGCAACGCCAAAAAGTAGTCACTGCAACGCTGGCCGATTTGAGCGAAAAAGTGGCAGCGGCTGGTTTAAAACCACCTTGCTTAACTATTGTGGGTGAAGTGGTACGATTGCGAGAAACGCTTAATTGGTTTAAGCCAAATGGTTAATGTGTAAATGTAGAAGTAAGTTGCAAAGCGGGTGAGCATTGTCTTGAAGAGCATGTTTATTAGGCGTTTATTTGTGCCTAGCGTTGAATAGGCAACGATAATCGCGCTTCTAGGCCGCCAGTGGGGCGGTTAATCAGCTCTAAACTTCCGCGATGTAATTTGGCGATGCGGTTGCAAATGGCCAAACCCAAACCGCTGCCACCTTCGTTTTTGTTTCTTGCGCTGTCCATGCGCTCAAATGGGCGTAGCAATCGCTGTGCGTGTTCTATAGGGATGCCAGGGCCATTATCAAGTACGCTAATAATGATTTTTTCGGCGGTAATCACACTTTCAACTAAGACTTCGCCCTTAGAATAAGAGTAAGCGTTGTTCACTAGATTATCTAACAATCGTTGCATGGCTAGTGGGCGAAGAGGAATTAAATAAGTAGAGCTTAATTTTAATTTAAGATTTCGCCCAGCACGCGATTGGCGATCAGCCAGCGCGTTTAATAGCGCGTTAATATCCATCATTTTAGTTGGTTCGCCTTCAACCCCGCGCACAAAATCTAAAAATTGGTGAATAATATTATCCATGTCAGCAATGTCTTCTATCATGCCTGCCTTCATGCTGTTGCAATCGTTGTCTGGCAACATTTCTACGGCCAAGCGTAATCTGGCCAATGGCGTACGAATATCGTGCGAAACGCCCGCTAGCAACAATGTGCGCTCACTATCTAAGCGAACGAGTGACTCTGCCATATCATTAAAAGTACGGCTTACTTCACCTAGCTCATTCACATCATCTTCAGGTAATCGCGGGGCAGGTTCGCCATTACGCAATCTATCTGCAGCATAAACCAGTAAATTAAGCGGTTTGTTGATGCGTGATGCAATCAAGTAAGCGCCTATTAAAGATAGCAAGCCAACAACCGCCCCCCAACCCAGCCAATGCCAGGGAAAAGGCCTATCAACTTGAATTTTTGGAATCACCACCCAAAAATCGTCAAGCTCCACATTAAAGCTAATCCATAAGCCTGGTATACCATAATGATTAACCGTAATAATGGTTTCAACGCCTAGCCTATCGCGTATTTTCTCTGCGATTAAATTAATAAACGGGTCGTTAGGTAACGGCTCAATATCTTCTAAAAAGTCAGCCGAATAAACCCGCACACCTTCGCGGCCAGATAGCTCGGACAATAAGGCCAGGCGGCGATTTTCATGCGAGGCTATTAAAGATGCGCGGGTGTAATTAACAATGGTTACCGCTTGCAATGCGGCGGTGGTTGCACGCGGTTCGCGATCAAAATAATCGAATATTTTAAGCGATGCATAAATGCTAACAGCTAATAAAATAGCAATTAGCAGCATGATGCGCGATAGTAATTTACGAGGTAAAATTTTCAATTAAATGAATGACTTATTATTTTTGCTAGTTTAAAATTTTTAAAGAATCTCAAATTTTTACTGTGTAGCTACGCCATCTGGAATAAACACATAACCAAAGCCCCACATGGTTTGCAAATAACGTGGTTGTGCAGGGTTGGGCTCTACAATGCGTCGCAAACGTGATACTTGCACGTCAATACTACGGTCAAACACATCAAGCTCGCGCCCACGCGCTAGCTGCATTAGGCGATCACGCGATAGCGGCTGGCGAGGATGCTCAGTGAATACTTTTAGTAGCGCAAATTCGCCGCTGGTGATGGTAACAGCCACACCATTTCGGCTTAAACTTCGCGTAGAAGGATCAAACACAAATTCGCCAAAGCTAAAACTTTCTAACTTGCCAGCTTTTTCAGATTCTGGGCTATGCTCATGGCGGCGCATCACAGCGTTAATACGCGCTAATAATTCGCGCGGGTTAAATGGCTTGGGCAAGTAATCATCAGCACCCATTTCTAGCCCAATAATACGGTCAACTTCATCTCCACGCGCTGTTAACATAATAATGGGCGTTGCAACCTTGTTAGCGCGTAAACGCCTGCAAATGGCCAAACCATCTTCACCTGGCAACATTAAATCAAGCACCAGCAAATCAAAGCCACCCATGCTTAAAGCGTTATCCATCTCTTTACTATCTGGCACCGTTTTCACCTCAAAACCTTGCTCAGTTAAATAGCGTTGCAAAAGCTCGCGCATGCGCAAATCATCGTCCACCATCAATATTTTTTTGCCAATGTTAGCCATAATTTACTCTCTTTTTTTAAGTGTTTAATGTCTTTAAGCAATCAACACATTCAATACCATTAATTACATGATACAAGTTTTACTTACAATTACCTATGCACTTGCTTAACCACACTTGGCTGTGAAGAAGGCTTTTTGCGCAGCTAAACCCATTAAATGGCTAACCCAAATTATAAATTTTGTTTAATCATAAAAATCATGGTTAAAATAAAACTTTTAATAATAAACCAAATCTTAACTAGGATAAGATTTCTTAATTCTTTACAAATTTTTACATATTCGCTGTTTTGTGAAACAATGCACTTACAAAAGTCATACATGATGTATTAGTTTTTTTATTTCTATATTTAAATTTTATAGATTGATATTACCAACAACAATGCACTTTAAATATCATTCGTTTTCAGCAAAGGCTTTATTTTTTGTAAGCTTTTTCATGCTGGCAATTACCAATACGACCGCGGAAAATAGATTGCCTACTAGCAAATTTATGCTAGTAAACGATGAAAATCTGGCAGAAGAACCTAATGAAGAATCTGGGTACGATTTAACGCTTGAACATAATTTTAGCCCAGAAGACCGCGCCCGTTTACGTAAAGCACTTACAGACTTTGCTAAAAACAACGATCCTGAACATATTCATATAGAGCAAAAACGTAAAGCGATGCAAGAAAATGTGCAAGCGCGCTTTAACGAATGCAACAAAGATAATGATGACTCGCTAGATCGCGAAGAAACCACGTTGTGTTTGCCGCAAGTTGCCAGACATTTTAATTATGTGGATATTGATGAAAACAATGTCATTACTATTGAAGAATTAGAGTTAGCGCAAGCAAAATCTCATGAACGTCAGCGCGCTGCTGAAGCCAAAATAGAGGCGCAAAAAATTCAAGAGGCTGAGGCTGCTTTGAAAAGCAAAATTAATAAAGCCAACAAACAAGCGACAACTAATCGCAAGCGGCCAAGTTAAGTTTTTTAAATAACAAATCAAGCGGGTTACGTATTGGCATTTAAAGATTTTTCATCAATGTTTTTTAACCAAAATCGTTTTCCTTAATTTCAATCAATTCATTAAATTTTTTTAATTAATTTGCACTAAAGCTTGAATTTTGGTTAACCTATTTCAATGAAATCAAAACCAGCAATTTCAAATGATCTCACAGTTGAAATACTTACTACCATTAATCAAATTTCAGCCACTGATTGGGATAAGTTAACTGATGGCACGCCATTATTAAGCCATGCTTTTTTAAGTGCGCTAGAAAATTCGGGTTCTGTGGGCGCTAAAACAGGCTGGAACCCGCACCCGTTAATCATTAAAAAAAACGGTAAATTAGTTGGCGCCATGCCGCTTTATTTAAAGCAACATTCTTACGGCGAATACGTGTTCGATTGGGCTTGGGCAGATGCTTATGCGCGCAGTGGTTTAAATTATTTTCCTAAATTGCTTGCCGCTATTCCATTTTCACCTATTACTAGCGCGCGTTTATTATGCGATCCTACAAGTGATATCGCCATCCAAGCCAATATTAAACAAGTGTTGATTGAAGCGCTAGAAACCACCATGTTGCAGTACAAGCTTTCAAGTGCGCACATTAATTTTCCTGATACAATTTGTGCGAAATATTTAGAAGATGCGCTTTGGTTAAAACGCACCGGCGTGCAATTTAGATGGCAAAATAAAAATTATGCGCATTTTGAAGAATTTTTAGCTAATTTAAGCCACGATAAACGTAAAAAAATTCACCAGGAACGTAAAAAAATCAGCCAAGCTAATGTAGTTTGCAGGCAAATAAAAGGCGCAGATGCAAACCAACAAGATTGGGATTTTTTCTATGCGTGTTACAGCAATACTTATTTTGAACATCGCTCAACGCCTTATTTAACGCGCGCCTTTTTTGATGAAATTGGCAAAACCATGCCACAAAATATCTTACTAATCGTAGCCGAGCTAGATGCAAAACCTGTTGCAAGTACCCTTAATATTTATAATCAGCACACTTTATATGGCCGCTATTGGGGCGCAACACAATTTGTTTCAGGCTTGCATTTTGAGCTTTGCTATTATCAGGCGCAGGAATTTTGCATTGCAGAAAAAATTGAGTTTTTTGAGGGCGGCGCACAAGGTGAACACAAGCTTGCGCGCGGGTTTGAGCCGCGCCAAACTTGTTCATATCACAAAATCGCCCATCCAGAATTTGAATCGGCTATTAAACAATTTTTAAGCCGCGAGGCACTTGGTATTACAGAATATACCAGTGAATTAGAAGAACGCGCGCCGTTTAAAGCACTGTAAAATTGGTTAAAATCTAAAAATAATACGCGTTACCAGTTAATCGTTTTACCTGCATAATCCAAAAATTGACCAGTTTCATCCAAGCTCAAATCGTCAATCACCTTACGTAATCCAGTTACACTTTGCTGCGCATTAATCAATGCATTTGAGCCGCCCATATCGGTTTGCACCCAACCAGGATGCAGCGTAACAACACTGATGCCATAAGGTTTTAGGTCAATCGATAAGCATTTCATCACCATATTTACCGCCGTTTTGCTACTACGATAAATATAACTTTCGCCACTGGTGTTGTCGTCAATACTGCCCATTTTGCTAGTCAACACAGCCATTTTCTTGAGATTGCTTTTGGCCACATGCTGCACAAATACCTCAGCCATTTTAAGTAGCGCCATCGAATTTATTTTAAAGCTCTCCGCCCACTCATCGTAATCAATATCGCCAAATTTGCCGCGCGCGTACACACCCGCACTGTTAATCAACACATCAATCTTTTCATCTTTAAGTTGCAAGGCCAGTGCATCTATTTGGCTAAAATCACTTACATCTAAACGCTCTATTTGTATATTTTTGTGTTGGTTGGCCAGTTTTGTAAGTTCACTTGCAGCCTCAGGATTACGGCAACAAGCGATCACATTCCAGCCATGAGCTGCATATTGCTTGCAAAATTCTAGGCCAATGCCGCGATTAGCACCTGTAATTAAAACTTGATGGTTTGATTCGTTCATATTAGTGCTCCTAATTGTTAATCGATCTTAGTTTTTCAATAATCTGCTTGGCTAGATTCCTTGCTGCCGCCTCAGTCACGTTCTTATCTAGTGTTGAAGCCTCTAACTGCACCACACGGCTTACCGCAACAAGCTCAGCTCGGCTTAAGCCAGCGCCAGTTTTAACCAATTGCACTTGTGGAAAAACAAATAAAAAACTCGGTTTCCATGTTTGGCCCATCAACACAAAATCTGCCCCGCACTCAGTACCCAATTTGCCTGCTATTTCTGGCCTGTCATACAAATAGCTGTTGCCTTGATCAGCCGCTTTCTTTAGCGCATCGCAAGCAGATATTACCGTATAGCCACTTTCAGCCAAAGTTTGCCTAATGATGGTATCTACCAGTTGAGTGCGCTCAATTTCTTGTGGTGCGTTAGGTAGTGGCGACACATCGCGCAGCTCAAAATCGACTGCCATGATGGTGGTTTGCGCTTGAGCATTTATGCTGATTAAGCCGCTTAGTATCAGTAAAACTAGCCATTTAACCTGCATAATCATCACTGTTTTTTCGCATAAAGAAAGTTGTCAGTGATTAGTCCAGCAAATATAGTTAAGGTTTTACCCAATCAATTTTTACACAAAAAATTTGTTTAGTTATTAAGTATTTAGTTAATCAAATCATCAGTTAATGTCAATTGCGATTGCAAATTTTTAATCGCGCTTGATTCGCCGCGCACACTTATAAAAGTGCCATCTTCAGTTGATCGCTCATTAAGCACTTGGCAATTTGCATAAATCTGGCCACGTAATTGCTGGCTAGCCCACGGTAAAAAAAGCTCAATTTCTTGCAGATCTTGCTGAAAAAACGCAACAATTTTTTGATGCAGTTTGGCTATATCCGCAGGGTTTCTAGCACTCATTACCACGCAATCTGGGTATTTTTCACGTAGTTTATGTGTAAGCGCGGCTTGTGCATCAGCATCGTTTACGTAGTCTATTTTATTAAATACGCGTATTTTAGGCACGTTTTCTGCACCAATATCTTTAAGCACATCATCTGTAACTTCCAGCTGGCGCATAAAACCTTCGTCACTCGCATCAATCACGTGTAATAAAAGCGAAGCATCAAGCGCCTCATCCAGTGTTGATTTAAACGAGGCAACCAAGCCATGCGGCAAGTTTTTAATGAACCCAACCGTATCGCTCACCAACACGCGCGGCACACTTTCTGGGTGAAGCGATCGCACAGTGGTGTCAAGGGTTGCAAATAATTTATTGGCAACCAAGACCTCGCTATTGGTAAGTGCGCGCATAATGGTTGATTTGCCCGCATTGGTATAACCTACCAGCGCCACATTGGCAGCACTTTGCCTAGTTTGGCGGCGCGCACGTTGCGTTTGGCGTTCCATATCCATAGCGACGATTTCAAGGTTTAATTCTGCAATGCGGTCACGAATTTTGCGCCTATCAAGCTCTGTGTGCGATTCACCCGCGCCGCGCCCACCCTCGCCACTACGTTGCCTACCTTGTGGCCCTGCCAGCTTGGCGGCTTCACGCAATCGCGGCGCCATATAACCTAAGCGTGCAATTTCTACTTGTGCGCGGGCAGCACGGCTTTTAGCATTTCGGTGAAATATTTCTAATATCACCATGGTTCTATCCATTACCTCGCAGCCCACTTCTTTTTCTAAATTACGCGCTTGCGAAGGCGATATTTCATGATCAACCAATAGCGTGTTTATTTCAATTGGCTGCGTATTATTTGTTGCAGAACCTAAAGTTTCGGCTTGCATGTCATCATTTACAAATTGCCGAATCTCATCTCGCTTGCCTGCGCCCAAATAGGCGGTCATATCAAACCCAGCACGCTTTTGCACAAAGGTTTTTATAACCGTGTAACCCAGTGTTTTGGCTAACTCGCGTAGCTCGGTTAATGATGCATTAAATTCAATATCGGTAATATTTGGCAGCTGCACTGCCGCTACAACGGCGTAATTAATGTCTACTTTTACATCATTTTGCATAAACGCTTTTCAAAAAACTTGTTAATTAACAACTGGGCACAAATAATACCTTAAATGCAGTTTGTATGAATGTTAAGCGGCTAACGCTCAACATTAATTGTGCTTTTGAATTGGAACAATTTAAAATGTAGATACTCTTAAAAATCGATAAAACTAAAAGCAAATTCAATGAAAAAGTCACTATTACCCATTTTATTAACCATATTAATTGTTTATGCAAACAACATTGCGGCTGAAACCTTTTTTAAGCCTACTTTTACTGGAAAATATACCGAGCAATTTATTAAAGGCGGGCCAAAATATGAGGTGAACGTTAAAAATGGCAAAAAAGAGGGCTTAGAAATATTTTGGTATGAAACTGGCCGTATTAAAATTCAAACTAACTATGTAAACGATAAAGAAGATGGTGTTTGGAATCAGTGGTACGAAACTGGCCAAATGAAGCTAGAGGCGCATTACAAATCAGGGCGAGAGCACGGATCATTTAAACAATGGTTCGATAATGGCCAACAACGTGCGCAATCACACTTTGTAAATGGCAAAAAAGAGGGCGCAGAATATGCGTGGAATAGAGATGGCAAGGTGACCTCTGAATTAACGTATAAAGATGGTCAAGTGATCAGCCCGCCAGCTAACAACAATAAGCCACTTAAAAACTAAATTTTAGTCTTTAGGTTTACTCATAAACCCTACATTAAGCAAAATCATTAGCCACATTTACGCAGCACACATAGTGCAAGTTTTTATGCGGCGCGCATAATGCAACACATGGAGCGAATCATTGTGAATCGCCAAAATGAAAAAGGAAATTATCATGTGGACAACACCAGCAGCTACTGAAATGCGTTTTGGCTTTGAAGTAACAATGTACGTAATGAACAAGTAATTAGTTTTTAACTAATTCAAAAGCCCGCAAATTGCGGGCTTTTTTGTTTGCAATAAACTATTTATTTATCATTTTTACAATTCAAATTTTTAATCCAAAAGCTTGTGATCATTGGTTTGTAGGCCATTACAGCATCTTAATTCAAACTAAATCACAAAAAAAAGCCTGTAAATGTTAAATTTTATGGCGGTTACGCACAAATTACGTAACTCTATTTGCAAATAACTGTTTAAATGTGCCATGATTGAGTTGTATTCAAAATCATAACTACCCTACACAAACTATTGAGGATAATAAAATGGCAGAAGCAAAAGGTTTAAGTGCCCCAGTTAAAATGAAAAGTGAACTAGCAGCCCTAGTAGGCGCGTCATCTCTACCGCGTACCGAAATCACCAAAAAAGTATGGGATTACATTAAAGCCAATAAATTACAAACTAAAACAGTTAACGGCAAAGCCGAAAACGCAGGCAAATACATCGTTTGCGATGCAAAACTGCACCCAATTTTTAAAAATACAAAATCAACCAGCAAAACTGGCAAACTAACTGATTTAACTAACATTAAAGTTGGCGAAACAATCGATATGATGCAAATGGCCGCTGTGGTTGGCGCAAATATCGCTTAGTTTGGTTTTAATGAGCTGGTTTAATCTAAATTTAAATTAGCAATTAATCAATAAAAAGCCCGCAAATTGCGGGTTTTTTGTTTTATTAAACAGATGTAATGAACACCGAACAAAAAATGATCCTTTGTAACCCGCATAGATACTAGCTTGCAGAGCATGTAAAACACTCATGTAAAAATACAAAGCCTATTTAAGCAAAATCATTAGCCACATTTACGCAGCACACATAGTGCAAGTTTTTATGCGGCGCGCATAATACGGTACATTAAGTGAATCATTGTGAATCGCCAAAATGAAAAGGAAATTATCATGTGGACAACACCAGCAGCTACTGAAATGCGTTTTGGCTTTGAAGTAACAATGTACGTAATGAACAAGTAATAAAACCAATTAAATTTTAAACAAACTCAAAGGAAACTATCATGTGGGCAACTCCAGCGGCTACTGAAATGCGTTTTGGCTTTGAAGTAACAATGTATGTAATGAACAAATAATAAGTTTTTAACTAATGCAAAAGCCCGCTAATTGCGGGCTTTTTTGTTATTTGTAAAATCTGTTGCTGTTATTAGTATAGCCTGCGAGCCAATATCCATGCGGGTGACAGGGCATACCTTTATGCCTAAATACTCGTTTTAGAAGCTCTTTTAACTTTTGTTTTAGTATTTGTTAAGCTTGGTAACAAGCTGGTAATTTGTTGATAACGTTCAAATAAAAACGCAACCCGCGCAGCGTCGCTCAATGCGCCTTTATAGCCGTAAGCCGTATCTACTGCTTTATCTAGCGCGTTGTGTGCTTTTAATAAATTAGCTGGCATGGTCAACGGGTCATATAAATCCGCCAATGATGAATTGGTGTGCAAAGCGCGCGCATCTAAAATGGCTTGCGCGGCGATTTCAATTTTAGCGGTTTGCAAAGCATTCACTTCTGGCCACGGGAAGTTATTGTAAACCGCAGGTTCATAGCGAAATCGACTTTCAAGACGACCGCAAGTCATTCGAACCCAAGCATTATGAAATGTGCTATTTAATATACCAAAATGTTTATGGCTAGCATTTTCTATAATTCGCAATTGATTACTAGCAATAGTTGTTGGTGATAAAAAAGCTATTGGTATAAATTTCCTGCGTTCTGACGACACTTGCGGCAATGCTAAATAGTTGGACTTGGGCTGCCTATCTGGAGTAAATAAAGAGGGTTTTGAGGAGTATTCACGCACGCTTGCGGTAGCGCTAGTTAATCGCCATTCTGCTACTGCTTTAATTTTTTGCATTACATTGGGCATTAATTTAAGTTCATTTGGGTTTGCATCTTTAAACCACAGGCAATATCGAATGCTGCCATTAATTAGCTCTTCACCGCCAATGTAGGGGCGAATCCACTTTTCAGCTTGCGGTTCAATTGCTATTAATTCTGCCTTTTCAAATTCACTTAAAATTAAATGGCCGCCATCTGTGGGTTGGCTACCTTTAATTAATTGAGGCAAGCCAGATGGTGTTGTAATTCGTGATGGTAGAACAATATCTGGCGCGTCAATCAAATACGGATTTATATTATTGGCTTTAATCGCGTGTGGTTCGCCTTTAATATCTTCATATTCATAAATGGTTTTATCTGCTACATCTTGTAAGCCAAACCCAACAATCACGCAATGTACTGCGGCTTTACCGCGTGCTTCGTTATTCCAACTAAAAGTGCGGTGCGCGAATTGAATTTTGACGCCTTGCGCTAACATCCAAGACCACAAGGTCCCCACTTGCTCGCCCTGACAGATACTATTAGTAGAAACTAAAGCAGTTTTAATTTGCTTATTTTGTTGCATATAATCAGTGGCTTTTTTATGCCAGCAAGTGACGAAGTCTAACCGCCCAAATTTTCCATCTGTTCCCCAAACAAAATTCATATCAGCCATTTGGTGATTACTGCGCCACTGATGGCCTATAAACGGTGGATTACCCAAAATATAACTGCAATCATGTGGCGCTAGCATTTGCGCCCAATCTAGCGTTAAGGCATTACCACACACAATACGCGGCGAGGCTTTTAGCGGTATGCGTGCAAAATAGCTGCCAAACTCTTGCGACACTTTCATGTTCATTTGGTGATCGGTTAACCACAATGCTACTTGTGCGATTTGCGCAGGAAACTCTTCAATCTCTATGCCATAAAATTGGTCAACATCTACATTAATCAGGCTTTGCACATTGAGTACTTGCTGACTACTAGAATATGATGCACGTAATACAGCCAGCTCTAGCAAGCGCAATTCGCGGTAGGTAATGACTAAAAAGTTGCCGCAACCGCAAGCTGGGTCTAAAAACGTTAATGTGCGTAATTTTTTGTGAAAGTCTAACAACCGCGTTTTATTGCTTTTTACTTTTTCAAATTCGGTCCAAAGCGCATCTAAGAATAAGGGCTTAATCAACTTTAAAATGTTTTCTTCAGATGTATAGTGCGCGCCTAAATTGCGCCGCGCATTGGCATCCATAATGCTTTGAAAGAGGCTACCGAAAATAGCAGGCGAGATAATGCTCCAATCAAGCGCGCATAAATCTAGCAAGGCTTCGCGCATTTTGCTATCAAACTGGGCGGGGTTTAGGCGTTGCGCAAATAAATTGCCGTTAATGTATTCAAATGCGGCTAGGCTTTCATCTAAATTGCTAAGGCGCTTTTGTTTAGGCTGATTCAACACATAAAATAAGCTATCTAAATGTTGCGCTAAATCGCTGCCATCTGGGTTGGTTTTGGTTTCAATATAATCTTGAAAAAGACGCTTTTCAAATATGCTGGTGTCCTCAGCAAACTAGCAAAACAGCAGGCGCACTAGGTAAATTTCTAAATCTTTGCCGGTGTAGCCAACCGCTTTTAGCGCATCGTGCAGCTTGCCCATACGCTCGGCCGCTTTGATATTAATTGGGTCTTGCGGCTTGATAATTTGCGTTTGGTAGCCTGCAATAAAACCAAATAACTTAACGTGTTGATAAAGCTGGCTTAGCGGAAATTCTATTTGCTCGTTCGTATCTAGGTTGTAAAGGCGAAAATTAGCAAAATCAGAAACCAGAATATATTTGGGCAAATCGCGCTCTTTTAAGCCAGGAAAATATTCTTTAGCCTGCGTAAATGCTTTATCTAAACTTTTGCCACGCGATTTATGTTCTACCAATAATTGGCCACGCCATAGTAAATCAATAAAGCCACCTTTATCGTCCGACTTTTTAACAGGCTCTTCAAAGCTGGCAATGCGGCGGCGGGTAATGCCAAACACATTAAAAAAGGCATCCCAAAACGATTTAGCCTCAGCATCTTCACGAGATTCAAACTCCCACTCTTTAGAAAATGTATTTGCGCGGGCTTTAATCTCGTTCCATGAAAGTGGCATATTTGAGTTTTTTCTTATCGTTATATTTTTGTGCTATTTGCAACGAGTTTACAGGATATAAACAAAAAAAGACCACATCCGAAGATGTGGCCTTCTAATTGGTGGTGAAAGAGGGACTTGAATACTCGACCCCAGGATTTATATTTTTAGTTATGCCGCTATCTCGTGTTGTATAGCCCGTTCAATCAATGCATTTAGACTAACTTTTTGTGCTTTTGCTGTTTCGGCTGCAAGCGCATGTAAATCGGGCGATATACGGGTGATTAACTTACCAGAATATTGTTTGTAAGGGTTAACATTATCTGCTTCACAGGCATCTAAAAATACTTTTAGTGAAATCTCACCTTCTTTTTTTAGGCCTGCAACATCAGATGCGTAAAAATCTGCATAGCCATTTAAACCTACAAACTCACCACGAAATAGGTTGATGTCAGCATCAAAACTAATCACTGCGTTAATGCCGTTGATGTTTAATTTATTCATTTGGTTTTACTCCGTTTACTTGCAACCATTTTTTTATGGCCTCGGCCGCGCCCTTGTCTGTATTGGGGCTAAGGTGTGGCCTATGAAAAACACGTCTTTCATCAAACAGCTTGATTAGCACGCGCGAGCCTTCGCGTTCGCTAACTTCTGCGCCTAAGCTAATTAGCAGAGCTTCAATATCGCGCCATTGAATATTGGCTGATATTGGCTTGCTATAAATCAGCTTGAGCGTTTTGGCGTGTTTGGTTTTCACAATATTATAGTATCTTTATTTAGTATCACTTACAAGTAAAAAGTTCAAGCACTTTTACCATGCAGCGCAATCACTTTTGCGCCATCGCGCATCAGGTCTAGTTGGTCGCTCCACCATTGCGCTAATTGCCTGCGTTCTTTGTCGTAGGTGGCTTCGTTATAGGTTTCTCTAATTTTGTCTTTATCGCTATGCGCTAAAAATGATTCAATCACATCGCGCCTAAACAATCCGCTTTCATTGGCTTGC
>JAYVLK010000015.1:0-4657 GCA_043759515.1 Methylotenera sp.
ACTGCCTGATACAGGATCTCGCGATTTTAAATACTGTTTGAAAGTGGTTTTTTGCAAGCAAACAACTAATTGCCATTCTGCAATTAGCGTTAAACTTAATGCAATAATACCGACTGATAAGTAAGCTAGCGGTGCTGGCGGCAATTTGAATTGGCTTAAAATAAACTTAGCCGCAAGCACGATGCCAAGTAGCATAATTGGCATTTCAAGCAGTTCTGCCTTGCGAACGCCAATGCGCGGCACAATAAATGGTATTCGTATTGCGCCTAATAAAAAGCCCAACCCAAATACCAAAAAAAAATAAACAAGACCTGTTTTTAACACCAACACGCGAACAAAACTTTAATTAAGTGTAAAAAAGGGTCTAAAAATAAATTTATAGATGTTTACGCACGTTAGCTACTTCTGCACTAACACTCGCTTCAAATTCGCGCCATTTTTTCTCGCTGGCGTTTTTAAGCTCGCTTAATTTAGTTTCTGCATTTTTAATGTGCATTTTTAATTGCACAATATCTGAATTTATCTTACCTTTTAACTCAGTTTTTTCAGTGCTTACTTTTTTGCTTAATTCTGCCAGCTTGTTTTTACCTTTTTGAATATCTTCCTCTGCATTAAGAATAAAAGCTTCTCGTTGAGCATTGTTTGATGCATATTCAAACTTTGGCATTTGTTTGAGCGATTCTTTAGTAGCACCTTTTAATTCTAGTTTGCCGTTCACTTCGTTAATTTGCGAAACTGGTATGGCCACATCATGTTTACCCATGCCTAAAAAGCCACCCGCGCCAATAATGGCATAGGTGAGTTTTTTATCAGGCGAAATGATTAAGTCATCTACCATGCCAATTTTGTCATTTTTCTAGTTATAAACCGCTTTTCCCATTACACTTTTTTTAATGCTCCAGCCATTGGTTATTTCAATTATCTCATCAACTGTTACGCCAATCACACTGGCACCTACCACCTCTGCATGCAGATTAAAACTAGTTGCTTGTAATCCAGCCAGTAATAAGGCTGAGGCTAAAATAGTATTTTTCATGATATTTACCTTTATTTACTTGTAAAAAATTTTTTACTTTTTGTTTATACCAAGCAAACATAATTTGATCTGTTTGCTAGCGCACTTAAAAATTAATAGGCTTAATAATTCATCTATCTGTTTATTGGTAAATTTAATATGGCTTATGCGTGTTAACGAACAGTCACAATTGATGCTTAAGAAGAAGATTGATTCTTACTAAATCAACAGGAATCGAAATCATGAAAACAGATACACAGTTACAAAGTGATGTAATGGCAGAACTAAAATGGGATCCATCTTTTAACGCTGCCGAAATTGGCGTGGAAGTGAAAAATGGCGTGGTGACTTTATCTGGACATGTGGATAAATATGCTGAAAAATGGGCTGCAGAACGTGCCGCACAAAAAGTAGCTGGCGTAAAAGCACTGGCGGTTGAGCTTGAGGTGACATTGCCAGGCGCAAGTAATAGAAGCGATGCTGACATTGCGCGCACTGCTCAAAACGTGTTGGAATGGACAACCAACTGGCCAAAAGATCATGTAAAAGTGATGGTTGAACATGGCTGGGTGACTTTATCGGGCGAAGTTGATTATGAATACCAACGCCAATTGGCATCTGGCGCTGTGCGGCATTTAATGGGTGTAATCGGTGTTAGCAATCAAGTTACGATTAAATCTAAATTAACCGCTACAACGGTTAAAACAGATATTGAGGCGGCATTAAAACGCCGTGCTTTAACCGATGCGCAAGAAATTATGGTGACGGTTAATGGTGGAAAAGTGACATTAACAGGCGTGGTGCATAGCTGGTCAGAACGCGATATGGTGAGTGATACAGTGTGGAATACGCAAGGTGTTACATCTGTAAACGACAACATTTCGGTTGCTTATTAAATTGCTCATATTATTGGATAACAAAGGCCGTGTTAAGGAAAAACCATTAACGCCGAACTCACCACTACTCAATTGACATCTATTAAAACGCCAAGTAACGCGCTCACTCAAAGCATGTTTTTACCAGCTTTGTGTAAGCGCGCGCTTGATGCGCACAAAGGTGATTTTGGGTGCATTGCCATTGTGGGTGGTGATGTTGGTATGGCGGGCGCGGTATTATTAGCTGCGCGAGCGGCTTTATTTTGCGGAGCTGGGCGAGTTTATGCGGCTTTTTTGGCAGATAACGCGCCTAACGTGGATATTTGTCATCCTGAATTAATGTTGCACTCGGCTGATACAATAACTAACTTAACAAAGCTTAATTGTGTGGTTATTGGCACTGGGTTAGGCCAATCAAAGGCGGCCATTGAATTGCTAGAATTTTGTATAGCGCAGGAAGTGGCCTTATTAATTGATGCAGATGCGCTTAATTTAGTGAGTCAACATACTCATTTGCAAATATTACTTAAAAATCGACAAGCTAAAACTATTATTACTCCACACCCAGCTGAAGCTGCGCGCTTATTAAATACAACTGTTATGCACGTGCAACAAAACCGTATCGATTGTGCAGAAAAATTGGCCAATATGTTCAATACGATTTGTGTTTTAAAAGGGGCTGGTACTATTATTGCTAAACCTGAACTTTCAAACCTGACTGAATCAACCACTGACGATTTAAATGCTGATAAATCAAGCTTAGCCGTTATTAATGCTAATTTGGCCAATATAAAAAGTGAACGGTTTATTAATACCACTGGCAACCCTGGCTTGGCTAGCGGTGGCACAGGCGATGTATTAAGCGGCATTATTGGCAGCCTTGTTGCGCAAGGGCTTGATTGCTTGCAGGCGGCAAAATTAGGCGTGTATGTGCATGGCGCCGCGGCAGATGCGCTAGTTGCAAGCGGCGTTGGTCCAGTCGGTTTAACGGCATCCGAATTAGCAATTGAAGTAAGAGCACAAATTAATTTACTCAACAATCTTGCAAATAAACATTGAGCTTGCAAATGCTCTGTATTTAATGCGTTTGCTCTATATTTAATGCTTTTAAAAGGTGTCTTTTTAAATTCTTTGTGTTCGATTCTACTATTAAAAGAGTCTAGCAAACAAGTTTTGTCCACCAATTAATGGCTGCACAAAATTTCATTTTATAAAAAAAGCATTTCGATTTTTAAAGTTTTGCTATTCAAAAAGAAATGCTTTAAAACCAGTAAATCAAGAAAGATTATTTCCTACGTCGACTTAATGCACCTAGCCCCAATGCAGACGCCATTAGTGGTAATGCAGCAGGAACTGGCACACCATCAATTGGTTCGGGAGTAACACTTCCAATTTCTGCGGTTAAATACAAGCTTGCGAAAAAGATGTTGTCATCGTTAGTGGCATTTATTGTAAAGATAGATAATGAATTATCTCCTTCTTGCAATAATGGTTTCAGATCGTAAAGCTCACCATCATTTTCATAGGTTTGATTATTAGTTGCTATATCTCCAAGTCCACCTACAGTAATTAGTGAACCATCTTGTGCAGCCGCACCGTCATCAAAATTTCCAGCATTATTGGCAATAGCGGTACCGTTAATATCGACTACAGAACTTTGGCTGCAACAGCTAAAAGAGATTCCTAAACCTAATTCCGCCACAAATCCTGACAACGTTGGATCTGGAAGCGGTGACGCAAAATTAACAAAAGAGGTTTCTCCACCTGTGTTCTGACCACCGTTTAACAAGGCAACACTGCCAAGTGGGCGGCTAGCGTGAGAATAAACAATCGCTAATACTTCGCCATCAATATTATTATTTAAGCTACCTTCAGTCACAGCCCATGAAAAGTTGTTGGTGACAGCAGATGCAGTCAATGATTGGACTATAGAAGTAACATCAGCTCTTGCAGTTCTCCACGTGAAACTGGGGCCCGTTGCACCAACAAGGGTGTCGAAATTGTTAATTGCGTTACCTGCTAAAGTGATACCAGAGCCATTGTAAGCTGCCAATGTTGAGGGCCCAGACCCTATCGGAACGCCAGCACTATATAGATATGCCTGTAAAATAGTAGCACCAATCGGAATGTCGGCTTGCACATTGCCTACAGCCGCAGCATTACTCCCAATCCCATCGACACTAAGCCCAACATTTCCGTTAAATACACCTACCGAAGTCAACGCTGCAGACGCTATACCACTTGACAAACACAACCCACTTGATAGACATAATAAAGTTGCGCTAGTAAGTTTTGATATATTACTCATTTTGTACCTCCTTGGTTATTGAAAAATGTGATCAATATGGACTGGTAATTTAATTCAACTCAAAATAACTTTAATGACCATATATATTTTATGATTTAATATCTTCTCACTTGTAAAATGTCATTGCAATCCCCCAAATGGTAGGTAAATGAACGGTTAATTACTTAAGCACTTTTAACTGAGCTTTGCTTAACTTTCGCCAAGTTAGCAGTAATAAATTTTAGCAAATGCTAGGTATTTATTGAATTCAAAAGAGAATTTGGTTATAGTGCCGTATTTGATCGGCGGCATCGCTAATCAAACTAATTTAAATCAATGCATCGTCCCGTACAGGGTGTTTACAAAATTTAAAAGTTTGTAAATATTGTGGATGAATGTAATGTTAACCCTTACATGGAGCAATACAATGTCAGTTACTATGCGTCAAATGCTTGAGGCCGGTGTTCACTTTGGCCACCA
>JAYVLK010000016.1:0-16154 GCA_043759515.1 Methylotenera sp.
TTGCGCGGTGTTAATGTTTATTTGGTTGGGCTTGGCATTTGGCATGAATACACCACCGAGTGTTAAAACCAAAATGTATCATATTGAAAATGTTAGCCAGCAGGATGCACAGCTGTTGGCTACAAAAATTGCCAAAATGTCAGGTGTGCGAGAAGCAGTGGCAATTGCGGCAGAGAATTTATTAATTGTAAAAATCAATAATCAACAAAGCAAAGTTTCCCTTGCCAATATTGAACAAGATATAATTAAATTAATAGGTTAAATAATATAAGCAAGGAGTGAATAATGGCATCGGTTAATAAAGTGATTTTAGTAGGTAACTTGGGGCGCGACCCCGAAGTGCGTTTTATGCCAAATGGCGAGGCCGTGTGTAATTTTAGTATTGCCACCACCGAAAACTGGAAAGACAAAAGTGGCGTAAAACAAGAAAAAACCGAATGGCATAATATTGTGATGTATCGCAAATTAGCCGAAATCGCTGGCGAATATCTGAAAAAAGGGCGTCCTGTGTATGTAGAAGGCCGCTTGCAAACGCGTAAATGGGAAAAAGATGGCGTAACCCGCTATAGCACTGAAATTGTGGCCGATAGCATGCAAATGTTGGGTGGTAAAGATAGCGGAGGATCAAACGCTAATTACGACGGTGGCATAGACCAAAACGACGGTAATGATGACTTTAATCAAAGCGCTGACAAGAAATCAAACGTACCATCAAGCTCGCAAACAGCAGCCAAACAAACAAACAATGCGCAATCATCAAACAAACCAGGCGGCAATTTTGATGATTTTGAAGACGATATACCTTTTTAGTAAACGCCGCCTAAATTAATAAAAAGAAAATCCCTGTAGACTAACAATCTACACGGATTTTCTTTTTTAACGTTTCAAGTATCTCACTCTTTGATTAGCTTTTTATCAGATATAAAGTTTAGTCAGAATCTTTAAACAAATAAAATTGTCTCAAGCTTGCAAATGCGGGCATATCTTTGTTTAAAAAACTGTTAATGTTTAAACTTAAATATTGAAATTAGTCACATTTAGTAAAAAATAAATGTTATTTATTGGTAATCAAAAAGGTTTTTATGGCTATTGGTTGGCTAGCGTCATTAAAAGTTGTTCCATGGATAGAGGTGGCTAGAAAAGCGCCTGAGATTGCTGAAAATGCAAAAAAATTATGGAGTACTGTTGCAAATAAATCGCCCAAGCCAGATTCGACTATTGTTAACGAACACGCCGTTTACGGATCTGACGATCAAGAAATTGGATGGCTGAAGCAAAGGTTGGCTGTTATTGAATCTGCCAACGCTGAGTTGAGAGGCCAAATGTTAACCACATCTGAATTAATAAAAGCGCTTGCAGATCAAAACGCTGCGCTAGTAAAAAAAGTTGAAGTAAATCGTATACGACTACTTAGACTCGCAACACTCACTGTTTTTATTGGCGTTATTGCAATTTATTGCCTTGCTGTAACAATATGATTTTGCTTAGCATTATATGAATTGTCACCTGCTTCAAATAAATTTTAAAATTAAATAATCGAATTATGAATAAGTATTTATTGCCCCTTTTTCCACTTAATGTAGTGGTTTGCCCGCAAGGTTTAATACCACTTAGAATATTTGAAGCCAGATATTTAGATATGGTTAAAAGCGCTTTGCGAAATAAATCGCCGTTTGCAATTGTGACAGTTCTGCCTATAAATCTTGCAGACAATCAAACTCAAGTGAATGCCAACAATCATTTTCCATTTTCAGATACAGGCACATTAGTCGAGATTATTGAGGCAGATGTGAGTACGGTTGGTTTAATGATGATTCGATGTGCTGGCATTCATAGAATTAAAGTGGAATCGTATTTGCAACAATCTGATGGATTAGTGATTGGTAAAGTTTCCACCATTGCCAACGATGCTGAGCTACACATTCCTGAAGATTTGCAAATAGCCAGTACTTGCCTGCAACGCTTGCTTGAATCTTTATCTGGTCAAGGTGTTACACCCACCGATATTCCTGTTTTAAAGCCTTACAAGTTCGATGATGCGTCTTGGGTTGCCAATCGTTGGCTTGAACTGCTGGATTTACCACTATTACAAAAGCAAAGATTGATGCAAATGGATAGCCCGATTTTAAGGCTAGAAATGATCAATGATATTTTGGATGTAAACTTGAACAAATCAGTTTAATGCTTAAGTTTGAAATAAAAAGATGGAAATTACAAATAGTACTGAGCTTGAATTTATTGCTTATTTTTCTATGCATCTTGAAAATATTTATTTTGAACATAAGAAAATTGAGAATAAGACCATTGAAAATAAGGCCATTGAAAATAAGCTTATTAATCCCACTAAATCTATGAATATTAAAATTATAAACACCAAACAACGCGATCGCTATACGCAATTGATTGCGTATATTCAAGAATCCACGTTTGAATCTGCTTATGAGAAATACAAACAAATCGCGTTGGCCGATACTGATATAGACAATTTTTCAGATTCCACCATCAAAATGGCGCAGCGTTTAGCCCGAATAGATATGGGTTTGCCCTTGATTTCCGACAACTCTACTGGTGATTAACGCATCACTAATAACGTTTTTTGCAGGCTAACATATCAAATTAACAGCCAATCTGACGGCATCAGATGATCTTAAAGCAGCTTTTAAGTATGTGATATCTGTACGTACACTTTGCGATCTTACCGCAAAAACTGGTAGCTTAGATCTACGCTTTACCCCATCCCCCACTGCGGTAGAGGGCATGCTTGGGCATTTAATCGTGGCTTCACGCAGAGATGAAAAATACTTAACGGAAATTACTTTAACTGGAGAATATGAGAATATCTTCGTGCGCGGCCGAGCCGATGGTTATGACCCAGAATTAAACCAACTTGAAGAATTTAAAACATACAAAGGCCACTTAGATCGTATGCCTGATAATCACAGGCAATTGCATTGGGCGCAAGCTAAAGTATATGCATACTTAATGTGCTTAGAAAAACAGCTCACACAAATTAATGTTGCCATGGTGTATTACAACGTTACATCGAAAGAAGAAACTTTGTTTGTTGAAGAGTTTACTGCCAGTGCGCTTGAACAATTTTTTGAGTCATTATGCAAAAAACTAATTGCTTGGGCCGATATTGAATTAGCGCATAGAGCTGCACGAAATATAGCATGTACAAAGCTTAGTTTTCCGCACGCGCAATTTCGTACTGGGCAACGAAAACTGGCTGAATCTGTTTATAAAACTGCCATGCTAGAACAAAGTTTGTTAATTCAAGCCACAACGGGTATTGGCAAAACGCTAGGCACGAGTTTTCCATTACTAAAAGCTATGCCTGTCGTTAAGCTCGATAAAATATTTTTTTTAACAGCTAAATCATCTGGCCGCGCGCTTGGCTTAAATGCTATTCAAACCATTCAAAATCATAACCCAACGCTGCATTTAAGAACCCTTGAATTAAGTTCACGCGAAAAATCGTGTGAATATCCTGATAAATCTTGTCATGGCGATTCTTGTCCATTAGCCAATGGTTTTTATGATCGCTTGCCAGCCGCTAGGGTTGATGCGCTAAATCAAACCGTGATGGATAAATTAACCACCAGAAATGTTGCGCTAAAGCACCAAGTTTGCCCTTACTATTTGGCGCAAGATCTAGCCAATTGGAGCGACGTAGTGGTGGGCGATTACAACTATTATTTTGATCAATATGCCATGCTATTTGCAGGCACTTTGATTAATAACTGGAAAGTAAGCGTGCTAGTGGACGAAGCGCACAATATGATAGAGCGAGCGCGCAAAATGTACAGCGCTACTTTAAGTTTTAATCAATTTATTCAAATGCAAGCCAAAGCGCCAAAAGCCTTAAAAGGCGTTTTAGATAAATTAAGCAAATGTTGGTTAATGCTTAAGTGTGATCAAGAAGATTTGTATAAAGTGTATAACGAAATACCTGAAGAATTTATACAGCTTTTGCAACGCGCGCTTACAAAGATAACGGATTACTTAGCCGAACATCCTACTTACAATGACCCAAGCGTATTAAGTTTTTATTTTGATGCATTGCAATTTGCCACGCTGGCAGAATCTTTTGATGCGCATTCGATGGTTGACATGACCAAAAGCGATGAAAGTATTGGGCTTTTTCAGCAAGATTTTGCCTTAAATATCCGCAACGTGATTCCAGCCAAATTCTTAAGCACGCGCTTTAGTGCAGCAAGTTCTAGCACCTTATTTTCCGCTACATTAAGCCCGCCATCATTTTTTAACGACATGCTTGGATTGACCGATAAAACAAAATTTTTAGATGTAGATTCACCCTTCAACGCTAAGCAGTTAAACGTGAATATTGCATCACACATTTCTACACGATTTAACGCGCGAGGCCGTTCATTACAACCAATCGTTGAATTGAGTGCCAAGCAATATCAAGCAAGACCCGGTAATTACATTTTATTTTTGAGTAGTTTTGAATATTTAAACGATGTTAAAAGACTGTTTGAAGCGCGCTATCCCAATATTCCCACGCGCGCGCAATTAAAAACCATGACAGAAACTGACAAACAACAATTTGTTAACGACTTTACCGAATCGTCAAAGTGTATGGTATTTGCAGTGCTTGGTGGATCTTTTGGTGAGGCAATAGATTTGCCAGGGAATAGGCTTATTGGCGCTTTTATCGCAACACTTGGCTTGCCGCGAATTAACGAAGTAAATGAACAAATGCGCATTAAAATGCAAGCCATATTTGGGTTAGGCTTTGAATATACTTACCTTTATCCAGGTTTGCAAAAAGTGGTACAAGCCGCTGGCAGAGTGATTAGAACCACTGAAGATTTTGGCATGATACATTTAATGGATGACCGTTATAACGATGAAAATGTGAGAAAAATGTTGCCAAAATGGTGGAATATTAAACTAAAAAAATAGCCAAAAATAGTTTGCGTAAACAATTTGCGTAAGTAAAGCGATGCATTTATGCATATAAGCAAAATAAATCATCATGTGGCTTACAATCTAATTCAATAACTTGATTAATAGCAAACGCTTTTACAATTAATTTGTAAATATCTAAATCAAACTTGAAGTCATATTTAGTGTTAATAATTTTAACTAAATCAGCCTCATCACTGACCGTTTCTAAATAACACCAATGCTCAAAAATATGCATTTCTGTTCTATTAGTGTTTTTATTAAGCTCATTGATGCCTACTTTTCCCAAATAAGGCCAAGCTTTCAATTGATATTTAGTTAATGCCGTTTTAAGCCGCAAATGATGCATTTCATGCTTTTCTAGCCCAACGCAAACACCTGAGCATTTATTTAATTGGTGGGCAAAACAAATGCCACGACCTTTCTCTAAACCAAGTAATTTGTGGCAAAGTTTAAAATCGCTGGCTAACTTTCTAATGAGTTCAAATGATGCTTTTTTGGTTTTAAATACCCCGTACAAAAACGCTAAATTGCAAGGGTCGATTTGAGCAATAGGCACACTTTTAAGCCAAGGTAAGCTATTTAAGCGCTCTGACATTTGAATTGCATAAAATTTAGTTTGTTTACGTAATAGCTTATTGTAGGTGGGCTGCAATGCTTTAATTAGCTTCATTTCCAGCAGCAGTGCGCCTAGTTCGCCAACTGTTTCTTGCCACTCTATGCGCATTATTCTTTGCGCCATTTCCATTTCTACTTGCGTTACATGGTCAGATGCAAAATGATTTAAAACTCTGGTTTTAAGTTTGATGCTTTTACCAATATATAAAGGCAAGCCTGTATCGTCAAAAAATAAGTAAACACCTGGCACATCTTTAATATTGTCTAAAAAACTATCATCAATATGAGATGGTAGTGCAGGACTTTCTAGCTGTAATTTAATCGCACTTAACACTTTTACAGAGCCTAAATCTTGTTTGGCTGCTTCTAAAAAATCCAGCATCAGTTGCGCATCACCCATGCTTTGATGACGCAATTGTGTGGTTAACCCAAACCTGCCGACAGTGGCGTCAAGCGAATGTCCTTTGGCATGTGGATACAATTTTCTAGAAAGCGCAACTGTACAAAGCGTGCGCTGCCTTAACATGCCACCCATGCGCTTAAATGCAGCCTTTAAAAAACCAAGATCAAAACGTGCATTGTGCGCAACCATTATTGATCCACTTAAATAGCTGAAAAGTTCACCTGCAATATCTTCAAAATTTGGCGCATTTTTAACCATTTCATTACTAATGCCTGTTAAACCAGTGATTCGTTTAAGAATAATAATGCCTGGGTTAATCAGTGTTTCCCATTTAAGTGATAGCGCTCCATTTTCTATTTTAATAAGCGCGATTTCTGTGATGCGGTCGTTAATATGCGACCCGCCAGTGGTTTCAATATCTAAAAAAGTTAAATCGGGTAGCCAATGCATTAAGCTAGGGTCAATTTGAAAGTGTTGGATGCTAGGAGCATTAATAATTTTTAGACTTAAGCTTTATTGGGTGAATCTTGGCTTTGAGATCGCTAAAAATTGTGAAGGTAATGCAAGTACGGTTTTGTTTAAGGCTTATGTTTTAAGCTATAAATAATGACTATAAAAAATTGAGTTAATTCAATTAGTTAATTATGTTTGTAAAATCATTACTTTAAACGCATCAAAATTAAAAATAAAAAAAAGCGCACAATCGTGCGCTTTTGTAGGACTAAGATTTATTAAAACAATAGATTATCTTAAAACTGCACCGCCGTAAATTGCGCTACCAAATACAGGCGTAATACCGTATTGCAAGCCAGCTCTCTCACCGTTAGCCCCGTAAAAGCTACCTTGTACCAGCTTTCCAGTGTTCAATGCGCCGCTGCAGCCTGTTGCACAAGTTAAGCCAGTGCTGGTAACTGAGCCCGCAGATTCAAAAGTAGGATTACTTGCGTTTAAACCAATGCCGCTGCCAGATAATATAAATGTATCAATCGTAGTGGGTACATTTAAATTGTAATTATAAGTACCATTTCTAAAATCAAACACTAATGGACCAGTTACTGTATTAATTGCGCCGATGGGCAGACTTAATCCATTAGAAACAATAAATGGTGCAGTAGATGCAAATACATTATATGTGCCTGTTAAACTAGAAATAATAGCTGGGTTAGGCGCAACACCTGCAATGTAATCGGCTTGATTGATGGCAAAATTATTGCCGTTAGCTTTAAAGCTACCCGCGCTGGCTTGACCCCAAGAAATAATAGTGTCATTTTTATTAAGGCTATTAAAGCTAAGTGGTTTTATTTTAATAGAAGGGTTGTTTTCTACATTAATCAAATTACCTGCACCATCAAAAGTAAGGCTAGCGCGGTATACATCATTTACTAAGCTACCAGTAGAATCAGTAGCAATAAAAAGAGCATTACCAACCACACTATTAATTACAGGTAACACAGGTAACACAGGTAACACAGGAGTAACAGGAGTAACAGGAGTAACAGGAGGTGTTGGATTATCATTAGCAAGCGGCAAATTAGCAGCTACCACGCTTGGAAAGCCAGCGTCGTTAATCAAATCGCTAGATGCAAAAACTGGTTTAGTGGAGCTAGAGTTGGGCGATGCCGCTGCTGCAGTGGCCGCTTTTAGGCTGCGTTTTGGTGCATTGCCCGCGCCAGCAACTTCAATAGATTGCCCCGTTATGGCATTTAAGCAACCATTAGCTGTACACACATCTACGCTACCGTAATTAGTGGTCATTAATAGATTATTGTTATTGTAATTAACCGTAAACTCGGTGCCACGAATACCAATAGTTGCGACAGCAGTTTTTAATTGATAACGATCGCGATTTTTATGCCCAATTGCGCCAGATATGGTGCGCAAACCACCCTTAACCAGCTCAGTAAAACCATATTCACTGCCATCCTCGCTGCCAGAATATTCATACTTGTTTATTTTATAAATACTGTTTGGTTGTAACGACACTTTGCCACCATCAATTAATGATAATTGCAAACGTCCATCACGCGTTTCAATGGTATCGCCTGAGTTTAATTCTGCATTTTTGGCGGCGCTTATTGTAGATTTATCTGCATGGGTAATAGTCGCATCACCCGTAACAAAAGTAACCAACCCAGCAGATTTAGCAAAACTTAATTGTGGTATCGATAAAATAATACCTAGTAAGAATATTTTTATCAGCGGCGCATTAATTATTTTAAAATTCGTCATTATTTTTCTCATCTCTTTATTTATTTACGCATACAATTGGGTAATTGATGCTTAATAACATTCAATTAACCAAACGGTTGACATCAGTTATAATTCACTTTTTTCGATTATTCGATATTCATTAAGCTAAAATCATGCCAATTTACGATTTTCAATGTACTAGTTGCACTTTTAAAGATGAATTGATGCGTAAAAGCGCTGATGTTAGCACGATTATTTGCCCCAAATGCCAATTAGAAACTTTTAGCAAAATGTTATCGGCGCCCAGTTTTCAATTAAGTGGCAGTGGCTGGTATGCTACTGATTTTAAAGATAAAAAACCTAATCCAGCGACTGAAAAACCTGCCGAAAACGAAACAAAAAAATCTGTTGAAAGCGCCGTAACACCTAAAACGACATCGCCTAGTGCAGATAATGTTGCTCTCTAAAAAGTTAGAATTTAAATGAAAAATTATTTTATAACTGGCCTTTTAGTATTAGTGCCATTATTTATTACTATTTGGGTGGTGACCACCTTAATACAAACCATGGATCAGAGCCTAGCCTTGTTGCCAGCCGCATGGCAGCCAAAACGGCTGTTTGGTTTTTATGTGCCAGGCGTTGGCGCGATATTAACTTTAGGTATAATTTTTGTCACAGGTTTGGTGGCGACTAACATATTTGGGCAGCAGGTCATTTTACTGTGGGAATCTTTTCTCGCCCGCGTGCCGTTTGTTAAAACTATTTATTCAAGTGTTAAACAAGTGTCTGATACTTTATTTTCAAATTCAGGCAATGCGTTTCGTAAAGCGCTACTCATTCAATATCCACATCAAGGCAGCTGGACGATTGCCTTTTTAACGGGCAAGCCAGGCGGTGATGTCAGTAATCACTTAACTGGTGATTATGTGAGTGTTTATGTGCCCACCACGCCAAACCCAACCTCTGGGTTTTTTCTCATGCTAGCAAGGGCAGATGTTATTGAGCTAGATATGAGTGTAGATGAAGCGTTAAAATACATTATTAGCATGGGCACAGTTGCCCCAAAAGATAAAAAAACCAAGCAATTACAGCTTTAAAAAATAATTTTTTAGCTGAATCTATTTACATTTAAATTGATAACTGGATAAACCCTTTTTAACAAAATAACGAAATAAATTTTATGACATCTTTAACAACAACTTTAAAAACAACCATGCGTACGCACTATTGTGGCCAACTTAACCGCAGCCATATTGGCCAAACAGTGAGTTTATGCGGCTGGGCGCATCGTAGGCGCGATCATGGCGGCGTAATTTTTATTGATCTACGCGACCGCGAAGGCATGGCGCAAATTGTTGTTAACCCCGATACAGTAGAGGCATTTAAAATTGCTGAAAGTGTACGTAGTGAATATGTGCTTAAAATAATTTGCGAAGTACGCGCTCGTCCAGAAGGCGCGACAAACGCCAATTTAGCCACTGGCGAAGTGGAAATGTTTGCAACAGATATTACAATTTTAAATGCATCTTTAACACCGCCTTTTATGCTGGATGACGAAAACTTAACGGAAACGGTGAGGCTAGAACACCGCTACATTGATTTACGCCGCCCAGCCATGCAAAAAAACTTGATGTTGCGCTACCGTGTGTCTAAAACCTTGCGTGATTACTTAGATACCAATGGCTTTATTGAAGTAGAAACGCCGATGTTAACGCGTTCTACGCCAGAAGGTGCACGCGATTATCTAGTGCCAAGTCGCGTACATGCAGGCCAGTTTTTTGCCCTGCCGCAATCGCCACAATTATTTAAACAGCTTTTAATGGTGAGCGGTTTTGATCGCTATTTTCAAATCACCAAATGCTTTCGTGATGAAGATCTACGTGCAGACCGCCAGCCAGAATTTACACAAGTCGACATTGAAACTTCGTTTATGACTGAAAATGAGATCATGGATATTGTGGAAGAGATGATTCGACAAATGCTAAAAACAGTGCAAAACGTCGATTTACCAGCTGCATTTCCGCGCATGAGTTTTCATGAGGCGATGCATAAATACGGTTCAGATAAACCCGATATGCGCGTGACGCTAGAAATCACCGAGTTAACCGATGTAATGAAAGATGTAGATTTTAAAGTGTTCGCAGGGGCGGCCAATATGACGGGTGGCCGTGTGGCTGCACTACGCATACCAAACGGCGCGGCAATCGCTAGAAGCGAGATTGACGCTTATACCGAATTTGTAAAAATCTACGGCGCAAAAGGTTTGGCTTATATCAAAATTAATGACATTACCAAATTAAATGAAGAAGGCCTGCAAAGCCCGATTGTAAAAAACATTCATGTGACAGCTTTGCAAGCAATTATTGACCGCACAGGCGCACAAAATGGCGATATCGTGTTCTTTGGCGCAGATAAAACCAAAATTGTGAACGAAGCACTAGGCGCATTACGCTTAAAAGCGGGTCACGATAAAGGCCATGTGGATGGCAGAGCTTGGGCGCCTTTATGGGTGGTGGATTTCCCCATGTTTGAACATGATGAAGAAAATGACCGCTGGGCCGCCTTGCATCACCCATTTACTGCGCCAAAAGATGGCCACGAAGACTTATTAACTACCAACCCTGGCGCAGCATTATCAAAAGCCTACGACATGGTGTTAAACGGCTGGGAAGTCGGTGGCGGTTCAGTTCGTATTCATAAACAAGAAATACAATCTAAAGTGTTCGATGCATTAAAAATCAGCAAAGAAGAAGCGCAAGAAAAATTCGGCTTTTTGCTAGATGCCCTGCAATACGGCGCCCCTCCGCACGGCGGCTTGGCATTTGGGCTAGATCGTTTAGTCACATTAATGGCAGGTGCTGAATCTATCCGCGATGTAATCGCCTTCCCCAAAACCCAACGCGCGCAGTGCTTAATGACCAATGCGCCAAATGCGGTGGATGAGAAGCAGTTGAGGGAGTTGCATATACGCGCTCGCTCACAAACTCCAGCTGCTTAAAATGAATTCTCTTCGCGATAACGTTGTTACATCCGCTTGCCGTACTAATCGTACTGTCTACGCGAATGCGCCTAGTTCTCGCATCGTGAATTGCATTTGAGAGAAAAATACAGTGAACTACTCTTACTTAGATGACGAAAAACGCAAGATTTACAGCAGTCAGATTGATGAAAGATGGCGACAACTCTACGAGTTGGAGAGAGAGTGGGCTGATAAAGCAATTAAATTTCTCTTTCTTACTAATTCTGGTGGTGCAGTTGCTACCTTGAGTTTCTTAGGAGGCGACAATAGTAATTTGTCTGATTTGCAAATTCTTAATCTTACAATTAGTCTTATTTTATTCACCCTTGGGATTTTATTTGTAGGTACCGCTATTGCTAGAGGTTATCACTACCTAAGACGTCTTCTTGAGGGGTACCAGAAAGATGCATCAAGTTTTTACAAAGATTTAATATGTTATAAACATCTTGAAGCAGAAGATGATAAAAGAATAGATTCTTTTAATTTTCAATTCCTGTTTCCATATGCTGCTTTTTTAAGTTTTATAATAGGTTGCTGCTTTGGCGGATATGGTCTAATTTATTTAGGCTAATCAGCAATTTAATTTTGCAGGCTAGGAATGACTTCTTTAACATTAAACGCTGAACCAATTGCTCAATCTGTAGAAACATCAGAGTGTGAATTGATTGTGAGATTAACGGATGGGCGTGTACTTTCTGCACCTTTGATTTGGTTTCCAAGCCTGCATAATGCAAACAATGCAAAACGTCAAGCTTATGAATTAATGGGTAATGGCGTGGGTATTCATTGGCCAGAATTAGATGAAGACATTAGCGTTAAGGGCTTATTGGCGGGCCTACCTTCTATTGAGTATTTAGAACATTAAATAACCATGCCAGTCACCGAAATCAACCACATTAACCTGCGATCAAACCGCGATATGATGCATATATTGCGTGATTTTTATTGCGATATTGTGGGGTTAAAAGTTGGGCCGCGCACGGCAACTACAAGTTATGGGTTTTGGTTGTATATTGGCGATAATGATGTGGTGCATATTGCGGAATTTAAACAGGTTGAAGGCAGTGCTAAACAAGCACCAGAAGCAAATGTTAATGGCACTTACGATCATGTTTCTTTTACTTGTACTGACATGCCTGCAATGGAAGCACATTTAACAGGTAATACAATTACTTACACTACGCGCACATTACTAAATGGTGTAAAACAAATCAATTTTAAAGATCCTGCAGGCAATGGTATTGAACTTAATTTTGAAGAGTTTCGCAACACTTGAAATTTATATTCAGTGTTTTAAAATACTTGTGTGACTCGCATCACATACAAGTGCTATATAAATACTAAGATAGTTGTTATGTAATCTAAACTGTAGTTAATGCGTTGTGTAATGAAGTAGTTTTTCTGCATAAAGCAGATTAGGAGATGAAATGAAAACAAAACAAATTTTAGTTAAAACGCTTGTAATGGCTGGTTTAGTTATTGGCGCAATTAGCAATGTAATGGCAGAGCCAAATCCAACACTATGGTCAGTAATGAAAGAAGCGTTTTTTGAAAAACGCCCGATGACGGAAGTGACTTTTATGAAAATTGAGGCGCCGCGCCGTGCTGAAAGTGGTGCGCAAGTGCCTGTTACTTACACCATTGATAATGCGGCTGCTAACGGCGTAAAAATCGTCAAGCTGTATTCTTTTGTAGATGCGAACCCTATACCATTAACAGCCACTTATCATTTAACAGATGCGCTTGGAAATTTTCAATTAGCCACTCGTATTCGTTTTGAAACTGATGCATTTGTGCGTTTGGTGGGCGAAGATGCAAACGGTAAATTATATTTAGCATCGCGTGAAATCCGCGCGGCAGGTGGGTGTGGCGGTACGGTTGATGGTGATGAAGCGGCTTTACGCGCAGCCGCTGGCAAAATCAAATTTAAGGTAGATGATTCGGTTAAGTTTGGCAGCGCCACATCAACTACATTTAACATCAAACACATGATGCGCACTGGCTTACAGCGTGATTTGGTTTCACAAGGTTTTGTGCCAGCGTTTTATATTAGCAAAACTGAATTTAAATTTAACGGCAAGCCTTTAATGACGGTAGATGTGGGCGTGGGTACATCGGAAGACCCTTATTTTAAATTTAATTTTATCCCAACTGAGCCAGGCAAGCTTGAAGTGGTAGCAACAGACAGTGAAGGCAAAACGTTTTCACAACAGGTTGAAGTTAAAGGTTAAAGTCTAGCAAGACAAAAAAGGCTTCTTTCGAGAAGCCTTTTTTATTGGCTAAAGCTCGTTACTTAAAGTTTATTGGTTAATTCATATTGGTTGATTTATATTAGTATTGGCTGGAATGTTAAAATAACTCAATGCAACATATTAAAATTGGAGTTGATTCATGAAAAGCTACCGTAAAGAGTTATGGTTTAACCCGCCAACGCGTGTGGCATTTATTCGTATTACCGAGCAAATTAACGAATGCTTGCGTGAAAGCGGTGTGCGTGAAGGCTTGGTGTTGGTAAATGCCATGCATATTACTGCTAGCGTATTTATTAATGATGATGAGCGTGGCTTGCATCACGATTATACACAATGGCTAGAAAAGCTCGCCCCACACGAGCCGCTGCAATATTATCGCCATAACGATACGGGTGAAGACAATGCAGACGCCCACATGAAACGCCAGATTATGGGGCGCGAAGTTGTGGTTGCTATTACTGAAGGCCGCCTAGACTTTGGCCCATGGGAACAGATTTTTTACGGTGAATTTGATGGCAGACGCAAAAAGCGCGTGCTGGTGAAGATTATTGGAGAATAACTTTTCGATATTTTTTACGAATACCTGATAAAGATGCTCGTACAAACTATTGAGTTTTCAAACCAACTATAGCTTGTCACCAAGTTTTAGAACCCCGTGTGCGGCTGCCAACCGAGTTAATTGTAATGTTACCATCACCTTCCTGCGTTTTGCCAGGCACAGGTGTAGCAGTTAATGTAAATTGTTGGCTTGCCTGCACTGGTGAAACTGTAATGTTGTATTTGCTGTCTTCACTTTTACCTGTGGTTTTGCCTAGTCCCCCAGTGGTTGAACCGTTGTAAGCCGCAGTCACGCTGCCGGTGTAGGCATTGGCATTAAGGTAAATTTTTTCTTGCAAGTTAGCCAGCTGCACAAGCTCCGTTTGCACGGCTTCGCGGCTCGCACGAATGATATAGTCTTGATAGCTTGGTAAAGCGATCGACGCCAATATCGCAACGATCGCCACAGCCACCATTAGCTCAATTAAACTGAACCCACGCGTATATTTTTTATGTGGTAAATATATTGTCATCAACATTAGCTCTCTCTTATTATTTTTACAATCATGTAAGGTACGCTAAAAATACTATGCGTACCTTACATATCACGCCCAATGACCAAATTAATTTCTAATCAGTTCTGACCATGAAATACGTGCAGTGCTTGCTTGATTACGCTTTTCATCGCCACCAGACCCTGTTGATCCATCGGGGCTAGCAGTAACCACTGTTTTAGTTGTGCCATCTGGGTTTACCGTTGTTGTCGTTGTTGTGCCGTCATTGTTTTTTGTAATCGTCACCTGTAGCGTACTACCATCTGAGTATGTAGTGGTAATCACTTTTTGGTTACCATTTACCTGTGTTTGCGTATTAACCACTGTGCCAGTCGCACGGAAACTACCATCAGAGGGGTCATTTGAACCAGTTGCTGGCGTTTTATATCTTGTTGGGTTAGACGGTGATGTGTCTTTTGGCGGCGTTGCTGTCCAGGTGGCATCACCATAACATGCGCCATTAGGGTGATGCCAAAACACAGTATATTCAGCTAACAATTGTGTATTGTGCGCTGCAGTGGTTAAGCGCCAGCCATATTCTGGTCTAAGGGCCACATTTTGTTCGATCTGCGTCGCAGTAGTATTTGCTTTAATCACTTGTATCGTGAGTGCACCGTTATGCCGTGCGCCTTGCGTTGTAGAGGCTGTGCCAGGGCCGTTTGAACTGTTTGCAGGCGGAATGACTGGGTTATAAAGCGTTGTAAAAGTACCGCCTTTTGGAATATTTTCTCTGTTAACACAGCCTGTTTTCGTGGGTTGCAAACCAACGCGCGTACTGCCTGCAACATAGCCAGTACCACCTGCATTTGTCCACCAATCTTTGGGCGTAAAAGTGTCCACCGGCATGTTGAACTCTAGTTGTAAGTTTGGCGTAGCGCGGGTGTAACTTGGTGCATTCGCGATGACATTAGTAGCGAGCAACTCTTTTGCTTGGTTGCCATATAACTTAACACTGACATGTGGATTATTACCCACCGCTACTGTTACCCCCGGGTTTAAATACTGGTTATGCACTAATATTTTAAAGCCGGTTGAAGTGCTGGTAATCGCATTGGATAAATTAAGCGTGATATCACTTGCGTTAAGCATATTGACGCCCGTGACGTTAAAAGTATCGTCATATTCATGAAAATGTTTTTTACTTCCCCCGTCGTAGGTCGCGTAATAAATATCGACGTCAAAGTGTCCGCCTGCTACGCCACGTTCTGTTGTGGCAACAGGTAAATCAATATTAGGGTTTTGATTGGTAAAGGTAGTGTTTAGATTTGTAAGTTGCACCAGTATCGGTTGCGAACCAACGCCATCCGTGATTAATCTGCCCAAGGGAATACCCGAGAACGTCATATTCGTTCCACCAACTACCGAACCAGAAGGCAAGGTTTCACTACTGGTGTAAAGAACTCTATCTGCGTTATTTAGTAATTGATCGCCACTTAAATCCAAGAATGGGCTATTAATCACGCCGCCCGTTAATGCATCCATCTCCATCAGCCAGTTTTCACCTTTTGCTCTGGGCTCAGGGTTAATAACCGTTGGATTTGAACCATTAAAATAAAAGCGTCCGTTTTCCACAAACGCGCCGTCACCTAGCACGCGTTCACCTGCTTTGGGCAACGCAACTCGCCAGCCAATGTGATTCGCTACATCTG
>JAYVLK010000017.1:0-36501 GCA_043759515.1 Methylotenera sp.
GTCATTTCTGGCAAAGTTAGTAAAGACTCAGAGTCAAAGCGTACCTTGCTTTCGTCGCCATCTTGAACATGGCTTAAAGGTGTAAGCACATCTTTAACGCCAAAGTTTTGTAATTCACTCGCGGTGACAGGGCCGATGGCAGCAAATTTTAGGCTTCCAAAAATACCTTCTTTAGCAATGCCAGCTTTTACCAAGCGCGGCATGCCGTTTTGCACGGCGTTGCTGCTGATAAAAATCGCCCAATCGTAATCTTTGATAGCGCTAATCACGGCTTGAAATTGACTATAATCAGCTAGCGGTGTGATTTCAATCAGCGGGAATAAGATAGGTGTACCGCCAGCTTGGGTAATCAGCGCGCTCAGTTTTTTGGCTTGGTCGATTGGGCGGGTAATGGCGATGCTTATGCCTTGTAGTGGCTTATTAGTCACTATTGCCCCTCTCCCCAGCCCTCTCCCGCAAGCGGGTGAGGGGGTTGTTTGTGCGAATTTCGCCATTCTTCGTCAGCGTGTGACGCCAATAATGGGATAGGTTGCAATAATTTTCCCTTCGCCCGCTTACGGGAGAGGGTGCCCAATAGGGCGGGATTAGCAATGACTTGGCTGATGTAGTTTGTCAGCCTAGTCAGATGCTTAGTTGTTCTATCAGAGGGACTAATTATCATGCGTCATGCAATTTAATAGATGAAATCAATGTTTAACATTATCAAGCGCAGCTAAGATTTTATCTGCACCGAGCATTACTAATTTAGCCGCTAAAGTTTTACCAATGGCTTGAGCATTGTCAATGCTGCCACTCGCTTTTTCGCGCAGTATTTGTTTGCCATCTACACTGGCCACAAAGCCAGTCATGTTGATGTTGTTGCCGTTACGCACCGCATAAGCACCCAGCGGCACCGTACAACTGCCTGCAAGAGCACGACTAAAGCCACGTTCAGCCTCCACGCATAGCTGTGTGTCAATATGGTTGAGAGGGGCGAGAATGTCGATTAAATCGGTGCGGCTAGCGTTAATCTCAATACCCAACGCGCCTTGCCCAACGGCGGGGATGCTGAGTATGGGTGAAATAAATTGGCGAATACGGTTATCCAAACCAAGCCGAATTAAACCAGCGGCGGCGAGAATAATCGCGGTATATTGACCTTCGTCTAGTTTACGTAGCCGTGTTTGCACATTGCCGCGCAGCGATTCTATTTTTAAATTTGGAAAGTGCGCCTGAATCTGACTTTGGCGCCGTAAGCTTGATGTACCTACAATGCTGCCATGCGGCAAATCTTCTAACGCGTTAAAGTGATTCGATACAAACGCATCGCGAGGGTCTTCGCGCTCGCCAGTGGCGGCCATCGCAAAGCCCTCTGGCAGGTTCATCGGTACGTCTTTCATACTATGCACGGCCAAATCGGCACTGCCGTCTGCAAGCGCCATTTCAAGCTCTTTTACAAATAAACCTTTGCCGCCAATGCGCGATAATGGCGAATCTAGTATTTGGTCACCAGTGGTGGTCATGCCTAATATTTGCACATCGCAATTGGGGTATAGCGTTTGCAAACGTGCTTGAATATGCAACGCTTGCCACATGGCCAGCGCACTTTCGCGCGAGGCAATGACTAATTTTGCAGGATTTAAAAGTTGATTGTTTTGACTGTTAGCTTCCAATGTTGATTGTACATTTTTCATGGTTTACATTTTATCACAGCCGTCTTTTACAATATGTTACAAAATAGTTAGCTTTTTAGCTTAAGCTGCTTTGCAAATAAATCTTGCAACATTCAACACAATATTTAATCATGGCACCATACGGTTTGCACATGTCGTTTTGCCCAGAATTACCAAACATCAAAAGGAGCACTCATGCAATATCAACTCGAGATTTTTGTCGCATCGCTTAATCAATTCTGGTTGCAATTAGTGCATTTTGTGCCGCGTTTATTGGCGGTAATCGTCATTTTGTTTTTTGGTTGGGTAATTGCAAAATTGGTTAGAACGGCAGTGAAACGTTTGCTTGTGTTAACCCAGTTTGATAAATTTGCACAAAAATCTGGCTTAGAATCGTTCATGAGCCACGGCAATTTTAATATCACTTTAAGTGGCATTATCAGCCAGGTGATTTATTGGCTGGTTATTTTATTGTTTGTGATCACTGGCGCAAATGCGCTTGGTTTGAGCGAAGTTGCTGTTTTATTGCAACAATTAGCCAGCTATTTACCGCGCATCATCGTGGCTATATTAGTGGTGATTTTTGGTACGCTACTCGCACGATTTGTTAATCGATTAGTATTCGCTTGGTTATACAGTATCAAATTTACTAACGCGCTATCGGTTAGTACATCGGCCGAATATGGCATCCAAATTTTGGCTATTTTTGTAGCGCTTGAGCAATTGGGCATTGGTATGCAATTGATACACTCACTTTTTGTAATTGTATTTGGCGCATTCTTTTTAGCCCTTGCCATTGCTTTTGGTTTAGGTGGCAAAGATTGGGCCGCGAAAAGAATTCAAGAACTAGAAGCAAAAAAGTCAAAAAATCTCTAAATATTAAAGTTAAATAGCCAATTATTTAGTTATTTGGCTGTTTAAAACATTTTTACCTGTATGCCTAGTTAAAAGCGAAAACTTTTAAGCCCTACGAATAACATGCTGTTGACGGCGACTTACCACAACCACATCTGATATGCCTTTAAGTACCGCCACCCAGTGTAGATCTTTAAGAGAGCCTGCTTCTATACCGTTAGATAAATGATCGGTTGAGCTATCAATAGCGCGTTTTTCATAACCTGCTATAAAGTTATTGGCTACCAAACAATTTCTATGCAAACGTATAAAACGCCCAGCAAATTCAGCTTCTAATGTTGTGAGTGAATCTTCAATCAAAAACTCACGCTCAAGAGTGCGCACAGTCACATATTTAAGCTCAGCACGAAGATAAACAATCTGTTCAATTGGCACTAAAAGCACGCGCCCACGTTCATGAATGCTTAAATGACTACGCATTTTTTGTAACGGTATGATGGCTGCCAATTGCTTAGGCATTAAGGCTTGCGCCTTATTTATAGCCGTTTGCAAGCGCTCTAGCCTAATAGGCTTAAGTAAATAATCAATCGCATTTACATCAAACGCTTTCATGGCGTAAGCATCAAAAGCAGTTGTAAATATAATATGCGGTTTGGGTTCTAGCTTTTGCGCGTGTTGGGCGGCTTCAATACCATCCATTAACGGCATACGAATATCTAACAGCATCACATCAGGTTTAGTATTAACTGCCAATTCAATCGCCTCCTTACCATTACTGGCTTCTGCCACTATTTCAATATTCTTAATATCGTTAAGCAACTCACACAGGCGATTACGCGCTGGGGCTTCGTCATCGGCAAATAAAATTTTAAGGGTGTGCATTGATAGTGGCTTTAAAAAAGTTTTAATGATGACTAACAAGGAACACGAATATGCACTTCATGTCGATTATTTTTAGTGCTGGTTTTTAAAAAAGCTTCCAAATCAAAATGCAATGTTAAGCGTTCTTTAATATTGTTGAGCGCCATTTTATTGCCCGTGTGATGGGTGTTTTTGGGCGTAAAAGGGTTACTAATAATAATATGCAATTCGCTACGCTGAGAATAAATATTGATTAATATCTCGCCGCCTTCTAGCATTGGCTCAATGCCGTGATACACCGCGTTCTCTAACAAAGGTTGCAAAATCAAGGGCGGTATCATCGCATCAATCGGCATAGATTCTATTTGCCAATTAATCTTTAACCTGTCTTCTAAACGTAGTTTTTCTAAAGCTAAATATTGGCGACATAACACCAACTCTTGCGATAACGGCACTAAATCGCGGTTTTCACTCATTAATACACGAAATAAATCTGCCATATCTTGTAACGCGGTTTCGGCACGCATAGGTTGGGTGCGTACTAATGACAACACTGCATTAATGCTATTAAATAGAAAATGTGGGCGAATACGCGCTTGTAACGCTTGCAATCGCGCTTCAGCAATGGCGGGCGAATATGCGCGTTGCTGCATAAAAAAGTAGTAAAGCGTGATGACGCAAACGATAACAGTTAACACGTCAGCGCGGGCGATACTGGGTATTTGTTCCATCAAAAAAAATTGATTTAATAACAAAAAAACCAAACTGGTGATTGTTAATGCGACCAAAAAAATGCAAAACGTGCCAACCCAATAATTCAATTTGATTAGCCAAGGGCTGAACACGTACAAAGCGAGCATACAAAGGATTAATACTGGCTGCACTAAAGCTGAAAACTCAGCCAAGAATGGTAAAAAATCGCTCAATTGCTTGCTGTACAAAACAGCCAAAATGGCTGTTAAAACATTAACGACTATTAAAAAGCGCAACAAAATGCCAAGATTTTGAAAATTAGGTAAACGGTTATTTTTACGCATATTTTTAATATTTTTTAAGTAATTTCTCTTTTTAAATAAGCTATAAAACAAGCTAATTAAAAGCGGGCAACATTTATGGTTATAATATTATGATAATTTAGGCAATCGCTTGATTTTATTTAAACATAATAACTATATTTTGGCATGTTAGAACCTTTTAAATAGTTTTAACCATTTCAAATACACCAATAAAAACATTCAGAAAGTTTTAAGTGCTGAAAAACTCAAGCAATAAAAATGCACCTTTAAATCAAAAAACCACTGCATGGTCGGGCCGATTCAACGAGCCAGTGAACGAGCTTGTAAAGCGTTATACCGCGTCCATTGATTTTGATAAACGCCTAGCGGTGTTTGATATTGCAGGTTCAATAGCCCATGCCCAAATGCTGGGTGCACAAAGTATTATTTCGATCGATGACGTAACTGCAATTGAAGCAGGTTTAAATGAAATTTTGGCTGAAATACAAGCTGGCCAATTTGAATGGTTGACTGATTTAGAAGACGTGCACTTAAATATAGAAAAACGTTTAACCGATAAAATAGGTGACGCTGGTAAGCGCTTACATACGGGCAGAAGTAGAAATGATCAGGTAGCAACTGATATTCGCTTATGGTTACGCGCAACCACAGACGATATTTTATTGGCCATTTGTTCTTTGCAAAACTCAATATTAGATTTGGCAGAGCTTCATATTGACACCATCATGCCAGGCTTTACCCATATGCAAGTGGCGCAACCAGTTACTTTTGGCCATCACTTATTGGCCTATTTTGAAATGTTAAAACGTGATGCAGAGCGCTTTGTAGATTGCCGACAACGCATCAACAAATTGCCCCTAGGTGCGGCAGCACTTGCTGGTACAAGCTACCCGATTAATCGCGAAATGGTGGCCAATAAATTAGGTTTTGATAATGTATGCGAAAACTCTTTAGATGCAGTTTCAGATCGTGATTTTGCGATTGAATTTACGTCAAACGCGAGCATATTAATGATGCATTTATCGCGTTTTTCTGAAGAGCTTATTTTGTGGAGTAGCCCAAGGTTCGCTTTTATAGATATCGCCGATCGATTTTGTACAGGCTCATCTATCATGCCGCAAAAGAAAAATCCCGATGTGCCTGAATTAGTACGTGGTAAAACAGGTCGCGTTTATGGGCATTTAATGGGTTTGTTAACCTTGATGAAAAGCCAGCCGCTTGCCTACAACAAAGATAATCAAGAAGATAAAGAGCCGCTTTTTGATACGGCTGATACTTTGCTAAATAGCCTGGTGATATATGCGGATATGCTTAAAGGCATTACGGTAAATAAAACAAATATGCGCCAAGCGGCACTTGAAGGCTACGCCACAGCAACTGATTTGGCCGATTACTTAGTTAAAAAAGGCATAGCGTTTAGAGATGCACACGAAGTAGTGGCGCTAGCTGTTAAGCATGCGGTGAGTGCGCAATGTGATCTTGCAGAATTGCCGCTTGCTGATTTACAAAGATTTAGCGCGCAAATTACACAAGATGTGTATGCGGTATTAACTCTTGATGGCTCAATTGCCAGCCGCGATCACATTGGCGGCACTGCGCCTAAACAAGTAAAGCAAGCAATATTACGCGCACGTAATTGGCTTACCCAACATAATATTCATGCGTAAAAATTTATTTTGAAATTTTTTTTACACATTATAAGTTTGAGTGCTGCGCTTTTAAGCCTTTGGTTAAGCCCTGCTTACGGTGCTGATAACGGTTTGGATAAGTCCTTAAACAGCAATGCCAAAGAGGCATTGCAAGGCGAAATAGAAAACAATGTTTCTCAAGCATCTTTAAGCGAAATCACCAATACAGATGCTGGCACACAAGAGAGTTTAGACACCAACAATGCCTTGATTTGGCCAGTTTTTCCTAACGAAAGCCTAAATCAAATTGCGCGCATGTTTTACCCTAAAAGTACCAGCATGCAAAAAAGATTTGTGCTTAAAACAATAGCATTAAATCCTAATTTGTCACCATCTTTTACGCCAGATTCCCCATTTGAGAAACCTGACTTATTGACTGTGCCAAGTTTAAAATCATTGGCAGTTAAAGTAGCGACTAAACGATCCAATAAAACTAAAAAGCCAAATAATTCAATATTAAAAATCAGCTATGACATTCAAGAAACCATTGGACAAGAAACGCGCTTTTTACTTGATGCCTACGATGAAGTATTTAACAAAAATCTATTTTTGAAGGCGCAGTTGACCGAGTTGATCAAAAAAATAGGCTTTCTTGAAACCAGATTAGTTGGGTTGAAATTAACTTTCGACAAAACCATGCAATTGTCTAACAGTGAATCTAACCCTATAAGCAAATCTATCAATAAGCGCAAAGTATTTGTCAATAATACGCCTAAGGTTAATGCAAATGTTGTTGATGCCTCTCCTTCAAACACAACGCATCAAGCATCGTTTGTCGATCAATATGCGATAAATATAATGCAAGTTTTAAGTATTCTTGGGGTGCTACTTTTAATTAATCATTTGCTTAAACAGTACCGCCAACGCGAATTTGCTAAGTTTGCACAGTTAGAACCCGATTTGTTTGAAAGAACAATTGAAATTAAAAATGATACGCAAAAACTTGAACCCAAAAATAATGAACCCAAGGTTAATGAACCCAAGAATAATGAATTAGCAACTTTGCCAACCATAAATCTGCAACAGCAAGTTGCCGAAGATAAGCTATCGCATGATGCGCAAGCAATTATAGCTTCTAGCTTGCAAGAGGCTAAGTTATTGGTCAGCATCAATCGCAAGCAAGATGCAGTTACACACTTAAAATCAACCATTGAAACTTACCCAAAACAATCAATTGATCATTGGCTATATTTACTAGAAATATTTAAAAAGCTAAACGCCAAAGATGATTTTGAGCATTATGCAAAACAATTACACAATGCGCTTAATGTAATGACACCAGTTTGGTATGAGTCGCAAGCATCAATTTATGTGCCGCAACATTTAGAAGAGTTTCCGCACATTATTCAAAACCTGCAATCAAAATGGCCAGGCGCATTAGCCACAGATTATTTAAGAGACTTAATTACTGATAATCGTCAAGGCGAACGCGTAGGATTTGGCAAAAACGTATTGAGTGAGATTTTGATGTTGATTCAGCTGTTGGATAATCGCTAAACCAAATCGTCAGTTAAAACATTTATTTTTTTGATTACTGAACTCAATTTTCATAAAAATAGTTCAAGCAAATTATTTAAATAGCGCTGGCCTAGCTGCGTTGGTTTGATCAAATTGCTGTTGTGCGTAATCAAACCTTGTCTTAGTGCATTTGCGAGTTGCACATCTAAAATATGTATCGGCAATCCAGTTCGCTGTTGAAACAATCTAGAATCAAACCCCTTGGTTAAACGAAGTGCATTCATCATAAATTCAAAAACCAACTCGCTTTTATCTATCATCCATGTTTGATCAACCGCATCGTTATCAAGAGCATTTTGCATGTAGGCGGTCGGGTGTTTATGCCGCGTCTCGCGGGTGATTTTATCGTGAAAACTTAATTTAGAATGCGCGCCTGCGCCAATTCCCAGATAATCGCCAAATTGCCAATAATTCAAATTATGCCTAGCTTGTGAGTTTTTATTTAACAAATTAGGCTTACAAAAGGCCGAGGTTTCATAGTGTTCAAATCCGTGAGTTGCCAATAGTTGCTCAATTGAAACTTGCATGTCAGCGCTTAAATCTTCAGTTGGCAAACTAGGTGGGGTGCGGTAAAACGGCGTATTTGGCTCAAGCGTTAAATGGTAAAACGACAAATGATCTGAACCAAATGCAATCGCACAATTGGCATCATCGATGGCTTGCGCTAAATTTTGATTAGGCAAGCCATACATTAAATCCAAATTAACGCGATCAAACGTTTTAATGGCTAATTCGGCTGCTTTTAACGCTTGTTGATCATCGTGAACACGACCAATTGCACGTAAATGGTCCGCATTAAAGCTTTGTATGCCAAGCGAAATGCGATTAATACCAGCCGATTTATAGCCTTCAAAATGCGCTGATTCAACCGTGCTGGGGTTGGCTTCAAGAGTTACTTCTGCATCATATTCAAGCGGGGTTAACATGCGCACCGCGCTTAAAATGGCATCAATTGCATCGGGTGAAAATAAGCTGGGCGTGCCACCGCCAAAAAACACGCTGTGAATTTTACGCCCATAAACGCGCGGTATACTTTGCTCTAAATCAGCAATTAACGCCGCCACGTAACGCTTTTCGGGTATTTCTGTTGCTTGATTTTTAAATCGCATTTCATGCGAATTAAAATCGCAGTAAGGACATTTTTTAACGCACCACGGAATGTGGATATATAAAGACAGTGGTGGTGGGCTACTAAGGCCAGAAAGCGTGGCATCGCCCAAGACAGGCGCATAAGGATTCACAAGTTTTGCGGGTAAAAAGTCGTGAATAGGAATTATTGGAATCATAAAACGCGTATTTTGGCGTAATAAATAAATTAACGCAATTTAAACGCAAAGCAATTCCAACAAGAAAATTTTAATTAATAAAATATTTGGTCATATTATTTATCTTTTTGAATAAATGGCAATAACAGCGTGTCGGCCGAAACTAACCCACATTGCATTGCAGCTTGAGAAATTTTGATCGGTGTTTTTACGTCTAGTGTTTTTCCAACTTCAATAAAATCAACTATTTTTAGAGATTGCGAGGCTTGTTTATATGCGCGCGCAGCTTTTCCTAGTGATTGTAATTCATCAACGGTCATGCTTTCTGCTAGTCTATCCCCAACGCACTCTGAACGTTGTTCATCTAAACAATAACGTTGTAATGCGCCTGAAATGCGTTGAGAAGCGCAGCTGGCTAAAAAAACCATTGCAATTAGATAAGCTAGCCAGTTTTTGTACGTGATCCTCATTTTATGCTCAATTCTTTAATTTAAATCAGATTTATTCGATTGCCAAATTGGCTAACCGCTTTGAATTTAATAAAATGAGAATGTGATGTCTGTGTGTTGGCTAACTAAATCTTATAACTTTTTATTTTTTTAAGTAGGGATTTATTAAGGCATCTACTAATAAATGCAGTGTGTCGCGCATTTGCGTTTCACTCACTTCCATTAATAAACCATCTTCAAACGCATCTTGAATAAGCTGTTGAATCTCATCAAAGTTTTCCGTCATTACTTTGATTTTTTCGGTGCAGGCTACAACGCTTTTATCATCGCGTAGCCAGGTTGGAAGTGATCTTTTTACCATAAGTATTTAATTTTGGCTTGAATGTTCAATGAGTTGCAACATTTTTCGCATCGCTTTGCCACGGTGGCTGAGTTTGTTTTTGAGTTCTGGCTGCATTTCGGCAGCAGATTTGCCTGTAATTGTATCCATAAACACTGGGTCGTAACCAAAGCCAAGGCTACCACGTGCTTTTTTTAAAATCTGTCCAGACCATATGCCTTCTGCAATTAATGGTTGCGGGTCGTCATGAGTACGCGTTAATACTAAACAACAGTAATAATGCGCAAAACGATTGTCATGTTGCTTTAACAGGTTTATTAAAAGCGCATTGTTGTTGGCATCACTTTTTGGGTGTCCCGCAAAATAAGCCGAATGCACACCTGGCGCGCCTTGCAACGCTTCTACACATAGGCCAGAGTCATCTGCCATAGCAGGTAAACCAGTCTGCAAACTGGCGTTACGTGCTTTTGCAATAGCGTTTTCAATAAACGTGCAATGCGGCTCGGCGGCCTCAATCACATTAAAAACAGATTGCGGCATTACTTCAATACCAAGCGGTTTGAACAAGGCTTGAATTTCAATAAGCTTGCCTTGATTGTTGGATGCAATAACGAGTTTTTTCATAGGTTTATTTTAGCCACGCAGTACACAGAGAACACGGAGAAAATCAAAATTACCGTTTAATGAAACAATCCAAGCATGCTTTAATAAGGTAAAGGTTGTTTTTCTCTGTGACCTCGGTAAGCTCTGTGGCTAAAATTAGTCTTTTAATGCTCTTGACTGCATCTCAATCAATTCAGTAATGCCACTTGTTGCTAAATCCAGCATCGCATTCATGGCTTTGCGCTCAAACGGCTCACCTTCTGCAGTACCTTGAATCTCCACAAAACCGCCATCTGCCGTCATCACCACGTTCATGTCGGTGTCGCAATCAGAATCTTCAACATAGTCTAAATCTAGCACAGCCGCACCTTTGTAAATCCCAACTGAAACAGCAGCAACGGCTTGTTTGATCGGGTTTTGCGTTATTTTGCCCGAATCTAATAATCCAGAAACCGCATCATGCAAAGCGACATAAGCGCCCGTAATGCTGGCTGTACGCGTGCCGCCATCGGCTTGAATCACATCGCAATCGATATGAATGCTTCGCTCACCCAGTTTTTCTAAATCAATAATCGCACGTAAACTTCGGCCAATTAAGCGCTGAATCTCTTGAGTACGGCCACTTTGTTTGCCTTTGGCTGCTTCTCTATCCATTCGGCTACCCGTTGAGCGTGGCAACATGCCGTACTCTGCCGTTACCCAGCCTTGATTTTTACCTTTTAAAAAATTGGGTACTTTTTCTTCTACGCTAGCGGTGCACAGTACATGCGTGTCGCCAAACTTGATTAGCACTGAGCCTTCTGCATATTTTGTGTAATGATGAATTATTTCGATTTTACGCAATTCATCTACGGCGCGTTGGCTTGGGCGTGGGTTATTCATGTTGTTCCAGCTTAAATTTACAAAAAAGCATTATAAATCATGCTTGAGAGGGCAAAATTTAATTTTTAGCTTTTTGCACCGTTTTATTAAGTGCTTTTTGAATTGCAGCAATCGTATTTTCAATGTCCGCATCACTTAATTCTGCAGGGTCAGAACCATCTGCTTGATGGGTGACGGTATTAATAATGGTAGTAGTTTCTCCTAGTGGCATTAATTGCGTAGAAACCGCTCCAATACTAGATGCACGATCGCCCCACTGTAAGCCAATTGCGCTTAAGTTGTCACCACGCTCATCACTTGCAAGCTCTGCACTATCCATTATTTGTGTGGTAGCTTCGGCAATTATTGCGTTTTTTTCAATAATATCTTTAATTTGATTGTCTGGCAGCACGCCCCAGACACCGTCGGTACACAATAAAACCGTATCGCCTTCTATCAATTCATAGCGAACAGCTAGATCAATTTGCGGTGGTGTATCACCGCCTAAACAATTATAGATTTTGTTTTTATAAGGATGCGTAGCCATATCTTCTTGCGTAATCATGCCTTTTTTAAACATTGATTGCACTACGGAGTGATCTTCAGTTCGGAACAATAAATGCCCGTCACGAAAGTGGTAAAGCCTGGAGTCCCCCACATGCGCGCAATACAAATATCCACGCTGAATAACCGCAGCAACAATAGTGGTACGGGGCGATTCTACTAAATCTTGCTCTTGTGTTACGTTATCAATCATATCGTGCACTTGCTGAATATGATCGGTTAAAAATTTTGCTGGGCTAGATAAAAACGGCACAGCCAATCGTTGAAAAGCATCGGTCAGCGTTTTCACCGCTAATTGGGCGGCAATTTCACCATGACGATGCCCGCCCATGCCGTCAGCTAGCACTAGCAAAAGCGCATCTTTGCTATAAGAGTAAGCCAGCCTATCCTGATTATAGTTTCTAGGCCCTTGGCGGCTATTTTGGTAAATTGTAAATTTCATATTGTTAGAATTTTTGGTTGAATAAAATATTAAAATAAGTGCATCATCATCTACAGCGGTTTCGTTAATACTTCTTTGAGTTTACTGGTAAAACTCAGCTTTTTAACTTCCAATGGCGGCACAATTTTCATTAATGTTTTTTGTAACGAAAAAACGCTTTGCGGGCGGTGTAAATAATCAAGCGCTAAGCAATTATCAATAATAGCCAACAAATCTTGTGTGTAAATATCTTGTCCCACTTTAACAGCGGGTGCTAAAAAATCTTGCTTGACGCGCAGGTTAGCCGCTATAGGCGCAGATCGGGCCAAGCAAGAATACATGCTAGCGCCCACGCTATAAATATCGCTCCATGGTCCTAAATGTTTGCGCTCAAAATATTGCTCGGGCGGCGCAAAGCCTGGTGTGTAACTAGGAGATAATTTAGATTGCGTTTGAGTAAGCGCTTGCCTAGCTGATCCAAAATCCAATAGTACAGGCGAACCATCTAGCCGAATGTAGATGTTTGCGGGTTTAATATCTAGGTGTAATAACTTTTGGGTATGCACCTCGCGTAAACCATTTAATAGCTCACTAAATACGCGTCGCACAAAATTTTCTGATACGGGTTGCGGCTGCGATAAAATATAATCTTGCAGAGATTTTCCGCGCTCATACTGCATCACCATGTAAACCGTGTTGTTTTCTCTAAAAAAATTAAGCACGCGCACAATATTTTTATGGTCAATTTTAGCCAGTGCTAAACCTTCTTCAAAAAAACATTTTAAACCGTGTTTAAAAGTCGCTGTATCGTCCTCATTACCTATAATCACAGTCGCACCTTTTTCGCGTAGCGCTAAGCCAGTGGGCATATATTCTTTAATAGCAACGATATTTTTATTGAGATCTTGCGCCAAATACACAAAGCTAAAGCCTCCAGTACTCAATACTTTAGTGATTATATAGTCATGTAAAAAGTAACCTATGGGTAGTGATTGATTTTTAATTGTGGCCACTTTTTTATTTACTTTAGATGGTTTGCGATTGAATTTATTGGTTAAAAAAATTAATTTTTTTAGTGATAATCGTAAGAATCAAAACAAGTTAATCAATGTTGTAAGTGTTTAAATGATTTAGCATATATTCTCATATAATCAGTGAGATTTGATACAATTATCACTCATTACTTTAAGAAAGTTAGCAATGATATTAAGCATGACTGGCTATGCGTCGCAGGAAAACAACACTAAAAATGGCGTTTTATTGATTGAATTACGCTCAGTTAATCACCGTTATTTAGAGCTGCAACTTAAATGTGATGACACCATGCGTGGGTTGGAATCAACTGCGCGAGAGATGTTGCAAGCAAAATTAGGCCGCGGCAAGGTGGATGTGCGTATTACGATGATGAGTGTGGCATCTACAGAATCTGTACAAATGCTTAACCATCAAGTTGTGCAACAAATTGCCGAAAACGCTAAATCAGCGGCGCAATATTTTCCGCATATTGCGCCAATCAATATATTAGAAATTTTACGTATGCCAGGTGTTATCAATGTTGAGGCTTTTGATAACGAAGCTTTAGAACACGATTTAAAAACCACACTTGCACTCGCGGTTAACGATTTAATCGAGGCGAAGGCGCGTGAAGGCAGCAAGTTAAAAGCGGTTATTTTAGATCGTTTAGCGCAAATTGAGCAGCATGTTGCAACTGTTAAGCCCATGATGCCAGCACTGGTTTTGCAATATCAAGCTAAACTTAATGCCAAACTTTTAGAAGCCACCAATACGCAAGATGACGAACGAATTAGGCAAGAAATTGTGCTCTACGCTCAACGTATCGATGTTGATGAAGAGCTTACACGTTTAGATGCGCACATATCTGAAGTAAAGCACATTTTAAACACAGGTGGACTGGTTGGCAAAAAATTGGATTTTTTAATGCAGGAATTAAACCGTGAAGCCAATACTTTAGGCTCTAAATCGGTAGCCATAGAAACCAGCAAAATATCAATGGCGCTTAAAGTGTTGATAGAACAAATGCGCGAACAAATCATGAACTTAGAGTAAATTGTAATGTAATAAACTGAAGTGCCATAACAAAAGCGCAATAAATAGAAGTGTAATAAATAGCCAAAATAAAATCCAAAAATAATGTGTATGGATAGTCAAGACCTTTAACCCTTTGAAAACCAATTAAAATAGCGCATGAATACATTTACTATAACTGGCAATTTATTTATCATTACTGCAGCATCTGGCGCGGGTAAAACCAGTTTGGTTAAAGAATTGTTAGCGCGCGATACTCAGGTACAACTGTCAATTTCGCACACCACACGCGCGCCAAGAGCAGGTGAAATTGATGGCGTGCATTATCATTTTGTGAGCCAGACAGAATTTTCACAAATACTAGATGCAGGTGGTTTTTTAGAAAGCGCCACTGTGCATGGCTCACAGTATGGCACCTCGCAAATCTCGCTAGATGCGGCTTTGCAAGCTGGTTATGACGTGATTTTAGAAATTGATTGGCAAGGGGCTGCGCAAGTACGAAATATTTATGCGCAAAGCATCGGTATTTTTATATTGCCGCCATCCATTGATGCGTTGAGCGCACGGCTAAATGCCCGTAATCTTGATTCTATCGAAGTGATTGATAGGCGATTGAGCGCAGCGCGTGAAGAAATGCGCCACGTGGTTGAGTTTGATTATGTTACAATCAACGACGATTTCGATTTGGCGTTGCAAGATTTAATGGCGATTATTCGTACGCATCGCCTTAAAACTGGTATACAAATGCAGCGCTACGCCACGCTGGTTCAAGCGCTTATATAATACTTTATTAATTAACTGATTATTAAGCTACCAATTAGTTGATTAATGGCTTTGATAGTCACCTATTAGCAAACTTTAAGTAGACCAACTATTTAAGTGCTTGATTTGACAGTCTAGATTTAGCAACAATGTATGAAATTAATTTAAAAGGATGACACCATGGCTCGTATTACAGTAGATGATTGTTTAGAAAAAATCCCTAATCGCTTTCAATTAACACTTGTTGCGGCTTACCGGGCACGTCAATTGGCCAATGGCTCAGACCCTTTTGTGCACTCTACTGGTCAAAAAGATAAGCCAACGGTACTGGCTTTACGTGAGATTGCAGCAGGTAAAGTAGGCGTTGAAATTTTAAACCGCATACAATTTTAAGCATCAATTAACTAAAACGTTAGCGCCCTAACATTTTGGTTTAATGTTGTCACTCTGACGATTTTTCCATCATGCCAAAAACTGGGTTAAAACTGCTAACAAAGTCCATTGCAACTGCTCACAATGAGGCCAGCGAGCTTCATATGTTGCCAGCTGATACTGACAACTCTCAACTTACCCTTTTACTAAAAAACTATTGCAGCCAAGCTGAAATTGAGCAAGTTTGGGCTGCGTACCGCTATGCGTTTACTGCGCATGATGGCCAAACCCGCAAAACGGGCGAGCCTTATATTACGCATCCTGTTGCGGTTGCGTGTATTTTGGCCAAAATGCATTTGGATCTGCCAACGTTATTAGCCGCACTTTTGCACGATGTAGTAGAAGATACTGGTGTTGCTGTCAGTGAAATCAGTGAACAGTTTGGTAGCCAAGTAGGCGTGTTGGTTGATGGCTTAACCAAGCTAGATAAAATCGAATTTCAAAGTGCTACTCAAACGCAAGCTGAAAATTTTCGTAAAATGTTATTGGCCATGAGCCAAGATGTGCGCGTTATTTTAGTGAAGCTTGCCGATAGATTGCATAACATGCAAACGCTTGAAGCCATGAAGCTTGATAAGCAAAAGCGCATTGCGCGTGAAACGCTAGAAATTTACGCGCCCATTGCAAACAGGCTAGGGCTTAATCTGATTTACCAAGAGTTAGAAGATTTAAGCTTTAAATATTTGCACCCAATGCGGTATCGGGTGATAGCTAAGGCCATAAAAGTTGCGCGCGGAAATCGCAAAGAAGTGATTACTAAGATTTTAGAAGGCATTAAACAGCGCTTAGCAGAGGCCAATATTGAAGCTGATGTTAAGGGGCGTGAAAAGCACCTTTACAGCGTTTATCGCAAAATGCTCAATAAAGGCTTAACGCTTGATAAGATCCATGATATTTATGGTTTTAGAATTTTAGTTAAAGATAGCGCAAGCTGTTATTTAAGCCTAGGTGCTTTGCATGCGCTTTATAAGCCTATTCCTGGCAAATTCAAAGATTTAATCGCAATTCCCAAAGCCAATGGTTATCAATCGCTGCACACTACCTTATTTGGCCCGTTTGGTACGCCAATCGAGGTGCAAATACGCTCTACCGAAATGCATAGTGTGGCCAATAGTGGTGTGGCCGCGCATTGGCTATATAAAACAACCGATGCGAATTTAACTTTATTACAACAACAAACGCACCAATGGTTGCAACGTTTGTTAGAGATTCAAACCGAATCTGAAGATAGTTACGAATTTTTAGAACATTTCAAAGTAGATCTTTTTCCTGATGAAGTGTACGTTTTCACACCGAAAGGTAAAATATTTGCATTGCCAAAAGGCTCAACCGCGGTTGATTTTGCCTATGCGGTGCATACCGATGTGGGCAATGAATGCGTGGCGGTTAAAATCAATAATGAATTAGCGCCATTACGTGCCGAAATGCACAATGGCGATCATGTAGAAATAATCACCGCACCTGCATCTCACCCTAATCCTGCTTGGCTAAATTATGTGATTACAGGTAAAGCGCGTTCGCACATTCGCCATTATTTAAAAACACTACAAGTTTCAGAATCTGCACATTTGGGTGAGCGCATGCTTAATTTAGCACTTCGCGCATTACACGTTGAGCCCAATACGATTACTGACAAGCAATGGCAAAAAGTAATGCGCGATTATGGCGCTAAAGATAAAAGTGAAATTTTAAATGACATAGGTTTAGGCAAGCGCGTGAGCTTAATGGTGGCTCATCAGTTAATTGCTGTTAACAATGATAATAACGCACTGCAAACAGATGTTGAAAATATTACTGAGCTTAATACTAACAAAACAAAGCCTGTTAAACCGCTTGATACCATTACCATTCGCGGCTCTGAAGGCATGGCCGTGCAATTTGCGCAATGTTGCACGCCTATTCCCGGTGACCCTATTTTAGGCTTTATCAATAAAGATAAAGGGCTAATTATCCACACTCACGATTGCCCTACAGTGGCTAAATTTAAACTAGACCCTGATAAATGGCTGGATGTGGAATGGGATCCAGACAACAAAAAACTATTTAAAGTGAACGTGCGCATGGTTGTTGCTAATGAACGTGGCATGTTGGCTAAAATCGCGGCTGGCATTGCAGAAGCAGGGTCTAATATTGACAATGTAAGCGTTGAAGATTCTGATGGAAGCCAATATTCAAACGTGAATTTTGCCGTGCAAATACATAACCGCGTGCATTTGGCCAAGCTCATGCGAAATTTACGCAAAATACCAAATGTGGTGCGCATTAATCGTATTAAGGGCGGCAGCTCTGAAAATAGGGTGTAGAAATTAACGCTTTAAATGCAAAAGTAAGTTTATGGGTTTAAACAAAAAGTATGACTAAATTATCAGACATTAAAGCATTGAGTGCGCCATTGTTAGCTAATCTAGCCAAGCTAGGCCTTACCCAAGTTCAAGATCTATTGCTGCATTTGCCGTTACGCTATATGGATGAAACGCGTATCACAGCTGTACGCGATTTACGTTTGGGTGACGCGGCATTGGTTGAGGGTGAGATCGTTCATAACGAAGTCACCTACAAGCCGCGCAAAGCATTAATCGCCAAATTAGAAGATATTAGCGGGCAGCTAACATTGCGTTTTTTGCACTTTTACCCCAGCCAAATTAGCGCCTTAAAAGTAGGCGCAAAAATACGCGTTTATGGCGAAGTGCGACAAGGGTTTTTTGGTTATGAGATGGTGCATCCCAAATGTAGCGTAGCTAGTGATAATGCTATCGTTTCTGAAACTTTAACGCCCGTTTACCCCACCACTGCAGGGTTAACCCAGCCAAACATTCGTAAGGCTATTCAAACAGCAATCAATCATAAAGCAATTTTTAATGAAACCAATTTAAACGAAACATTACCAGCACTTGTTTATCAAAAAAGTGGATTACCAAGTTTTGCCGCTAGTATTCAAGCTATTCATTACCCCGCACCAGACGCCAATTTGAGTGCGTTAGAAGAACATAGAACGCTAGAATGGCGGCGATTAGCGTTTGATGAATTACTCGCACAGCAATTGTCTATGCGTAAACATTATGCGAAACGCCGTAGTGTTAATGCGCCTGTGATTGCAAAATCAACCAAACTTGTACCAAAAATGCTGCAAAATTTGCCATTTGCACTAACAAATTCACAACAAAAAGTGGTGGCTGAAATTAGCCAAGATTTAATGCAAGCTTACCCAATGCAACGCTTATTACAAGGCGATGTAGGTAGTGGTAAAACTATCGTGGCTTGTTTGGCGGCACTGCAAGCCATTGAACACGGCTGGCAAGTAGCGTTAATGGCGCCTACTGAAATTTTGGCCGAGCAACATTTTAAAAAATTTAGCCAATGGCTAACTCCGCTAAATATCAATATAGCTTGGTTAACTGGTAGCCAAACCAAAAAGCAACGTGAAGCGGCTTTGGCTGATATTGCCAGTGGTTCCGCCCAGTTGGCAGTTGGAACTCATGCGTTATTTCAAGAGGCAGTAGTTTTTAAAAAGCTAGGCTTAAGTATTATTGACGAGCAACATCGGTTTGGTGTGCAGCAACGCCTAGCACTGCGAAAAAAAGGCGATCCACAAAACTTAAACCTTAATTTACATCAATTAATGATGTCCGCCACGCCCATTCCACGCACATTATCCATGAGCTATTACGCCGATTTAGATGTATCTACCATTGATGAATTGCCGCCTGGCCGAACGCCGATTGTGACAAAACTGGTTTCTGATGATAGGCGCGATGAAATTTTAGCGCGTGTGCGCGAAGCCTGCTTAGGTAATAAACAAGCATACTGGGTTTGCCCGCTAATTGAAGAATCTGAAACTTTGCAATTGCAAACTGCAAATGACACCTACGCGCACATGCAAACTACTTTTCCAGATCTTAATATTGGCCTAGTGCATGGCCGCATGAAACCGATTGAAAAACAAGCAGTTATGCAAGCGTTTATTAATAATGAAACGCAATTGCTAGTGGCAACAACGGTGATTGAGGTAGGCGTAGATGTGCCAAATGCCAGCTTAATGGTGATAGAACATGCAGAGCGTTTTGGGTTGAGCCAATTGCATCAATTGCGCGGGCGCATTGGGCGGGGTGCAGAAAAAAGTACCTGCATTTTGCTGTATCAAAACAAACTAAGCGAAACCGCGCGCGCCAGATTAAAAATCATGTTTGAAAATACTGACGGATTTATTATCGCACAGGCTGATTTGCATTTGCGTGGGCCAGGAGAATTTTTAGGCACACGCCAAAGCGGCGTACCCATGCTAAAAATCGCCGATTTAGAACGCGATGTGGATTTGCTTGAGCTGGCTAAAGAATGGGCTGACCGATTGATTTTGCAATATCCGCAAGGAGTGGAGCGGCACTTAGAGCGCTGGATGAGGCTGGCAGACGAATTGGTGAAAGTGTAAATCTACTTAAGAGCACATCAAAATTCAATCTTAACGAATTATTTTGAGTTTTTATTGATAGATAATTGATAGAAGCTTCAAATATTTTATAGTTGCAATATAAAAAAGTGCCACAGCCTAAAACTCTAGCTGCGGCAAATTTATTAACAGAACTTGCTATTTGAAACTATTTGTAAGTAATCAATTAAGGCATTAATACTGTATCAATTACATGAATAACACCGTTGGATGCTTTGATATCAGTGGCTGTTACTTTTGCATCATTTACCATTACACCACCTTCTGTTACTACTTTTACTGACTTGCCATTAACAGTGGTTACATCACCAGCTTTGACTTTATTAGCCATTACTTTGCCAGGCACTACATGGTAGGTTAGCACTGACGCTAATTTAGCTTTGTCTGCAATTAATGCATCTAAATCTGCTTTTGGAATTTTAGCAAAGGCTTCATCCGTTGGTGCAAAAACGGTATATGGACCTTTGCCTTTTAGTGTTTCAACTAAACCAGCCGCTTTGATGGCCGTGACCAATGTGGTGAAATTGCCAGCAGAAACTGCGGTATCAACAATATCTTTAGCCGCAAACGCAGCGTTTGAAGAAAATGCAAATACAGCACTAATTAATAACGAGGATAAAATACGATTCATTACAAAACTCCTAAAGTGATTAAAATAAAGTTAAAAAATTGAAACTATGTATTGATAATAGTGGTTACAAAAATAAACTTTAATTTAAACCAACTATTGCTGATAAAGGCACTTTGAATTAAATTTAGTTCCTAAAATATCATAAATTTCATCTAGCTGTAATATTAAATAGTCATTTATATTCAGTAAGTTATATTTAAAATTTTTCATTTTATTGTTGAACTTTATGATAGACAGCTTACTCACAAACGCTGCTAATTACCCTTTATTAGCTGAATGTTAAAAGCATTATTTCTAACATTTAACAAATTTTATTTAATTATTTTAGATTGGATTTATATGCACGATATTATTGATACCGCGCTTGCTGCTGGCACGTTTAAAACATTAGCTGCCGCTGTTACTGCAGCTGGCTTGGTTGATACCTTAAAAAGTGCTGGCCCTTTTACTGTATTTGCGCCATCTGATGATGCATTTGCCAAATTACCAGCAGGCACCGTTGAAGCTTTATTAAATGATATTCCAAAATTAACCGCAATTCTTACTTACCATGTTATAGCAGGCAAGGTAATGGCGGCTGATGTAATGACTATGGATGGTCAATCTGCTGCAACTGTAAATGGTGCACAAGTTAGTATTAGTACTCAAAATGGTGTTAAATTAAATGGGTCATCAAATGTAGTCGCAACCGATATTGAATGCACTAATGGTGTTATTCATGTAATTGATGCGGTAATTTTGCCACCTATGTAAGTATTGTTTTAAACAACCCTTGCCTTGCTTAACTTAGCACAATAAGCTTTATCGTTGTGCTCAACCCTCAGCGTATGCATTTGTTGAGGGTTTTTTATTTGCTAACCCACTAATTTGGTTTGAATTAACTACTAACAAGTTAATACGAGCTAAATAAATCACTGACTATGCGATAATTTACTCGTGCAATTCAAATCCTACTGTTATAGCATCCGTTCAAATTGGCTAAAAAAACCTTTTTCAAGCCAAGCAATGCATCCATGGTTGATTGATTCGGGCTCGCTCACCGCGCGTTTGCAAAAGCGCTATACGCATTTTTCGGTAAAATCAATTTCGATAAAGTATGCTAAGCCTTTGCAAGATGAGGCGGCTTTATTGCAGTTGCCTGCGCATAAATTGGCTTTAATACGCGAAGTTTTGTTGATTGGTGATGGTAAAGCAGTGGTTTTTGCGCATAGCGTGTTGCCACGCGCTAGCTTGCGAAGCGCATGGAACGGGCTTGGTAGACAAGGCAATATTCCGCTAGGCGCTACTTTATTTGCCAATAAAAAAGTGAAACGTAGTCAATTAAGCTATAAAAAACTACCGCGCCACCATCTAATATCCATGCGCCTCGCGAGGCACTTGCATATAGAGCCTGCGCCATTATGGGCACGGCGATCTATTTTTGTTTTAAACTGCGCTAAAATTATGGTCACAGAAGTATTTTTGCCGCAGTTACTTAGTAATGTCATCCCAGAAAAAGTGTAAATCTAAGCTGTATGCATTCATGCTTTGTCTGCAAGTTCAGAAAAATTAGCTAATCTTTACCAAGACTTAAATTCCACCTACTTAACAATAGCGAAATAAAAAAATTTGATGATTACAATGATTGTAAATAGGGTTTTAGTGTGAGTCTGGAATTAATTACCAAAAAATTAGACGCCTATGAGCGTTTAATGCGCCTTGATAAACTCATCGGTATTTTGCTATTGCTATGGCCTACATTATGGGCGCTGTGGATTGCCAGTGAAGGCATTCCAAATACATTAACCCTATTTATTTTTATAACAGGCACTGTGCTTATGCGAAGTGCAGGTTGTGTAATGAATGACATTGCAGATCGCAAGTTTGACGCTAAGGTTGAACGCACTCGCAATCGGCCGTTAGCCACAGGAGAGGTTAGCGTAAAAGAGGCTTATTGCTTGGCAGGTGTGCTAAGTGTATTGGCATTTATATTGGTTTTAACATTTAATAACACCACCATTTTGTTATCGTTTATGGCCTTATTTTTGGCCATTTCTTACCCCTTTACCAAACGTTTTTTAGCTATTCCGCAAGCGTATTTAGGTGTTGCGTTTGGTTTTGGTATTCCAATGGCTTTTGCAGCAGTTAACAACACAATTCCAGTTTTTGCTTGGATACTGTTAACAGCTAATGTTTTTTGGGCAATCGCTTACGACACGCAATATGCCATGGTGGATAGAGACGATGATTTGAAAATCGGCATAAAATCTTCTGCCATATTTTTTGGTCAATTTGATGTGCGCGCTGTGATGGTTTGTTATTTTTTAATGCTAGGCTTGCTTGTATATGTGGGCAGTTTGATGGGTTTTCATTTCTTTTACTACGCGGGTTTGGCAGTTGCTTTGATATTAACCTACAAACAATTTACGTTAATAAAATTGCGGCACAAAGCCGATTGCTTTAAAGCTTTTACACAAAATAATTGGATAGGCTTGGCAATATTTTCAGGTATATTTTTGGATCATTTATTTAAACATTAAGTTTTATAAACAACCTATCTGTATTCTACCAAATTGAATGTAAATGCACCTTTATAAGCATGGCTATCTAAATTTGTTGAATCATCAATCAACTCGTTAATTAAAACATCGTCAGGCTCATCAGCTGATTGACTAGGTGCTAACGTTAAATGCAATTCATCCATTTTGAGCATTTTAGTTTTTTTATTTGCTGCAATTTGAGCTTCTTTACGTTCTTTAATGATCGTTTTTTTGCCTTCCATTTGAATCACGTCAGCCGTATTTAGCGTTTCTTGTGCAATATTTCTCAATAAAATGATCTCTTCCAGTACATTTTGGTCGAAACCAACGCGACTCTCTAAACGATTGTTGTAAATTAAATCATCGCAAAAATTGAGCGCAGCACTGGTTCCCCATACTTGCTCTAATCCAGTTATTAAACGTACATAATCCACAAAATGCTGCTTTTCACTGGCTTCATCATTCGTAAATTCGGCTACTCTTATATTAAAATGCTCCTTACATTCAAGGGCGGTTTGATCATAAGCAGCTGGTAAATTTTCTTTGGCCAGCAGTTCTAGCAAAAGTAACCAAATAGTGACCGATTGCTTAGGATATTCAAGTAGATGATTTTGCAATAATTGAACCGCTAGGTGAGTGCGCCCGTGTGACAAGAAAACATCAACATGATCCAAAATATCGTATTTGGCATTTTCTTCTACCTGCATAGTACTAGATTGAAAATGAGCAAGCTCAGTTTCATCTGGCTTGTAGGTTGAATCTTTTTGTTTATCGACAATATTTGCATCGCTGTCAAGATCAAATAAATCGTCGTTTAATTTAGAAGTTTTAAGGTGCGAGGAATTGCTTGAATAAGGTTGCAGGCTTTCCCATAATTCATCTGAGCCCTCAAATTGTTTTAATTGCTGACGACGGCGCCACCAGTTGATTGCAAAATAGCCACAAATAATAAGGCCTGCACCTATTAAATATGGCCACCACGCAGACATATTTAAAAAGCTGCTTGATAAAACAGAGGCAGATGTTTCATTTGTCACTTCGTTTGTTACTTCATTTGTTACTAGGTTTGTTGATGTGATAGGTGTTTTTGATCGTTGACCAGCTTCTAACGTAGCATTACGCAGTTGTAAAACACTGATTTGTTTTTCTAAATGTGCAAGTCGATTGCTTAATACTGTCGCTTCATCTAAAAAAGCTGCCTCTGCAGTGATGATTTGCGGCGATGTGTCAGAAGTTATGCGCAAAGATCTATCAAGATTCAAACTAGGCCGACTTAGGTCTGAATTGTTAGCTTCTTGCGGCGTACCAATATTGTTTACTTTTAATGTTTCCAAGCCAGAAATACTTAATCGCACTTGGTTTTGATTAGTAAAAGTATTTTTAGCTAGTGAGTTTGATTGTGCTGATTGTTGAAGTTTAGGTGCTGTAACAGAGGTTTGAGATGATTTGTCAGTAAGTTTTACGCGGGTGTTAGTCTCAATCTGACTAGATAAATCTTGATTAGACACTCTTTGATTATTATTTATTTTTTTTGTGCGTTGTAAATTCTTGGCAGATTTTTTATTACTTTTTGCCACTTTAATTAGCTTGGTTTGAGGTAATTTAATGCTAGCTTCTACAGATTGTTCGTAATCATTCTCGTCATAATTGTCAACTTTTTCATCAATATTGTCATTGAATTGACTTAGTTTTTTTAAAGCTGGCGCTGATTTTTTTTCCGTTGATTCAATATCGGACGATAGCACTGGATCAATTAACAGCACGTAATTACGACTTAAATAGCTACCACACTCTGTAATTAACGTTAGGCTGGTAATAGGCTCTAAAATTACATCATTAGTAGTAATGGTTAATGTAGCGCTGTCGTTTTGCACTTTTCCCAATTTTAAATTGGCTTGGCTAATAGCGTTTATGTTTTGCTCATCTGCACCTAGCCTAAAACAATCCAAATCTTTTAAGCCGCTAAGACCTTGCACGTTAATGGTGGCGTGTAAAGGTTGCCCTAAAGAAGATTTAACATTGATATCGCCCAAGCCAGTGGCAAGCGCATGCATTTGAGCGTTTATGCAAAAAATTGCCAGTGCTGATATAACAGCCTGTTTAAGTAAGGTATTATGTGTTTTCATCATTTTTTAAACTCAATGTACACTAGTTTTTATGTATTAACTGTTAAAAAGTGTTAAGTATTGATAGTGTGAGTAGCAAATTGCGTGCCAATATAAAAAAAGACAAAGTAATTTTGCAGGCGTTGGCTAAATTTATAGTTTAATCTAATGAATTATCAGATGCTTATCAAAGCATTTATAATCCATGTTAATTAATTTGACAAGCCTACTTTCAAAAGCATATAATCCGCCCTCTTGATTTTATAAGTCTTACTGGTAGTTAACAATGAATATTTTCTCTGGAAAAACATTTTCTGCTAAATCGCATGAGGTTCAACACGATTGGTTCGTGATTGACGCAACTGATTTAGTGTTAGGTCGTCTAGCTAGTGCGGTTGCACATCGCCTACGTGGCAAGCATAAAACTATTTATACGCCACACGTTGATACGGGTGATTACATTGTTGTGATCAATGCCGATAAAATTAAAGTAACGGGTGAAAAAGCAACTGGCAAGCTATACCATAGCCACTCTGGCTATCCAGGCGGCATTAGCACAACCACTTTCTCTAAAATGCAAGATAAGTTTCCTGGCCGCGCACTAGAAAAAGCAGTAAAAGGCATGTTGCCAAAAGGCCCGTTAGGCTATGCAATGGCTAAAAAAATGAAAGTGTTTGCGGGTGATAAACACGAGCACGCTGCACAACAACCAAAAACATTGACTATCTAAGGGTTTATAGAATGATTGGCAAATACAACTATGGAACAGGCCGCCGCAAAAGCTCAGTAGCGCGCGTGTTTATGAAAATTGGTAAAGGCAATATCGTAGTTAACGATAAACCAGTAGACGAATATTTTTCACGTGTAACAGCACGTATGATTTTACGTCAACCGCTTGAATTAACTAATAATTTGGCCAGTTTTGATATTATGGTTAACGTAATCGGCGGTGGCGAATCTGGCCAAGCAGGTGCAGTACGTCATGGTATTACTCGTGCGCTGATTGATCATGATGCCACTTTAAAAAGTGCGCTATCGCAAGCTGGTTTTGTAACTCGCGATGCACGTGAAGTTGAACGTAAAAAAGTGGGCTTACGTAAAGCGCGCCGTCGTAAACAATTCTCAAAACGCTAATTTAGCGATTAGTCATGAAAAGGTCGCTTCTGCGGCCTTTTTTCATTTTAAGCAAAAAATTTTGTTATTATAAAAGCCATGACCAATCAAAATACAAAAATAAAAGTCGGTATCGTAGGTGGCACGGGTTATACAGGTGTTGAATTATTACGCTTGCTGGCCATTCACCCGCTTGCTGAAATCACTGCAATCACATCACGTGGAGACGCTGGCTTGGCTGTGGCTGAAATGTTTACAAGCTTACGGGGTTTTGTCGATATCGCATTTAGCGACCCTGCCACTGTTGATTTAAAGGTATGCGATGTAGTATTTTTTGCAACCCCGCACGGCGTGGCTATGAGCCAAGCGAAAGATCTGCTTGCAGCCAATGTGAAGGTAATCGATTTAGCGGCTGACTTTAGATTGGCTGACAAGGCGATTTTTGAACGCTGGTACAAAATGCCACATAGCTGCGCTGATATTCTTGAAACCGCTGTTTATGGCATTCCAGAGCTGTATCGCGAACAAATTAAAACCGCGCAAGTGATAGGCAACCCTGGCTGTTATCCCACAACAGTTTTATTGGGTTTAGCGCCATTATTTGAAAACGATTTGATTGATTTTAGCGCACCTATTATTGCTGATTGTAAATCTGGCGTATCTGGTGCGGGTAGAAAAGCCGAAGTGGCTAGTTTATTTGCCGAGGCAAGTGACAATATGAAAGCTTACGCAGTTGCAGGGCACAGGCATCAGCCAGAGATTCATGCACAAATGATAAAAATGGCTGGTGATCAAGCTAGCAGCCATAAAATAGATTTTATTTTTGTACCGCATTTAATCCCAATGATTAGAGGCATGCTATCAACCATTTATGTTAAATTAAACGAAAAAGGCAAGGCTACCGATTTGCAAGCGCTTTTTGAAGCGCGTTATGCAACTGAGCAATTTGTGGATATGTTACCAGCTGGCAAATTGCCTGAAACCCGCTCTGTACGTGGCTCAAATCAATTACGTATTGCCTTACATAAACAAACTGGCACGCCATATTTAAGCTTGGTAGTAGTACAAGATAATTTAGTAAAAGGAGCGGCAGGCCAAGCCGTGCAAAACATGAATATAATGTTTGGGTTTGATGAAAATTGTGGCTTAACTGTTGTGCCACTAATGCCGTAAGTGCACGTTATGCCGTAAGTGCGCGCACAAAAAACGCTAATATCAAGTAAAATGCAATTTACAAGATTGCATCTACGTCGACCAATTTATTGGCGATAGATTGAATGGGTTAACACCATAAATCTACTAAAAAATAGACATTATGTATTTAATTGAACGCTGCGTCTGAATTAACTCTATGAAACCAGTTCGCCGTAAAATCCGCCGTCACTTTGGGCTTACAGCCAAACAGGTAGCTGTGCGCTCTCAAAGGCCGTGGTATTTTCAAGGCGCACTTGCGTTAGCGTTTACGGTTATTGGTTTTGGCGCTGCCTATTGGTTATTGCACACGAATGATAATGCGAAACAACAACTCCAATATAAAATTATTGAAAACAAAGAACTCATCACCAAATTAGTTAGCGCGCAAAGACAGCTACAAATTGAGCTGGCAACTAATAATAACCTTGCTAAAGAGTTTGCAAGCGTTCAAGATGAGAACCTCAAAATCAAAGAAGATTTATTTTTTTACAAAAACATGTTGAACGGCAAAAAACCAAAATAGCCGTCAAAGATTAATCGCTTGGGGAACAAAATGTTTTTTTCAAAAAAAGCAAACAAAATAGATAGTCGTATTGATACGCTAATAGGTGCTGAAACACGCTTAGAAGGCGATCTACATTTTAGTGGTGGTTTGCGCGTTGATGGTGGGGTTCGCGGTAACGTAAGTGAGCAAAATAATACACCAAGCACCATTATTATTAGTGAACATGGTCGGGTTGAAGGCGCTATAACCGCCGCAAAAATTGTGCTTAACGGCAAAGTAATCGGTACGGTTAAATCTAGCCAATTTATAGAATTGCAAACCAAAGCGCGTATTACGGGTGATTTGCATTATAAATCGTTAGAAATGCATACTGGTGCTGTAATTGAAGGCAAGCTTATTTACTTGGGCGATCATGTAGCTGATGAGTCGAATTAATAATAATTATTGCAATATCGAACATTAATCCCCATTAATGTTCTATTAAGTTGAATTAAATGCAAATATTGAAAATCGATATTTGGTTGAATTAGCAGTTTAAGGAGTAAAAAATGAATGCAGTGACTGGAAGCGCGATAATTAACACCCCAGATATGGAAATGCCAACACCATTGGTTTTTACCGATAATGCGGCTAAAAAAGTGAAAGAATTGATTGAAGAAGAAGGTAGCCCTGATTTGAAATTGCGTGTGTTTGTTAGCGGTGGTGGCTGTTCTGGCTTTCAATACGGTTTTACGTTTGAAGAAGAAGTTAACGATGATGACACGCAAGTGATGAAGGATACGGTGACATTGTTGATAGACCCGATGAGCCTGCAATATTTAATGGGTGCCGAGATTGATTACCAAGATAATCTACAAGGATCACAATTTGTGATTCGCAACCCACAAGCTACCTCAACTTGTGGTTGTGGCAGTTCATTTGCGGTTTAAAAATCTGTTTTAATTTTTTTAAGCCAATGAAAAAGCTTTTATTAATACTTTTCATGTTTTTGCTACCCCTGCAAATGACATGGGCAGCGGTTGCTAATTACGAAACACACACAACCCACGAATCAGATGATCACTTTGGGCATCATGAACATCAGGTAGACACAGCGGACATGGCTAGTGTTGATACGAGCGATGATGAGGCTAGCGACAAAAACCTTAATGTAGATAAAGCGAATACTATCAATCATGTGCATTATGGCTTTACACATTTAAGTGGCGATATCGAATTTAGCCAATATTTGCCCAATTTTTCGCCTCAAATTTATCGTTACTTAAGCCTTTATCTATTTAGCTATCACGCCCCACCTGCCTCTGCCCTAGAACGCCCCAATTGGTTTGCCGCCATTTGATTCGGCGAGCAAATTTTTAGCCTAACTTTTAACCCCCTAAGCATTAAACCCCTATGCTTTAATTGCTCGCCGATTTTCTAATTTTTAGGAGATTGGTGTGCGCACAATACGATTTTTATTATTTTTTGTATTTAATTCATTATTAAGCTTGCCAGTTTTTGCTGATGAAAATATTAGCCTAGAACAAGCCACAGCACTTGCATTACAAGCAAACCCCAACATAGCCGTGGTAATGCGCGGGCGTGAAATAGAAAGTGGCCAGCAACTACAAGCCGCTTTAAGACCAAACCCTGTGTTAACTGGTCAAATTCAAGATCTACGCAGCCAAAATCGCATTTCATCACTTATCGTTAGCCAGCAATTAGAAACTGCAGGCAAGCGAACCGCGCGTATTGATGCAGCAGAAATCAATATGGCGGTTGCTGATGCCGATATCGCAATTACCCGCGCTCAAATCAGCGCACAAGTTTATGCAGGCTTTTATCGAGTTTTAGCTGCACAACAAACGCTTAATTTGGCTCAAGATTTAGTACAAATTGCCAGTCAATCGAAAGAAGCAACTGCTAAGCGGGTATTGGCAGGTAAGGTGTCGCCAGTTGAAGAAACGAAAGCGCGCGTTGTTGAAGCTGGCCTAAAGTTAGAACTGGCACAAGCTCGCCAACAATTAGTTTCTGCCAAACAACGCTTACTAAGTTTATGGGTTACAGGTACAAATGACGGGGTCTATTTAAATGTTACTCAAACAAACTTTAGCGCAGTGGGTGAATTAGAAAATTTGCAAGAATTACCTGCTTTACCGCAATTAATGCAACAACTACCTGATTCACCGCGGCTTAAAAAAGCTGTGCTTAATATTAGCCAAACTCAAAAATTAACGTCCATTGAGAAATCGAAACAAACGCCCGATGTGACAATTAGCCTTGGTGCACAACGTAATGAAGAGCTGGGCGGCATTACTCAAGCCATTGTAGGTTTATCTATTCCTATCCCTGTGTTTGATCAAAATAAGGGTAATTTGCAAAGTGCAAAAGCGCGCGAGTATCAAGTAGTTGATGAAAAAACCGTTTTAGAAAATCAATTAAAAACAGACTTGGTCGATGCTTACAACCGCAGGCAGCTGCAAGTGGAATCGATTAATTTATACAACAAAGACATTTTACCAGGTGCACAAAGTGCGTACGAAGCCGCGCGTAAAGGCTTTGAATTTGGCAAATTTAGCTTTTTAGAAGTACTAGATAGCCAACGCACGCTGTTTCAAGCTAAAACGCAACACCTGCAAACGCTAGCATTGGCACGCCTTGCAGAGGCAGACATTCAAAGCATTTTAGGACACACGAATATAAAGGAATTACCATGAAATTAAGCAAACAAATGGTGTTAGTAATTGCGATTATATTGGCTGGTATTTTAGCAGCAGGGTTGATTTTAAAAACCGATAAGCCGATGGCAGAGGCAGAGGCAGGTCATGGCGAACATGCAGAAGGTTCGATAAAAAAAGACGAGCATGCAGATAATCATGCAAAAGAGCCAGATAAATTAACGCCGCCAAAACATGGCGAAAGCGGGCATGATCATGAAAAAGATCATTTAGCAAAACTACAAATGCCAAACCCGCAAAATCAGGAAAAAGAAGTGGCGGATGATCATGATCATTCTGCAATGGCGACCGAAATGGTTAAAGGCCCGCATGGCGGCAAGCTGTTTAAAGACGGTAATTATGCAGTAGAGGTGACTATTTTTGAGCAAGATCAGCCACCGCAATTTAGGCTTTACACCTACTTAAATGGCAAGCCATTGGCGGCCAAAGAATCAGCCATTCAATTAAACGTATCGCGCCTAGGCAGATTGCCTCAAACATTTAAATTTGCGCCAGAAAACGATTATTTAACATCGCAAGCTATTGTTGTAGAACCACATTCTTTTAAAGTAGCTATAAATGCAAGCTATGCTGGCAAAACGCATCAATTTGGCTACGATCAAGTAGAGGCTAGGGTTACGCTAACGAATGAACAACTTAAACATAATGCAATTGAGGTGTTAACCGCCGCGCCTGCCAACATTCAAACCAATTTACGCTTGATCGGTGAAATTAAGTTAAACGCAGACAACGCCGTGCAAGTGCTGCCGCGGATAAGCGGCGTGGTTAATAATGTGACGGCAAATGTGGGCGACATGGTTAAAAAAGGCCAAACATTAGCGATTATTGCTAGCCCTACACTGGTTGATCATCGTGGCGATTTAGCCGCCGCGCGGCAACGCTTGAATCTAGCCAAAACCACATTAAAGCGCGAAGAAACCCTATGGCGCGAGAAAATTTCGGCTGAGCAAGATTATTTAGCAGCGAAAAACGATATGCAATTGGCAGAAATAGAAGTATCGCGCCAACAACAAAAGCTTTCCAGTATGGATGTAGCCGCTAATGGTAATGGCTACGCGTTAAAATCGCCCATTAATGGCGTAGTTACACGTAAGCAGGTAGTTAACGGGCAAGTGATCGAATTATTGCAAATACTATTTGAAGTGGCCGATTTAAATACGGTATGGGCAGAAATCAGCATTCCCACCAAAGATTTAGGCGTTGTTAAAGTGGGGCAAAGTGTGGCTGTAAGCGCCACCGCTTTTGCACAAACCGAAACTGGAAAAATTACCTACACTGCCCCATTAATAGACTCTCAAAGCCGCACCGCCACTGCGCGTGTGGTGCTTAACAATCAAAAAAGAAATTGGTTAGTTGGCTTGCCTGTAAATATTGATTTGGTGGCAGAAGAAGTGAATGTGCCGCTGGCAGTTTCAGTTGAGGCGATACAAAGCCTGCAATATGGCGATGTGGTGTTTGGCCGATATGGTAATTATTTTGAAGCACGGCCGGTTGAGTTGGGTCGCCGTGATAGCAAATATGTAGAAGTGCTTTCAGGCCTTATTGAAGGCGAGCAATACGCGGCAGGCAATAGCTTTGTGGTTAAAGCGGAACTAGGCAAAGCAGGAGCCACCCATGATCATTAAGCCAGAAAAGAGTCTTTCAGAAACCAGTCTTTTAAAAAGCAGTAATGGCAAGCCGCTTGATTTAATGACAACTGCTGCAAACGGTTTATTTGAAAAGCTTATCGCGTTAGCGATAGATCAGCGTTGGCTAATTATGTTAATTAGCTTAGGCGTGGCGGTTTTCGGCATTTTTAGTTATCAGCATTTACCGATTGATGCAGTGCCCGATATTACCAATGTGCAAGTGCAAATCAACTCAAGCGCACCAGGTTATTCGCCATTAGAAACCGAGCAACGGATTACTTACTTGATAGAAACGGCGATGGCTGGGCTGCCTGATTTGGAAGAAACACGCTCTATTTCACGTTATGGCTTATCGCAAGTGACGGTAGTTTTTAAAGAAGGCACCGATATTTATTTTGCGCGCCAACTTGTAGCTGAACGTATCGCGCAGGTAAAAGAAAAGTTGCCCGCTGGTATTAGTTCTGAAATGGGCCCAACCGCCACTGGCTTGGGTGAGATTTTTATGTGGATAGTGTCAGCCAAGCCTGGCGCGCTAAAATCAGACGGCACACCTTATACCGCGATGGATTTACGTGAAGTGCAAGATTGGATTATTAAGCCACAACTACGCAATGTGCCTGGGGTCACCGAAATCAATACGGTTGGCGGCTACAGCAAGCAATTTCAAATTTCGCCAAACTTAGATGCGCTGGTGAATTATGGGTTAACGCTAACGGATATTTTAAATGCGCTAGAAAAAAATACTGACAATCAGGGTGCAGGCTATATTGAAAAGTTGGGCGAGCAATATTTAATTCGGGTGCCAGGCCAAATAGTGCTGGATAGTAAAAATCAAGATTTAGCACTAACTGCTTTAAGTAACGTAGTTGTGGACACCAGAAACGGCACGCCTATTCGTGTGCAAGATGTGGCTACAGTATCAATAGGCAGCGATTTACGCACTGGCGCTGCTACCCAAAATGGAGAAGAAGTGGTGCTGGGCACAGTGTTTATGTTGATGGGCGAAAATAGCCGTGAGGTGTCACTTGCTGTTGCAAATAGGCTGGCTGAAATCAATAAAACGCTACCAGCCGGCATTGCTGCTAATACGGTTTATGACCGCACCATTTTGATTGATAAAGCGATTAACACAGTTAAAAAGAACTTGCTGGAGGGTGCGTTATTAGTGGTTGCTATTTTATTCCTGTTTCTAGGCAATATTCGCGCCGCCATTATTACCATGTGCGTGATTCCACTAGTCATGTTAATGACGTTTACAGGCATGGTAGGCAATAAAATCAGTGCCAACTTAATGAGTTTAGGCGCGCTAGACTTTGGCATTATTATTGATGGTGCGGTGGTGATTGTAGAAAATGCCATGCGACGTTTATCACATGCCCAACAATTAGCAGGCCGTAATTTAACCAAGCAAGAGCGATTTACTGAGGTGTTTTCAGCCGCCCGCGAGGCACGCCGACCGTTGATTTACGGTCAGTTGATTATCATAGCGGTGTATTTACCTATTTTTGCACTCACAGGTGTTGAAGGCAAAATGTTTCACCCAATGGCTTTTACAGTAGTGATTGCGTTAATTGCCGCAATGATTATTTCTGTGACTTTTATTCCTGCTGCCATCGCACTATTTGTAACTGGACGTGTAGAAGAAAAAGAAAATTTTGTGATGAGATGGGCCAAAAGAATCTACACGCCTGTGCTAGATTGGACGCTTGTCAATAAAGCCGTGGTGCTAACGTTTGCTTTAACATCAGTAGTGCTGAGTGGCTTGCTTGTTACCCGTATGGGTAGCGAATTTATACCTAGCTTAGATGAAGGCGATATTGCTTTGCATGCTTTGCGTATACCAGGAACCAGCTTAAGCCAAGCGGTGACCATGCAGGAGGAGCTGGAAAAAACCATCAAAAAATTTCCGCAAATAGATAAAGTATATGCCAAGCTGGGTACGGCAGAAATCGCCACCGACCCCATGCCGCCTAGTGTGGCAGATACGTTTTTAATCTTAAAGCCAAGATCAGAATGGCCAGATCCAAGTTTAAGTAAAAACGCATTAATTGCGCAAATTCAAAAAGCAGTTGTTAAAGTGCCAGGTAACAATTATGAATTTACTCAACCTATTCAAATGCGCTTTAACGAGCTGATATCTGGCGTGCGAAGTGATGTGGCGGTAAAAGTGTTTGGCGATGATTTAGAAGTAATGATGGAGACCGTTGAACAAATTGCAAAAGTGCTAGAAAAAACCGCAGGTAATGCCGATGTTAAAGTAGAGCAAACTACGGGTTTACCTGTATTGACTGTGAATATTGATCGTGAAAAAATCGCGCGTTTAGGGGTGAATATGGAGGATATTCAAACCGCAGTAAGTATTGCCATGAACGGCGCAAATGCAGGTGCGGTATATGATGGCGATAGACGTTTTGATATTGTGGTACGCCTAGATGCTGCGCAGCGCTTAGATACGCAAATGCTTGAACGCCTGCCAATTAAGCTGAATGTTAACAACAGCAACACTTACATGCGTTTAAGCGAGCTGGCCACTTTAGATGTAGCCCAAGGCGCAAACCAGTTTAGCCGCGCCAATGGCAAGCGTAATGTGGTGGTAACTGCTAATGTGCGTGATCGCGATATTGGCAGTTTTGTGGCCGAAGCGCAGGCGGGCATCGCCAAGAGTGTCAACATACCTGCTGGCAATTGGCTAGAATGGGGCGGTACATTTAAGCAGTTAAAATCTGCCGCTGACCGTTTAAAAATCGTCATCCCGCTAGCTTTGTTGATTGTATTTATGCTGCTTTATGCAGTATTTAACAACTTTAAAGATGGCCTAATCGTGTTCAGCGGCATTCCATTTGCGCTCACTGGTGGTGTTACCGCCTTATGGCTTACAGGCATTCCGCTTTCCATTTCTGCTGGTGTTGGCTTTATCGCGTTATCAGGCGTGGCGGTGCTAAACGGGCTGGTGATGATTACTTTTATTAATAATTTACGCGATGAAGGAAAGGCACTCAATGAATCCATACGCGAAGGTGCGCTTACAAGATTGCGCCCAATTTTGATGACCGCACTTGTCGCCTCATTTGGCTTTATCCCCATGGCAATCGCCACAGGTGTGGGGGCAGAAGTGCAACGACCATTAGCAACAGTAGTGATTGGCGGCGTGTTGTCATCTACCTTGCTAACACTGCTGGTGCTGCCATTACTTTATAGTTTAGTGCATGATCGCAGATCAAACATTTAATAAAGATGCCCTGCGAGCCAGTATCCGTGCGCCTTGCAGGCTTGCCTTAGTTGGCTCATTTACTTAATCATTATAAATACTTATAAATATGAATAAACTAATTCTAATTCTCGTCTCAATTTTATTTGCTTTATTATTGTCATGTAGCGATTCAAAGCCAAAAAACTTAACGATACCGCAAGGCGCAACCGTACTTATTTTGGGTGATAGCCTAAGTTATGGCACGGGTGCAAATGCGGGTGAAGATTACCCTAGTTTATTAGCCAAAGCCACTAGCTGGAATATTATCAATGCAGGTATTTCAGGTGACACCACAGCAGGCGGACTAGAGCGTTTGCCCGAGCTAATAGCCAAACATCAGCCTAAATTATTGATCGTTGAGCTTGGTGGCAATGATTTTTTGCAACGCCTGCCGCAAAATCAAACTATTGAAAATTTAAAAACAATTGGGGCTGTCCTAGATAACTAACCCATATGTTGTTTAACCCATTGTTTTAATTGTAATAACTGTGCTTGTGGTGTTGGGTTGTTAAAACGCCACTCGCACTCCTTCAAAAACAGCACAAAATTAGCTTTGGGTACACCGTTAAACTTACGCATATGCCGCTTAGCTTGATTCCAAAAGTTCTCAATCCCGTTTATGTGATTATGCTTATCTGCAAACAACTTCGAATGATTAATACGGTAATGCTTAAACTCAGAAATATCTAATGCATTGTAGTCTCGCCAACAGTCTGAATACACGATGCTATCTGGTATTACTTTATTTGCAATGATCGGCATTAATGTTTGACTGCTAGCATCAGCAATTACCTTGGTATAGACCTTGCCACCGCGCTTTAACAGGCCAAATACAGGCACTTTACCTGCTGAACCTCGGCCTCGCTTTCCCTTACGTGTCCCGCCAAAATAACTTTCATCGACTTCAATTTCACCTGCAAACACTTCGTGAGATGCTAGGTCTATTTGAAAAACAATAATCTCACGCAGTCTTTGGAAATAATAGGCTGCTGTGTTGCGATTCACTCCTATCAGATCCGCTGCACACCTTGCTGTCGTCCCAGCTACAAAATGCTCCATTAA
>JAYVLK010000018.1:0-56629 GCA_043759515.1 Methylotenera sp.
TATACCTCAAGCCGGGATGGCGGAATTGGTAGACGCACGGGACTCAAAATCCCGCGTTGGCGACAACGTGGGGGTTCGATTCCCCCTCCCGGCACCAAAAAAAGCAAAAATGTAACTAAAATGTAAATTTTCAATTGAGATTAGTAAGAGTTTGTGCTAGTTTTGTAACTAATATTGAATTCTATTAGCAAATGCAGGTCATTAGTTTCAGTTTGCATAAGTGGCTCTTTAAGTTTTTAGTCATACACAAAAATTTATTAAATTGCTTTTGCATTCAAAAGTTTTGGTAAGTTTAAGTAAGAAAATAATTTTTTAGTTTCTCTAAGCGCATATTCTTAAGCTCTTGAGGCAACAGCTAATCAAGCGTTTGTGCGCTACAATTTAAAATATTATTTTGTTGTTCAATAATTTTCGTTTAAGGTAGATTTAGTTATGTATAAAAAAGCTATTTCCTTCATTGGTTCACTGTTAATGTTAGTAGCTGGTTCAGCTCAAGCGGATTACGCGCTGAACTTAAAGGCACCAGTTACCACAATTGCTGCGCAAATTTATGATTTACACATGTTAATCTTGTACGTGTGTACCGCTATTTTTGTAATTGTGTTTTCTATTATGTTCTACTCAATTTACAAGCATCGTAAATCTGTTGGTCATAAAGCAGTACAATTTCATGAGCATCACATGCTCGAAGTAATATGGACAGTGATACCCGCAGTGATTTTAGTTGCAATGGCCATACCAGCTACAAAAACAATTTTTGCAATGAAAGATACCAGTGCTGCCGACATGACAGTTAAGGTAACGGGATATCAATGGAAATGGGAATATGATTACCTTGACAAAGATGTGCGCTTTATAAGTTCGCTTGCAACAAGTCAAGATCAAATAAATAATGTTTCTGAAAAAAGTGAAAATTATTTACTTGAAGTAGATAATCCGATGGTAGTTCCTGTTGGTAAAAAAGTAAGAGTTTTGCTAACTGCAAATGACGTCATACATGCTTTTTGGGTTCCAGAGTTCGGTATCAAGCAAGATGCTATTCCAGGATTTATTAAAGAGGTATGGTTTAAAGTTGATCAACCCGGTACTTATAGAGGCCAATGTGCTGAGCTGTGTGGTAAAGCGCATGGCTACATGCCAATTGTGGTTGAAGCAGTAAGTGAAGAAAAGTACGCTACCTGGCTTGTTGCAAAAAATAAAGAAGCTAAAGTAGCCGCAGCTGGTGCTGATAAAGCATGGACCAAAGAAGATTTAATCGCAAATGGTAAACTCGTTTACGAAAAAAACTGTGCAGTTTGTCATCAAGTTAGTGGTGCAGGTATGCCGCCAGCATTTCCCTCAATTACTGGTAGTAAGATCGCGCTTGGCCCAATATTTGGAGCCGATGGTAAGTATCTAAAAGATGGTGAAATGGATAGATTGCTTAATGGTAAGGGTGTGATGCCAGCGTGGAAAGGCCAATTGAACGATGTAGAGATTGCTTCTGTGATTACTTACACTCGCCAATCACTAGGTAACGCAGCGAATGTTGATCCAATAATTCAGCCAGCCCAAGTCAAAGCATCAAGATAGTATATTCGTTTGTTTTATTAAATTAAGTCAGTCAGCTTAAAGTTATTAGGAGAATTTGATGAGCACAACCACCACAACACACCATGATGATCACGCACATGACAGTCATGGCCACCCGACAGGCATTATGCGCTGGGTGACATCTACCAATCATAAAGATATTGGCACAATGTACTTATGGTTTAGTTTAACCATGTTTATGTTTGCTGGTGCTCTTGCGATGGGCATTCGCGCTGAGCTATTTCAGCCAGGCTTGCAACTGATACGACCAGAAGTATTTAACCAACTCACAACCATGCATGGCTTAATCATGATTTTCGGCGCTATCATGCCTGCATTCGTTGGTTTTGCTAACTGGCAGGTTCCGCTTATGATTGGTGCGCCAGATATGGCGTTTCCAAGACTTAATAACATGAGTTTTTGGCTGATGATTCCAGCTGCTATTCTTTTGTTAAGTTCGTTTTTTGTTCCAGGCGGTGCAGCTGCTGGTGGATGGACAATGTACCCACCGCTATCAATTCAAGGTGGCCTATCTATAGACATGAGCATACTGGCGCTGCACATTTTAGGTGTTTCATCTATTGTGGGTTCTATTAACATCATTACTACCATCTTTAACATGCGCGCGCCAGGCATGACCATGATGAAAATGCCAATGTTCGTATGGACATGGTTAATTACAGCTTATTTGCTGATTGCGGCAATGCCAGTTCTGGCTGGTGCATTAACTATGCTAATCACTGATCGCCATTTTGGTACACATTTCTTTAATGCAGCTGGTGGTGGTGATCCTGTTTTATTCCAACACGTGTTTTGGTTTTTTGGTCATCCTGAAGTCTACATTATGATATTGCCTGCTTTTGGTATTTTATCAACCATCATTCCTGCATTCTCACGCAAGCCTTTATTCGGTTACGCTTCAATGGTTTACGCAACAGCTGCTATTGCGGTCTTATCTTTCGTCGTTTGGGCGCATCACATGTTTACAACTGGGATGCCAGTGGCAGGTCAATTGTTCTTTATGTACAGCACCATGTTAATTTCGATCCCAACTGGCGTTAAAGTGTTCAACTGGGTAGCCACAATGTGGAAAGGCTCTCTTACCTTTGAAACGCCAATGTTGTTTTCAATCGCTGTGGTGTTTTTATTTACAATTGGTGGTTTCAGCGGATTGGTGTTATCAATTCTTCCTGTAGATATTCAACTCCAAGACACTTATTACGTAGTTGCGCATTTCCATTACGTATTATTTTCTGGCGCTGCAATGGCGATTATGGGTGGTGTTTATTATTGGCTACCAAAATGGACGGGTCATATGTACGACGAAAAATTGGGTAAAACACATTTTTGGATCACCACAATTGCCTTTAACGTTACTTTCTTCCCAATGCACTTTACAGGCTTAGCTGGCATGCCTCGTCGTATTCCAGATTATTCACAACAATTTGCAGAGTTTAATATGATTTCTTCGTATGGCGCTTTTGCTCTCGGTTTGAGCCAGCTATTGTTTATATACATTGTTGTTAAATGTGTAAAAGGTGGCGAAAAAGCGGGTGACAAACCGTGGGATGGTGCCGAAGGTTTAGAGTGGACAGTGCCATCACCTGCGCCTTTCCACACTTTTGACACTCCGCCAGTAGTAAAATAGTGCATTAATAAGAACTATTAATAGGAAGTAATTATGATTGTTGAAAATAAAAAATATTATGTGCCAGAGCCGTCTTTTTGGCCTGTCATTGCCTCATCTGCATTGTTTTTGATGGCTGGTGGCTTTGCCATGATGTTAAATAAAATGGCTACAGGCAAGCCGCTAATGATCGCGGGTGCGTTGATATTTGCATACTTATTATTTGGCTGGTTTAGTGAGGTAATAAGAGAAAGCGTTGGGGGCTTACTAAATAAGCAAGTAGATAAATCATTTAGATGGGGCATGGGTTGGTTTATCTACTCAGAAGTCATGTTTTTTGTAGCTTTTTTTGGAGCATTATTCTACATACGTAATGTTTCACTACCTTGGCTTGGTGATGCTGAACTACTTTGGCCAGGATTTGCTGGAACATGGCCAAGCGCAGGTCCCGCAATTAAAGAAGCATTCACTCCAATGGCAGCTTGGGGATTGCCTGCGATCAATACGTTGCTGCTGTTAACATCTGGCGTGACATTAACTTGGGCACATTGGGGTTTAATGAAAGAAAAGCGCAATCAGTTAATCATTGGTTTGGTGCTTACCATCGCACTTGGCGCTATTTTCTTATTTCTACAAGTAACTGAGTATCATGAAGCAGAGTTCACCATTAAAACAGGCGTTTACGGCGCTACCTTCTTTTTACTAACAGGTTTTCATGGATTACACGTTACTATGGGCGCGATAATGTTAAGTATCATTTTATTGCGGGTAATAAAAGGTCATTTTAGTGCGAACAACCATTTTGCATTTGAAGCGGTCGCTTGGTATTGGCACTTTGTAGATGTAGTTTGGCTGTTTTTGTTTATATTTATTTATTGGTTATAATAAACTAAGTATCGTTTATAAGGGCGCCCCAAGGTTAATCCTTGTGGCGTCTTTTACATTGTATTTGAAACAATTCACAATAAATATTACGTAAATAATACATAGATAATACACAAACAAAGCAGGAACCTAAATATTCGAACAAAGTCTGATTTGAGAGAAAATAATTACAGAAAGTACGCAAATTGGACACAATTGAATATCAATTTATTTCAAAACCACATCGCTCTTTGTGTGCCCAAAGTAGATTTCTTTTATTGGTACTACTTTCAATTATTCCAGTTATGATTGCTGTCGGGTTCGCAATTGTAGGCTTATGGCCAGTTTTTCCTTTCGTAGGGCTTGAGCTGTTCGCATTAGCCTTTGCTTTTTATTGTGTAAATTGTCACGATAATGACTATGAAAGTATTGTTATTGCTGAAGACAAAGTAGTTATTGAACAGCGTAACCATAAATTAACCACTCAAATTGTTTTTAATGTTTACTGGGTTCAAGTGAAAATTGTCAGAGCAGCAAATGGTTGCCTAAGATTAAGTTTTCGCTCACAAGGTAAAGAAATACAATTTGGTCAACACATGAACAGCCAGCAATGTAGTGAACTGGCAGATCGAATCAAAAAAATACTTGCATCAACATCAAACAGTCTGCCAATGAATGTTTAATCATATTGATGATAATGCTTTGAATATTGATTTTAAAATAAGGAGTACTTAAATGAGAACTGATCAAGAAAAACTAAAACGCAAGAATATTTTATTAGCTAGCACAATGGCTATCATCGCAATTGGTCTGTATGTGATAGCTATTTATTTTAATTAAATTATGGATATTTATGAGCGATGTAATTAATGATAGGCAAGCTTTAAACAGAAAATTAGCATGGCGCCTGAGTTATATAGTGTTTTTCGGCCTCGCATTTAGTTTTGCGGTTGCGCCTTTGTATGATGTAATGTGCAAAAAATTAGGATTAAATGGTAAAGCTGACAGCTCTGCAACAGCATTTGACAAAAATATTGTAGTTGATAAAAACCGCTGGGTGACGGTAATTTTTACAGGAAGCAGTATGCCTGGACTTGGTTGGAGTTTTCACCCAACGGCTAACAGCATGCGGGTGCATCCAGGTGAAATAAAAATGGCAACCTATGTTGCCAAGAATAATGCCAGTGAAAATGTGATTGGTGTCGCGGTTCCTAGTGTTACACCAGAATTAGCGGCTCTTTATTTTAAGAAAATAGAATGTTTTTGCTTTAAACAACAAGGCTTAAATCCAGCTGAAAGCAAAGAAATGCCTTTGAGGTTTTATGTTAGTCCTGATTTGCCCAAAGATGTTAATACCGTAACTTTGTCATATGCTTTTTATAACAGCTCTCCTTCAGCTAATAAAACAGGCTTGAATCAAGCATTAAACCAACTAAATTAGTAAGATTAAAATATCCGTTTATTTAGAAATTACTAATTAAAGTTAAATCAAAAATAAACTTTAAATTAAACATTTGGCTGACCAATGACGCCAGTATAAAAGCCTATCATTAACAATAAAAAAAGTGCTAATGATAGTGATATACGCCAAGTGAGTGCTTTAACCACACGTTCGTTGTTTGAGTCACCTTTCATAAGATAAAATAGTGCTGAAAATAAGCTGATGGCGATTACTATTAATGTAATGACAATTAGAATTTTTACTAACATGAGAATCTTAAAATTAGGTTTACGCTGAAGTATGCGTATATTTGGGCTAGATTGCAATCCAATACTCATGTTTAACGCCATAATTTAAAATTAAAATTTATTTATGAATTTTTTTAAAAAATATTGTTCTGCTATTTAAAATGACATTTACGTTTAAACCAAGTTGGTTGATGTCTTTTGCTACGCTTGTGTGCGTTGTGCTATTTATAAAAGCAGGATTTTGGCAATATAACAAAGCGCAATTCAAGCAAAAGCAGCAATTACAATTGAATGCAAGACAAGTTGAGCGTCCATTAACGCTGATCAAGCCGATGATAGGTATCAAAGATTTAAATTACAAACGTGTTAAATTACAAGGTATTTATAGGCAAGATTATCAAATATTTTTAGATAATCAGGTAGAAAATACAAAGGTTGGCTACCATGTAATAACGCCATTGCATGTCAAAGGTAGTCAGCAGGTTGTTTTAATTAATAGAGGCTGGATAAAAGGAGCGAATAAGCGTCAATTACCACATGTTATAACACCTAGCGGATTGCAAATCATAGAAGGAAGCATCAGTGTGCCAGCAGATCGTTTTTTTACTTTAGAAGCGCCAGTGGTAGAAGGTATTAAATGGCAATCAATATGGCAACATTTAGATTTAAAACGCTATGTAAAATCTGTGCCATTTAATGTTCAACCCTTTTTAATTAGGTTGGATGCACAAAGTAGCGCAGGTGGATTCGTTAGAAATTGGCCAATACCTAGCGAGCGCGTTACCAAACACTTAGGCTATGCCTATCAATGGTTTGGGTTTGCACTCACAGTTTTTGTCATTTATATTGTTTTAAATATTAAGAAAGTAGAGCGTTGATTCATGTTGAAAGCGAGTAATACAAGTACTCATAATAAGCAGAACACCCAAAGCGAAGCAAGCAATAGCGGTAAGCAGAACACAAGCGGCAGAAAAGTATTATTATTGCTAGCCGTTATATTTGTGTTGCCATTTACGATTGCGGCGACGCTACATCTGCTAGATTTACGTCCAACTGGTAAAAGTTATGGAGATTTAATACAGCCGCCAAAAGCGCTAACTTTTACAAATCTACAAGATAATGATGGTAAAATTTTAGCACCAAAACAATGGCTTAAAATATGGAGTATTGTGATGGTGGATAACGCTGGCTGTAGCGTTGATTGTCAGGCGCAAGTTCAAATAGTCAAGCAAGTACACATATCACTTGGTAAAGAATACAAACGCATACAGCGCGTGTTAATTGTTCCTGCTGGTATAACTGACTCTGATTTAGGCGCGTTAAAATTAAATAATCCTAAGTTAAAAATAGTTGCAGATAAAGATGTACAAACGCTTAAGTTCGCTCAGCAGTTTGATAGTGCAACAGATAGCAGCGGTAAAATTTATTTGGTCGATCCACTTGGTAATTTAATGATGTCGTATACCAAAGATCATGATCTTAAAGGGTTGCGCAGCGATTTAACCCGACTACTAAAAAATTCATGGGCGGGTTAATAATATGAACAAATTTTTAAAATCATTTACTTTAATTGCCGCAACGCTAACTATTTGTGTCGTGGTTTTTGGCGCATATGTGCGGCTAACGGATGCAGGCTTGGGTTGCCCCGATTGGCCAGGTTGTTATGGTACATTGACTGTTCCAGAAAGTCAGTCAGCTATTGAAAGTGCGCAAACAGTTTACCCAGAGAGTATTGTTGAAACTGGAAAAGCCTGGCGTGAAATGATCCATCGCTATTTAGCTGGAGCGCTCGGCTTGCTAGTAATCACTTTGGCGGCATTGGCTTGGAAATACAAAAAAATCATCAAAGTATCGCCTTGGCTAACCACAGGGTTATTAGCGCTCATCACGTTTCAAGCAATGCTTGGTATGTGGACAGTGACAATGCTGTTAAAGCCCGCAGTGGTGAGTGCACATCTATTAGGCGGCATGACAACGCTTGGTCTTTTAGTGTGGATTGCATATCGCCAATGGTTTCAAGAGGCGAATGCCAGCGCAAAGCCGAAGCCACAAGCAATGCTTAATACCCAACAAACCATTGTTTCTAATCCAATGCGTAACCTTATTAGATTTTCGCTTGTGATTATATTGATGCAAATATTTTTAGGCGGCTGGACTAGCACGAACTATGCAGCACTAGCTTGCACTGATTTTCCAACGTGCCATGGTGCTTGGGTGCCTGAGATGGATTTTAAAGATGCTTTTCACATGGTACGTGATTTAGGACAAAGTGCTGATGGCGGAAATTTAACATTAGCTTCATTAACTGCTATTCAATGGACACACCGCATAGGTGCATTTGTTACGCTGATTTACCTGGGATTTTTAATCCTAAATGGTTTAAAATACGCACAATTTCGAAAAATCAACATAGCTTTAAGTCTGGCTTTAATCGTACAAATAGTGCTGGGCATTGCCAATTTAATTCTACATTTACCTTTGGTATTGGCAGTTGCGCACAATTTTGGTGCAGCACTATTGGTGGTTATACTGGTTATTTATAATGCCAAAATAACACCGCCACGAATCGCTAGCAGCTAAAATGTTTAGTTTAGGCAATAATGAACCAAAGTGAGTATCAATTGAATGCACTGACCCAATTAACTAGTTTTAGCGCAAACTTAAAGAGCTTTTACACCATGTGCAAACCACGTGTGACTGCTTTAATTGTATTTACCGCCATGATAGGTATGTTTTTAGCTACACCCAATATGGTGCCGCTAGATATTTTGCTCGCTGCTACTTTTGGTATCGGGCTTGCCTCGGGTGCAGCAGCTGCGTTTAATTGCTTAATCGAGCAAAGCATAGATGCCAAAATGGCACGTACACGCGGGCGACCACTACCTACTGGCCAAGTCACGTCAAATCAAACGTTTATTTTTGCGTCCATTACTGCGTTAATTGGCTTAAGCGTTTTATACTTTTTAGTTAATCCGCTAACGATGTGGTTAACACTCGCCACATTTGTAGGTTATGCGATTATTTATACAGTATTTTTAAAGCCAGCTACGCCATTAAATATTGTAATTGGTGGTTTATCTGGTGCCATGCCACCAGCGTTAGGTTGGGCGGCAGTTACAGGCACAGTGTCGGCAGAGGCTTGGATATTGGTGCTAATTATATTTGTTTGGACACCACCGCATTTTTGGGCGCTAGCTTTGTACCGCCGCGAAGAATATGCTAAATCTGGCTTACCGATGTTGCCTGTCACACATGGTGAGGTTTATACGCGGCTACAAATATTGTTGTATAGCATTATTTTGGTGGCAGTTACTTTGTTGCCATTTGCAATGGGTATGAGTGGGTTGATCTATTTAGTTGGTGTTATGTTGCTTAATATTGGCTTTATGTTTTACGCCGTAAGCTTGTATCGCGAATACAGCGACGAACTTGCAAAAAGCATGTTTAAATTTTCAATACTCTATTTAACGCTTTTATTCGCTGTTTTATTGGTCGATCATTACTGGCTCTTTAAACTTTAAATCAATTTTAAAAAAGACGTTTATATTCACAGTTTAACGCCGTCTTTTATCACTTTTCTACAAACGCACGTTCAATCACGTAATCCCCAGGGTCGCCAATTCGCGGCGATACGACAAAACCTCTATCAGATAGCAGTTGCTCGGTATCTACAAGCATTTGTGGACTGCCACAAATCATGGCGCGGTCAGTTTCTGGGTTTAAGGGCGGCAAACCAATGTCGTCGAACAGTTTGCCCGAATTGATTAAATCGGTTAAGCGGCCTTGATTGCGATATGGCTCACGGGTTACAGTTGGGTAATAAATCAATTTACTGCGCACTTCATCCCCAATAAATTCATTATTAGGTAATTCATTTTCAATAAAATCCGCATAAGCCAGCTCATTCACATGGCGCACACCATGAATCAACACCACTTTTTCAAATCGATCATACACTTCAATATCTTGAATTAAGCTTATAAATGGCGCTAAACCTGTGCCAGTTGATAGAAAATATAAGTTTTTAGCAGGTTTTAAATCGTGTATGACTAAAGTACCTGTTGGTTTTCGGCTTACCAATAAATCATCGCCCACTTTTAAATGTTGCAAGCGCGATGTAAGTGGGCCGTTGGGCACAATAATGCTAAAAAATTCTAAATGCTCTTCATAATTAGGGCTGGCAATACTGTAAGCGCGGGTTAACGAGCGGCCATCAACTTCTAAGCCAATCATCACAAACTGGCCATTTTCAAATCTTAAACTAGCGTCTCGCGTGGTTTTAAAACTAAATAAAGTGTCGTTCCAATGGTGAACGCTTAACACGCGCTCAGTACTATATTTGCTCATAAAAGCTCTTCTTTTTGTAAATTAGATTAATTAAATTATTTTATTGCAGCCGTTAATGCAGGAATCACGTCAAACAAATCAGCCACCAAGCCATAATCGGCTACTTGAAAGATAGGCGCGTCGGGGTCTTGGTTAATCGCTACCACCACTTTGCTATCGCGCATGCCGTAAGTATGTTGCACAGCACCAGAAACGCCTACTGCAATGTATAAATCTGGCGCCACAACGACGCCAGTTTGGCCAACTTGCATATCATTTGGGGCATAGCCTGCATCAACAGCGGCACGAGTAGCACCCAGTGCAGCGCCTAGCTTAGTAGCAAGTGGGTATAAAAGTTGTTCAAAACTGGCTGCACTGCCAAGGGAGCGCCCGCCAGACACCACCATTTTTGCCGTGCCTAAGGCTGGTCTATCAGAAACATTATGCGTTTCACTCACCCAGCGTGTTTTGGTAAATGGCGCTGGCGTTTTGGCATAAACAAATTCAGCCAAATTTGCAACTTGTAACATTTCATTAAAACCTGCCGCAACGTAATTGCTGGCATGTACTGTTAATACTTGAACAGTATCTGAACTTTGAATGGTGGTTAAAATGTTTCCTGCGTACACGCTTCTCACATACGTATTATCCGCTTGAATACTTAACACGTCCGTTATCATCGCTACATCAATTAACGCTGCAAAACGCGGTAGCACATTGCGGCTAAATGAAGAATGTGCGCTCAAAATAACTTGATAATCCCTTGCAACATCTACTAATAAACTAGCCAAATCTTCGGCAATCGGATGCGCTAAATGTGGAGCATCAGCCGTAATCACGCGAGTAACACCTTTAATTGAAGCCGCTTTCTGAGCAATAACTTCAACATTGTGACCTGCAATTAATACGCAAATTGGCGCGTTCCAAAATTGCGCTGCAGTAACCGCTTGGTTTAGAGACACACTTAACTGTTTACCGTCATGCTCGGCTAAAATTAAAACGCTCATAAAGCTAAACCTTCCTGTTCGCGTAAAAGCGTTAATAATGCTTCAAGATTAGCTACTTTTACACCTGGTTTTCTGGCTGCTGGCTCTGCTACTTTTATAAGCTTAATGCGCGCAGTCGCATCCACATTTAACTCCTCAGCTTTAATCGTTTGAATCGCCTTTTTTCTTGCCATCATTAAATTGGGTAGTTTTACAAAACGCGGCTCATTTAAACGTAAATCAGCCGTAATTACAGCGGGTAAATTTAGCGCGACCGTTTGCGTGCCACCTTCAATTTCACGCGTCACCAAAACTTCATTACCCTCAAATTGTATAGTTGATGCAAAAGTAGCTTGTGGATAATTGAGTAGCCCAGCCAGCATTTGGCCAGTTTGTCCAGCATCGTCATCAATGGCTTGCTTGCCCAGCAGTATAATATCGGGATTTTCTATTAATGTTAATGCTTTCAATAATTTAGCTACGCCTAATGGCTGACAATCAAGCGCTGATTCAATTAATATTGCGCGATCTGCACCCATTGCTAACGCGTGGCGTAACACATCTTGATTGGCTGGAGAACCGAGTGAAACTGCAATGATTTCGGTAGCTATACCTTTTTCTTTTAAACGTAGCGCTTCTTCAACCGCGTTTTCATCAAACGGGTTCATGCCCATTTTCACGTTTTCAATATCCACGTTTGAACCATCGGCTTTTATACGCACTTTTACGTTGTAATCTACCACCCGTTTAACAGCTACTAATATCTTCATATTCATCCTTACCAGTTGACGCACATTATATACAAGCCATTAATAGTTGTTAAGTGGATTATTTAGATGATAGCTATCTATTAAATAGATACATTGTTAAAATAAGTGAGACGACACCGATAGAATTTTTGGCATGAAATATAGCTTAAGACAACTCGAAATTTTTGTAGCCATTAGCAAAACCTTAAACGTAACGCGCGCGGCCGACTCACTTGCCATGTCGCAATCGGCCACCAGCACTGCCTTGGGCGAATTTGAACGCCAGTTTAATGTGCAATTATTTGATCGAATTGGTAACTCACTTCGCATTAATGAAACTGGTCTGCAAATGTTGCCGCGGGCGGTGGAGTTGCTGGATCGCGCACGTGAAATTGAAGCTTTACTTCAAGGCCAAACTGGCTTTGGCCACATGAAAATAGGCGCTACCTTAACCGTTGGTAATTATTTAGCTACTATTTTAGTGGCTAAATTTTTACATCTGCATCCCGAAAGTCGCATTCAATTACAAGTGCATAATACCAGCACTATCGTGCAGCAAATTGTGAATCATGAGCTTGATTTAGGCTTGATTGAAGGCGATTGTCAACATGCAGATATTGGTGTGCAGCCTTGGGTTGCCGATGAACTGGTTGTTTTTTGTGCACCTTCGCATCCATTGGCGCTATCGCAACCAACCAAATCAACTCACCCTACAATTTCAACATTATTGCAATACCCCTGGATATTACGAGAAAAAGGCTCTGGTACGCGCGAAACGTTTGACCGCGCTTTTCATGGGCGTCACGCCCAATTAAACATTCGGCTAGAACTTGAACATACAGAAGCCATTAAACGTGCGGTAGAATCTGGCTTAGGCATTGGCTGTATATCGCGCTTGGCGTTAAAAGATGCGTTCAAAAGAGGTAGCTTGGTGCCAATTGTGGTGCCCAATTTAAATTTAAGCCGTTATTTTTATTTTTTATGGCATAAACAAAAGTATCAAACCACTGGCATGCGCGAATTTATTAGCCTGTGCAAGGCTCTGACAAACGGAGTTGCGCGTAGTGATTTAGTAGATATTGGTGATTTGGTAGATTTAACAGAAATAGTTTAAAAGCTAAGTAAAGGTCGTTTGGATGGCAGATATTGAACGTGATGTAATCGAAGTAGATTTTTTAATCGTTGGCGCAGGGCCAGCAGGTTTGAGTGCGGCCATAAAATTAAAACAATTGGCCAAAATAGCCAATAAAGAAATTAGCGTTACTGTGTTAGAAAAAGGCGCAGAAGTGGGCGCGCATATATTATCTGGCGCGGTGATAGATCCAATTGCTTTGGATGAGTTAATCCCTGACTGGCAAAAAAAAGGCGCACCTTTAAAAACAGCGGTCAGCGAAGATGAATTTTTAATTTTTAGCCAAGCCAAATCTTGGAATCTACCACATTGGCTACTGCCGCCTTTAATGAGCAACAAAGGCAATTACATTGTGAGCTTAAGTGATGTTAGCCGTTGGCTGGGAGCGCAGGCAGAAGAGTTAGGCGTAGATATTTTTGCAGGATTTTCGGCGCAGACAATGCTTTATAACGATGCAGGTGAAGTGGTAGGGGTTATCACAGGTGATATGGGCCGAAATGCAGATGGGACTAATAGCGCGCAATATACGCAAGGCATAGAATTGCGCGCGCAATACACCTTAATTGCAGAAGGCGTGCGCGGTTCGTTAACTGGCCAATTAGAAAAGCGCTTTAATTTAAGAGATGAATCTAATCCGCAAAAATATGGCTTAGGCTTAAAAGAGGTTTGGCGGGTAACGCCCGAACAACACCGCGCTGGCTTAGTGCAACATAGCCTTGGCTGGCCATTAAACGCCACCACTGGCGGTGGCTCGTTTGTGTATCATTATGGTGAGCAGCTGGTCTCTATTGGCTTTGTGGTGCATCTAGATTATGCCAACCCACATTGTTCACCTTTTGAAGAATTTCAGCGTTTTAAAACTCACCCAACTATCAAAAAATTATTAAGTGGCGGCACACGCTTAAGCTACGGCGCAAAAGCCATTAACGAAGGCGGCTTGCAAGCGTTACCCAAATTAATATTTCCAGGTGGTGCGTTAATTGGCTGCAGTGCTGGTTTTGTGAACTTGCCACGCATCAAAGGCAGCCACAATGCGATGAAATCGGGCATGCTGGCAGCACAAGCTGCTTTTGATGCTTGTTATAACGTGGCTGATAGTGCCAATGATCAATCAACGCGCATGTTGCACGCTTACCCAAAAGCCTTGCAACAATCCTATATATGGCAAGATTTAAACAATGTTCGAAATGTTAAGCCAATGCTTAGCTTATTTGGCACATGGCTAGGCACCATGCTAGGTGGTTTTGAGATGTGGCTAAGTGCTTTTAAAATAAGCGCGCCTTGGACAATAGCGCACAAAAAATCTGATCACAATAGCTTAAAACTGGCCAATCAAATGCCTGTAATTAACTACCCTAAACCTGATGGCGTTTTCACTTTCGATAAATTAAGCTCAATCAGCTTAAGTAATATTGCGCATGACGCAAACCAGCCATGCCACTTGCATTTAAAAGATAACAGCGTGCCTGTGCAAACAAATCTAGCCAAATATGATTCGCCAGAACAGCGCTACTGCCCCGCAAGCGTATACGAAATCGTGCAAAAAGAGAACGAAAAATACTTACAGATCAACGCCCAAAATTGCATACACTGCAAAACCTGCGATATAAAAGACCCCACTCAAAATATAGTGTGGGTACCGCCAGAAGGCGGTAGCGGGCCAAATTTTAACGGCATGTAATTAATAAACAAAAAACTAAAATTCAATATTTGAAAGCTAGAAAATGAAAAAACCATATTACATAGACTTTCCCCAAGAACACGTTGAAGGCCACATGCACAAATACCGCTGCGTGTATTGCAAATTAGAAACCACCGCCATTAACGGCACGCTAGAAGGGCATTTAGCCACGTGTGAATACCGCATAGAACAAGAGGCTAAGGGTTACGAAGCGCTTGAGAATTCAAATAAAACGACAAATTATGGCACTGATGAGGCTGATTAAGGCTGGCTTTTACCGATCTCTCAATTTAGATAAAAATTAAGGTGCCAAACCCTAGTATTTTTTCTTTGGGAACTGTTATCTTTTTTAAGACAAATGAAAATGAATGATCCAACCAAAGCTCTAGATTCAGACGGTAAAAAAATTATAGACATACTGGAGTATCTCAAAACTTCCGCAACTTTTAATATGTCCCGTGGTGGACGCGAACTATTTCATACCAACTTTTTAGCTTTTATTCTTGATTTAAAAGTTACCGCTGACAATGAGCAAAGTTACGAAGCTCAAGTTAAGAACTTAATACTTCAAAAATTATTTTGTGGTGGTGAAGTCCCAAAAAACGTAATGACATTTAGAGAGAGATCAAATTTAGATTTAATTATTATTCCAGCGCTAAATGAGTTAAAAAAAGTAAATAAGGTAGTGGTAATTGAAGCAAAGCTTAAATCAATACCAACCAAAGAACAGCTTTTTAAATATAATCATAGTTTGGGGTATGAAAGTGCTGTTAATAAAAAGCCTTCTTCAATTCATATTGAGCTGTTTGAACATGTAAGTTTCAATCACAATATGCTAAAAAGTATTAATTCCATCGAAAGCGACTATTCAACCGCCTTAGCTTCCAAAATTAGATTCAATTCAAACAGTATTACCACTACCTATAGTTTAAAAAATACCTCAGATGAAGTACTTCAAAAAGAATGTTTGAATAACATTTACACTGATAGACTTTTGCTTGCGCCTGAGTGTTTTTTTATAGATGATTTACCGAAAGTAGATGATTTCTCCAAAATTATTTGGAATGGTTGGAAGTTAATTGAATGGAATGAATTTTTAACCGCAATAAAACCTGCTGAGATCGATGCAGTAAGTTTGTTTGGGCAGATTGTGGCAGACTATATAAAATCTACAGATCAATTATTAACCTTAATAAATTTAGTTTATAAAAAAGGGATAACATTTACAGCTGAAAAGGAAAGCTTTAAAAATTTTTATGATTTTTCGGTTATAGCAAAAGATTTTAGGAGTGCAAGACTTCATGATTTGGTGGGTAAAGTTGCATACTATGGTTTACAAGAAAAATTAATTAGCGATTTAAAAAATAATGAAGTGTTAAACAAAACGATTGAAGGGTTTAGCTTAAACACATATGTTTTTTACTCAAGATCTCAACCAGGTCTTGGTATTGAATATAAGTTTTCGAACGGCGAGCAAGATTTTAGTTTAGGTATCCAGTTACAAGGAAATAATTATCGTCATTATATTGGGAGAAACAACTGCACAAACTCAAAAATTGACCTTTTGGCATGTGCAAATATCATTAAAGATTGGATATGCATTAATAAAGTTAAATCTAGGCGCGAGAAAAATAATGGCTTTGGAGTATTTGACAAAACAAAATTTGTTTATGAGCAAATAAAAATTGAAACTATATTACCTAAAAATTTAAATATTGATGAGTTTGGAACAGCATCTATTAATTACAGTGATTTGCTTAAAAAGATAAAGTTGAGTCTGCTTGGAGCGGTCAAACAGATCAAAAATGAAAATTTTTTGAAAAATTTTGTAAAACAATAGGGAACGTACCACGATTCCCACCACATAATTGCTTTGCAAGCCAATACTAATGTGGGTTTTAGGTCTGATTTGCTGTTAATGCGTTCGTATTGGCTGCACAGACAGTTTCATGCCCATGGCTTTAAGTATGGCAGAAAAGCTACTTAACGCAGGGTTGCCTTCTGGCGATAAGGTACGATAGAGTTGTGTTGTATTAAGTTGTGTTTGTTTTGCCAGCTCTGGCACACCGCCAAACGCTTTGGCTAATTGTCTGATGGTAATTAAAAGCTCGGCTTGGTCGCCGTCTTCTAGCAAGCTATTAAGTAATTGGTAAGCAAAGTCGGGGTCATGCTTAAACATCTCAGCCATTGCGTCATCGTGTAGTTTATCTCTCATTTTGCGTTCTCCTTTTTCCAGTTGTTCCAATAGTCACAGGCGTGATTAATATCAGCTGTCTGTGTGCGTTTGTTGCCGCCACACAGTAGCAATACAATATTTTTGCCCGAAATAGCGTAATACACGCGGTAACCCGCACCCACATCAATACGCAACTCCCACACGCCATCACGGCAGAAGTCGTGGTCACCAAAATTACCCAACTCAATTCGGTTAATGCGCTTAACGATGGCAATTTTAGCGACGATATCACGTTGAATTTTTAACCATTCAAGATAAACATCTTTGTTATCTTCTGTTAAGTAATGACGTATTTCGTACATGCTATTATATTCGTTTATAAACGAACAATAGTCAATGCTTATTACACCTACGAACTATAGGATGATGCGGAACTAGCCACCATCACAAACTAAACTTTTATTGCGGTAGCTAAACTTAGTAATGAAGTCTGGCAGGGTATGCAGGCTTAAATTAAGACGTATATGGCTATATCGGTGGCAGCATTGATAGGGTGGGTAATCTAGTGTAAATAGCGAGAATAAATAAGTCAGAAAAGTTTTTCTCTATTTGGGTGTGCAGTAAATCATCGGCTATACGCCCAGTTGGGTCAATCTCTACCATCCTACATTTCCAAACAAATCTTCCCAAAATGCTGATTAGTTTCTTGATACTGAAACGCTTCCACAATATTCTCAAGTGGGAATATTTTATCAATTACCGGTCGCATGTTATTGGCTTCAATTGCTTTGATCATATCCATTTGTTGTGTGCGGTTGCCTACAATTAGGGCTTGTAGCCGTGGTTGTTTAGCTAGCGCAGTAATAATTGACACCTCACCAGATAGGCCAGTTAATATGCCAATAACTGAAATATGCCCGCCAACTTTAGCTGCCAGCATCGATTGATTAAGCGTTGCGGGGCCGCCTACCTCTACAACGTGGTCAACACCGCGCCCATTGGTTATTTCTCGGGCTATCTCATCCCAATTAGCTGTTTGTTTGTAGTTAATTAAATGATCTGCGCCGAGCGCTTTAAGTTTTTCTAATTTATCATCGCTTGATGAGGTGGCAATAACAGTTGCGCCGGCCATTTTTGCAAATTGCAAAGCAAAAATTGAGACGCCACCGCTGCCTTGAATCAAAACAGTGTCACCAGGTTTTAGTTGATCTTCACACACTAACGCCCGCCAAGCGGTTAATGCGGCGGTTGTAAGCGTTGATGCTTCGATATGGCTCCAGCCTTTTGGTGCTAGCGTAAACGCATTAACTGATGCTGTAACTACTTCACGCGCATAGCCATCTACGCCGTCACCTGGTGTGGTTGCAAAGCCTTCTACTAATGGTTTGCCAGTAAGCCATGTGGGAAAAAACGTGCTGACTACATGATCATTTACGGCAAATTCTGTAACTTCATCCCCAACCGCTACAACCACGCCTGCGCCATCTGCCATGGGGATTCTTGCTTCAGTTGGCCCCCAAACGCCGCTAACCACTGCAAAATCGTGATAATTGAGCGAGTTAGCGTGAAGCCTTACTGTGATTTCACCCGCTTTGGGCGGCTCGGCCTCTCGCGTACCAATTGTCACATTATGGTATCCGCCGCCAGCTTTTAAAATGATAGCTTTACTTTGCATACAATCCTTTTCAAATCTTAAATAAAATTTTCTGATTTTATTAATTACTATTTTAACTTAGTAAATGTAGAGTTAAAACATAACGGGCAATAACACCATTAACAAGCCGGCAATAGAAGCTAGCCAAACGATGCTACGAACAACAGGGATACCGAAAGCGTACAGTGGAAAATAAACTGCCCGTGCGGCCAAATAAATAATTGCACCCCAGTAGGTATAAGCGCTAAAGCTTTCAGTTACGGCAGCTATTAAAACGGCAACAGCAAACAATGGAAATGTTTCAAAAAAGTTAGCTTGCGCTCGCAGCAAGCGCCCCGTTAATGGGCTCAATGGCGCAGCATCACCATCTCTAGGCCCCATGTTCCACGCAGCACCTAGCTCCAATGTGCGGGAGTGACCAGCTGCCAAAATATGCACTAATCCTAAAATAACGCTCCAGCTCAAACAAATCAGTTCTACAGACATTGCCAAATCTCCTTTAATTAAAATTTATCACCATAATTTTTTAAAGCCCATCAACTTTATCAATAATACCGTAAGCAAGCGTAGCCTTGATGTAGTGAAATGAAATCTAGGCAATTAATCCTTGATTTAGTTATGCCCATCAAGGTTATAATTTGAGGGAAATAAATGCGGTTAACATTATTTGCCATATTAAAATTATGCGCTAGTCAAAATTTATACGTATCAAAAAATTCTTTTTCCATTGATTAGGTGTCGAAAAGAGTTAGTTAAAAATGAACATCTAAGCTCTTTTACCAGTCACTTTATTAAATCATTAAATATTTAGTTAAGTAAATTTATGGCAGGGGAATTACACATCGTTTCTATCTATTGCAAGATTTGTGTTAATTGCGATGATGAATCTTTGATTTCAGATGCCGAAAAAATGATCTGTAAAAACCATGTAAATGAATTATTTGATATTGCAAATAAATTTATCGGCAATACCAATCGCATTATTTTAACGACTGATACGGGCGCGGCCATTGCGTACGCTGGGCTACCAACACACGCTATGCTAGTGGCAAAAGAGTTGCTTAATGCTATTTTGATCACAAATATTCAAGGCTTAGCACCATTGTCTGGTCGCGTTGGCATCCATTTAAAACCTGTGCGCATTGTTAACGATTTTGAAGATCAACCCAATATTATTGGTGACGTTTTTAAAGTAGCAAAGCAATTAATAACCAAGGCTAAACCGAATCAAATTCTGGTATCTCGCTCTTATTACGATAATTTACCGCCCTCAATTCAAGCATTTTCAACACTGTTTTACGATCCTAGCATGGAGCATGATTCCCATGTGCTAGCTTATCAAGTTTATTTGTCAAATTTACGTAAGGATCAAGCTGCTCTACAAAAGCCAACAAAACCACATCAGTCAAATCATGAAACGCCCAAATTGCAAGCTAATAAACCGAGATTTAAACCGAGGTTTTTAAATGCTAGCAATTGGGTGCACACATTGGCTAGTTTATTCATTATTGTGGGGCTATTTTCAGTTGCTAAACTAGCTACGACACCATCGTAGACATTGGCGGCAAGGGTTAAAAACTTGAAAACTTTGCCTATTAAAGCGTCTCAATCAAGCAATAAAAGTAAGCTTTTTATAGAGCCTAAAGTTGGTTTAGAAGAAACTAGCGTTGAAAATATTGATTTGATGCAAGAAGAATTTGCTTATTCTGAACCAGTCAAAACTACTTTACCTAAAAAAATCGTTAAGCAGAAAACTACAAAAAAAATTAATTCAGCTTTTAACAAAGGCAATTTAGCTTCAAAAAAAGTTAATTTAAATACAAAAAGAAATGAATTAGTTTTAAAACGAAATGAAAATAAGCAATTAAATACTTGGGAAACTTTTAAGCATAATATTCAGCAAGGTGGCAAAAAGAAATGCACCCAGCCAGAAATTGCGATGAATCAATGCCAATAAAAATGGATTTGTATTGGTCAACTAAAATTGGAGACTCAATCGACATGATTGGTTTTTCTGTCAATTTAGTCTCAAACTGTTTGGGTGACAGATAACCCAAACTTGAGTGTAATCGAGTGCCATTATTAAAAGCAACAATGTACTGGCTAATATCTTTTACCGCTTTTTGATTATTCGCCTGATGCGTTTGCCATACCCGCTCCATTTTTAGGTTTAGAAAGAATCGTTCCATGACTGCGTTATTATAGCAATTGCCACGCGCGCTTATGCTGGCCGTGATTTGGTACTTGGTTAATAACGCTAAATAATCATCGCTTGCATACTGACCACCTTGATCGGTATGCGCAATCAGCCCTGCCACAGGCTGGCGCGTGGTAACTGCCATATTGAGTGCACAACACACTAAGCTTGCGCGCATTTGCGATGCCAACGACCAACCCACAATCTTACGTGCGTATAAATCCATCTCTGCGGCCAAATACAGTCAGCCACTTTGAGTTTGAATGTAAGTGATGTCTGCCACCCAAACGCTATTTATCTTGCTCACTTTAAAGTCTTGTTGTAATAGATTGGGTGCAATACGCCCAGTCAGTTTGCTCTTTGTCGTGCGGACAAACTTGCGTTTCCAAACGGCTACTAGTGCTGCTGCCCTCATCATGGTGCGTACACGATAACGCCCAATCGTATAACCTTGCTTGTTGAGCGTGCGCATTAAACGACGGCTACCGTAGGTTGTCCGCTAGCCATAAAAGTCGCTTTGAGGGCAATTTGCGTAGGATTTATCTTCTGCGGTAAGCTAGCACGCTTATCAATCGCGTAATAGGTCGATGCTTGCAAATCAACCAGCTTGCAGAATCGGCTAATCGAAATTGCTTTGGCCGAGAGTGCCTTTTGTTGCCAAAATCTAACCAATTTAACCTTCATTTTTAGTATTTGGCAAAAAAGCTGACGCCTTTTTTAGCGGGGATTGTCTTCTCGCAACTGACGCACCTCCATTTCAAGGGCTGGAATACATTGTTGCTTTGCCGTTAGCAGATGACCAACACCTGATTCGCCGCGTACTTCAGCTCGGTATTGTTTCACCCATCAAGCCAGTGCGGATTGACTGATGTTCAAATCTTTGCATACTTGCATCTGCGTGAGACCAAGGTCTACCACCATTTTTCAACTTCTAACTTGTAACTTGTTTCAAAATACACCCTCACTTTGCTCATTTAAAACTCCTTCAATATGATTTTATCATTCGATTAAAGTCTCCAGTTTTATTGAGCCACTACAGTATTCTTTAATGAACAGAAAACGGGCAATTTTATTGCTAACTTTACTGTTTGATTATTATTGAAAAGGAATTTGGAATACCGCATTTATACTAATCCACCCGCACCCGCAAAAAACTAGCAAATTTCGGTTTACCATTTTTAGTTTTATCGCGGTAACTGTAAGTAACTAAACTACCTATTTTGGGCGGGTTTTCGCGTTGTGCATCACTGAATCCTGTGCCTAATTTAAAGCGTATTCCTTCTGGCGTTTCTACAATTAAAGCGCCTAGCTTGCCTTTGTATTTGCCACGGCCTGCGGTGTAGCCAATTACGGTGGCTTCGGCATCGTAGTAAGGTTTTAATTTCAGTAACGCATCATTTCGGCCGGTTACATATAGCGCGTCTGCTTTATGCAACATCAATCCTTCAGCGCCATTTGCTACCATTTGTTTCAGGCGGCTTTTTAATGCGGCTTCGTTGCTAATTTTAAATTGTGGCACGGCTTTTAGGTGGGCAATTTTAGCTAAGTTAACGATTTGTTCAATTTTCTTTGCGCGGCTTTCAAACGTGCCTACGGCATTTGGCAATTCAAACACCATGTAACTTATGCCGCGCCATTCTTCATCAATCGGCTTATCTTTACGCACTGTGCCTGACACCGCATCAAATTGACCACGCGCTAGCCATAATTCGCCGTCTAATGCTGTTTTGGGAAAGCCTTTTGTGAACCAAGATGGTGCTGCGATTTTATGCCCAGCGCGGGTATAAAGGGTTTTGCCATCCCACAATGCACGCACGCCATCGTACTTTTCGCTAACTAAATATTGGCTTACATCTACACCGCTTTTATACACTTGCGCCAATAAAATTTGCTCGGCACGTTTATTGGCTAATGGCTCATCAATTATTTCTTTTGCGTTAATTTGCGTAACAAAAACGCATAACAATAACCCTGCAATGCAGCTTGTTATTGAAAAGATTTGGGTTGGCTTCATGCTAAAAATATCAACCTTAAATGAGTGCAAACTTATATGTGGTTAATAAAAGTGCGTTAGATAATAACTAGGCTTTTGTTAATAAAAAAGTGGCCAATTTAAAGAATCAGCCATTTGAAGCGCAGTTACAATTAATAACTTAAATGCTATATGCGCTAAATGCCGCTCATGCTAATAAAGTTTGGCAAGGCTTTTACCCGTGCACACCAAGCGCGAATATTTGGGTAAAGTTCAAGAGAAATTCCACCTTCGTAGGAGAGCGCAATGTAGGGAAAGCAAGCAATATCGGCAATGGTCACGCGGTTCATTTCTAGCCATTGATGATTGGCCAAATGCGCCTCAAAAATCGGCAAAATGTAATTTGCATTGGCAACGGCAGTTGGTTTGTCGAGCATATAGCCAAATTTATCAACCAAACGCGCATCGGCAGGGCCATGTTGCACGTTATTCGCTGAAGTGGAAAGCCATTGCATGATTTTAGCCATGTGTGCGAGGTCTTTTGGTAGCCATGCTTCACCGCCATATTTGCTGGCCAAATACACCAAAATGGCTTGCGAATCGCGCAAAATCAAGCCGTTATCATCCAAAATTGGCAATTCACCGAATGCATTCATGGCCAAATAAGGCGCTGTTTTGTGCTCGCCTGCCATAAAATCCACAGGCACTAAATCTAGTGGAATTTGTGCCAGCGCGCAAAATAAACGCACTTTGTAGCAATTGCCAGATGGCTCTAGATCATAAAGTTTCATACTATTCTCCTATGTTATTGTTAATTTAAACCAGTTGATTAAACTCTAAAACATTGCCATCAGGATCACGTATAAACAGCGTGATTCGGCGTGGGCTTAATTGCACAGGGCCTTCGGTAATGGCTATTTTATTGGCTTGCAGCCATGTTTGCAATTCACTTAAATCATTAACCACAAAAGCTAAATGAGTAAAGCCTGCATATTTAATCGGCTCATCTTGCAAAACATTTTTATTATTTAGCAGTTTTGCACCATTCATAATTAAGTTAATGCGCACACCACTTGATGTTTCCATTTCGTTGGCTTGATCAGCTTGAAAATAGGCGGTTTCTACAAAACCAAATTGCTCGTAGAAATTTTTAGAAACATCACGGTCAGAAATGCGAATGCCAATGTGATCGATGGCTAGAATTTCGGAAAATTGTTGTTGTTTTAAAAATCCATTGTTTCATCTTAAACCATTTATACAGGCAAATAAAGTGGAATAAACAAGTGAACTATTACAAAAAATAACAATTTGAACCACTTGAAACTTGCCGAAAACACGCTTTTAGGCAATAATAATCGTTTTGTAAAAACGCGTCTTAAAAGCGTTTTTAATTAATCGTTTAAGCATTCAAGCAAGCTAAATTTCAAGGGGATATAATGGCAACACGTAAAGACTTAGCCAACGCGATTCGTGCGTTATCGATGGATGCAGTGCAAAAAGCCAATTCTGGCCACCCAGGCGCGCCGATGGGCATGGCGGAAATTGCGGAAGAATTATGGAACAATCATTTAAGTCATAATCCAAAAAACCCTAATTGGTCAAACCGCGATCGCTTTGTGCTATCAAACGGCCACGGTTCTATGTTGATTTATTCACTATTGCACTTAACTGGTTACGCATTGCCAATGAGTGAGTTGCAAACATTCCGTCAATTGCATTCAAAATGTGCTGGTCACCCAGAATATGGTTATGCGCCTGGTATTGAAACAACCACAGGCCCATTAGGTCAAGGTATTGCAAACGGTGTTGGTTTTGCGATGGCTGAAAAATTAATGGCGCATCAATTTAATAAACCTGGCCACGATGTGGTTGATCATCAAACCTACGTGTTTTTGGGCGATGGTTGCATGATGGAAGGTGTTTCGCACGAAGCTTGTGCGCTAGCTGGCACTTGGGGCTTGGGCAAGCTAACTGCGTTTTGGGATGATAATGGCATTTCAATTGATGGCCATATTGAAGGCTGGTACACAGACGATACGGCTAAACGTTTTGAATCATACGGCTGGCATGTGCAATCTGTAGATGGGCATGATGTTGCCGCGATTGGTGCGGCTATTGCTGCTGCTAAAAAAGTAACTGATAAACCAAGCTTAATTTGCTGTAAAACGGTCATTGGTATGGGTTCACCAAACAAATCTGGCAGTCACGATTGCCATGGTTCAGCTCTTGGTTTGGATGAAGTTGCTGCAACACGTGCCAATATTGGCTGGAATCATGAGCCGTTTGTGATACCAGCAGATGTTTATGCTGGTTGGGATGCAAGTGCTAAAGGCGCTGCTGCAGAATCAGCATGGAATACTAAATTTGCTGCTTACCAAAGCGCTTTTCCATCTGAAGCGGCTGAATATAATCGCCGTACAACAGGCCAATTGCCAGCAAATTGGACAGAAGCAACCAATGCGATTATTGCGGCAACTAACGAAAAAGCAGAAGGCGTTGCAACCCGTAAAGCATCACAAAACGTGATTGGCGCATTGGCACCATTATTACCTGAGTTTTTAGGCGGTTCGGCTGATTTAACTGGTTCAAACTTAACTTCTACCGCAAGTTTTGTGCATGTAGATGCTAAAAAACCAGGTAACTATATTTCATACGGGGTTCGTGAGTTCGGTATGTTTGCCATCATGAATGGCATGGCTTTACATGGCGGTTTAGTACCATTTGGCGGCACGTTCCATATGTTTTCTGATTATGCAAAAAGTGCATTACGCATGGCTGCATTAATGAAACAACGCACCATTGCGGTATTGACGCATGATTCTATCGGCCAAGGTGAAGATGGACCAACCCACCAACCAATTGAAAACACAGCTGGTTTACGGCTAATTCCAAACATGGATGTTTGGCGTCCAGGCAACTCAACTGAAACGGCTGTTTCTTGGGTAGCGGCGGTTGAGCGTAAAGATGGACCTTCAAGCTTAGTATTAAGCCGTCAAAACGTAGCGGGCATGAAACACGATGCGACGCAATTTGCGCTAATGCGTAAAGGCGGCTATGTGTTATCAGACGTGGATGGCGCGCAAGTGATCATTATTGCTAATGGTTCTGAGCTTGAGTTGGCTGTTAAAGCAGCGGCAGAATTAAACGCTGCTGGTACCAAAGTGCGTGTGGTTTCAATGCCTAGCACTAACGTATTTGATCGCCAAGATAAAGCTTACAAAGATAGCGTATTAACCCCAGGTGTCAAACGTGTAGCAGTTGAAGCAGGTGTGACTGATTTTTGGCGTAAATATGTTGGGCTAGAAGGCGCTGTTGTGGGTATCGACACATTTGGTGAATCTGCCCCAGGTGGTGCGTTAATGAAACACTTTGGCTTTACGGTAGAAAACGTAGTGGCTGTTGTTAAGTCAGTGTTGTAATGAAAAAGTAGTGTGTTAATTAAAAGAGCCTCTTATTGAGGCTCTTTTTGTTTTTTTAAAAGCGGTCATTTTTTAGTGGCAATGACGAAAAATAATAATTCACATAAGCGTTCTAAGGATCAAGCATGGCAATTAAAGTAGGCATTAACGGTTTTGGACGCATTGGACGCATGGCACTACGCGCAGTTTTGCAAGAAGCAGAATTTTCAGGTATTGAAATTGTAGCCATTAACGGCATGCAAGACCTTGAATATATGGCGTATATGTTGCAATACGATTCTGTGCATGGCCGTTTTAATGGCACTATTAGTGTTAAAGACGATACGTTAATTGTAAATGGTAAAAAAATTGCTTGTAGTAAAGAGCGTGACCCATTTCATATTTTATGGGGCAAAAGCGGGGTTGATGTGGTGATAGACGCCACGGGCGTATTTTTAACTACCGAAAGCTGCAAAGGCCATTTGGCAGAAGGTGCAAAAAAAGTGGTGCAATCTGCCCCGCCAAAAGATGATACGGCCATGTTTGTATTTGGGGTTAATCATGCCGATTATGCAGGTCAATCAATTGTTTCAGCCGCATCTTGCACTACTAATGCACTGGCGCCCATTGTAAAAGTGTTGCACGATAACTTTGAAATTAAACGCGGGCTAATGACAACCGTGCATGCCGCAACCGCATCACAAATGGTGGTTGATGGCTCTAGCAATAAAGACTGGCGCGGTGGGCGTGGCGTATTTGAAAATATCATCCCATCATCAACTGGTGCTGCTAAGGCAGTTGGTATTGTGATTCCCGCACTCAATAAAAAACTAACAGGCATGGCCTTACGTGTGCCAAGTGCTAATGTTTCTGTGATCGATTTAACGGTTGAGCTTGTTAAGCCGACCACTTATGCAGAAATTTGCGCGACCATGAAAGCCGCATCAAAAGGTGCACTTAAAAATGTACTGGCTTATACCAACGATAAAGTGGTTTCAACTGATTTTAGGGGCTCACCAGCCGCAAGCGTGTTTGATGCCGACGCAGGCATTATGCTAGACCCAACATTTGTTAAAGTAGTAGCTTGGTATGATAACGAGTATGGTTATACGTGTAACTTATTAAGACTAGTTCAACATATTGCAGAAAAATAAGCACAACATGGGCGAATTGCGGCGTTGCGCGGTATTCAAAATGCTCATGTACTTTGTGTACATTTCGCTTTTTGCGTGGAGTGCGCCTTGCACTTCATCCCATCTTGAGCTTATTGCGTGAAAATTTTGACTAAGTTCGCTTTTATCTGTTTTTATCTGTGGCTAAATTATTTTAAGGTTTAAAAATGAAATTCATCAAAATCACAGACCTAGATCTTTCAGGAAAGCGCGTATTGATTCGTTCTGATTTAAACGTGCCAGTCGCAAACGGCAAAGTCACATCGGACGCGCGAATTACCGCCAGCATGACAACAATTGAATATGCATTAAAAGCTGGTGCGAGCGTAATGGTCACATCGCATTTAGGCCGTCCTGAAGAAGGTGTCTATTCAAGTGAAAATTCGTTGCAACCAGTGGTTGATGTGATTGCAGCCAAATTAAATAAGCCTGTTCGATTAATTAAAGATTGGGTAGATGGCGGTTTTGAAGTGGCTGCTGGTGAGCTGGTGGTGTTAGAAAATTGCCGTTTTAACACGGGCGAAAAGAAAAATAACGATGAGCTAGCTCAAAAATATGCATATCTTTGTGATATTTTTGTGATGGATGCTTTTGGCACAGCGCATAGGGCAGAAGCTAGCACGCATGGTGTAGCCAAATTTGCTCCCGTTGCCTGTGCGGGCTTGCTATTAACTGCAGAGTTAGAAGCTTTAACCAAAGCCTTGTTAAGCCCAGCGCGCCCAATGGTTGCTATTGTTGGTGGTAGTAAAGTATCAACCAAATTAAGTGTTTTAGAAAGCCTAGCTGATAAAGTCGATCAATTAGTGGTTGGCGGCGGCATTGCCAATACGTTTTTAGCGGCTAGCGGATTAGAAGTGGGTAAATCGCTATGCGAACATGATTTAATACCCTCAGCTAAAAACTTAATGGCTAAGATGGTCAAACGTAACGCCAGTATACCCATAGCGGTAGATGTGGTGTGCGCAAAGCAATTTGCAAGTGATGCAGTGGCCACGCAAAAGCAAGCAGATGCTGTACTTGCAGACGATATGATCTTTGATATTGGTGCAAATTCAGCTAATGAAATCGCCGAGATCATTAAAACCGCAGGCACAATTGTGTGGAACGGCCCAGTTGGCGTGTTTGAGTTCGATCAATTTGGTGAAGGTACTAAAACCATTGCTCACGCCATCGCAAATGCAACTGCATTTACCTTGGCTGGCGGTGGCGACACTATTGCAGCCATTCAAAAATATGGCATTGAAGATAAAATCGATTATATATCGACCGCAGGTGGTGCATTTTTAGAATTTTTAGAAGGAAAAACTTTGCCAGCGGTTGAGATTTTAGAAATGCGTGCAAGCAAATAATAGAGCTGAATCAAATAAATTTCAGCCAATTGTGTGAGTTAATCTAATCACACAGTCTTAATTAAGCCGCATGCTTACTGATTAACTTAGGTTTGTTCTCAGCGATTTGTTCTCAGCGATTTCTTCTCCGCAAATCTTTTTATAAATCTTTTCAAGGGGTTTCTAGCAACTCTCAACTTAATCGAATATTCAATGACACTTCGTAAAACCAAAATTGTAGCAACTCTAGGCCCAGCATCAAGCAGTGAGGAAATGATCTCACGGCTAATTACCGTAGGTGTTAACGTAGTGCGGCTTAATTTTTCACATGGCACGGCGGATGATCATATTAAGCGCGCTGAAATCGTGCGCCGTATCGCGCATAATTTGAATCGCCCCATTGGCGTATTGTGCGATCTGCAAGGCCCAAAAATACGCATTGGCAAGTTTGAGTTGGGTAAAATCGTGCTTAAAACGGGTGATTTATTTGTATTAGATGCTGATTGCGCTTTGGGCAATCAATCGCAAGTAGGGTTGGATTATAAAAATTTGCCAAAAGAAGTGGTGTCAGGCAACCTATTATTGCTTGATGACGGGCGTATTACCATGGCTGTTAATAGCGTGCATGGCAATAAAATTCATTGTGTGATTGTGAATGGTGGCGAGTTATCTAATAACAAAGGCATTAACTTACAAGGTGGCGGGCTGGCGGCACAGTCGTTAACGGCCAAAGATTTAGAGGATATTAAAACGGCTGTAGCGCTTGAAGCTGATTACATTGCGATCTCTTTTCCAAGAGATGAGCATGATGTGATCGCAGCCAAAAATTGTGTTAAAAACGCTGGCGGCACGGCTAGTATCGTGGCCAAAATCGAACGTGCAGAGGCAATTACTAATTTAGAAGCGATTATTAAAGCAGCAGACGCCATTATGGTTGCGCGTGGCGATTTAGGCGTTGAAGTAGGTGATGCGGCGATTCCTGGCCTGCAAAAACGCATGATTCGCATGGCTAGAACGCAAAATAAATTAGTGATTACCGCTACACAAATGATGGAATCGATGATTTACAGCCCGATCCCAACACGGGCAGAAGTGTCCGATGTGGCCAATGCCGTATTAGACGGCACCGATGCGGTAATGTTATCTGGCGAAACTGCCAGTGGACGCTATCCGCTAGAAACAGTTGAGGCCATGCACCGTGTGTGTTTAGCGGCTGAAAGCGAATGTGAAAATTTGCACAGCACAGCGCGCCATGTTGGTGAGTTGCAGCATACCGATGAAGCGATTGCCGCTGCAGCTATATTCACCGCTCAACACTTAAAAGTAGTAGTAATTGCCGCTTTAACGCAATCTGGCCATGCCGCGCAGTGGTTATCGCGCGCAAATAGCAGCGTGCCAATTTATGCGTTATCGCCCGATAAAGTGGCCAGACGCAAATTAACGCTGCACCGAAATGTATTTCCATACCCAATCGAACAGGCAGGCAAAGGCCGAGATGAGATTTTGGTTGAAATGGAACAAGTATTATTAAGCACAGGCGCCGTGCAAGCGGGCGATGCCGTATTATTAACATTTGGCGAGCCAATTGGCAGCCCGGGTGGAACCAACACCTTAAAAATTGTGACGATTGGTGAAAATAGATTAAGCTAATTTACTATTTTGGTCAGAAATTTGACTAGTTTAATTGGCAAATACATTCACTTAAATAAAATGATTATTTAACCTACCTTTTGCGCTTAAAATAATTTATGAACACACTTCTTAATACTCCATTACTGCAAACTAGCCTCACTAGTTTAGCGCGCATTCACCAAGGTAAAGTGCGCGATATTTATGATATTGATGCCGATACTTTGTTAATGATCAGCACCGATAGGCTATCTGCTTTTGATGTGATTTTGCCTACTGGTATTGTTAATAAAGGCGCGATGCTCACGCAAATGGCTAATTTTTGGTTTAACAAATTAGCGCATATTGTGCCTAATCACTTAACGGGCATCGCGCCAGAGTCAGTTGTTAATAACGATGTAGATCGCGCCCAGCTTGGCGCTGGAAAATTAAGCCGTGCGGTGGTTGTTAAAAAATTAAAAGCCTTGCCAATTGAAGCGATTGTGCGTGGGTATTTAGTTGGTAGCGGGTGGAAAGAGTATAAAGAAACTGGTACGGTTTGCGGCATTAATTTGCCTGCAGGCTTGCAACTTGCTTCTAAATTGCCAGCGCCATTATTCACGCCCTCTAGTAAAGCCGCTGTTGGCGCGCATGATGAAAACATTAGTATTGGTCAAGTAGAAGCATTAATTGGTGTTGAAATGACAGCCGAAGTGGCAAAAGTAGCCATTGCTTTATACACGCAAGCCGCAGAATATGCTTTAACACGCGGCATTATTATTGCCGACACTAAATTTGAATTTGGGTTAGATAGCAACGGTGTTTTGCATGTGATGGACGAAGTGTTAACGCCAGATTCATCACGTTTTTGGCCTGCGGATACTTATAAAATTGGGTGTAATCCACCAAGTTTTGATAAGCAATATGTGCGCGATTGGCTAGAAAGTATTAGCTGGAATAAAGCGCCACCCGCGCCCGCCTTGCCAGATGAAGTAGCGCAGAAAACGAGCGAAAAATACTGTGAAGCGTTTGAAAAGCTTACTGGTAGCAAGTTAATTGCAGATTTTTAATATATGCAAAAATGGCATTCTCGCGTACTTTTAATTCTTTTTATTTTACAAGTTGTCATGAGTTAATTTTTGTAGGGTAGTTTTTTGTAAGTAAGTAATGAGCAAAACGACATATCAAAGCTGATGGTTTAGCTAATAGGCCCATAATAAAATTGTTGATCGCCTAGATACCAGCCTTCGCTGGTATGACGAAGTTTTAAAAATTGTAAAAAGTAAAAATATGCTTGAAAAACTTAAACAACTGGCAAGTCGTCTTAAAGCTGAATTCGCTTTTTATCAGCGCCTGCAAGAACACCCGCAAACACCAAAACTAGCCAAGGCTTTATTGTGGTTAGCCATCGGGTATGTGCTGATGCCTTTTGATTTGATTCCTGATTTTTTACCTGTCATTGGCCAGCTTGATGAGCTTGTGATTATTCCCTTATTGTTATACTTTGCGCTTAAGTTAACACCGCCTAAAATCATTTTAGCCTGTCGAAACACCACCGAAAGTAGTGTGTAAAGATGGATTATTTAATTCAAACCTGGCAAATGATTTTAGATTTTGATGCGCATTTGCCACAGCTTGTGGCCATGCATGCAAACTTGGTTTATGTGATTTTATTCGTAGTTATTTTTTTGCAAATTGGCATATTGCCGTTTTTCTTTTTGCCAGCCAATCCATTTTTATTCGTTTGCGGCGCAGTTTGGGCGGCATCATCATTAAACATTTGGCTGCTTTTACCAATATTAATTGTGGCTGCAATTTTAGGTAATTTTTCTGGTTATTATTTGGGCAAAACAGTTGGCCAAGCGTTTTTTGTAGATTACTTAAAATGGCCAAACCAGGCAGCATTAAATAAAACACGTATTTTTTACGATAAACATGGTGAAAAAGGTTTTCTAATTAGTCTGTTTTTACCAGTTATTCGTACATTAGCGCCATTTTTGGCGGGTATTACTGGCATGAGCCTTATAAAGTTTACCCGCTCTGCTGCCGCAGGCTCTGTTATTTGGGTGCTGGTTTGCGTGTTAGCTGGCTACTTTTTTGGCAATATCCCACTCATTAAAAATCACTTAGGCGCAGTCACAATTGGTGGCTTAGGTTTGGTGATCGTGTTTTTTGCATTGACAAAATTATGGCAAGGCTTTCAACAGCGCACAAAAATTTATGAATACAAAAAACCCGTCAATAAGTCAGAATAACTAGTCAGAATAACTGCCTTGTAAATTTTCTTTAATCGCAATAAACCAGCAACAATTGTCACGTATAATCCCGTTTTTCAGTTCAAGGCAATTCCCAACATGTCACTTAATTTAGTCCCGTCTGGCAAAGATCTACCCAACGATTTCAATGTGATTATCGAAATCCCCATGCAGGGCGATCCTGTTAAATATGAAGTGGATAAAGATACAGGCGCGCTATTTGTCGATCGTTTTATGGGTACATCCATGCAATATCCGTGCAACTATGGCTATATTCCACACACGCTTGCTGACGATGGCGACCCAGTGGATGTGCTGGTGATTACACCAGTGCCGTTGCTACCAGGCGTTGTGGTACGCTGCCGCCCACTAGGCATGTTGCAGATGACCGATGAAGCAGGCGGTGACGCTAAATTATTAGCTGTGCCGGTCGAAAAAGTGTGCGGTTTGTATGGCTACCAAAAAACCTATTTAGATGTATCCCCCTGGCGGCTAGAAATGATCTCACACTTTTTTGAGCATTATAAAGATTTAGACAAAGGCAAATGGGTAAAAATTGAAGGTTGGGTTGGTATTCCAGAAGCACATAAGGAAATTATGGATGGCGTAAAACGCTATAACGAAGCAGAAATTAAACCCGCGTTTTAAATAATATAAATAGTAAGAGAGCAAACGATACTCTGAAAGCCGCATGGATACTGGCTCGCAGAGCATAAGATTTAAGAGCTTTTAAAATCAATTTAATGAGGTAATAAAAAAAGGCAGCCTAGGCTGCCTTTTTTTACATCATAAAGAATTTAAACTTAGCGTATTAAACGTGTAGTAGTGGCACTATTAATAGCGCCACAATATTAATGATTTTAATCAATGGGTTAACCGCCGGGCCTGCCGTGTCTTTGTACGGGTCACCCACTGTGTCGCCTGTTACAGCTGCTTTATGCGCATCTGATCCTTTGCCACCGTGGTTGCCATCTTCAATATATTTCTTGGCGTTATCCCAAGCACCACCGCCAGTGCACATTGAAATGGCTACAAATAAACCAGTCACGATCGTACCCATTAATAAGCCGCCAAGTGCCACTGGGCCTAATAACAAGCCTACTGCGATTGGCACTGCTACTGGCAATAATGATGGAATCATCATTTCTTTAATAGCTGCAGTTGTTAGCATATCCACCGCTTTGCCGTACTCTGGCTTGGCTGTGCCTTCCATAATGCCTTTGATTTCGCGAAATTGGCGGCGCACTTCTTCTACCACTGCACCTGCCGCACGGCCAACTGCTTCCATCGCCATGGCCGCAAATAAGAACGGAATCAAGCCACCAATAAACAGGCCAATAATTACCATTGGGTCACTTAAATCGAACTTAACATCAATGCCAGCGCCTTCAAGTTTGTGTGTGTAGTCAGCAAATAAAACCAATGCTGCTAAACCAGCCGAGCCAATTGCATAGCCTTTGGTCACCGCTTTTGTGGTGTTGCCCACTGCATCTAGTGGATCAGTCACATCACGCACTTCTTTTGGTAAACCAGCCATTTCTGCAATACCGCCCGCGTTATCGGTAATCGGACCATACGCATCAAGTGCCACTACAATACCAGCCATGCTTAACATTGAAGTTGCCGCAATGGCGATGCCATATAACCCGCCTAATTGGTAAGACGTCCAAATAGCCAAACAAACTGATAAAACTGGCCAAGCGGTTGATTTCATTGAAATACCAATGCCCGCAATGATGTTAGTTGCATGGCCAGTGGTTGATGCTTGTGCAACGTGGCGCACAGGCGCGTACTGCGTGCCGGTGTAATATTCAGTAATCCACACCAGCGCAGCAGTTAACACCAAACCAACAGCACAAGCGCCAAACAATTGATTGGCTGAAACACTTAAATCGCCCGCTGTTAATCCTTGTGGAAACAAGTATTGCGTAATGAAATAAAATGCGATTAAAGATAAAATACCAGCCACTGCCAAGCCTTTGTACAGCGCAGGCATCACGTTCTTCATGCCAGGGCTTGCTTTAACAAAAAAGCAGCCGATGATAGAAGCCACAATTGAAACTGCGCCTAACATTAACGGATAAATGACTGCATTTGCACCAGAATTTGTAATCAGCAAACCACCTAACACCATGGTTGCAATTAAAGTCACCGCATAAGTTTCAAATAAATCGGCCGCCATACCTGCGCAATCGCCTACGTTGTCACCCACGTTATCAGCAATAACGGCTGGGTTACGCGGATCATCTTCTGGAATGCCTGCTTCTACTTTACCCACCAAATCGGCGCCAACATCCGCACCTTTAGTAAAGATACCGCCGCCTAAACGCGCAAATATTGATATAAGTGAAGAACCAAATGCAAGGCCAATTAATGGATCAAGGTTAGTTGCGTTTTCAGCGCCTAGATACCAGTAAAAACCAGCCACGCCAAGTAAGCCTAAACCTACGACCAGCATACCTGTTACCGCACCGCCTTTAAAAGCGACATCAAACGCTGGCACAATGCCGCGAGTGGCCGCTTGCGCAGTACGCACATTGGCTTTTACAGAAACGCTCATACCAATAAAACCGCAAGCGCCTGATAATAACGCGCCAACGACAAAACCTATCGCAGTAGTTAATCCTAAAAAATAGCCAACTAATATGGCTAAAACCACGCCTACCATGGTAATTGTTCTGTATTGCCGTGCTAAATAAGCCGCTGCACCTTGTTGAATAGCACCAGCGATTTCTTGCATTTTTTCGTTGCCTGCAGGCAAATTGGTGATCCACTTACTCATTATTACGCCATACAAAACCGCCAAAATGGCTGCTGCGATGGTAATCATTATTGCAACTGACATGACTTCTCCCTATCTATTATTAATAAATCTGAAACGACATTAAAGTGCTAAAAATTGAACTGCAAAAGTTGAAAGAGATGTAACAATCCTGTAACAACTCTGCGTATTATGGCATAAATGCAGGCTATTCAAAGCTAATGCAGGTGCAAACAGAAGAGTTATAAAAAACTATTAAGCATTATTTTTATCTGCCAACGATTTTAATCTTGTAGATAACGGGGTTTCGCCTAATGTTTCAGCAAAGCTTTTTAAGCTATTTGCCGCTATATTTGATAATTTTCGTGGCGCTTTTGAGACACGCTTTTGGCTAGATATTACTTGCACTTTGACGATAATTGCGCTAACTTTACAATCCTTGAATATTGGTTGCGACTGCTGTAAGTATTGTAGTTTGATTAAAATTTGTGGCCACAAAAGCTTTATTTTACTCGCTACAATCGCGTTACTCGCAAACACTGTCAACTGCTCATTTTTAATATCAGTAACAAAGCTATTTTTCGCAATTAACTGTTCTACGCCAGTTGCCCAATACTTTTGCAAAAGCTTAAATACTTCGGCTTTTTGAGCTAATTGAGCTAGCTGACTCATTTGTGGTGATTGATTAGGCGAATTATGTTGTGAAACACTTAATAAGGAGTTGATTTTAAGCATACTGTTTTGTCATTTTAATTTATCAATGAAAAATCAGTTTAATGCATTATTGAAGATCAAATAAACATTATGAATATAATAATAGTCTCTAACAAACTGGCAACGGCTAAAAGCTTATCTAGTTTACAAGTGGTTTTTTGGCTGGCTGCTTTAATGTTGATGCCTATTTTATTAACACTCTTATTTATTACCCCGCAAAGCAATATTAAAACGCAAGGTGTTAAGGCCTTATTGCCTCCCCAGATTAGAAATTCTATTATTTCATCACAAGTACATTTGGATGCTTATGCTAAAGAGCTAGGTGAGTTGCAAGCTAGAATAATGCGGTTGGATGCGCAAAATCAGCGGCTAGCAGCGCTTGCTGGCGAAAAAAATATTAAAATCATTAACCAACCAAATGCTAATTTATCAAAAAAAAACAACAACAATTCAAATCTAGGTCATACGGGCGGACCATTTATCAGTACCAGATCAATGAGCGAGCTTGATTTGCAGGCGGCTATTAGCCAATTAACTGATGAAGTCAATGCACGAGACGATTATTTAAGTACGCTTGAAGCTAAAATATTACAAAAAAGCGTACTCAAAGACATGTTGCCTAATAGCAGCCCGGTGGAGGCAGCATTTAACTCTTCGAGCTATGGTTGGCGTACTGACCCATTTAACGGCAGCAAAGCTTTTCACGAAGGGCTAGATTTTACAGCCAACACTGGCACGGCGATTAAAGCAGCGGCAGATGGAATAGTAACGACTGCTGAACAAACGCCTGATTATGGTAAAATCGTTAAGATTAATCACGGCTTGGGTTTGGAAACGCGTTATGCGCATGCCTCAAAATTGTTGGTTAAGCAAGGGGAACGCGTTGTAAAAGGCCAAATAGTGGCGCAAGTTGGTAGCACAGGCCGTTCTACTGGACCACATTTACACTATGAGATTCGGTTAAATGGTAACTCGTTAGACCCGCGTAAATATTTGCAGAATTAAATACTTATATTAAGTAAAGTATTGCACTTGTAAGGCAGCGTTTTTAAGCTTTTTTCTTTAAACTTATTTAATTCACAACACTTATAAAATGTTTAATTAATATTGAAAACCAACAAAAAATCCCCAAATAAAGTAATCTTTTTAATCCCTTTCACATTATAGGTTTCCGTAGATTCGGAAAGTCGGTATCTTTTTATGTTATCCACGTTGTTCAGAAAATTTTTCGGTAGCCGTAACGATAGGCTGGTTAAACAATATGGCCAAAAGGTAGCGCAAATCAATGCGCTTGAGCCCAGCATTCAAGCCCTATCTGACGATGCCTTGCGCGCAAAAACTGAAGAATTTAAACAACGCTTTATTAACGGTGAAACGCTAGATCAACTTTTACCAGAAGCATTTGCGGTAGTGCGCGAAGGCGGCGTGCGTGCCCTTGGCATGCGTCATTTTGACGTGCAGCTAATTGGTGGCATGGTGCTCAACTCTGGCAAAATCGCAGAGATGCGTACTGGTGAAGGCAAAACTTTAGTGGCAACATTGCCTATTTACTTAAACGCAATTGCCAGTAAGGGCGTGCATTTGGTTACGGTTAATGATTACTTAGCCAAGCGCGATGCGCAGTGGATGGGTAAGTTATACAACTTTTTAGGCTTAACAGTCGGCATTAACTTATCGCAAATGCCACACGATGCTAAGCAAGAAGCTTATGCAGCTGATATTACCTACGGCACCAATAATGAATTTGGTTTTGATTATCTGCGCGACAACATGGTATTTACCAAAAATGAACGCGTACAACGTAGTTTAAGCTATGCGTTGGTAGATGAAGTGGATTCGATTCTAATTGATGAAGCACGCACACCTTTGATTATTTCTGGTCAAGCTGAAAATAGTATTGATTTATATACGCAAATTAACGATGTGGCTAAACAATTAACGCAGCAAACGGTTGAAGACGGCGATGGCGATTTTTGGGTGGATGAAAAAGCGCAAACGGTGACCATGAGTGAAGCGGGGCATGAACATGCTGAAGAGATATTAGCCGCTTCTGGCCTAATGACAGCAAATTCCAGCCTTTATGAGGCATCAAACATTACGCTGGTCCATCATTTATATGCATCTTTACGCGCACAAAACCTATTCAAGCGCGACCAGCATTATGTGGTTGAAAATAATGAGGTGGTGATCGTAGATGAGTTTTCTGGCCGTAAAATGCCAGGTCGTCGCTGGTCAGACGGCTTGCATCAAGCGGTTGAGGCTAAAGAAGCGGTTGAAATTCAAAAAGAGAATCAAACGCTGGCATCGATCACGTTTCAAAACTATTTCCGCATGTATCAAAAATTAAGCGGTATGACAGGTACGGCAGATACTGAAGCCTATGAATTTAATCAAATTTATGGACTAGAAACGGTTGTGATTCCAACGCATCGCGATATGTTGAGAATTGATGCCATGGATAAAGTATATAAAACATCGGCCGAAAAATATGATGCGGTGATTGAAGATATTCGCGCTTGCCAGGCAACAGGCCAGCCTGTTTTGGTGGGTACAACATCAATTGAAAATTCAGAAATCATTTCAAATTTACTAGCAAAAGTAAATTTAAAGCATGAAGTGTTAAACGCAAAACAACATGAACGCGAAGCGCATATTGTGGCCGAAGCAGGGCAGCCTTACGCGATAACGATTGCCACCAATATGGCAGGGCGCGGTACTGATATTGTTTTAGGCGGTAATCCAGAGGCTAGTATCCATGCGGTTCGTAGCGATGCTAATTTAAGCGAATCAGACAAGATTGCCCAAGCAGATGCATTAAAAAATGAGTGGCAAAAGCGCCACGATACCGTGTTAGCTGCAGGTGGTTTGCATATTATTGGTACCGAGCGCCATGAATCGCGTCGCGTAGATAACCAGTTGCGCGGTCGTTCTGGTCGCCAAGGTGACCCTGGTTCTAGCCGATTTTATTTGGCATTAGATGACCAATTACTGCGCATATTCTCAGGTGATAGAGTAGCAGCGATCATGGAACGTTTGAAAATGCCAGAAGGCGAGGCGATTGAGCATGCCATGGTGTCACGCGCAATTGAAAATGCGCAGCGTAAAGTGGAAGGGCGTAACTTTGATATTCGTAAGCAATTGTTAGAGTTTGATGATGTATCTAACGATCAACGAAAAGTAATTTATGAGCAACGTAACGAATTACTAGAAGCAACAGATATTGGTGAAACTATTTCAGCCATGCGAAGTGATGTGTTAACGAATATTTTTGCTGCCCACGTGCCGCCAGGCAGTGTAGAAGAGCAATGGGATATTGCAGGTTTAGAGAAAAAATTAGTGGCTGAAACTGGCACTGATTTGCCGTTACAAAAAATGCTTGAAGATAATCCTGATTTGCATGAGGAAACGCTTCGCGAACGTATTTTTGAAGCGGCAGCTAGCTCTTACAGCGCAAAAGAAAATCTAGCCAGCGCAGACACCATGCGCCAATTTGAGCGCTCAGTCATGTTACAAAGTATTGATAGTCATTGGCGTGAGCATTTGGCGGCGCTTGATCATTTGCGCCAAGGCATCCATTTGCGTTCTTACGCGCAAAAAAACCCTAAGCAAGAATATAAACGTGAAGCGTTTGAGTTGTTTGAAGGTTTGCTTAACACGGTAAAAAGTGAAGTGACAAAGATTACCATGCTAGTGCAAGTGCGCCCGCAAGAAGAATTAGAAGCGGCTGAACCAGTATCAAATGTAGCCAATGTGCAATATCAGCATGCTGATTTTGATGACTCTCAAACCAATTTAGAAACCGAATTTTCTGATGAAGAAAAAGCGCAAATGGCTGGTGGTGTGCCGTTGGTAAGGGATGGCGTGAAAATTGGCCGAAATGATCCTTGCCCTTGTGGATCTGGCAAAAAATACAAACAATGCCATGGGATGTTAAGTTAAAAAACAGTTTGAAATTATTTGTGAGCTACAAATTTTTTTAGCCAGTTTAAGTATCCTACTAAGCTTTGCAAATCGTTAGAAAATTTAATTAGTTATAGTTTTAACAAAGTAATTGGAGTTTGAAAAATGACTGCAAAAATGAATGACATTGCCATTCGTTCGCCCTGTATTGGTGTATGTAGCATGGATGATCTAACTGGGTTTTGCCAAGGTTGCTACCGCACAATGGATGAGATTAAAAATTGGTGGGATATGGATAATAATCAGCAAAAAGAAACTGTTGATAAAGCCGCCCAGCGCGAAGCTGAGCTTTTTGATTGATTTTATTTAATATTTAATCAACTGTTTGAAATAAAAAAGCCAGCTGATGCTGGCTTTTTTATTTTGCTTTGAGTTTTTTTAATGAGCTAGCTAACTTTATAGCTGCCTACAATGGCCTCTTGATTGGCTAATTCGGTCAAAATATCTAAACCAAACTTAAACAACGCTGCGGAATCCTCAATTTTGGTCTCCTCTGCAAGCCTCATCAATGCTTGCTTACCAGTCATATTGTTACTCTCAATTATATGCAGTAATTGATAGGTGATTAAATTCAATTCTATAAATTTAACGTCAAAAACACTGTTTCTAAATACCAATAAAAAAGTTTTATCAACAATGCTTGGTTTGTATTGTTTACTAGGTTTAAAATCAAATGATATTTTATGCACTGAGTAATCATACTGTAGCAACCTATGCGCGGGGGCTAACGCTGGTTTTTCGTCCACAAAATTAGCAATTTCGCTTAAATTCGCTGGCTTATCAATTTGGCTACTTACAGCCAGTTCTATCCATTCGTAATGTGCAAGTTGATAAAAGTAAGCAGGTAAATCTTTTTGAGCATTTAAAAATTGCAAAAACTGTGCGGGTATTTCTCTAAAAATTGGGCTTGTTGCGGCAAAATTAGCTAAAAATTTGCGTAATAACTTACCCCAAGCACGCGTGCCATATACAGCTTGGCAAACAGGAAAGCACAAACTAGCCGATTCAGCAATATTATTGAAAACCGCTTTTTGATACACTGCCATGCGTTTTGCATTGACGTTTGCAGGTTTTTTGTGCAATTTTGGCGCGCGAATATGAGCGCTAAATTCGGTTTGGTAACGTTGAAAATCTAGCATGTTTTAATTATCACGATAAACACGTGTTTATACCGATGCTCTGCTAGCCGCATAGACACTGCCTTGCAGAGCAATGCCTTTGTTCTCGTATTTAGCTTGAATATCTGCGATTTTATTCACTTCACACATCAACTCAGGTAAAGGCGGAATATTGCTATCGCGTTCTAGCAATGTGGGGAAAGTACCAAAAAGCGTGTACGCATAATCTAGCAAATCCCAGACAGGGTCAATCACATCGCGGCCATGTGTATCAATAAGTAAAGTGGGGCTTTGCTGATAATGCCCAGCTATATGGCTGTAAACAATGCGCTCTTTAGGAATTTTGCGTAAAAATGCTTTCGCAGTTTCGATTGCATCTTGTTGGTTGCCATTGCCAAAATTAATGCTGTTAACATAAATATTGTTAATGTCTAAATGCAGCCAACAATCGGCTTCTACCAACACCGCATTTAAAAATTCAATCTCAGACATGCATGATATAGGCGAAGCCACATAAAAAGATGCGTTTTCGATGGCGATTTTTTGGCCCAAAAACTCTTGCGTTTGGGCAATGCGTGCTGCCACATATTTAACCGCTTCTTGCGTAAATGGTATCGGCAATAAATCGTATAAATAACCTGTTTTGCCATGATAATGATCGGTGCAATAACTTAAATGCTCGGTGTAGAGCGGTATTTTGTTGGCGCTTAAAAAAGATTTTACTTGCGCTAAAAAACTGACATTAAGCGGGTCTAATCCGCCTAAAGATAAGCAAAGCCCGTGACACACAATTGGGTAACGCTCTACAAACCAGCTCAAATCAGCCTGTGCTTTACCGCCAGCATTTATCCAGTTTTCTGGTGCGATTTCGACAAAATTAATATTGGCTAATGATGGGTCAAGGTAGGCAGCTTGAATTTGGGGAATCAGCTCACGCTTTAACCCCAAACCCACGCCTTTAATATCAGATAATAGTGACAATTTTTACTGCAGATAACGAGTTCAAGTTTGTTCAACACAATCAAACAAGTTTAAATAAGCCAAAATAAACTAATGACCGCACTTGCCTTCGCCACATTTACCATCTTTAGCTTTTGCATCCACTTTTTTCATGTTTTTATCTTTCATTGCATCGTCTTTCATTTCAGCACCACACTTAGCTTCGCCGCATTTACCATCTTTGGCTTTAGCATCTGTTTTGTTCATGTCTTTCATTTCGGCGCCACATTTGCCTTCGCCACATTTACCATCTTTAGCTTTTTCTTCGTGGTGATTTGCAACTTGGTAACCGCTTGATAGTGATTGAAAAGCAAAAGGATTTTCAGCTGCATTGACAGTTGCTCCAGCTATTGATAACACGAATGTGCTAGTTAGTGCCAAAGCGGCTACTTGTTTAGATAGTTTTTTTGATGATGATTTCATTTTTTTAATCCTTTAAAATTTGTGAATAAATTTGGTTGAGCTTATGTTTAAAACTAGAATTTTATCCAGTGATTAAGCTTGTTCATTAACCAATTTTGTAATGCTATTTTTGAGAGCGACTGGCATTTCGATACTGGTATCATTTTCAATAGACTCTGTCATCGTTGTCATAGCAACGCGCAGCGTTTGCAGTTGTTGATTAAAGCGGTTGCAATATTTACAAATAAATAAATGCAATCTTAAAGCAAAGCGCTCACGTTTAGTTAATGACCTATCAAGAGAGGCAGAAATAATCTGGCTAGATTGTTTACAGCTAAGCATGATTAATTTTTACACTCCTATCCAATTGATTTCTATACATTTTCGTAATCCCATTCGGGCTCTATATAACATTACCCATGCATTGGTCGCGGTGATATTAAGTTCCTTACAAATTTCATCATTGTCAGTTTCATGCACATCGCGCAGCATAAAAAGGTTGGCTAGTTTTGGCGGTAATTTATCAATGCAGCCTTGTAATACGCTTAAAAATTGCTTCTGTTCCATCATATCTTCAGGCATATCCCATTTTTGTGGTTTATCGATCCATTTTTCTGCTGCATCAAAAAAATCCTCTGCGCTGTAATTTTCTGATTCGTCTATTAAATCTGACACAACCGTTTCACGATTTTTTTTGCGTATTAAATCGATTATTTTATGTTTTAAAATGCCTGTTAGCCATGTTCTAGGGCTAGATTGGCCAGCAAAACTATCGCTTTTAATAGCGGCTAAAAACGTTTCTTGCACCACATCTTCGGCAAGGTGTGAGTCGCGTAATCTAGCCAAAGCAAAGCGATACATGTAATCACCATGCTCAGTTAGCCAATCGTTAATGTTTGGTTTTTTCACTGTTGGCTTTTTTAAAAATCGTCATTATTAAAACATTATAACTGCGTTTTATTTTGTAGCAGGCTTAAATAAAGTGCGCCATCTGGTTGCGAACTACACCGTTGTGCTTGCCAGATCATTTCACCCAAGCATTCGATCATATCTTGAATGGCATCTTGCTCATTTTGATGCTTATTAACAAGCTTTTTATAAAGATCAGTAATGCCAATTGGCTGATTAATGCTGATTTGTTCTAACACTGATAAATGCAAGCTCATGTGTAGAAATGGATTCGTCTCACCTAGCTCTGGAAAGTATTCTTGATGCATGAATTTAGCAGGTGCATCTAAAACGCTATGATATTCGGGATGCAATAACATCACATTTAAACTTAATTTTTCAAGATCGCTTAGCATTTGCAATTGTTTGTATTTCAACCAAGTGTTAAAGAAAAACTCACGTACTTCATCTCTTGAAGGGTTAAATAAGCTCATGATTTACTTAAATTTTTTCACTAAATAAGCCCAATACGGCGGAATATTGTAATAGCTCATTCTGATTATTCACAGGAGCAATGCCGCCATTGCCGTAAAATCCAATAATAGGCAACTGTGGAAATAAGGTTTTTAATAAATTCAAATCTTGATCAAGCCCGTTGTAAAAATAAGGCCCACGACCAAGGTTAGAAAATAATAGAGCAAATTGCGGTGCAGATTTTAATTGGGCTTTGAGTTTAGTGGCCGTTTTTACAATATCTACTTGCGCTGCATCTACATCGCGTATCGCCCAACTTAAGTAATCTCCTGTTTGCATGATTTTAGCCAAGGTGACCGATTGAGTTTCGTCATCACCACTTACAAGTGAAGTCACAGAAAATTTTCCACGCTCAATTGATGCGCCTTTGCCAGCGTATACAGCCATTAGCTGATGATAAGGCAAGTCATGTTGCGTAACAGATTGCTTTTGTAATGCTGATCTAAGCGAATCTAGCGCAGATTTATTGGTGAGATGCGTTAAATCATATGCATCACATGCAGTAATTCTACGCGGGTTAGATATTATCTTTAAACCGTGCGATACCCCGATTGCGCTGTGGATATTGTTTAGTGCAAATTCGCAGTAACCCAAGCTGTTACCTTTGGCATTTTGCCAAATAGTAAATGGGCCATGCCCAATCGCATCGCCCGATACACCGCCAAAACGCGAAGGATTATTAAATAACAGTTGAGGGTTCAGCCAGCGCGTATCAATTGCATTAGGCGCGGTTAAGGTTAATAACAAGTTGTCATCATCATTTGTCACGTTTGTAAGATTTGGCTGCACGAATACAGGTTTTGATAACACCATCGCAGCCACAGCAGGGCTATCAACCACCCAGTCTTCTTGCGTAAAAATGCCCATGGCAGAACAGCCAATAATATTGGTGCAGCTAGCTGCTTTAGCCGCTGCTTTAATAGCTAATTGCGGGTTTGTAGCGAATTCTGACGTTAAAAAAAGTAGCACGCACGCGGGCGAGGTAATGCCCGCTTTTTGCATAGCAGATTCCACTGCAAGGGTTGCCAATTCTGGTGCTGGTTTATTGCCAATCGCAAGCCCCGTAGCTACTTTCATGACGATTTTTCCACTGCATCTATAACTTTAATAATTTTATCTGCTAATTGGTTTTTTGATGAGGGATTGTTTAAGTTACTCACTATTTCAATGGGTAAAACTAAGGGTACAGTAGTCGTTTTACTAATAGTCGTTTTACTAGCAGTTGTTTTACTTGTAGCTATTTTGCTTAAGATTATTTTTTTATTGGGTATGTTGCTTGGTGATTTATCTTCTAAGCGCGTTTTAGATTTATATTCGCATAAATCAACGATACAACATTGGCTACATTTTGGGTTTCTGGCAGTGCAAGTATATCGGCCATGCAAAATCAACAAATGATGTGCATCTTGCATAAATGCTTTTGGAATGGTTTTTAGATATTTTTGTTCAACTAAATATACGTTTTTGCCTGTGGCCAATTTAATTCGGTTACCCAGCCTGAATAAATGCGTATCTACTGCAATAGTTGGTTGATTAAACGCAGTATTTAAGATGACATTGGCGGTTTTTCGACCTACGCCTGGCAAGGCTTCTAGGCTCGCTCTGGTATTTGGCACTTCGGCTTTATGACAGTTAATCAACAGTTCGCAACAAGCAATCACGTTTTTGGCTTTTGCGTGGTACAACCCGATTGTTTTAATGTAAGGCTCCAATCCAGCAATGTCTAAACTCCATAATGCAAGTGGTGTATTAGCCACTGCAAATAGCTTTCGCGTGGCAATGTTAACGGCTTTGTCGGTTGATTGTGCTGATAAAATCACGGCGATCAACAGCTCAAATGTGCTGCTATATTCTAGCTCGGTAGAAGGGTTCGATATGGCTAAACTCAAGCGCCTAAAAATCTGCAAGCGTTTTTCTGCGTTCATGGTGTGTTCATGGTTCATTCATGGTTTAAATACGGTTTAATTATAGTGTGCTAAGTTTCACTTTGAATAACGCTTTGTAATGCTTTTGCAGCAATGATTTTTGCTAAATCTGCTCGCTCAAATTGTTTTTGAGCCGATTCTTGTTGATCACGTGCTAATCGATGCGCTCTAAAATTGTAACGTTCGCGCGCTTTGTCTTTTGCTTGTTGCGCTTGATGTAGACCATTTTCTTTGCTTTGCATGCGCACTTCTTTTGGTTTTTCAAGTGGCGTCACCGCAACAAACGGCTTCATCATAATGCAATCCATAGGGCATGGTGGCAAACATAATTCGCAGCCCGTGCATTCTTGACTTATCACGGTATGCATCATTTTTGATGCACCTAATATGGCATCTACCGGACAAGCTTGTATGCACAATGTACAGCCGATACAAGCCTCTTCTACTATAAACGCAATTGCCTTGGGTTTTTGTGCGCCGTGGCTAGGGTTAAGCGGCTTGTATTGCACCCCCATCAATTTGGCAAGTTGGTGTACTCCAGCTTCTCCACCTGGTGGGCACTGGTTAATATCTGCTTCACCATCAACAATAGCCACGGCATAAGGTTTGCAACCTGCATAGCCACATTGCCGACATTGTGTTTGCGGCAAACAATCATCTACAAGGTTAACCTTTGCAATATGATCAACAGTTGAATTTGATTTTGTAATATCTACTTGCATTGAAAAATTATTAACATCGAACCAAGTGGTATTAAAAATAGCTGAGTTACAAATTTTAAGACTCAGCGCTTAAACTATTAAACTGATTTCTTATTATACTTTGACAACAATTGTTAAAATCTTTTAATTAAACTAAATGGGTTGGATTAAAACTTAAGTTGGTTGGATTAGAACTTAAGTGAGTAGGATCAAAAATAAGTGAGTAGGATCATTATTAACTAGCCTAAAGAAATAATTCAACCAAACCAAGCCATTACGCGTTAACTTATACATATGGCAGATTTAAAAAACAAAAATCATAAAACTTGCACTTACATCAACTAATTAAATCATGCTGTGTGATCCAGTTTAGCTCATATACATCTTAGTAATAATTTGATACCTAGACAGTTTTAGCATTGTTGAGTAAGTTTAAGTTAAAATAACGTACATTTTTTATTACCTAGGTTTTTTATGTTGCAAGGTAGTTTGGTCGCCATTGTTACCCCCATGTTAGATGATGGTAGCCTTGATTTAGAATCATTATGCCACTTGATTGATTGGCACGTAAGCCAAGGTACGGACGGTATCGTGGTGGTGGGCACAACGGGTGAATCGCCCACAGTGGACGTTGCTGAACATTGTTTGCTAATAGAAACAGCGGTTAAACACGCTGCAGGCCGCTTGGCTGTTATTGCGGGCACAGGGGCTAATTCAACCAGTGAAGCCATTTCATTAACCGCAAAAGCTAAATCATTAAATGTTGATGCCTGCTTATTAGTAGCACCTTATTACAATAAACCGACACAAGATGGTTTGTATCAACACTTTGCAGCGGTGGCAGCAGCGGTAGATATACCGCAGATTTTGTACAATGTGCCAAGTCGTACGGGTTGCGATATTAGTAATGATACCGCGTTAAGATTAGCTAAATTACCCAATATTGTTGGCATAAAAGATGCCACGGGTGGTATTGAGCGTGGGACTGATTTAATTTTACGCGCTCCTTCAAATTTTGCTATTTACAGTGGAGATGATGCGACTGGCATGGCTTTAATGCTGCTTGGTGGTCACGGTGTAATTTCTGTTACAGCTAATATTGCACCAAAATTAATGCGTGCCATGTGTGTGGCTGCCCTTAAAGGCGATGCGCTAATCGCGCGCGAAATCAATGCAAAGTTATTTCCGCTACATCAAAAGTTATTCGTAGAATCAAACCCAAGCCCAGTTAAATGGGTCCTAGCGCAAATGGGTTTAATAAAAACAGGCATTCGATTGCCCTTAGTTAATTGCTCTGCGCAATTTCATGATGTGCTAAAAAGCGCCATGAAAAGTGCCGAGATTCTTTAGTTAATTATTTTAATCAGTTATTTAGGTAGTTACTTTAAATAGTCAGATTTGTTCAAATGGTGGGCCCAAATATGAAACAAAATATCAAGCAAAGCATGAACCAAAATATGAAGCAAAAAGCAGCAAAAGTTATTTCAATCTTAATTATTAGTTTAATAGCCAGTGGCTGTGAATCTATTCCATTTATCGATACCTCTTCAGATTACAAAGGTGCTGGCCGCGCTAAGCCTCTAGAAGTGCCGCCAGATTTAACAAGCGCACAAACCAGCGATGCTTATAGCGTGCCAGGCAGCGCCACCAGTGCAAATACTTATAACCAAGCACAAGAAGGCCAAGAAGTAGGCGTAGAAAAAGTTTTACCTGATACCAGTGGCGTGCGCATGGAAAAAGCAGGTGCGCAACGCTGGCTGGTTGTTAATGCACCTGCTGAAAAGATTTGGCCCGTTGTACGCGAATTTTGGATAGACCAAGGCTTTGCAGTACGCGTAGAAAATGCTGAAACAGGTGTAATGGAAACGGAATGGATTGAAGCTGATGCTATTAAAGCTAGAGATGAAAAAAGAAATATTGGCGAAAAGTTTGATAAATGGCTAGATAAATTATCTGGTTTGGCCGATAGGCGTAAATTTAGAACACGCTTGGAGCGCGGCGAGAAAGAAAACTCTACTGAAATTTACATGACACACCGTACCGTAAGTGGTGCGCCAGATGACGGGAAAAATAGAGTAAGAACTAATTATGGTGAAGTGGATACTGGCTACCGCTTAGAAGGCACTAAGCCGCAAGACGCGAGAACTGCTGAAAACGATGGCGACTTAGATGCAGAATTAATGCGTCGCTTGATGGTTAAATTGGGCGTTGCTGAAAAACGTGCGCAAGAGATCGTGGCCAACCCTGTGGTTGAAAAACGCGCAGAAGTCACTAAAGAGTCAGACAGCAGCGTGACTTTAACCATTAACGATACGTTTGATCGTGGTTGGCGCCGTGTGGGTTTAGCCCTAGATAGAATCGGGTTTGTGACAGAAGACAAAGATCGCTCAAAAGGTATTTTTTATGTGCGATATTCTGATGTAGACATTGATGACGGGCCTAAAAAGAAAAAAGGCTTGATTGATACCTTGAAATTTTGGGGCGATGACGAAGAGCTAGCCAATAAATCTGAAGCCAAAGACGAAAAAACTATTGTCGACAAATTGAAGTTTTGGAAAGGTGATGACGGCAAAACCGACCCTGCCAAACAGTATCGTATTAAAGTGGCCGAAGCTGACAATGGCGTGATTCGCGTGAACGTTGTGGATAAAGATGATCAGCGTAACCGTAGCTCAACTGCAAATAGAATCATTTCGTTGATGTATGATCAGTTAAAGTAGTCGATTTGTCTTGCTGGGCTGGAGTTCAGTCAGATATAGTTTAGCTGGATTAAGCTGGACTAAATTTAATTGGTATGTTGAGCTATATGTGCGTGATAGGTAAAATATGATGCGATTTGCATCGCTTGGTAGCGGCAGTGCAGGCAATTGCATGGTCGTTCAAAACGCATCAACTATACTTTTACTAGATTGTGGATTTGGCTTACGCGAGGTTCTTTATCGCCTGCAACGCTTAGAACTAAACCCTGAACAAATCACAGGCATTTTGGTTACTCACGAGCATGAAGATCACGCAAAAGGCGTTTTTAAACTGGCGGCTAAATATAATATTCCTATTTGGTTAACCCAAGGTAGCTTTAAAATGTGTGGGCGCTATCTTACGGATACAAACGTACACCAGTCGTTAGCAAGCGTATTAACAACTGATTCACAGGCCAACATTGCTATAAGTCCAGTTCAAAAAAACCGTGCGCAAGTCACCATTAATATCATTGATAGTCACACTAGTTTTAGTATTCAAGATATACAGGTTAGCCCTTACCCTGTGCCGCATGACGCGCGAGAACCCACTCAATTCACTTTTACTGATGGCAATCATAAATTAGGCGTATTAACCGATGCTGGCGCATCAACAGCGCATATTGAGCATATGTTAAATGCTTGCGATGCATTGGTCATTGAATGCAATCACGACATTAACATGCTAGAGCAGGGCGCATATCCTTATTCTCTAAAAAAACGGGTTGGCGGACGATTAGGCCATTTAGATAATTTAAGCGCGGCTAATCTTTTGGCAACGCTAGATCGATCAAAATTACAGCACGTAATTGCAGCACATTTAAGCGCTAAAAATAACACGCCGGAATTGGCCAAATTAGCTTTGAGTCAAGTACTTGGCTGTAAGTTGAATGGGGTGGGGATAGCGACACAAGACAGCGGATTTGAATGGCGCAGTTTTAGTTAATGATGAAATTTAAATAAATGCGTTTTTAAATGGATCGCAATGGTGTGAAATTGTTTTGCTTTTAAGTACTTGATTTAATTTGAGCACAAAAAAACCGACTTAAAAGCCGGCTTTTTTTATTAAGTAGATACTGAGTCAAATGAAATTTGACTCAATAAATATTTAATTAAGGTGCAACTGGTGCAGCAGGTGCAGCTTCAATAGCAGGTGCAGCTTCAGCAGCAGCTTCTGTGGCTGATGCAGCAGCATCAGTTGCAGCAGCAGCAGCGTCTGTAGCAGCAGCAGCAGCTTCAGTTGCGGCTTCAGCAGCAGGAGCAGCTGGAAGTGCAGCAGCATCAGTTGCAGCAGCAGCGGCATCACCAGCAGCTTCAGTAGCTGTTTCAGCAGCAGCAGCGGCTTCTTCAGCAGGTTTTTCGCCACAAGCAACTAATGCAAGTGCTAATAATGCAGCTAATAGGGCAGAACGTGTCATATTGTAATCCTTAACGGTGACTAGAAATTTAAACTCATAACGGAGAGCCAATTAATAGCCCTACCGATTGCGCAGAATATTACCATTTATTAAGAAAATTTCCAGCGTTTTTTAGATTTAAGCTAGTTTTTAAGGTGAAAATGGCTAATTTGCAACAGTTTGCTGGGTAATATAACGCGAAAACAGGTGTGCTAAGCAAACATGTTAATTGCGTATAAAAGCCAGCAAAACAAATGTAAATGTATGATTAAGTGAAAAATCTCATAACCCGCGATTTTGCGTGCAAATTTAAGGCAAAGTCTTGCTCGTGATTGACAAAAAAGGGGCTAAGAAAATTTTATTTCATAGACCTAATTTGGTATTTGATAATGCGATAGTCGTTTCTGCTAAAAGTGCATCGTAACGCATTAATAAGTTTGCAATAGCTTCCAAATCTTCTTTACTCAAATCTTCTTTACTTAGCGCATATTTAAAACGCGCCTGGTTAATATGAAAGCGTTTGCAATAATGGGTTTTGTCTGCAATCACAAAGCATTCTTTAGCTATTTTCGGGGTTTCATTGGTTTCATACACTGTCATTCTATGGCCGTAAGTGCTTAAAAGCGCTAACAAACGCGGGCAATTATTAATAAAAAACTGCGTGTTTTGCAAAATAATAGTTAATTTGTTATTACTATTTTTATTCAAAAATTCTTGTAATAATAGAAATTTCTTACCGCTTGCAAATTCGCCTTTGGTAAAGTCTTGATCAAAAATAAGCAATTCATGTTGAGCAGCTGCAATAATCAGGTTAAGCGCCGCTTCATAGTTGCGCTCACCTGTTATGATTTTATTGGCAAATAATTCTGTATTTGTCATTTTTTATAGCTATTCAATATTCAAAAAGCTAACCAAGCTTGATATAACCAGCTAAATAACAATCAAAAAGAGCATCGCCTAGAGCCGCTTGGATATTAGGCTGCAAGGCAGGTGTTTTAATACACCGCTTATCTGCCAATTCGCGCATATAGTCATTTAATTGAGCTGGAATGGTCAATTGCTCACCATTCATATAAAAATGCTGTTTTGTAAATAGTAGCTGCGTTTTTAAATTTAGCGAAATAGGTTTTTTTGCCAGTTGTTTGGTAAATGCTTCAAGCGACAAATTTTGTGGCGCATCAAAATAAACATGGTTTTTAGGCTCAGTCAAATAATGCCCTAAAAAGTCGCCAATATCATTACTCTTCCAAACAATGGCGCCCAGAGCTGCATGGATATTGCTTATTAGCGCATCGGAAATCTGTGCGGGGTGAGTTTGGATTGCTAAATCGGGATCGCAATACATGCCTCTAAGGTTTTTATTGGCAGCTATATTATCTTGCAGATAACTTAAAAATTCATGCGCTAATTCCGCGTAGCTGGGCGCGCGAAAACCGATTGAATAGGTCATGCAATCATTGCTTTCAGAAATACCACAATGTGCGATATGCGGTGGCAAATACAACATATCGCCCGCCTCCAAAACCCATTCTTGGCTGGGCACAAAGTTTTTAAGTAGTTTTAAGGGTGCATTTTCTTGCAAGCTTAAATCTTTTTGGCTAGAAATTTGCCATTTACGTTTACCAGCACCCTGCAGCAAAAACACATCGTAACTATCAACATGCGCGCCAATGCCACTACCTTTTGGTGCGTACGAAATCATTAAATCGTCTAGGCGCGCGTGCGGAATAAAACTAAACTGTTGCAACAAATCAACCGCTTGTGGCAAATGATGGTTAACATTTTGTACCAATATCGTCCAAAAAAGCTTGGCCTTGGTTGTTCCTGTAGTCTTTTGCGGCAGTTTGCCAAAATCACGTTCACTTATAAATTTCTGTAAATCTTGTGGATCAGATTTCACCTGCCATTTACCATTTTTATTGGTGATTAATCGCCCTTCTGCATCCTCATCAATTACCAAACTCACCAACTCTTCTGTTGACAAAAAGCTTTTAAAGTTAGGAATGGCCTGGCGAATCAGCAATGGCTTTTTTTGCCAATACTGCGCCAAAAATTGCTCTGGTGATAAATTATTTAACAATTGTTTCGGCTTGTTATCAGTTAAGTTCATGCTTGTATTTTAAACGCCTTTTGGTGCTAATATAAAAAATTTGCACAGCTATACGCTTGGGTATATAGTTAAATCAGTATTGTTATTTTGAGGCTTGTTATTTAGCAATTTTGCTAGATATGTTGTTTGCAAATCAAACCTTTAAAAACATTTAAATCTAAAATTAGTTGAGGGAATTTTTTAAAATGAATGCGCCCGCCATTAATACCTTACCAAGCACTGTCAAGATGCAAGATAATCCAGCGCAAACCTTTCACGGAGGCTGCCCGCACGATTGCCCCGATACTTGCTTAATGGTTTACACCGTTCAAAATGAAAAACTCATTTCAGTAAAAGGCAACCCTGATCACCCAATGACGCGCGGCGGCTTGTGCGTAAAACTTAAAGATTACGAAAAGCGCCATTATCACCCAGATCGCCTCCTGTATCCCATGAAAAGAGTTGGCCCAAAAGGCAGCAAACAATTTGCGTGAATCACTTGGGATGAAGCGCTTGATACCATTGTGGATAAATGGCAAACGATTATTAAAGAACATGGCGCGCACGCCATCATGCCAGCCAGTTATTTGGGTAACCAAGGTTTGGTGCATGGCTTAAATGGTGGCGATGCGTTTTTTAACAAATTGGGCGCTACCGTTTGCGAAAGAACGTTTTGTGGCGAAGGCTCATGCACCGCATGGTTATTAACTGTAGGACCAACAGGCGGGGTTGACCCAGAAAGCTTTATTCACAGCAAATATATTATTATTTGGGCGTGTAACTCAGTTAGTACCAATTTGCACCACTGGCATATTGTGCATGAGGCGCAGAAAAAAGGTACTAAAGTAGTAGTAATCGATAGCTACGCCAGCAAAACCGCCAAAGAGGCCGATTGGCATTTAGCGCCCAAACCAGGCACCGATGGTGCGCTGGCCATGGCCATGATGCATGTAATTATCGAAGAAAATCTAGTCGACCAGGATTATGTGGATAATTACACGCATGGTTACGCAGAATTGGCCGCGCGCGCTAAAACCCGCACGCCAGAATGGGCGGAGGAAATCACAGGCATACCAGCGGCAGATATTCGTCAATTGGCGCGAGAATACGCCACCACGCCACCCGCGGCAATCCGCATGGGCATTGCGCTTGAGCGTAATTATGGTGGTAGCCAAGCTATTCGCGCGGTTTCATGCCTACCTGCGTTAATTGGCGCTTGGCGCCATGTGGGCGGCGGTGTGCTGCAAATGCCTATTTGGGAGCACCCGTATGATTTTATGGCGATTTGCCGCCCAGATTTAATACCCGAAGGCACACCAGTCGTGAATATTTTGCAACTTGGTCGTGCATTAATAGGCGAAATTGAACTTGAAACGCCAATTAAATCACTCATGGTGTGGAATACTAATCCTGTTACGCAATCGCCCGAAACTGACAAAATTATCAAAGGCTTAGAGCGAGAAGACTTATTCACTATTGTGGCCGATCATTTTATTTCTGACACCGCCGCCTATGCCGACATTATTCTGCCAGCCGCAATGGGCGCAGAGCTTGAGGACATTATTGTATCGTGGGGGCATTTTTACTTAACTTACAACGCTAAATGTATTGAACCACCAGGCGAAGCAAAACCGAATAACGATATCTTTCGCGCACTTGCCAAACGCTTAGGCTTTACCGAGCCGCAATTTAGCATGAGTGATAGTGAGTTGCTTGAAAAATACATTAATTGGGCAGCGCCAGTGTGCGATGGTATTGATATGGCTTACCTACGCGAGCACGGTTATGCACGGCTAAAAGTGGGCACAAAAGATGACCGCGCCCCGCATAAAAATGGCAACTTTCCTACACCTACTGGCAAAGTGATGTTTTTGATAGAAGGCGCAAAAAACTTTGTGGCAGGGCCGTTTCGCCAAATGTATGACGCATTTCAGCCAGGCCAAGATCTTGATCCGTTACCAGATTATTTGGCCTCGCGTGAGTCAGCCGCTACTAATCCAATTCTAGCCAAAAAATATCCGCTTAGTATTATTTCGCCTAAAAGCCATGCGTTTTTAAATTCTTGTTATGGCAATGTGGCTGATAAAATTAAAATTCAAGGCGAACAATTTGTGCTGATTAATGCGGTTGATGCAGTAAAACGCGGCATTAGTGAAGGTGCAATGCTACGAGTGTTTAATGATCGTGGTGCTTTTAAAGGGGTGGCACGCGTTACTAATGATGTGAATGCTGGCATTGTCGTGGCCAGTTTAGGTTATTGGCGCCAGTTAAATGATGGTACGGTAAATTGTATTAGTTTGGCGGAATTTGGGGATATGGGGAATGCAGCTAGTTTTAGTGATAATTTGGTGGAAGTAGAGTTGGGTTGAATTATTTATTGAAAGTTATTTATATTGGCGTGAATATTTTGTAAACTGACGGGATGAACAACCATTACGATTTTCGAATAGATGCATGGAAGCCAGAAACGCTTCCGATGGCAAGACTTGCTGAGTATTTGGCAAAACTTGCTATTTTGTTTGGAAATAAGGAACACGTTCACTTCAGTAAGGTACGCAAGGGCAGCGCTATACCCGAGATTTATGTGGATGAGCATGCTGTTCCAAAAGTAAATGCAAGGCTAAAACTTGTAGGGACTTTAGAAGCCCCTGACGATGTCGGGCAGGCTAATCGTGAAATAAATCGTATGTTACGTAGCGATAATGCTATTGCCATATTAAAATTTAAGCGTGGCGCGAAGATTATTGAGTTCCCAGGTCGAAAAACCCCGTTAGCTGAAGAAGCGGTTGTCCATCAATTTGGAGAGCTTGATGGTGTGGTAATTCGGATTGGTGGTAAGGATAAAAGTGTGCCACTAAATTTGCAAGGTGAGAATGGCGTTTACTATACATGCAATACTAGTCGGGATATTGCGCGTCAGTTAGCTCCTTATTTATTTGGACAAACAGTGCGTGTGGCAGGCAGAGGCAAGTGGAGGCGAACGCAAGACGGAGTATGGGAACTAGACGACTTTGATGTTAAAAGCTTTGAACTTCCCGATGATGCTAATCTTGATGTAGTTTTAGCGGACTTGCGTGAGGTTGAAGGTAGTGGTTGGAATCAACTGGATGCACCGCAACTTAAACTTAAAACAATAAGAGGTGAGTGATGGTTGTATTTGATGCAACCATTTTGATTGATTTGTTAAATCCTCGAACGGCTGCTGATCGCAACGCAAAACTTGAACACCTCGTATCCGAACTACAAAAATCTAAAAGTAAAATCCTAATACCTACGCCTGCTTTATCAGAGTTTTTAGCTGGGGCTGGCAAAGCGCGCGATTCTTATTATCAAAAGTTATCTGCATCATCAGCGTTTCAAGTAGTGGCATTTGATGCACGAGCAGCTATGGAATGCGCACTTATGATAGATGAAACTTATACGAAAGCCGACAAACAAGCCCGCGCAAAAACTTGGACAAAAGCAAAGTTTGATTGGCAAATCATAGCAATAACTAAAGTTTCGGGCGCAAATGTTATTTATTCAGATGATGGCGATATTGCCCGAATGGGTGTGCGGTTTGGTATCAACGTAATTAAAACCGACGATTTATCTTTACCAAGATCTGCTCGTCAAGGTAAATTGAATTTAGACAATTAATTAGTCGCGCGCGCGACTGGCAAGTTTCTTTCTTTTGCTTAGCCAAAAGAAAGAAACCAAAGAAAAGAGCACCCCTACCGCTTGTTTCCTGTGCTGATATAAAAAGTTGGGCGCTGCGGAACTCGCGCTTTCAGCGCTCAGACAGTCCTCGCTTAAAACCTCCCAACTTTTTAATTCATCACAGGCGCGGCAGCAGGGGGATTAGTGTCAAGAGCAAACCCCAACCAAACCCAACCAAACCCAACCAAACCAAACCAAACCAAACCAAACCAAACCAACCCCAACCCCAACCAACCCCAACCAACCCCAACCCCAACCCCAACCCCAACCCCAACCCCAACCCCAACCCCAACCCCAACCCCAACCCCAACCCCAACC
>JAYVLK010000019.1:0-49103 GCA_043759515.1 Methylotenera sp.
ACCAGTATCTACATCACGTGCAAATATTGTCATTGACCATTTGTTGTCGCCTGGACGGACATCTGGATTCCATACTGATGGGTTACCTGTTCCGTAATACACTAGGTTTGTACGTGGATCGTACGGGAACCAACCCCATACTGAACCACCACCATTTTGCCAGCCATCTTTAACTGCTTGTGGTTTTAACCATGTACGTGTACCAAGTTCTTTTTCACCAATTTTGATTTCAGAAGCTGCAAGCGCAGTGAACGAACCACCTTGTTTGTTGCCGCCGTTAACATCTTTGTAAACTGATAAAGCACTGTATTGTGGCACTGCAGAGTTGAAGCCTTCACCGATCAAGATTTCTGAATCTGGACCTGAGTGGTATGCTTTCCATGCTAATGAACCATCTTTAGCATTGTAAGCTGCCATAAAGCAACGAACGCCGAATTCAGCACCTGAACAACCAGTTAGCACTTTATCTTTAATTACGTGTGGTGCGTTTGTATTTGTAGCGCCAACTTTTGGATCAACGTTTGAGATTGACCAGATTTTAGCACCAGTTTTAGCGTCTAAAGCAACCAAGTTACCATCATTTTGTTGTAGATAGATTTTACCGTCGCCGTAGCCTAAACCACGTGAAACGTTATCGCAACATAGTACAGCTTGTACTGATGGATCTTGTTTTGGGAAATATGACCAAACGATTTTTTGATTGTCATTTAAATCTAATGCGTAGATATTGTTCGGGAATGCAGTGTGAACAAACATCATGTTACCAACAACAACTGGTGAACCTTCGTGACCACGGTTTACACCGGTTGCGAATGTCCAAGCAGCTTTAAGGTTTTTTACGTTACCTTTGTTGATTTGTGCTAAGTTACTGTGCGCACTGTTTGTGTGGTTACCACGTGGGTGTGCCCAGTTGTTTGCGTTTGCGATTGCCGCTTCTTGGTCTGCAGCTGCTGATGCAACCATTGGCATTGCCAATGTAGCGCCTGCAACTAAGCCTAAAGCTAGCTTGATTGTGTTAAATTTCATTTTCATCTCCAAAGTGAACTTACTAAGGGTTAATTAAAAATAAAGCTTAGTTTAATGGCTTTTAAGTTTTATTAAATCAGCTCAAAATGCTACTTAACTAGACCTTACTTTATTTCACAAATAAATGTGAGAGGTGCAATATAAATCAACTAATTTTAAATTGCAACACTTTAGTTACAATTTATTAACAAATGTTCAAAATATTTTAAAATAAATTTTTAGTGATTTATACTAATACAAAAATATTGAATAGAATCAAATAGAAAGCCATGAAAAGTATGCTTACCAATCACTTGAACTTGTTTCCAGAAATAGAACCTTTTAATAAAAAACATTTAAAAGTAGATGCATTACATCAAATTTATTACGAACAATGCGGTAATCCACAGGGAAGCCCAATCATTTTTTTACACGGTGGTCCAGGCAGTGGATGTGGTCCAGCGCAGCGGCGCTTTTTTGACCCTGCGCATTATCATATTATTTTGTTTGATCAACGCGGTTGCGGGCGAAGCACGCCTCAAGGTGAAACCGTTAGCAATACTACAGATGACTTAGTTAATGATATGGAAATGCTTCGCCAAGAGCTGGGCATCGCTAAATGGCATGTATTTGGTGGCTCATGGGGCAGCACGTTAGCACTTGCCTACGCGATTAAACACACAGAGCGTGTCTTATCTTTAATATTACGTGGTATTTTTTTAAGTCGACTATCTGAGTTAAATTGGTTTTTGGGCGATGTGCAGCATTTTTACCCTGAGGTTTGGCATAAGCTTGTGCAGTTTTTACCACTAGATGAACAAAGCAATGTGCTTAGCGCATACACTAAACGCATATTTTCCGAAGACATCTGCATCAATGCGCCTGCAGCAGTGCAGTGGAACGCGTTTGAAAACGCTATTATGCGATTAAAACCGATGGAACCTAGCGCAGCGCCTAATGAGCCGATCGCAAAAACAACTGAAGATTTGCAAAAAGAAACATTTACTGAAATTTGTCGCGCGCGCATACAACTTCATTATATAAATCATCATTGCTTTATAGATGGCGAATTGATGTTATCGCAAACTAAACGCCTTGCACATATACCTACTGCCATCGTCCAAGGTCGTTACGATATGGTGTGCCCGCCGCAAACTGCCTGGGCGCTGCACCAAGCTATGCCACATGCCAGTTTTGAAATGATCGCCGATGCGGGCCATTCGGCTATGGAGCCAGGTATTACCAGCGCATTGGTAGCGGCAACAGAGCGATTTAAAAACATTGATTCACTTAATCCTTAAAAGCGCGTTAAATTCATTTGGCTAATCCTCAACCCACAAAGTCAAACCTTCAAAGCGATTCATTAGAAAATGACAAGGCAACTCATCGCTTTACTAAAGACCGTTTTGGCTTTGTTAAAAGTTCTTTTGCGCCTCAATTTATTACACGCTTAAAAAATACTGCACGTAAAAGTGCATCGTATACTGCCTTAAATAAATCGTTACAAGTTTATGCCAACCAAGAATATGGAACACCTTTACTGGTGTTGCGCGAAACTCTAACTGGGTTTGCCCGACACAATCTTTTAAGCTTAGCGGCTTCTCTTTCGTTTTACGCATTATTTGCGCTAATACCTTTGATTGTTCTAATTTTCTTCTTATTAAGTCATTTAGTATTTTCGTCTGATTACGCTACTGTTAAATTAGCCATTTTGGTTGGCAATTTAGTGCCTGATTTTAGCAATAAGATCATGTTAGAAGTGTATAACGCCACCCAAACCAAAGCTGCTTGGGGTGCGCTCGGCTTTTTTATATTGCTTTGGACAGTAACACCATTGGCAGCCAATATGCGCTCAGCTTTTTATACTATTGCTGCAATGGTAGAAGCGCCATCGTACTTTAAGCGCAAGGCTAAAGACGTGATTTCTGTGGTGGGCATTTTGCTGGTGTTTTTTTTATTCACCTCTGCAGGATTCGTGGTGGAGACGATTGTTCGATTTTTAGCCGTTCATTTACCTGTTTTAGAGCTTAATATCATTGGTTCTAGCATCACCTTAGTTTTAACCATTTTATTAGTTACCGTGTTTTATAAATTGTTTTTTCCAGTCAAAGTAGCTTTCATCCATTTAGCAAGCGGTGCTTGTTTAACTGTGTTGTTATGGCTATTGATGCGGCCAACATTTGGATTGTTTTTATCTATCAATGAAAATTACGGTGCAGTGTTTGGCTCAATGAAAGCGGTATTTGTGTCTATCACATGGCTTTATCTTGATTTAGCGATTTTTTTGTTGGGCTGTGAGCTTATTAATACGCTACGCAAAAAAAATTCCCTATTACTAAGAGGCTTATTTAGCAGTGCACCTATCAAAGCTAATTACCTCAACACACTGATGAGCCGCTTTGGCCGAGTGTTAAATTTTAATGATGTTATTTACGAACGTGGCAATGCCAAGCGTGATTTGTATTATTTAGTTGAAGGGTCAGTTAATTTAACTAATGCAGGCGTTGTAATTGATAAGCTTAAAGCTGGCAACTACTTTGGTGAATCGGCGCTATTAACAAAAAAACCCGCAACTTCCAGCGCGGTTGTAGCATCACAACAGGCGCAGATTATTGTTATTGATGCTGAGCATATTGATACTATGCTCGCTGAAGATCCTAAAGTTGCTATGCAATTGCTTAAACAAATGGCAACCCGAGATTACTAGTACGTTAATTAAAAACTCAAATTAAACTGATGAATATGCAATCTAAAACGCGACCTAAACCGCAATCAAAAAATTCAACTATCAGCGCTCAAATCAAGCCTCAAGAGATTAATGCAATGGTAGAACAGCTTAACAATGGCCGATTAGCAATGGCAGAAGCCACTGCGAAAACTTTGATTATAAAAAACCCTAAATTATTTATTTTGCACCATGTGTTAAGTTTGGCCTTAGATGGTCAGCAAAAAACCGTTGAGGCCATTGAAAGCTACAAAAATGCACTGGCATTGCAACCTAATATGCCTGATCTACTTTTCAATCTGGGCATTGCGCTAACCAAAATCAATGCGCTTGATGAAGCGATAGATTGTTATAAAAAAGCCATTAAAATCAAACCAGATTTTTTTGAAGCGTATGGCAATTTAGGCACTATTTTGCAACGTCAAGGCAATTTAAACGAGGCTATTTTAAATTATCAACAAGGCTTAAAAATTAACCCACAAGATGCGCGTGGCTACTTTAATTGTGGCACAGCACACCGCGATAATGGCGATTTAAAACAAGCCGTTAACAATTATCAACAGGCGATTTCGCTTTTTGCCAATTACACCGATGCGCATAATAACTTGGGCGAAACTTTTCGTGATACAGGCGATATGCCAGCGGCGGTTAATTGCTATCAAAAAGCGTTAGAGCTAAACCCTAAGCACCCAAATGCTAATTACAATATGGCGGAGTTTTATGTGCTGTCGCACAATTATGATGCTGCGATTCCTTACTTTGAAGCTTCTCAATTGGATGACTGGCAAACAAGATGCTTGTATTGTTTGTATAAGAGCGAAAAGTTTGCAGCTTTCAAGTTAAGTCGCGATGCGCTTATTCAAAAAGCTAAACACACTTCACCGCTTTTAGCCACGCTATCAACTCATTACAGCATTAATTTTAACGAGCCAGACCCGTACAATTTTTGCAAAAATGGGCTGGATTTTGTGTATAAAAACGCCATACCTGCCTTAAGTGCTAATAGCCAATTACTTAAAGATTTATTAACAGACATTAACACAGCGCATATTTTGGAGCGTAAACAAGGCCGCTTAACCAATGGTCAGCAATCAGCGGGTAATTTATTTAAGCGTGATGAAGCTTCTTTTAAACAATTGGCTGAATTGATTAAACTAGAATTTTTAGCTTATAAAGCTAGATTTGCTAATGACGATTGCGAGTTGATTAAATCATTTCCAACCGAGCTTGAATTTACCAGCTCATGGTATGTAAAAATGCAGCAAGGCGGCCATTTAAATGCGCATATTCATGAAATTGGCTGGATAAGTGGAGCGGTATATTTAGCGATGCCATCTTTAAATGGCTTAGAAGGCGCTTTTGAATATGGCACCCATGGCGATAATTATCCACAACAACACACCCATTTTCCTAGCAATTATATTTTGCCCAATGTGGGCGATATTGTTTTGTTTCCATCATCCCTTTTTCATCGCACCATTGCGTTTAATAGCTTGGATGAGCGCATCTGTATTGCCTTTGACCTAAAACCCGCTTAAATTATTTTTGTAAATTTTCATTAACTATAAATAAATTTATGGCAAACTATTATTTGTTGATTAATTAATTGCTGCGAATTAAAACTTAATCGTGAATTTTTCTACTCACTATTACTTTTTTTCAATTAATGCGCCAATAACATCAATAACTTAAATTATAAAAATGGCTACAAGTCCATATAAAAGGTTTTCATGAATTTACCCACACAGATGTTTGACGATGCCACCGTGATGATTGTTGATGATCAATCCACTAGCATTTCTATATTGTCACAAGTCGTAAAAAGTATTAATTCAAATATTAAGATTGTAGAAAAAACTTGCCCCTTGCAAGCCTTAGAATGGGCAACGCAGCACACAGCAGATTTAGTGTATGTAGATTATATGATGCCAGAGATGGACGGTATAACGTTTGTGCGCTTGCTTAAAACCATTCCAAGCTACGCATTTGTGCAAGTGATGATGATTTCAGTTAAAAAAGATGCCCCAACACGTTATGAAGCGCTTGATGTTGGCGTGGCCGATTTTTTAAACAAGCCAGTAGACGTGTACGAATGCACTGCGCGCACTAAAAATTTACTCACCCTGCGCCAGCAACATACGGCCTTGCAAAATAAAAGCATGCTGCTTGAAAGCTTAGTGCAACACGCAACCGCAGATATTAAAATGCGTGAAAAAGAAACCATCATGCGTTTAGCACGTGCAGGCGAATACAAAGATTTCGATACCGCCATGCATTTGCAACGCATGTCTTTGTACAGCAAGGCTTTGGCTGAAGCAATTGGGTTAAGCCCGCAAGATGTAGAAATTATTCAACTAGCATCGCCGTTGCACGACCTTGGTAAAATCGGTATTCCTGATAGTATTTTACTAAAACCGGGTCCGCTAGATGCGCAAGAAATGCAAATTATGCGTACGCATCCATTAATAGGCTATGAGATATTAAAAGGTAGCCCATCAAAATATTTGCAAAAAGGCGGTGAAATCGCACTGGCTCATCACGAAAAGTATGATGGTACTGGTTATCCACATGGGATTAAAGGTGACGCGATTCCGTTATCTGCCCGCATTGTTGCACTAGCCGATGTATTTGACGCACTAACAAGCGAACGCCCCTACAAAAAAGCATGGAGCATTGATGCGGCATTTGAGTATATTCAAAATGAGAGCGGCAAACACTTTGATCCATATTTGGTGGCAGCAATGGTAGCGCATCGAGACGTGATTGAAAGAATTCATAGTGAACACATGCCAGCGCTTACTTAATATAGGATAGTTTTTTTAAGCGGTAAATAGTTAAGATTATTTAAACAAAAAGTTGTTTAAATAGATTTAACATTACTAACAAACAAAAAAGCCAACAAGTTTGTTGGCTTTTTTGCACTTATCGCGTAATGGCTATTTCAATTTAATCTGGCAATATCCGCACAGATTTTGCTCTTTTAAGAGAAACTTGATACAAATCCCAATAGCCTGATGCAAAGCAACGACTTGCAGCGTAAAAGTAACTACCTTATCAAAGGTCAGTATAGCTGTACAACCTGTCACATTCATTTAAGTGTGCCTCTTCAAATTTTGGGCTTAATCTTAAATCTCACTGGTATAAGCTAGATATTAATTGTTTATAAATCAAGAAAACATTATTAACGCCACAGTGCTTTCTAATTTCAATTTATGTAACTGTTTTACGGTCTTTTTATTTTTTTAAATTCTTTAAAACTTCCAAAGTTAATTATAGCCCGTACTACTTAATACTAAAACCTAAAATTGACATTGAATGTCTGTTGATATTGTTAAATTTTAGTCACTATTGGCTAACAATTACAAAATTAAAGAATCCATTTATTATCTGAAATACATAAATGTATGATTATTAACAAGATATTATTTAATAAATTACGGCATATTTATTGCTTGAGTTTTAAATAATTGTAACCAATAGGAATAACATTGTGAATAAAACATTAAGTATAAACAATCCGAATTTTGGTTTTCTACATCAAACAAAGGTATATATTGCGGCAGCTTTTAACTTTATAGGTTTTAACAAATACGGTAATGAATATCAACAAGCAATTTTAAGAGTAGCAATTGTTGCATTTATAGTAATGCCTATATTTCTTCGCTATTCAGGCACCTTGAGTGTAATTTTTTTAGCGTTTGTCTCATTATTTTCTATTTCAAATCTATATCACATAAGAAAAAATACTGGTTTGAATAAAACCCGAGTAACTATTGCAATGTTATTTGATGTGTTAGCGGCATCAATTGCAGTAAATCTTACTAATGATAGCGGTGCCATTTTTATGGGTGCTTTTTTATGGTTTATCATTGGTTATGGATTCAGATATGGAAAGTCAATGTTAATTCAAACATATATTGCCAGTTTGATTGGTTTTACCGTAGGCAGTTTAATAAGTCCTTATTGGCAATCTCACATGATTGCATTCTATGGTCTGTTATTTACGCTAGTCACTGTTCCTGGGTATGCATTCGCTCTACTTCACCAAGTAAATAAAGCTACTTCTAAAGCCGAAACTGCCAGCAAAGCTAAAAGTCAGTTTCTATCACATATTAGTCATGAAATTCGCACACCACTAAACGGGATTGTGGGAGCATGCAGCTTATTATCAAACACGCCAATTAGTAAAGATCAGAAAATGCTATTTGATGTGATTCATTCTTCTTCAGAACTAATGGTGCAATTGGTTAATGAGGTGCTAGATATTGCTGAAATTGAAAGCGGCAAAGTCACCAGTAAGATTGAACGATTCAATTTACAAGATTTAATATCCAGCTGTGTAAGCTTGTTTAGCCACCAAGCTAAAGTTAAAAACATTGTGCTTGAGTTTGTAATTGCTGAAGATACGCCATTATTATTGCAAGGCCAACTGCTGCATATTAAACAAGTGTTAATTAATTTAATCGGTAATGCGGTTAAATTCACACATCATGGTTCTGTAAAAATAGTTGCAAAAGTAACCAAGCAAGCACAAAACCAAGCTAGGATACTATTTGAAATTATAGATACTGGTATTGGTATCGATAAAAACGAGATCGAAACTATTTTTGAAAGCTTTACCCAAGCTAATGGCGCTATCAAGCATCAATACGGCGGCTCAGGTTTAGGAACTACGATATCAAAAAATTTAATCACTTTTATGGGGGGCAGTTTAAATGTTGAAAGCCAGCTGGATGTTGGCTCAAGGTTTTGGTTTGAAATCACACTAGATACTTTTGCTGAGCACAGGACGGAAAACTCGGCAATGCGCAACCTTGTTGATGCACAACTTGGCGTTTCTGAAGTGTTGAATTTTAGTGACTTTAAAAAACCAGAAAAAAAATCTGGTAAATCTTACCGTATTTTAGTGGCCGACGATAATGATGTGAATAACATAATCATTTCCCACATATTAATGCAAGAAAATCATCAAGTTGATGTAGTTAAAAATGGCGAATTGGCGCTAGATAAACTACGCGATAACGAATATGATTTGATGATTTTAGATGGCAACATGCCTGTAATGGGCGGCTTAGAGGTGATACAAATTTACCAAGCACTTAATATTGGCGCACCACAAATACCTATTATCGTAATGAGTGCTGACGCATCGAAAGATGCTAAGCAAACTTATAATGGCTCTGACATTTATGCTTATTTAACTAAGCCCATACAAGTTGATTTATTTATTGAAACCATTAACTCGGCCGTATCATCAGGTGATTTTGAAACCGCACAAGTGATTGATTACCAAGAAGCTAAACTAGATAACCAAATTAGCGCATTGCTGTTAGATGTTGATCGCCTTGATCACTTGAAACAGCTAGATGCGAGTGGTCAATTTATTGATAATTTAATACTTGATTTTATGCGCGACACCGAAGATAGAATGGTAGCATTGAATACTTATGTTAAAGCGCACGATGTGGTTAAAATTAAAACCAGTGGTCACACCATGGCTGGCAGTGCAGGCAATGTTGGGGCTTACGCGCTTGCTAATCAATGTGAAAAATTAAGTAATATTACACCTGCAGATCACATTAAACATGTGGAGGTGCTAGCAGGTGGCGCGCAAGATATTTACACGCGCACCAAATTATTTTTATGGGATTATTTAAATCAGCAATCTACCATTAAACAAATACCCAAATCATAACGTTGACAACGTAAAACCAGCTTGTGCTGGTTTTATCAATTTATTAAGTTAAAAATTAAATCTCATCTGAAAGCATAAAAATTTGTGCTTCTATGCAAATTGTTTTAGGCAGTTTGTCTTAATGGCACTACATTATTGGCAACTTGATTATTAAACAACGGGGTTTGTATATATTGCTTTTCTTGATTATAAATAAATCGCTCCATAATGCTAAATTCTCTGTCAGATAGTTTTAGTGCAACGTCAACCCATAATCTAGTTATATCCATTAGCTCGTTTACCGTAATAGGGTTAATGTGGCTTTTAGCTTTTTGCGCTGCCAAATAACCATTAGAAAAACGCCTATTTTTCTCTATCCAGTTATAAACTGCTTTTTCACCTTCACCATCTTCTGCTAGCACATCCACAATGCCCATCTCAAAAGCTTGTTCTGCGGTGTATTGTTTGCCTTTAAGAATCATTTCATCGGCTATTTTTACGCCTGCTTTTCGCGCCACCAGACTATAGCCGCCCATACCAGGGAACATATTAAATAATATCTCAGGAAACCCAAACATACTTTTTCGTTCGGCAATAATAATGTCACTTGCAAGCGCTGCCTCTAATCCACCACCAAGCGCTAGGCCTTGCACTAACGTAATATTAATAATTGGTGAATTGTTAAAACGATTTAACCTATTTGCTAAAGCATCTATACCCTTGGTTGCGTAGGTGAGTAATGCTTCTTTATGGCGCAAGGTTGCTAGCTCGCGAATAAGGGCCAAATGCCCGCCTAGGTTAAACACACCTGGGGTGAGAGAGGCAGCAACCGAATATTTAATATGATGAATTGTATCGCCTGAATATAAAACACCACCTGTTTGTTCAACTTCTTTTTGATGCGCAGTCAATTCATTAATAAGTTCACGATTAAAGCAAGGAATCATATTTTTTTGATCAAAACATGTCCATAAAACCTCGTGGCTAGCCTCATATTTAATGGCCAATTGGTTGAAATTATTACTAAGCCCAAACGCTCCGATTTTCATAAAACCCTTTATTATTCGTTTTAAAAACCATTATAATTATATGGATAAATTACAATATAACTTAACTAAGTTTAAATTAAGGGAATAAATTGATGAACGCGCAAACAATTTCACTAGAAGCTGAGATAAAAAAATTTTTAGTGGATATTTTGGTACAAGAAAATAAGATTGATGCCGATAAAATACAGCTTGATAGCCACCTTAAATCGCTTGATATTGATTCTTTTGGCTTCTTAGAAATAATATTTAGTATTGAGCATGAATACAAAATCGCATTTCCTAAAAACTTTGAACATATTAAAACACTGCAAGATGTGATTACGGTAACGCAAGATTTAGTGCTGGCCAAAAATGCTGTTGCTTAACATTTACAGCACCAATTAATCATTAATATGCGTCGCGTATGCGTTACGGGTTTAAGCGTGGTGTCGCCACTTGGCAACACAATAGAAGATTTAACACGTAATATGTTTGCGGGTAAATCGGGTATTGATCGTCTAACAGCGCCGTTTATTGACTTACTTACTTGTAAAATTGCTGCGCAAGTTACATTTAACCCTGTAGATTATTTTAATAAAAAAAGTAACTATTCGATTCTTGACCGCAATGGTCAGATGGCGTTACATGCCAGTATTGAGGCCGTTAAACATGCGCATTTAGATTTGACTTGTGAGTTAAAATCTCGAGCAGGTGTATATGTAGGCACTGGCATGGGCGGCGCACTATCGGTTGAAGATGGTTATCAAACTTTATACACCAAAGGTGAAAATCGTTTAAAGCCTTACACCGTTTTAATGTGCATGTATAACAGCGCGGCGTCAAGCATTGCCACACATTTTGCCATTTCTGGCACAAACCACACTTATTCCACCGCTTGCTCATCTTCAGCCGTAGCTATTGGGCAAGCCATGCGAGATATACGCCATGGTTATAGCGATATTGCATTAGCAGGCGGCACAGATGCAATATTGTCTTACGCCAGCATAAAATCTTGGGAGGCTATACGCACATTAGCCGATGAAGATAGTGACGACATTAGCGCTTCGTGCAAACCGTTTTCAGCCAATAGATCTGGCTTAGTGATTGGTGAAGGTGCAGCCATGCTGGTGCTAGAAGAATATGAGCATGCAAAAGCGCGTGGGGCAACTATATATGCCGAAATTGTTGGTTATGGTGCTGCAAACGATTATCAACATATTGCAGTGCCATCTGTTGAGGGCCAAGCGGCCACTATGGCAGCCGCACTTGCCGATTCTGGTTTAAATCCAACAGATATTGGCTATATTAATGCGCATGGTACGGGTACTGTGTTTAACGACATCACCGAAACGAATGCTATTAAGCAAGTGTTTGGTACGCATGCTTATCAATTAAGTATTAGTTCTACAAAATCGATGCATGGGCATTTGATGGGTGCTGCAGGCGCACTTGAAACGGTTATCACCCTGCTAGCTTTAAACAATAATCTACTACCGCCCACCATTAATTTAAAACAAGCTGACCCTGTTTGTGATTTAGATTACGTAGCTAATGTGGCAAAACCTGTATCAAATTTAGAATTTGCCATGTCAAATTCATTTGCATTTGGCGGCACGGGTGCAAGCTTAATATTGAAAAAAATCTAACAAAATAATTTATTTTCATCTATGAATTTGTAGATTTAAAACAACAAATCGCTTATTAATTTAAATGATGTTTTCTCATACACCACTTTTAAATAATCATATAAGTAATTGATGTTATGATTAATTTAACATTTAACTAATTTAAAAAACTTATCTTTATGCAAAAATTATTATTTACTTTTGTGGTTTTAATGTCACCAATAGCAACAAATGCTGCAGGCTTTGCTTTAGTGGAACAAAGTGGTAGCGGATTAGGTAATGCTTATGCAGGCGCTGCCGCAGTGGCAGAAGATGCCAGTACGATATTTTTTAACCCTGCAGGCATGACCTATATTACAGGCACCCAAGCAGTGGGTGCGCTAAATTTAATTAAGCCAAATGCAGAATTTAATGACCAAGGCTCAATTAAAGCTTTTAGCTCGCCCCCTACATTAGTGCCAGCAGGCGGTGATGGCGGCAGTATTGCTGATTTGGCTTTTATACCCAACTTATATTTCGCAACCGATTTAAATGCTAACGTAAAAATCGGTATAGGCATTAACGCGCCATTTGGCTTAAAAACAGAATACGATGACGATTGGATTGGCCGTTTTCAAGGCGTTAAATCTGATTTAAAAACGGTTAATATCAACCCGTCTTTGGCTTTTAAAATTAATGATCAGTTGTCGCTAGGTGTTGGTGTATCTGCCATGTGGGCACAAGCCGAATTGACGCGCTCTGTGAACAGAGTTTTGGCGCCTGAGAGCAGCGTTAAAATCAAGGGCGATGATTGGGGTTTTGGCTATAATTTAGGTGCGATTTATCAAGCCACAAATGATACTCGTTTTGGGCTTGCTTACCGTTCTAAAGTAGAACAAAACCTTGAAGGCGATGCCAAATTTTCTGGTGCACTGGCGGTTAGAAACACTGATGTTAAAGCTAAAGTAACCTTACCTGAAACTTTGTCACTAAGCGCGTTTAGCCGCTTAAATGATAAATGGGATTTGTTAGGTGATGTGACCTGGACGCGCTGGAGTCATTTGAAAGAATTGCGTATTCGCTTTGATAGCGGTTTGCTGCAAGATGCAGTTACGCCAGAAAATTGGGATAACACCATGAGATATTCGATTGGCACCAATTATCATTACAGCGATGCGCTTAAATTTCGTGCAGGCTTGGCCTATGATGAAGAAGCGATCAGCACTGAGTATCGTACAGTGCGTATTCCTGGAAACAACAGAAAATGGTTGGCTTTAGGCGTTGCATGGCAAGCGACCCCTCAATCTAAACTTGATGTGGGTTACGCACATTTATTTATCAGTGATACAAAAATTGATGATGACCAAACAAGTGCGGCATTGGGTAGAAATGGCCGTGTGCGTGGGGAATACGAGGGAAGTGTAGATATTCTAAGTTTACAATTGACGCACAACTTTTAACTAGTTCTTGAAAGCTTACTCAATCTTAGCGTGCAATCAAGTTGCAACTAGAGTCATTTTATTGTCTGTAGCACTTAATTGGTAATAGAAGGAAATTAATTATTCGCTGGAATACTTGTATTTGCTGGGATATTTACAGGGGCAAAATTAAAAACCCATTCAGAATATTGCGTTGCATCGCTAAAAGCCGCGTTTTGCGGGCTAAAACCAGTTTTCTTAATTGGTGCAGCGTTTGATAAACTGTGAACACCTGTTATGCGAGATTGCTGGATAACCAGCCCCCACTGAGTGCTTTCACTAGATTCATTTAAATTGGATGAAAATGTTTCGCTTGACTCTTTTTTGACGTTTTCGCCATTGTAAAAAGGGTCTTTGTACAATTGTCGAATATGGCGTTTAGGGTTTGCAAAACGCTTATCAAGTAATAGATCGTTAAGAGTGGCTGGAAATTGCTTCAATCCATTTGGGCCATCTTTATGGTAGCTTGCAATGGCGTTACGATATTGTTCGCCGATGAATAAAAGCTCTTTTTCACCTTCCCGCTGAGCATCTTGATGCCAAACAATGCCTGTACCTGCCATGCCAATACTTGCAATGGCAATTATCGCTAATAAACCCATATAGGAAAAGCCTGTTTGTTGCTTTGTAACTACCCGCTTATTTGGATTAAGCATACGCGTTTCTACCACTGCGAATATTGCGTTCCATCTTTGGCTACACCCAAAGCCCCGCTATGAATATCGGCTATGTCGCCTTCAATAGGCGGCTCTGGCGCATCTAGTATCCATGTTGTTGTACTTTCGGTAATAGGGTCAAAAGGCATTTTACGAATATATTTCTTTTCAACTAAATCTTCAAGCGTGTTTGGATACTGGCCTGTATCAGCATAATATTTATCTAAACTATCGCGTAGCGTATTCAAATCTTGCTTGAGCGTAGCTTCTTTTGCGCGCTCTAAGCTATTAAAATATTTAGGCACTGCCAATGTTAGCAACATGGCTAGAATCGCTAAAACCACTAGCAGCTCAACTAGTGTAAAGCCCTGATTTGAATTGGAATTTGAATTTGAATTTGATTTTTGCTTGCTTGATAAAATAGTGTTGGACTGTGTTGTAGCTAATTTCTGCTTTTCCAAATCGGCAATAGCTATTTTATGCAAAGTCATCGCACTAAATTTACCACCGCGCATAGGGCACTCCATTTATTCCTATTTGCTCACTTTTTGAATAAATATCGAAGACATCATCGCCTGAAACTGGGTTAGCAGCATCGCTTTTATAACTGCGTAAACCCCAATTACTAATTGTTTCACTATTACTTTCTGCAAGGTCAGCATCTACACGTGTCATTGGGTCTAGCGGAATATTGCGTAAAAACTTAATTTTGGCGTCATCTGCACTTTTTTCGTCTGTTACACCAGCGACTAATACGTTTAAGTTGGGCGGATATCCCGATTCATCCACACTTTTTTTAATGCGCCCTTCATCTGTAGCCAGCTTGTAAGCATCAAGGGCAGAACGAATTTGGCGTAAATTAGCGCGCAACTGATTTTCTTTATTACGTTGCACACTCATTTGCACCATGGGCAATGCGCTACTAGCTAAAACAGCCAAAATAGCGACTGTTACAACCAGTTCTATTAAAGTAAAGCCTTTGTTTGATTTAGTTTTAAACTTCATGATCTATAAAAAAATGATTATTGAGAAACTGGCTCTTGTGGCGCAATTACTGGTTGCCGACTAGGTAAAAAAGTCGTGCCATCTGGGTTAAGGCTATTTTCGGGTTGTTGTACTGGTTGTTGTGTTGGTTGCTGTACTGGTGGCAGTTCTGGTGGAGCGCCATTGGGGCCCGCTTGTTGCGTTGGCGGCGGCGCTACAGGCTGTTCTTGCACGCTCTGTTGCTCCGCATTAAGCGTATCAATTGATTCTTGATTGTTAATTTCTAACTGACGTAAACGCATTTGCTCGCGCATCCTGCTCACTGGTGTTTCAAGCCCGCTGGTTGCAGGTAAATTAATTTGCGGCTTGTCAGTTATAACATTCTCAGTACCCGACCAATATTCAGAAATATCAGCTTTAGGCTGGCTAATGTTCACCAAGATTCTAGGTGTAATGGCCAATAAAATCTCAGTTTTACTTTTTCTATCTTCTTGATTAGAAAATAAGCGCCCAAGTAAGGGTATATCGCCCAAACCTGGCACTTTGCTGGCATTTTTACGCTCATCGTCCAATATTAACCCTGCTAACACTTGCGTCTCACCATTTTTTAATCGCAAAACCGTGTTGGCATTACGGGTGCCTATAGTAAAGACAGTTGCACCGTTTCTGGTAATTGTTCGTTCTCCCAATGAGCTTACTTCTAAGCCTATTTTAATATTTACAAAATCATCTAAAGTAATACGCGGCTCTACGTCAAGCTTTAAGCCTACATCTACATATTGCACGTTTTCAGAAATACCTACGTTGGCAGTCGATGTAGTGGTAATGATAGGCACTTTATCGCCTACTAAAATTTTAGCTTTTTCGTTATTTTTAACACGTATTCTGGGGTTAGATAATAAATTCACATCCCCGTTTATTTTTCTAAAATTAACCGCGGGGTTAGGTGACACATCAAAACGACTTTTATTGTTGCTTAACAAGCCTTCTAAGGTTAATTGAGTAGCAGTGTTTACGGTAGGGCTCGCAATTACGCCTGCACCAGAGCCTGAAGTAACTGTTGTGATAGGAATCAAGCTATTTAAAGCAATACGGCTAGGATACTCAATACCAAGCTCTTGCAAACGACTGCGGCTAACTTCTAGCACTTCAATTTCCAACATCACCTCAGGGTCTTCTAAATCGTTAGCAGCAACTAGCTTTTCGGCGATCTTAATTACCTCTGGCGTATCGCGCATCACCAACATATTCAATCTGTCATCCACAAATATATCTTTGGTTTTTAGCATCGATTTTAATAAAACTGCTGCTTGTTTAGCGCTAGTATTAGTAAAGTAAAAACTGCGAATCACTAAATCTTGATAGTCTTTTAATTTGACTAAAGTATTTGGGTAAACAAATGCGGTATTTTCAGTGAGTACTTTCTTTTTTAATCCATTACTAGAAAGCACCATTTCAATGGCATCTTCAATACGGGCTTTTTTAATAAAAATAGTGGCTTTTGTGTCTGGTTTAATGTCTTTATCTAAAATAAAATTAATGCCTGTGGCACGCGATAATGCCTCAAAAACCACTTTAATATTGGCATCGCGTAACTCTAAGCTCACTGGTTTATCAAAAGCAGGTTTAAGTTTGGGTGGTGCAGATGAGGCTTGCGGGGCGAGTGCATCGATTTGTGCCTGTAACGCCAGTGCATTGGCTTGTTGAGGGGTTTCTACCAACACTTCGCGAATTAATTTTTCAGCTGATCCTACTTGCTTACCATTAATATGTGCTTTGGCTTTTTCTAGCTTTATGCGTTGCGAATTCTCTCGGGTAATTTGCAATTTAGCGTTTATTGCAACAGCATTATCTGGGGCTAAGCTTAAAACACGATCATAAAAACGTAGCGCGCTCTGCGTATCTCCAGCTAATCTAGCACTATCGGCTTGGGTTGATAATTGGGTAATCGCTTGCTCAAGTGTGACCAGCAGATTTTTTCTTAAAACCGCATCACCAGGTTTAGCGTCTAATTTTTTTTGTGCGATCGAAACATTGGCCTCTGGTGTATTGTTGTTAATGGCTGGTTTTTCCCATGGGGCAAACGCGCAACTTGAAAGCAACATTGCAAACGCCAACATTAACAACGATTGCATGGCGGTTTTACGAAAATGCAAATTATGATTGTGTAAATTATTTTGTTGTGTCATGTGGTTATTCCTATTTAATTCAAACTGATCGCGTTGATTCTTATCTATTTAATGCTTGTAATATTAATGCTTGCAATACTAGCTGTCATAATTTTTATGCTTACAGCCTTAGTTCTTCCAAGCCTAATTCACTGGTATCTGGCGGATCAGTATTAAGCGAGCTTGCATCTGGCTGGCTACTATTTGGCTGATTGGTATCTGGTATTAAAGCAGGTGTTTGCGCATCTGCAGCAATGGCCGTTTTGTAAAGTATTTGTGGCAAATTAAGTGGTAAATAAGTTAAGCGCAAGCTAGTCTCATCTTGTGTATCAAATCGCCATTGTTGATTGATCTTTTCGCCTTTTACAACAGAAACTAACACATTGTTATTCAGCAAAAAAACCTGCGTTCCTTTAGGGGTATCTTGCATTTGTCCCATATAAGTAAAAGGCGCCATAGGTGCTACTGGCTTTACAGGCGCAGGAAGTTGAACGAGCGCCGATTTAACAACTCGCGGCGCTTCAAGCCAACTGTATACCTTAAAAATATCGGTAGGTTTTTTGTCAAATTGCTCATTATTTACAAGCTGTTGTCGATCTAACAATTGCCATGGAATTAAACTATTATTTGTTTTTTTGTTGAGCATATTAGGCCTTGAGCCGATATTGTTTGCGCGCGTATTTTTTAACTCAATATTAGCATTAGTATTGCGCTTGGCAGTCAAAGCTGTTTTGCGCTCAGCCACTAAAGTAACATCGTCGTCACTGACCTTATCACTTACAAACGCTGCCCATAGTGTTAAAGCAACTGCGATTATAAGCATGAATAGCAGCCATTTATTTATAGCTGCTTTGCCTGTTTTGCTCGCTTTCAACTCTAACGACTTCACCAAGAATCTCCCTGCAACATCAACACAAACACCAGCCTTGCTTCAACAACAGGGCTGGTCGAATTTGCCCGTTTGATTTGTAAATCAGCTAGTGCCAAAGCGGGAATCTTTTGCAACGCTTCATTAATAAATAATCTGATTTGGGTATATTGCCCTGTTACAGGCAACACGATTTCATAGCGTGAAAATTGACCTTGCTTGGTTTGTATGGTGCGTGGCTTGCTAAGTTGTTGCGCGGTTAATTTATAATCACCACGGTTTAATTTTAAGCCTTGTTGCACAGCGGTTTGTGCAATAGTGTTTAACCATTGCGGCAAAGTAGCGCCCGCTGGAAACAGCGCATAAAATTGTTGAATATCTTGCGCAGTCACTTGTAAAGCTTGGGTGGCTTGCAATTGTTGTGTGTTTAATGCGTTAGCACCTGCAATGCGAGATTGGCTAGTCTCTGCATTAGGCTTGATAAGTTGTGCATTTCTGTTTTGTGCTAGCTCATAATTAAGTTGTTCAACTTGCTTATTTAAAGGCATTAACTTTGCTACATAAAAAATCTCGCTAGCTAGCAATAATGCGATGCCAAGCAAACCAAGCAAACCTGATTTTTTAATTAATCTTGTTAATACCCAAGAAAAATAATGAATATTAAAGCGGTTCATTAGGGCTACTTTCGTTCACAATTTCCCATCGCGCACTCACACTAAAGCTCACTTGTTTGGCGGTATTTTGTGTGTCTACCACATGCTTTTGCAAATACACTTGGCTTAACATCGGCTGCATCTCTAATTGTTTAACATATTGCAGCGCACTTGCCAGATCTTTCGCTTCACCTGTTAATTGCAATTGTTGCTTTTTTAAATTTGGCGTTAAGCTAAGTAGCACGATGTTTTGCATTTCAACTTGTTCAATACCTTCTAGTAAATCATTCCAAGGAATTGTTAAAGCGCTTACCATTTGTTGTATTTGTAGCTTCTCTTTAGGCTCTATATTCATCTCAGGTTTTGCGATTAACGTACTAGCAGGTTTTAATTGCTTGTTAGATTGTTTAAATTCTATTGCGTTAAGAGCTAAACGCGATTGTTGATTAAGGTAGGCCTGCCAAGTAAATGCAACAAAAATCAAGCCAAGCAATAAGCACAATAATCCCATTGCAGATAAGTTTGATGCAGACAAAAAAGGCTGCTCAATAAAATCTAAATCTAGTTCGGCTTGTTGATTCACGCGCTAACCCTATGATTACTTGTTAATACTTTGGGTAAAAAATCGAAGGTTTGGTTTTCTTGTTCAATTAAATCAACCTGCCAACCTTTTTTAACAAAGTGTAATTTTGAGTGTAATTTTGTTTGATGAGGCTGCGCACAAATAATAATGTTACTGCTATTAACATGGCCTAGCGTTTGCTCACGATCTAAAAATTGAGTTAGCTCGGTTTGCCAATCATCGTTAACAAATTGTGATTTTAATTGATCAATTTGCGCATTTTTTATATTGAGCAACATCATTTTATTGCCCTCAATAACGGCTAAATATCCTGTGAAGTGCTTTAAAGCGCGACGCAAACCATTAAAAACTTGCATTAAATAGGGGCTAAGACTCACTAATTTTAAATCATGAAGAGCCGCTAACCGCACTAGATTTAAATGTAGTTGCTGATCAATAGCCGCTAACATGGTGGCTTGATTTGGCGCGGCATCATCAAATTTAATCAACCAGTTATCTACTTTTAAACCATGCAATTGCCTAAAAGCAGCTTTGGCATAAGCGTTTTTTTCAGCATGGCTTAAATTAACCGCCTGTGCTGGCAGCAGCAAATATCGAACAAAATCACTACTTAAAACGATGCGTAACGGCGTGTTTGGCTTGGCATCGATAAGGGCTAATTTAATATTTAATGCGTCAAGTGCAGATTGCCAGTTATAGTCATCAGTGCTGATTTGGTTGTTGCCTATCTGCTCAAAAGGTGCTCTATTTTTTTTGCTTGTGTTATCAAAATTTACAGTTTTATCTGTATCACCAATATCTGCATCACCAATATCCGCATCACCTAGGCGTAAGTGCACAGTTAAGCCTGTTTGCTTTGGCAATTTAAATTGATTAAAAATTGTACTTATATTCATTTAGTATTCATTTAGCTACTTTTAAAAAATTGATTCAAGAAGCATGGCTTAAGAAACAAACGTAACACGATTGATTTCTTGCAAAGTCGTCATGCCGTTACCCACTGCATCGATAGCTGCTTCGCGAATGGTGCGCATTCCGCTTCTTTTTGCAGCTTCTTTAAGCTTACGAATGGGTTCGCGCGCTACGATCATTTCACGTAATTCATCATTTAAAATAAGCAACTCGGCCACGGCGCGGCGGCCTCTATAGCCCGTACCACGGCAATGGCCGCAACCTTTAGCAAATTTAAAGCGCATGGTGCTAGCATCTGTTACGCTAATGCCAGAATCTGCCAGTAATTGCGCGGCTGGGCTTACATCTTCTGCGCAAAATTGGCACACGGTACGAATAAGCCTTTGCGCCATAATGCCGTTCATGGCGGCCACAAAATTATACGGGTCAACCCCCATATGCATAAAGCGACCAATCACATCTAAAACACTATTAGCATGCACAGTTGTAAACACCAAATGACCAGTTAACGCGGCTTGCACGGCTATTTGTGCAGTTTCTGCATCTCTAATCTCGCCCACCATTATTTTATCTGGATCGTGACGCAAAATTGAGCGTAAACCGCGTGCAAACGTTAAGCCTTTTTTCTCATTAACGGGTATTTGCAACACACCTGGCAATTGGTATTCTACTGGGTCTTCAATGGTGATTATTTTGTCATGTCCAGTGTTTACTTCAGAAATCGCTGCATATAAAGACGTGGTTTTGCCACTACCCGTAGGGCCAGTGACCAACACCATGCCATAAGGCTCACTGGCTAATTTACGAAATTGGGTAATGATGTTGGGATCAAAGCCAAGCGACTTTAAGCTTAAGCCTTGCGCTTCGTCAGATAATGCTTTTCTATCCAACACCCTTATCACAGCGTCTTCGCCAAAAACGCTTGGCATGATAGACACCCTAAAATCAACCTCGCGCGCCTGCACGATCACTTTAAAGCGCCCATCTTGTGGAATGCGCCGTTCAGCGATATCTAACTGCGCCAGCACTTTTACTCTTGAAATTGCTTGATCTGCATTGTCACTACCTTGCATACTGCCAACATTGGCAATCACGCCATCAATGCGATATTTAATCACCAAGCCGTTACCTGCACACTCTAAATGGATATCACTGGCACCCGATTTAAGCGCATCATAAAGCGTTGAATTAATAAGCTTAATGATAGGGTTTGTATCTTCGTTGATTGATCTTAACGATAGATGCGTGACGGCTTCATCGGCTTGAATGCTGCTATTGGTATTGGCGCCTTGCAAACCATCCATCGCGCGCATGGTTTCTTCATGACGCGCTAAATAGGCTGCAATATCTGTACTGTGCGCTAATTGCCAAGTGTAGGGTTGCTTGATAAATTCAAGCGCCCAGTCTTGTAAAGCTTCGTTAAAGGGGTCAGAAAAAACCAGAATTAAAGGCTGTTGATGGTGGGGTGCAATGGCATTTTTAGACTCAACTACAGATTCATTTAACAAGCCTCTTTTATCAATATCTGCCACATTTACTTGGTTGTAAAAAGCCAAGCATTCTTTTTGCTGCGCCAATGTAAACGGCAAAATATCAAACGCTGCGTTTAGATTATGCAAATCTTTCATGCTAGCCGCATTAAAATGCAACGCATTACTTAAGGCTTTTATAAAAGATTCTTGATCAAGCCTTGAAAGTTCTTCTAATACGGCAACCGTTTTGCGCTGCTGTAGTTGCGCTTGAATCTTTGCTTGATTGATTAAAGCAGCATTAAGTGGAGCCACATTAGGCGTAGTAGTATGCGTAGTACTATTATGTGAAGCAAGCTGGTTTGCAGGCTGATTTCCAGGTTGGTTTTCAGTCAGGCTTGATTCTGTCTTGGGCAAAATCGATTTAACTGGCAAGTTGATGTTGGCGTTCATTACTGTATGTTTCCAGCTAATTCAAAAATAGGCATATATAACAGCAAAACCACCGCGCCGATAATTAAGCCAATAAAAAGCATTAAAATGGGTTCAAAAAGTCGCGTAAACCAGTCTATCCAGCGCGATAATTCTTCATCGTAAAAAGAGGCAATTCGTTCCATCATATCGCCAATTTGCCCGCTACGTTCGCCCACACGTAACATGCGAATCGCAATCGGCGTACTTAATCCTGCTTGCTCCATAGCAACCGATATCGCTTGGCCTTCGCTAATTGCAGTAGTAGCTTGTTGCATATTTTGTTGCAAACCAGTATCTAGCAAGCCAGATACCGATTGTAGTGAAGCCAAAATTGGCGTACCACCTTTTAATAACATGCCAAGCGTGCGGTAAAAACGCGCTAGTTGATAAGTGCGTAGCCGCTTGCCAAGTGCGGGTATGCGCCAAAAAAGCTGGCTAATCAGTTGTTTAGTGGCTGGTCTAGTTAATGCAAAATAACCACCTAAAACGCTTAAAGCTAACCCTATTAAAAGTGCTTCGGTATGGCTTTCTAAAAAAACGCCCCATGCCAGTAACATTTGAGACAAAAAGGGTAAATCACCACCCGTATCTTCATAAATGCGGCTAAATTTTGGCACCACAAAGCCTAGCAAAAACAAAATCACCATGCCGCCAACTGCCAATAATAGGATAGGGTAAATTGACGCGCTGGTGATCTTTTTTTTAACTAGTCCTAGTTGTTGCTCGTAGCTCACATAGCGGGTTAAGGCTTGTGCTAAATCGCCTGTTTTTTCACTGGCATGTACGGTTGCCACATATAAAATGGGAAACGTGCCAGATTGCTCTGCTTGCAAAGCCAGAGCCGCTGAAAATGTTTGCCCTTGATATAGTGACTCTAGCAACAAATCCAACACTTGTTTAACGTCTTGTCGCTGTTCTTTTTCTGCTAAGCTTTCAATCGCCTCAACCAAATTAAGGCCAGCATCAAGCAGTGCTAATAATTCTTGGCTAAAAAGTGCCAATGGAAAAACTGTTTTTTTGGCTTTAAAAAATGTTGGTTTTTGAGTTTTAGCCGATATAGGCGTATAGCCTTTAGACCGCGCCAATGCTAGGGCATCTTCTGCATGCAATGCAGAAAGATTTAGCACCACTACATCTGGCCCTTTAACCGCTTTAACTTGAAATTCCACGTATAACCCTATTATTTAACAGCTATTAGTAACAAGCTAATGCTACCAATTAACCACATCTTCAGATTCTTTCGCGCCCCCTGGTTGGGCATCTTTACCATAGGAGTAAAGATCAAAATCGCCATGTTCACCTGGCGCTTTATAAATATAGGGTTTATCCCACGGGTCATTCGGTATTTTTTTTGCTAAATAAGGCCCAGACCATTTTGCAACATTGCCAGGGTTGGTGTTTAACGCTGATAAACCTTGTTCTGAACTCGGGTAACTACCTGTATCAATACGATATTGATCTAGCGCTTTACCTAGCGCATCAATTTGCGCTCTTGCCGTTTTGGTTTCTGATTTACCGATTTGTTCAAAGTATTTAGGCCCCACATAACCAGCTAAGAGCCCAATGATCACCATAACCACTAGCAACTCTAGCAAAGTAAAGCCTTTGCTTTTTATGTTTGAATACGGCGTTTTATTTAACATTATCATTTTTACAACAGCTTAATTTTAATTAGTTGACATTTTAGTTTAACTTGTTTTCATAAATATTTCTAATTTGTGTCAGTTTTTTTACAAAAAAAATTAATGTCACATAGTGAATATACTTTAAGGTTCAACGCTTGATTCATATCTGCTTTCTGCGCGTTTGTTATTTTACGAAAATTTTGATCATTTAGATTCAAACTAATTAACGTGATGATTTAATTAATGATTTTAATTTGATTAAGTTAAGCAGCGAACATACGCTAATTTTTAATTTCTATAAGTTATGTCCACATCAGCACTGTTCATGTAAATCAATACAAATCTGAATCTTTTTTGATTTTATTGCCATTTATTTTACAAACGCTCCAAGCTTTTTTACTTATTTACTTTTTTTAGCTCATTAAATATTAACCTTTTAATTACTTGGAGTGCATGATGAATTTTCAATCAAAATCGTTATTAAATCTACTCGTTGCATCTACGCTAGGCGCAATTGCATTACCCGTTCTGGCATCTAGCCATCGAGAAGCCCCTTTTATTACGCAAATGCCTAAAGTTGACGGCACAGACGTGTATTTATTTAGAAGTTATGAGCCCAACAGAGCTGACTATGTGACGTTAATTGCGAATTACATACCTGGTCAGGCACCGTCAGATGGTCCAAATTACTACATGTTAGACCCTGCTGCTGTATATGAGATAAAGGTTGATAACAATGGCGATTCTATTGAAGACTTAACTTATCAATTTAAATTTACCAATATCAATAAAGATGCGAAATTAAACGGCGTTTCTATTCCCTTAATTGTAAAAGGCGGTGGCATTGCCAATATAAACGATGCAAATGCCAACGTGCGCGAAACTTATAGCGTTAATTTAATACGCGGCGAAGTGCGTGATACATCTGCCAAAACGCCCATTAGGCAATCTGGCAACGGCAACGCAACATTTGATAAACCACTCGATAATATCGGTGCAAAATCTATTCCTAACTACGCTAGTTATGCAAAAAAACATGTGTACCCAATAAGCATCCCAGGTTGCACTGCAGCTGGAAAAGTGTTTGTTGGGCAGCGCAAGGAAGCATTCGTGGTTAATTTAGAAGAATTATTTGATCTAGTTAATTTCAACCCATTAGGTGCAGAAACAGGCGAAAGAAATTATTTAGGTGATAAGAATGTGACCAGTATTGCCATGGAAATTCCAACTGCGTGTTTATTGGCTGGAAATGAGAAGGTCATTGGCGCATGGACCACTGCAAAAATGCCACAGACTCGCGTTTTAAATGAAGATCCAGCTAATTTAGGCTCATCAGTAAATGGCAGGTTATTAACGCAAGTTTCACGTTTAGGCATGCCATTGGTTAATGAGATAGTTATTGGCCTGAAAGATAAAGACCGTTTTAACAAAAGCAAACCCAAAAACGATGTGCGTGATTTTGGTAGCTATGTGCTTAAACCAACCTTGCCTGTGCTAATTCAATCACTTTTTGGGGTTCCTGCACCTACCTTTGCCCGCACTGATTTACTAGCCGTATTTGCAACAGGTTTAAAAGGCTTGAACCAACCAGCCAACGTCAAACCTGGTGAAATGACACGATTAAACACAGCAATCGCACCTACGCCATTAGCCAATCAAGATCCGTTGGGCGTGCTTAATTTAACAGATTTGGCTGGCTTTCCGAATGGTCGACGTTTAGTTGATGATGTCGTAGATATTGAATTGCGCGTTGCTGAAGGCATTTTGTGCACAGCAGGCGTTAAAGCTGCAACTGCGGCTAAGGGCGTAGATACTGGTTGTGGCACTAACGTAGCACCTAATATTAATGGCTCAAAATTTACTGATGGTGCGCGAAGCCCTAATACAGCGGTTTCTGATAACAGCTTTCCGTATTTAAAAACACCGTTGGCTAATTCTCCTAACGGTACTAGTAATTGATTTAAGCAATTAATTACTTAAGTGAAGCTGAGTAAAACCCTAATTCGAATTATTTATTGGAAAGGTATGACCATGAAATTCCTCCCCATCAAAGCTTTAAGCTTAGCGTTAAGCTTAACTGCTTTTACCAGCATTAACGCCCAAGCCAGTACACTTAATTTAACCACCGATTTAAACCCAGACGTGCTTGGTGAGCAGTTTCAGTTTACTAATAATTTTGTAGGCGGTACTAGCTTTAGTGATGTGATTAACTTAAATGTAACTCCATCCAGAGATTTGTTAGCTACCGCATCTGGCACCAGCAGCTCTCAAATTAATTTCACAGCTTTTGACCTTTATTCTGGTGTTTTTGGTGGTGCCAGCACTTTAGTAGCTTTAGGTGATGTGATTTCGCCTTTTCCACAATTGACTTTTGGCTTTTTAACAGCAGAAGACCTAGCAGGCAATTATTACATATTGGTCGAAGGTGCACATTTAGGATCAAGTTCTTATAACGGCAATATTACATTAACTGCATCTGAAATTATCAACCCACCATCAGAAGTGCCAATTCCAGCCTCGCTACCATTAATGGCAGCAGGTTTAGGCTTATTTGGCTTGATGTCACGCCGAAAAAGTATCTAGAGTCGTTTAATTGCATTAATAAATGATTTGCAAAACAGCGCCTAGTTTAGGTGCTGTTTTTTTATTGCAATAAATTGAATCTAATTAGTAGCCAATGGCGTATAGGTTAATTCAGGGCTATTTATTTACCTTGTTTCAATTTATTTAGTTATTTACTGGAGGTCACCATGCCGTACACATCAATCAAGTTTCCGCACCAAAAATTACAGTTGCAATTGTGTTTGATCACGCTAGCCACGTTAAGCACTTTTGCACTACCTGCTCAAGCATCAAGCCATCGCGAAGCGCCTTTTATTACCCAAATGCCTAAAGTAGACGGCACTGATTTTTACTTATTTAAAAGTTATGAAGCCAATAAAGCGCAATTCGTTACTTTAATTGCCAATTACGTTCCTTTGCAAGACGCTTACGGCGGCCCTAATTATTTTATGATGGATCCTGCTGCTGTTTATGAAATTAAAATCGATAATAATGGCGATTCTGTTGAAGATTTAACTTATCAATTTAAATTTAACAACGTTAATAAAGATGCAAAATTTAATGGCGTATCTATTCCGCTAGTAGTCAGTGGGCCAGGCATTGCTAATTTAGATGATGTGAACGCTAATGTGCGTGAATCTTATACGTTAAGTTTAATTACCACTAAAAAAGGTGCGGGTATCAAACCGGGCAGTAGATCTAGTTTTTTTAGAAAAGTTAAAGAAAACTTAAATGCACCTTCGCAATTAAAACAAGCCATTACTCAGGTTGGCACGAATAGCGCAACCTTTTTAAAGCCACTGGATAATATTGGCAATAAAACTATTCCTGATTACGCAGCTTATGCAGCCAAACATGTGTACAGCGTTAATATTCCAGGTTGCAGTGTGCCAGGTCGTGTATTTGTGGGCCAACGTAAAGAATCGTTTGTGGTTAATTTAGGCGAAACGTTTGATTTGATTAATCTAAATCCACTAGGCGCTGTTACTGGTGAAAAAAATGATTTAGACGATAAAAACGTGACTAGCTTAGCCATGGAAGTGCCAACAGCTTGTTTAACTGCTGGATCAGAGACTGTTATTGGTGGCTGGACCACTGCAAGCTTACCGCAGACACGTGTGCTAAACGATAACGTAAATATTGCAAGCTCATCAGATGAAAACGGTGCTTTAACGCAAGTGTCTCGTCTTGGTATGCCTTTGGTTAATGAAGTGATTATTGGCTTAAAAGATAAAAACAAATTTAACAAAAGCCAACCAAAAGATGATGTACGCGATTTTGGTAGTTATGTTGTGACCCCTACTTTGCCTGTGTTAATTCAAGCATTGTTTGGTGTGCCAGCGCCTACTTTCCCTCGTACCGATCTAGTCTCTGCATTTGCAACAGGTATTAAAGGGCTTAATCAACCAGCCAACGTAAAACCTGGTGAAATGGTGCGATTAAATACCGCAATCCCAGCCACTCCACTGGCGGCGCAAGATCCAATGGGCGTGCTTAATTTAACCGATTTAGCTGGGTTTCCAAATGGCAGACGTTTGGTAGATGATGTGGTGGATATTGAGTTACGCGTGGCTGAAGGCATATTGTGTACTGCTGGTGTAAAAGCGGCTACATTAGCGCTAGGCGTTGATACGGGTTGTGGTGCTAATGTTGCACCTGATATTAATGGCTCTGCATTTACTGATGGTGCGCGTAGTGCAAATAGTGCAGTTTCTACTGAAGCTTTTCCTTATTTGCTTACGCCAATTGCCGGCTCACCAAATGGCACCAGCAATTAATAATGCTTAATTATTAAGTGTTGTTTAGGGGGAGTTTAGAGGTTTTCTAAATTCCCTTTTTTATGACTAATCATTAATAAAAGTTTTCTACTTTTAACTTAAAATACAATTTTCACAATCAAACAAACAATCTATGCAATTAGCAAGCTCAAGCAATCACAAATGCAAAAAATACTAGCCCTTTTTTTAATTATCATATTGGCTCAATTCAATGCGCAGGCTAAGCCATACCTGCCATCAAGCCCTGATCAAGTGCTTGAAAAATTACCTTTCAACTTGCAAGCATCATCAAATAATTTAACCCAATTACGTAAGCAATTAACGGCTAAGCCTAACGATTTATTACTGGCTACAAAACTTGCAAAAGTATACATAGAACAATCCAGAATAGAGGGCGATCCGCGCTATTTAGGCTATGCACAAGCAGCGCTTTCCCCCTGGTGGGCGCTTGAAAAGCCACCTGTGGAAGTGCTCGTATTACGCGCAACTCTTTTACAAAGCACTCATCAATTTGATGCGGCATTGCGTGATTTAGAAAAGGTTTTACAAATTGACAACTCCAACGGCCAAGCATGGATTACGCGCGCCACTATTTTGCAGGTGCAAGGCCGCTACGGTGAGGCTTTAAAAAGCTGTGACCAGCTTAAACCTTTAGCGCCCGCTTTAATTACAATCACTTGCTTTAGCAATGTGCAAAACTTAAATGGGCAAGCAGATAGTAGTTATCAAACTTTAAAATCAGCATTTGAAGGAAATAATGATAAAAATATTGGCATTGATATTTGGGTCTTAACATTATTAGCGGAAATGGCTAATAGACTTGGTGCATATGGTGATGCAGAAGAATATTTTTTGAAAGCGATTGCGCTAGAAAATACAGACAGTTACTTATTAGGCGCCTATGCAGATTATTTGTTAGATCAAAATCGCCCAACTGAAGTGGTTAAATTATTAAAAAATAAAAACAATATTGATGCTTTATTGCTCCGTTATGCACAAGCGCTTCAAATGGTTGATGCAAAACAGGCTAAAGCTCACATAGCGCATTTGAATCAAAATTTTGCAGCGGCAGCTTTAAGGGGAGATACCGTTCATTTGCGTGAACAATCGCGCTTTGAATTAAAGCTGATGCGTGACCCCGCGCGCGCACTAATACTAGCCAAAAATAACTGGCAAACCCAAAAAGAGCCGGCAGATGCGCGCGTTTATTTAGAAGCGGCAGTGGCTGCAAATAATAAATCAGAGTTGCAGATAATCAAGCAATGGTTAGCCAAAAATAAGCTACAAGATGCAGCGTTAATTAAGCTTATTACTAACGAAGGGCTTGGCAAATGAGCTTTTTAAAAACTTACTTAAGCTACTTTGCATTGATTTTTGTTTTGTGGAATAACACCGCTTATGCCCATAAACCTAGTGATAGCTATCTAACAATCCATGTTAATAATCAAACATCTATAGACAAAAACTCGCAATCTTTTGACAAAAATAATCTGTTAAGTGGTCAATGGGATATTGCGCTGCGCGACCTAGATTTTGCGATTGGATTGGACACCAATGCTAATAGCGAGATTACTTGGCAAGAAGTAGAAGCAAAACAAAAAGACATTTTTGCTTATGCGCTGGCTAGGTTTGCGGTTAAAAATAATCAACAAGAATGCAGCGTTTTGCCACAGCAAATGTTGATAGATAACCATACCGACGGCTCATATGCAGTGATCAAGATGATTATTAATTGTCCAAACAAAGTTAATAAATTAACACTTGATTATGCGTTATTTTCAAATATTGACCCTTCACACCGTGGTTTATTAAAAATCGATTATGTTGAAGTTGATCAAAATAATACGGCCAAAACCATTACTAAAACCGCTATTTTTGGGCCAGATAATCCTAGCCAAACATTTGCAATCGGTACTTCTATAGTTGGAACTTCAAGCCGCTTAACAGAATTTAAAGATTATGTGCTTGAAGGCGTTTGGCATATATGGATCGGTTTTGATCATATTCTGTTTTTAATCTCTCTATTATTGCCCGCTGTTTTGGTTTACACAGCAAAAAAATGGCAAGCGCAACAAAATTTTAAAACCATCTTTTTTGATGTATTGAAAGTGGTTACTGCGTTTACAATCGCGCACTCTATTACCTTAACAATGGCCACCCTTCAAGTGGTAGAGCTGCCCAGCCGTTGGGTAGAAGCAACCATTGCTGCCTCAGTTATATTGGCTGCACTTAATAATCTGTTCCCAATAATCACAAAAAACAGATGGGCAGTGGCTTTTGTTTTCGGGTTAATTCACGGCTTTGGGTTTGCCGCAGTATTGGCCGATTTAGGCTTAGCGGAAGGCACTTTAATGATTGCCTTGATCGGTTTTAACGTAGGCGTAGAAATCGGCCAAGTGGCTATATTAATGGCATTTATACCACTAGCTTTTACATTACGAAAAACCAGGTTTTACAAGCAGGTTATTTTTGTTGGTGGGTCAGTAGTTATCGCGTTAATTGCAAGTGTGTGGCTGGCAGAACGTGCTTTAAATTTAAGCATCTTCTTTTAAATGCTTATTTAGCTTAAGATAATTGTTCAAAAAATTATATTAATCTTTTAACAAATAGCCATTACAATAAAACTTCTTTTGAATCAAAAGCAAAAAGGTAAATAGCAATTAATGAAAATTTTTACATCATTAATCTTTCCGTTGCTGGCTGTGGCTTATTTTAATAATGCCAGCGCCGATATATTGATTGATTTAAACCAGTTAGATGAAATTAGCATTAGTAATACGCAACCAGACAATTCATTTAGCGAAAGAATCGCTGAGCCAGAATTGGCTAATGACTTGGTAAATGATCAGCCAGCTAGTCAATTAGCTGGCACAACTAAACCCGCCAATAAAACGCGTTTACGCGAGCTACCATTTAATGTTGAAGTGTTAGCCGCAGCAAAAGAAACCCTTGTTGATGCGGCCTTGATACATGCAGTTATTGCGACTGAATCCAGACATAATGCAAAAGCGGTTTCAAACAAAGGTGCGCGGGGGCTCATGCAATTAATGCCTGCTACCGCCAAGCGCTTTAATGTGAAAGATAGAAACAACGCAGGTCAGAATATACTGGCGGGTTCAAGATATTTACGTGAATTGTTGAATCTGTATAAGGGCGATTTGCAACTAAGCTTAGCCGCTTATAACGCTGGCCCTGGGGCGGTTGCCAAATATCATGGACGTATTCCGCCCTATCAAGAAACCCTGCATTACGTGCCAAAAGTATTGAACTATTATCGACAATATTCTTAATTAGTTATATTTATTATTGGCTATTCTCAAGCCTATTTTGTTCGCGTAATAATCACGCCCAGTGATTTTAATCCAGCCACAATACCAGGCTTGGCCACTTTAACTTTTACACTCATCGCATTAAATTCTTTCAAGATCAACTGGCAAATATGTTCAGCCAACGCTTCAACCAATTGAAAGCTATTTTCAGATAATATCTCGCGTATGCGCACAACCACTGCGCCATAATCAATGGTATCGGCTATCGAATCGCTATTGCACGCTGGCGTCAAATCATAACCAATTTCAATATCTAAAATAACGCGTTGTGCAATTAAGCGCTCCCACGCTGGCACACCAAGCTTGGTTTTAACATTAAGTTCGGCTATAAAAATAGTATCCATTTGCGTTTTCTTTGCGCTTAAGTTTTCGGTTAAAAGCATCTTTTAACATTGTGTATGCTAGCCCTGCTTTAATCCAGTAAAATACTCAGTTAATCAAGCAAGTTAAATAAATTGCAAAACGCATGGCTTGTTTTAAATCGCCATTATTATCGCTGCTTATGTCGCGCTTAACACCACACTATTGCAACAAAAAGGTTTTATGGATGAGCTAGGTTTTATTCCTGTCACATTGATTCCCATTTTATGGATTGTTGCAGCCTATTTATTAGGCTCAATATCTTTTGGCATAATAATTAGCAAATTATACCAATTGCCAGATCCGCGCACGGTAGGTAGCGGCAACCCAGGCGCTACCAATGTGTTACGCAGTGGCAAAAAATCGGCAGCCATTTTAACCTTGCTAGGCGATGGTTTCAAAGGCTGGTTTATCGTGTGGCTAGCCTTGCAAGCTGGCATGTTGATGTGGGTAGTGGCTTGTGTGGGTTTGGCCGTGTTTTTCGGGCATTTATACCCTGTTTATCACAAATTTAAAGGCGGTAAAGGCGTTGCAACCGCACTCGGCGTTATGTTGGCCGTCTCCATTTGGTTAGGTTTAGCAGCTTTGATCACTTGGGCGCTGGTATTTGCAATAACGCGTTATTCATCATTGGCCGCCATGGTGGCGGCGATGATGGCGCCTGTTTATGCATGGTTTTTGTTGCCTTATAAAAACTATGTGTTAATGATGCTGGCCGTTTCAGCAATGTTGATATGGCGTCACAAAACGAATATTGAAAAGCTGTTAAACGGGTCAGAATCAGGGTTCAAGAAAAAACAATAATTCTTTATTATTTATTTAAAACAGTAACGATTATTCTCCTGTAACGCTTATCAGAGGTTTAATTCAATAAAACTAATCTGCCAAATTTCGCATTCGCAAGGGTTTAACACATTAAACCCAAAAAAATCAGGGCTTTTTTAATTCCGCCAAATCCCATCGCGGCCTAACATTAAAAGCATAATTAATCTGATCTTTTTCTTGTGTTGTTTCCAACTGTAACGCATTTAATCTTAAAGCGCCCGCAAATGCGATCATCGCGCCGTTATCGGTACAAAATTCTAAACGCGGGTAACTGACACTACACAGCTTCTTTTTGGTCGCTTCATTTAAACGCTCGCGCAGCCTTGTATTTGCGCCCACTCCGCCTGACACGATCAAATTGTCTAAGCCAGTTTCGCGTAAGGCGTTCATGCATTTAACCGTTAAAATCTCAGTCACTGCTTCTTGAAATTCCCAAGCAATATCTTGTTTTATTTCGTTAGTCAACGGCAAATTATTATTCACTAAAGCAAGCACCGCTGTTTTTAAACCGCTAAAGCTAAAATTCAAATCACGGCTCGTTAAAAGTGGTCTTGGTAATTTGAATCGCGCTTTACCCAATGTTGCTAATTTAGCTAACGCAGGCCCACCTGGGTACCCTAAGCCAAGCAATTTAGCAGTTTTATCAAACGCCTCACCTGCGGCATCATCAAGCGTATCGCCTAGTAAAGTATATTCACCAATTCCATTTACACGCATTAATTGACTATGCCCGCCAGAAACTAAAAGTGCCACAAATGGAAATTGTGGCGGGTTATCTTCAAGCAATGCGGCTAATAAATGGCCTTCTAGATGATGCACGCCCACGCTTGGAACTTGCAAAGCAAAAGCTAACGACTGCGCAATACTCGTACCAACCAATAGCGCGCCAGCCAAGCCTGGGCCTTGTGTGTAGGCAATGCCTTGAATATCTTGCAGCTTTTTATTAGCCTCATCTAACACCTGTTGGGTTAAAGGCAATACATGCCTAATATGATCGCGCGAGGCTAATTCTGGCACCACGCCGCCATATTGCGCGTGCATTTGCACTTGGCTGTGCAGCGTGTGCGACAGTAAGCCTTGTTCGGTGTCGTATAAAGCGACACCCGTTTCATCGCAAGATGACTCAATTCCTAAAACTAACATTAACGGCCTTATTGATTAATGACAACTATTAAAGCGTTTGCACCGCAAAATCGTGGCTACAATGATCAAAAACAAGATAGTGGTTGAACAAAAGTAATTATACGATTAAACTGATGGGCTTTTCTTGAGTATCTCAATTGATATTGTTCAAATGTAAGCTCAAGCATCATTTAAGTACTTGTTTATAAGAGAGAATTAATGTCTAGTGTACGCGTAAAAGAGAATGAACCGTTTGACGTAGCATTACGCCGTTTTAAACGTTTAATTGAAAAAACAGGTTTGATCAACGACCTTAGAGCAAGAGAGTTTTACGAAAAACCAACTTGGGAACGTAAACGTAAAGCAGCTGCAGCGGTAAAGCGCCAGTATCGCCGCTTACGCAATCAAACGCTTCCAGCTAAACTTTACTAGGTTTACATCGTGGCAGATTCAAAATTAGCAACTGATGTTGCTGTTGCTAATACGCAAGCTTCTAACACTGATGCAAAACCTGATGATGCGTTTTGGACTGCGGCTGATGGCTTTATTAATCTAGCTAACGAGCAAAATAAAGCGATTGATCGCAGCACGGTAGCGGCTGGTTTTTTATACGCGGCAGCTAGGTTCAACGCATTCGTTATTGCTTCGCAATGTGGTGATAAGCAAGCGTTTGAAACCGAAAAAGCAGCGGCAATTGATTATTTTGTTAATCAATACAAAATTGGTTTAACTGAAAATATAGCCGATTATTCAGCTAATTTTGATCAATATATTAACGATCAAGCATAAGTTTTAGTAATTAATCGAAGTAAATGAGCCTTAAGCACCAAATTACCGAAGACATGAAAACCGCGATGCGCGCTAAGGATAGTGTACGTTTAGGTGCGATTCGCTTATTGTTAGCGGCTATTAAACAGCGTGAAGTAGATGAGCGAATTGAGCTAACCGATAATGACGTGATTACGGTAATTGAAAAAATGCTCAAACAGCGTCGCGATTCTATCACCGCATATGAATCTGCAAACAGAATTGATTTAGCCGATATTGAAAAATTTGAAGTCACCGTGTTGCAAGCGTATTTGCCGCAACAGTTAACAGAAGATGAAATTAAGTCTTTGCTTGAAAAAGTGATTGCCGAATTAGGCGCCTCTGGCATGAAAGATATGGGCGCGGTAATGGCTGCCATTAAGCCGCAAGTTGCAGGCAAAGCCGATATGGGTAAACTTTCTAGTTTAATTAAAGCCTTGCTGGTGTAGTTAACATTAAAAGTGATTAACAAAAGGAGCGTTAAGCTCCTTTTTCATTTGTACGCTAAAATGCAAAATAAAAGAAAAAACTTAACTTAACAATGCAAATCAAACGGAAACGTTAATAATTAACTAAGAATTTTTACTTTAAGCTGTAACGTAAAGAACCCATTTTGATTCCAGATAGCTTCATTCAAGATCTGCTTAACCGTGTTGATATTGTTAATGTTATCGACAAAAGTGTGCCGCTTAAAAAAGCTGGTGCTAATTATTCCGCCTGTTGCCCGTTTCACAATGAAAAATCCCCCAGCTTTACAGTAAGTCCCACTAAGCAGTTTTACCATTGTTTTGGTTGTGGCGCACATGGCTCTGCCATTGGTTTTTTAATGGAATACACCGGCTTAAGTTTTATTGAAGCGGTGAACGATTTGGCCAAAAGCGTTGGTTTAGAAGTACCGCAAGAGCAATCATCCCCCGCCTCTCGCGAGGCTGATTATGCCAACAAAACCATTAAATTAAGCTTGCAAGACAGTCTTCAGCAAGCAGCTAATTATTACAAAACTGAGCTTAAAAATTCGCCGCGCGCCATTGAATATTTAAAAAGTCGTGGTTTAAGTGGCATCATTGCCGCTAAATTTCAAATTGGCTACGCACCAGCTGGCTGGCAAAATTTGCAGGCTGTTTTTAATAATTATGAAAATGAAGCACTGCAAACAGCTGGCTTAACGGTTGTGAATGAGCAAGGCAAACGCTATGACCGTTTTCGCGATCGCATCATGTTCCCTATTCACGATCAAAAAGGTCAGGTGATTGGTTTTGGCGGGCGCGTGATTAATAATGAAGACACACCAAAATATTACAACTCGCCAGAGACGCCATTATTTCAAAAAGGTCATGAATTATATGGCTTATTTGTAGCTCGTCGCGCTATTCGCGATATCGGTCGTGTATTAGTTGTAGAAGGTTATATGGATGTGGTCGCCCTAGCGCAATTTGGCATTGAGTACGCTGTTGCAGCGCTTGGCACGGCTACTACGCCCTTTCACATCACCAAGCTTATGCGCCAAACTGATGAGATTGTATTTTGTTTTGATGGTGATAAAGCAGGTCAAATAGCCGCTTGGCGCGCTGCCATGAACGCCCTGCCAGCCTTAACCGATGGCTTAAAATTACGCTTTTTATTTTTACCAACAGAGCATGACCCAGATAGTTATGTGCGCAAATTTGGGCGTGAAAAATTCGAGCAGGATATTCAAGCCGCAATGCCATTATCTTCATATATCGTGCAACATTTAACGCAAGCTAATACGCTGCAATCGCAAGAAGATAAAGTCACTTTTTTAAATGATGCTGAGCCGATATTACGCCAAATTAAAGCACCGCGATTCTCACTCATGTTACGTAAAAAAATCGCAGAACTGGCCAATGTAAGCGATGCTGAAATGCAAAGCTTGCTTAAGTTGCCAGCAATTACCAAGCCAATTGCCAAATCAACACAACGCCAATCGCGCGCGCCTGTTTCAATAGTTAAACGGTTTGTGCTGATGCTGTTAATGCAACCAAGCCTAGCCAAACCAGAACAATTAGATTTCGCTCATGGGTCTGATGACGAAAATGCACTGCTGCGAGCAAGCATTCATGCGGCGCTGCAGCAACCCAACTCAAGACCTGCTACTTTACTACATACAATTGAAGCGCAAGTGGCTCCTCAATTATTGCGTGAAATTGAGAATGATCTGCAATTGCTTGATGAAAATATAGATACTCAACTTGAATTTGAAGGTGCGCGTACCCAACTACAAGAGCTACATAAGCAAAAGTTGGCTGATAATATGTTGGGTACAGTTAAAGAGAAATCGTTAAGCGAATTAACCATTCTTGAACGCGAAATGTTAGCAAATATAACAATTAGAAAAAATTAAATTTTAAATTAATTAGTAACAATCAACGGTAATCATAACAATTTTCATTGCGCATTGATTAAACTTTAAGCTAAACACCCTTAAATAAATGTGAATTTTGCGGTATAATTTAGGGTTGCCCGAATCGCATCAAACACGATTTTGAAAGCACCACTATTAGGATAGGATCAGGCATGGCCAGACCAAAATCAGATAAAACACTTGAAAAAGAACGCAATAAGCTAGCCGCCGAGGCAGCAATGGATCCAGCAGCGCTGGCATTGGATGCTGAAGAACGTCGCTCGCGTTTAAAATCATTGATTATTTTAGGTAAAGAACGTGGTTACTTAACCTACGCCGAAATTAACGATCACCTGCCAGATGATGTACAAAATTCTGAGCAAATTGATGGCATTATCGGCATGATCAACGATATGGGTATTCAGGTGTATGAAGAAGCACCTGATGCTGAATTATTGCTAATGAGCGATGCACCAGCCGCTGTAACTGATGAAGATGCAGTTGAAGAAGCTGAAGCGGCATTAGCCACAGTAGATTCTGAATTTGGCCGAACCACTGACCCAGTGCGTATGTATATGCGCGAAATGGGCACGGTAGATTTGCTTACGCGTGAAGGCGAAATTGAAATCGCCAAACGTATTGAAGATGGCCTAAAACACATGGTGCACGCTATTGCCGCCTGCCCTACGACTATTACCCAACTATTAAACATGGTGGATAAAGTTGAAAAAGACGAGTTAAGTGTTGATGATTTGGTTGATGGATTAATTGATACCGATGTTGGTTTAGATGACGCAATGCAGGCAGAAGCAGCCGAAGAAGATGAAGACGATTTGGCAGATGAAGGCGCAGATGACGATGAAGACGGCGCAAAAGCAGCCGCCATTTCAGCTGAAGCATTGGCCAAATTAAAAGAAGAAGTGCTAAAACGCTTTGCGGTTATTCGCACGGCCAATACGCAAATGAACGAAATTCGCGCAAAAACCAGCTCGCAAGATCCAGCCTACAAAAAACTGCATGAACAAATTTTAGAAGAGTTAACCGCATTCAGGTTTTCAGCCAAACAAGTAGAAGCCTTGTGCGAGCAAGTGCGTGGGCTTGTTGAAGAAGTGCGCGGTCATGAGCGTAAAGTGATGGATTTTTGTGTTGAAAAATCTGGCATGCCACGCCCGCATTTTATTAAAAGCTTTCCTGGTAACGAGATTAATTTAACTTGGCTAGATGTTGAGCTGGGTTTAGAAAAACCTTATATCGAAAAGCTAATTCGCTTTAAACACTCAATTGTAGATCAGCAAGATCGTTTGATCGCGTTGCAAACAAAAGTGGGCATTCCGCTAAAAGAATTAAAAGAGATCAACAAGCAAATGACTACGGGCGAGGCTAGAGCGCGCCGTGCAAAACGTGAAATGATCGAAGCCAACTTGCGCTTAGTGATTTCAATTGCCAAAAAATACACCAACCGTGGCCTGCAATTTTTAGATCTAATTCAAGAAGGCAATATTGGCCTAATGAAAGCAGTCGATAAATTTGAATATCGCCGTGGCTACAAATTTTCTACCTATGCAACCTGGTGGATTCGCCAAGCCATTACCCGCTCAATTGCAGATCAAGCGCGCACAATTCGTATCCCCGTGCACATGATTGAAACGATCAATAAAATGAATCGGATCAGCCGTCAAATTTTGCAAGAAACAGGCATAGAGCCAGACCCAGCGACATTGGCTGAAAAAATGGAAATGCCAGAAGACAAAATCCGCAAGATTTTGAAAATAAGCAAAGAGCCTATTTCAATGGAAACGCCAATTGGCGACGATGAAGATTCGCATTTGGGTGATTTTATTGAAGATAATACAACGCTAGCGCCAATGGATGCGGCTGTGTATGCAAGCCTACGCGATGCCACAAGTGAAGTGTTAGAATCGCTAACGCCACGCGAAGCAAAAGTGCTACGCATGCGCTTTGGTATTGAAATGAACACCGACCACACGCTAGAAGAAGTAGGCAAACAGTTTGACGTAACCCGCGAACGCATTCGCCAAATAGAAGCAAAAGCATTACGTAAATTACGCCACCCAACCAGATCTGAAAGATTAAGAAGCTTTTTAGAAACTGGCCAAGATTAATAATTTTTATATTTAATGTTTTAGGCATATTAAAACATAACGATAAACGGCCCCTTAGCTCATGCTTGGTTAGAGCAGCGGACTCATAATCCGTTGGTACTGTGTTCGACTCACAGAGGGGCCACCAATACATAAGCAGCTTGCAGTGATGCAAGCTGCTTTTTTGCTTTTAGAAGTTTAAAATTGATATTCAATTATATTTGGTTTAGCGATAATGCAGAACGATCATTAGATTAAAAAATTTATTTTCGCGAATAACAAAACCGCTTCAATTACAATAATTTTCTTATTCGGTTTAAAAGCCTTATTAAAATAGCTAATAAAGGTTCTTTATTATTTTTAAAGTGTCTGGCTCCCATTTTTATTTAAATCAATAAAAGGAGATCAGAAACTAATATTAAAATTACTAAATTAAGCTAACATTAATTTTCTTTGAATTGGCTTATTTTTATCACCGTACTTTTGTTTGACCAATTTCTCAAATTCTAAAACAGCTTCTGGATGATTTTTTAAAAACCATTCTACATGGTTGCTTAAATATTCATCACGCAATTCTTCATCATTTAAATCGTTGGGAATTCGAGCCATCCTTGGATCAATACCATCAAAACCTATAAAAGGTTGAGCCAACCTTTTATTTGTCATTTCAACATAATCAGGGTTAAGTTCAATACCTAATCCATTTCTAAAAGTTTGTTGGCAAACTCTTAGGGTTGTTCCGCTACCTGAAAAGGGATCTAAAATATTATCGAATTTGTTTGATGAGCCTAGGATCATTCTCTCTATTAAACCTTCAGGTTTTTGTGTGGGATGAGACTGTCTATTTTCTTGGCAATAATGAACGTGAGAGAACTCCCAAACATCACCAGGATTGGCTCCTCTCATATTATTACGTTCTCTATAAAATTTCTGAGGAACTCTGATAGCATCTAAATTAAATTTAAATTTACTGCTTTTTGTAAACATTAAAATGTCATCATGACGGGGTGAAAACCCTTTAGTCTTTCCTATACCTTGTGTGTAATGCCAAGTAATCCAGCTATTGAAAGTCATATTAAGATCTTTTTCTAAAATATTATATAAATAAGAAATAAACCTAACTCCCATAAAAACATAGATTGTTCCATCTGGTTTTAATAGTTTTTTTGCACGCTTTAACCATTCTTTTGAAAAATCTATATATTCGTTAAATTCCTTATTATCTAAATTGTTACCATAGTTTTTACCGAGGTTATAAGGGGGATCTGCAATAATTAAATCTATACTTTCATTTTCCAAAGTATCCATTAACTCAATTGCGTCACCTACCTGTATTTTTACCAAATTACTCACTTTTAATCCATCCGTGTTTAACTGCTAAGTCGTGCCATTGTTTAATATTTCTTCTGCTAGATTTTAAATATTTACTATCAAGAAGTTCACAGAATTCCCAGCTTGTTCTTTTTTCAATTGAAACATAATGAATATCTTTAACTTGTATTTGACCAGTACCAAGAGCTGGATTATAGCTAATATCTGGAGATGATAAGAATTTCAAATCGTATGTTTTATGTGCGGTAATTTCCATAATTGCATCCATCATGTTTGATTCATCATTTCTTTTAGATAAAACTTTATGTTTCAACGATAGTATTAGAAAAATATAGTCTGGATCATTTACATAGGCTGTTCTGATTTTTGCAAATGAAGTTATATTTGGCCCCTTACCACTATCAGCAATATCTTCAGAAGTCGCCTTAACATCCACTTCGGCTGTCGTCGACGAAAGGTTTACTTTTTTACGTTCCCTTTGAAATTGTAAGATTACGTCAGCTATATATAGTCTTGGTTTTGCTTCGACGTTCATCAGTTTGTATTTATTATTTTTATCCTGAAGGACTTCATGAAAGGTTTGAAATGCCCATGCTTCGACCAGTGGTCCAGCAATTTTGTTGATATTTTCCATAGGCAAACCAAGTTTTAGGTTTGTATTTATAATGATTAAATTTTCTTTTTTTGTAATCGCTTCTTCTATAATTTTGTCTATGCTATCAATAACATATTTTGAACAATCATCATAATCTTCATCTTCAACAGGTTTTTTAAATTCAAAATCTTTATATTCCATTCTTTTTCTTTCTTTTTTCATAAAATTCCCACTAAATTTATTATGCTAATTGAGACTAAACATACATAGTTGATTATTATAAATCAATGAAATCACAGCAAACTGCATTTATTAACATAATGAAAATAAATAACATAAGGGGTTAGACTTCTTTTATTTTCAATAAGAAATAAATGGGGTCAGACTCTATTTACGCAAACAAACTAAAATTAAAGGAGACGATTGCCCATGAAAACCATAAGTACTATTGATCTTGAATTTAGTTCTAAATATGCAAATTTAGGTAAGGGTAAAGAGCTTAGAGATGGGCTATCTGTTGCGCTACAAATTGGGAGCACGCTTTGGGTTGCTAACGATGAATCAGTTAGCTTGGAATGTCTTACCCTCATCAAGGATGGAAGTAAGTATAAATATGGCCTTCACAAACAATTTTCACTAGATGATTACCTTAAGATGCCAGCGCCTACACCAAAAGATGCTGCAGATTTTGAGGAAGTGGACATAGAAGGTCTGGACTATGAGGGCAGTTACCTGTGGCTAACTGGATCACATAGCTTAAAGCGAATAAATCCAACGCTTGAAGATGGGTTTAAGCTGGCTCACAAGCAGCTGGCCAAGATAAGCGCAGATGGTAACCGTTATCTGTTGGCGCGCATTCCTTTAGTAGAAGTTGATAGCTCATACACCTTAATGAAAGAAGTTACCCAAAATGGTAAAAAACGCACCGCCGCTCTATTACATGGCACAGCCCAAGGTAATGATTTGACCAAGGCGCTGAAAGGAGACAAGCATTTAAAAACGTTCCTTGCGATTCCAGGTAAAGATAATGGATTTGATATTGAAGGTTTGGCTGTAATAGGTAAGCGTATTTATCTAGGGCTTCGCGGGCCAGTACTACGTGGCTGGGCGGTGATTTTAGAAGTGGAGCCAGAAGAAGATGTTAAAAAGCCTTCAATACTTAAATTAAAAGCAATTGGGTCAAAACAGCGCCTTTATCATAAGCATTTCATCCAGCTTGGTGGTTTAGGAATTCGGGATTTATGCGTTCAGGGTCAAGACATCCTAATTTTGGCAGGCCCAACGATGGAGTTGGATGGCACAATAACTGTTTTTAGGTGGAAAGGCGGAGCAATACTGCAAAAAGAAGAATGCATAGTTCCATTTGAAGCCTTGGAGCACGTTGCAGATGTGCCGCATAAAACAGGTACTGACCGCGCGGAAGGCATATCATTGTTTTCTACAGATAAAAGTGCGCCTAGCGCATTGCTCGTTGTTTATGACTTGGCTTCAGAAAGTAGGCAGTTAAAAGAAAACACGATGCTGGCAGATGTTATGCAACTCCCCAAAACTTTAAAATCGAATACAACTAAATTGTCGCGTTAATAGGTTAATTTAAATGTCGTTTTATTTTAAGGTTTAAGATAAACAGTTAGATGTATAAGTTTTGAACTTGTATTAGGCAAAAATCCTTACATTACATCAAAATTAATAGCGTGAACTGCTAAATATAACAAGCCTTTGAACTAATCGTTTAAGCAAAGTAAGAATGAAAAAAGGCTCCTATTACTGGAAGCCTTTTTAATATTGGTAGGGCGTGCGGGGATCGAACCCACGACAAACGGATTAAAAGTCCGCTGCTCTACCAGCTGAGCTAACGCCCCATTTTGTTTTTGTTACTTTTTAAATGGGTAAATCTTAATGACTGGTAATAACTCTTTGGCAATAACTGCTTTACCTTTAAGAGCGCGCAATTATGCTAGAAACTTGGGGTTAGGTCAATCATAAGATGGTAAATAAATGGACTTTTTAATGAGTTTATTTTGTTGGCTTTAAGGAACTTTTGATGTGTTGTTGATTAATTTGAGTAAAAGTATTTATTAGCCTAGTTAAAGCAATAAATAAAACTGTATTTTACATTTGCAATTGGCTAAAAACTTTAATTATTGAGTGCATAAATCAGCGCATACCTGGCAATTTGCCACCCATCATGCTGCCCATGCCGCGCATCATTTTAGCCATGCCGCCTTTGCTAAACATTTTCATCATTTTTTGGGTTTCTTCAAATTGTTTAAGTAAGCGATTCACTTCTTGCACTTGCACGCCACTACCTGCGGCGATGCGTTTTTTTCTGGTGGCTTTGATCAGCTCTGGTTTACGTCGCTCAAGCGGGGTCATGCTGTTGATTATGCCTTCAATGCGGCGCAGCGATTTATCGGCATCTTCATTGTTTACTTTTGCAGCCATATTGGCCATTTGCGCGGGCATTTTATCCATCAATGCGCCCATGCCGCCCATTTTTCGCATTTGGCTCATTTGAGATTTAAAATCTTCTAAATCAAACTTAGTACCTGCTTTAATTTTATCGGCTACTTTTTTAGCCTCATCCATATCCACATTTTTGTGTGCTTGCTCGATCAAGCCCAGCACGTCGCCCATGCCCAATATGCGCCCTGCCATGCGTTCTGGATAAAACGGCTCCAGGCCGTCTACTTTTTCGCTTACGCCAATAAATTTAATCGGCACACCCGTTACATGGCGCACACTTAATGCCGCACCACCACGCGAATCGCCATCTAACTTGGTTAACACTACACCTGTTAATGGCAACGTTTCATTAAAAGCCTTGGCCGTATTAATGGCATCTTGGCCTTGCATGGCATCCACCACAAATAAGGTTTCTGCTGGATTTAAAAACGTGTGCAAGGCTTTAATTTCAGCCATCATCATTTCGTCAATACCCAAGCGGCCAGCGGTATCAAAAATCAGTACGTCGTAGTAGCCGCGCTTGGCATAATCTAGCGCACTTGTTGCAATATCAATTGGCTTTTGAGAATTGTTACTATCAAAACAATCTACATTAAGCTGTTTTGCAAGTGTTTTAAGTTGTTCAATAGCGGCTGGGCGATAGATATCGGCACTGGCGAGTAATACTTTTTTCTTTTGCTCTTTTAATAATTTGGCTAGTTTGCCCGATGTAGTGGTTTTACCAGAGCCTTGTAAACCAGCCATTAAGATAATTGCAGGCGCTGTCACTGCTAAATTTAACCCAACATTTGCCTTACCCATTAACGATGTTAATTCATCATTCACCACCTCAATCACCGCTTGGCCAGGTGTTAAGCTTTGCAATACTTCACGGCCTTGCGCACGGGCTTTTACGCGGTCGATAAATTCTTTAACTACGGGTAGCGCAACATCGGCCTCTAATAAAGCCATGCGCACTTCGCGCATTGCGTCGCTTATATTTTCCTCAGATAATCGCGCTTGGCCGCGCAAATTTTTGATAACGCCTTGTAAACGGCCTGTTAAGTTTTCTAGCATGTTTAAATACCCAAAATTAACTGCAATAAACCAATATTTTACATGAAGCTAGGCGATTAGCATGAGTTTTGCCATAATCGCACTATGCAAAAATATCTTTATTTGATCGTTATAGCCATTTACTTGTGGCTAACATTTAACTTTTGGCGCAAAGCAGATGGCGCTAACGGATTAACTCACACAATTTTATTGGGCATTGGCTTAGCGCTTCATGCTTGGCTACTACAAAACACTTTGTTTTATTATTCTATTAATTTAAGCGTTACTAATGCGTTATCAGCCGTACTGTGGCTCACTATTTTAATTTATTGGCTAGCCACCTTGTTCAAACAAAACCTGCAAGCGTTGCAAATATTTGTGCTGCCAGTGGCTGCCATTTGCGTTTTAGTGCAAGGCTTAGTGCGAGATGCACATTTTTTAAACTATGCGTATTTGCCCTACTTTAAGGCACATATTGTGGTGGCTTTGCTGGCCTATGGTTTATTTACGTTTGCTGCGTTTCATGCGTTGTTAATGCGCTTGGCAGAGCGAAGATTGCATCATCAGTCGACCTGGATAAGCTTACCTAATTTACCGCCGTTAATGCCGATGGAAAAATTGTTGTTTCAAGGCATATCAGTTGGCTTTATTTTATTAACGCTAACTATTGTGAGCGGCTTTTTATTTAGTGAAGAGATTTTCGGAAGCCCAATGCAATTGAACCATAAAAACATATTTACGTTAATTTCATGGCTTATTTACGCAACCCTTTTACTGGGTCATTATCAGCTAGGCTGGCGCGGTCGAAAAGCTACTCGCTTGGCTTTGGCTGGTTTTGTGTGCTTGCTTTTAGCCTACATGGGAAGCAAGTTTGTTCTAGAGATTTTATTAAAGTAATATAAGCGACATTGAGTAGTTTGATTTAGGTAGGGTGGTTTTTTGAACCCACGCGTTATTTTTATCACGTGTTACTGCTTGAGTCACAAGTGACTCATCCTACAAAAAATACCATGCTGAAAAATCAACGCAAACTGATTTGTAGCCATCCGTGTTCTTGCGCGTAAGTCGATAAAGTCTCATCTGCATCCACAGCTACTGGGTCGGTCACTAGCTTCATCAACGGCAAATCGTTATGCGAATCTGAATAAAAATAGCTTTTTTCAAAATCATTTAATTGCTGACTGCGCGCTTCTAGCCATTGATTAATGCGCGTCACTTTACCCTCTTGAAAGCTGGGCACGCCAGTGACATTGCCTGTAAACTCATTATTCACCACTTCAGGTTCCGTACCAATTAAATGCTCTATGCCAAAAGCAGTGGCAATGGGCTTGGTAACAAAGCTGTTGGTCGCGGTAATAATAATGCACAAATCATTGGCTGTTTTATGTTTATTAACCAAGGCTTGCGCTTTAGTTGTCATCATTGGGCGGATGATGTTTTGCGTATATTTTAAATGCAGCGCATCTAAAAACGCCCTTTTATGCTGGCTTAAAGGTTGCAACTGAAACTTTAAAAAGGCAACAATATCAAGTGTTCCGTCTTTGTAATCCAAATAAAATTGCTCGTTGCGATCACGGTGCGTTTTAGCATCTAACAAGCCTTCGCTAATTAAAAATAAACTCCAGTTGTAATCAGAGTCGCCTGCTAGCAAGGTGTTGTCTAAGTCGAAAAGGGCTAGGTTTTGTGTCATTATTCAAGTCTTTGTTAAAGTTTCAAAAATCAATTTTATCGCAAATAAAAGCTCATATAAAAATTGATCAAGAATTATAAATTTATCAGCTTTTATCCAGCACTTTTATGCATTTATCAGTGGTTGAAAAGATTTAAATGCTTTCTTCACCGCTCGCTGATAACACTAAAAATACGCCAATCAAAATCACGCCTAGTGCCACATATTCTGTGCTTGTAACAGTTTCGCCCGCAAGCCAAATACCTAATGCAAATGCTACCAGCGGATTTATAAATGTGTTGCTGCTGGCAACCAATGGCCGCACATTTTTGAGCAAATATTGATAAGCGCTATAAGCCACCAATGAGCCTAGCACGACTAAAAATAACATTGCGTACCAAGATTTAGTGGTGATTTGCGTTGGCCAGTTTTCGTTTTGCAGCGCGCTAAAAACCAAGAGAGCAACGCCGCCAGTAAACATTTGACTGGCAGGTGCCATTAACCCTATTGGCAACGCCAGGTGCTTGCCCCAAACTGAGCCAAGCGACCAACTGGCTGCGGCGAAAATCAGTAAACCAGCACTTCTGTAATCGCCATGAAGGCTGCCACCCAAATTAAGCAACACAATGCCACATAAGCCAATAGCAATGCCTAGCCATTCTTGGCGTGAAATATGATGCCCCCAAAAACTTGAAAAGATAGCCATCCAAATAGGTGCAGTAGCAATAGATAACGCTGCAACACTTGATGACACATTTTGTTGCACGTAAGTGACTGTACCATTTCCAATTGCAGGCAGTAAAATACCGATAGCAGTGGCTGCAAGCCATTGTTTTTTGGTGAGATTTGGCGCACCTAGAAAACGCATAATGGCAAATAAAATGAGCCCCGCCACGGTGAAACGTACGCCTGCCATTAAAAAGGGGGGGAAACTTTCGATGCCAAATTTAATCGCAAGATACGTTGAACCCCAAATAAAGTAGGTGCAAAAAAGTGCTGCGATTATTAGTAAGGTTTGATTTTTGTTGTTCAACATCTAAGCTATATTGATTTTAAATCATCATGAAACACATCGAAAAAAGATTGGTGCCACTGGACTCCAGCATTCCAATGGCATGAAATAAATCCTTATAATTGCGGGTTCAATTTCTCATATTTCGCATAAAGTTTATTTAATCCGTTCAAATACGCTTTAGCTGACGCGATCACAATATCGGTGTCAGCGCCCTGACCGTTAACAATGCGCCCACCTTTAGCCAAGCGCACGGTTACCTCGCCTTGCGCGTCGGTGCCGCTAGTAATATTGTTAACTGAATATAATTGCAACTCAGCGCCACTTGCCACCATGCTTTCAATCGCTTTAAAGGTTGCATCCACTGGCCCGCCACCATCCGCTTCTGCACGTTTTTCTATGCCGTTATCTGAAACGGTTAACACGGCATGTGGTACTTCACCCGTTTGTGAAGCCACATGCAAATAAACCAATTTATAATTTTCACTAGCTTCATGCACAAATTCACCACTCACTAATGCATGCAAATCTTCATCAAATATTTCACTTTTTTTATCGGCCAATTCCTTAAATCGCGCAAATGCTGCGTTTAATGCATCTTCTGAATCTAACTCAATACCTAGCTCTTTTAAACGTGTTCTAAATGCATTACGACCAGACAATTTGCCCAAAGTGATTTTATTCGCGTTCCAGCCAACATCTTCGGCGCGCATAATTTCATAGGTTTCGCGGTGTTTTAATACGCCATCTTGGTGAATACCGCTTTCATGCGCAAAAGCGTTTGCGCCTACGATGGCTTTATTTGGCTGCACTGGGTAGCCTGTAATGGTTGAGACCAATTTAGAGCTTGGCACAATTTGGGTGGTGTCAATACGTGTGGTTAAGTTAAAAATATCCGAACGCGTTTTAATCGCCATGACTACTTCTTCTAAGCTAGCATTACCCGCGCGCTCGCCCAAGCCATTAATAGTGCATTCTACTTGCCGCGCGCCGTTCATTACTGCCGCCAACGAATTAGCCACTGCCATGCCTAAATCGTTATGGCAATGCGTGCTCCAAATCACTTTATCACTATTTTTAACACGCGCAATTAATGTGGCCATGCGCTCACCCCAAGGTGCGGGTATTGAGTAACCAACCGTATCTGGCACGTTAATGGTAGTAGCGCCTGCTTCGATCACGGCATCAAATACGCGTACTAAAAAATCAATGTCTGAACGCACTGCATCTTCGGCCGAAAATTCTACATCGTGCGTGTATTCCAACGCCCATTTAACCGCTTGCACGGCGCGCTCAACCACTTGGTCTTCGGTCATACGCAATTTGTTTTCCATATGGATTTTGCTAGTGGCAATAAACGTATGGATGCGGCCATTTTTTTGTGCATGTTGCATAGCAGGCGTAATTGCCTCACCTGCACGGCGTACATCATTTTCGCTAGCACGTGCCAATGAGCAAACTGTCGAGTTGTGAATTAAACCTGCAATGGTGTGAATAGAGTCAAAATCACCTGGGCTGGCAGCAGCAAAACCTGCCTCAATAATATGTACGCCCAATTTTTCAAGCTGGCGGGCGATACGAATTTTTTCTTCTTTGGTCATCGATGCCCCTGGGCTTTGTTCGCCATCGCGCAAGGTGGTATCAAAAATAATAATTTCATTATTATTTATTTTGTTAGGTTCACTACTTAAAATGCTTGTCATGGTTTTTGTTCCTAATGCTGCAGCAAGGCTAAATAAGCACTAAAGCTGCAAATACAATGATTTTACCTGCTGTTATATAAAACAGCGAGTGCGAAAATACTTAAATAGGGTTGGGGGTTTATTCTGCGCGCGTGCGCA
>JAYVLK010000020.1:0-41039 GCA_043759515.1 Methylotenera sp.
CGTCGGAAACCAAAACTCTTTTCTTCGGATTGTCGCGTCCATACCCGCGCGAAAGAACGCAGACTTTCTCGCCACTCGCTACCAAAATTTCTGCGACAAAAGCGACGAGCGGTGTTTTGCCCGTTCCGCCGACCGTGATATTTCCGACACTGACAGTCGGAACGCCGAGCGAAAAAGATTTAAAAAAGCCCCTTACGTAAAGCGCGTTTCGTGCTTTCGTAATTGCGCCGTAAATCATAAAAGTGAAAAGTGAAAAGTGAAAAGTGAAAAATCCAGACAATTTAGATAATTTGCGTTTAAAGATCAATGTCTTTGTGGCCGAGCGCGATTGGGCGCAATTTCACACACCTAAAAATTTGGCAATGGCAATGATAGTAGAAGCAGCAGAGTTAGTTGAGCAATTTCAGTGGGATACACCAGTTGAGAGCCAAGAGTTAACAGATGAAAAGCACCAAGCGGTTGCGCATGAGCTAGCAGACACGTTTGTGTATTTGTTAAGAATCGCCGAAGTGCTGGGAATTGATTTAATTAAAGCTGCAAATGAAAAGATTGAACTGAACGCCCAAAAATATCCAGTGGACAAAGCTAAGGGCAGTAACTCGAAATATACAGAATATGTGAAAAGTGATAAGTGAAAAGTGATAAGTGAAAAGTGAAAAGTGAAAAGTGAAAAGTGAAAAGTGAAAAGTGAAAAGTGAAAAGTGAAAAAGCCAGCATATGCTGGCTTTTTTAAGATAATTTATATTATAAAATAGCTAATGCTGCATCATAATTGGGTTCGTTAGCGATTTCTGGCACTAATTCAACGTGTTTAACCACGTTATTCTCGTCCAATACAATCACCGCACGTGCACACAAACCCGCTAATTTGCTGGTAAATAGCAGCACACCGTAATTCATTAAAAAATCACGGCCTCGCATACTAGATAAATTAACCACATTATCAATGCCTTCAGCAGCACAAAAACGCGTTTGTGCAAACGGTAAATCGGCAGAAACATTTAGTACAACTGTATTATCTAGGCTAGCTGCGCGCTCGTTAAATGCACGAATCGATGCAGCGCAAGTTGGAGTATCTACGCTTGGAAAAATATTCAACACTTTGCGTTTACCTGCATAAGTTTCAAGTGTGACATCTGCCAACGCTTTATCTACCAACGTAAAATTGGGTGCTTTACTACCAACTTTTGGTAAATTACCCGCAACGTCTACTGGGTTGCCTTTTAAAGTCACAGAGCTTGACATGATTTTTCCTTTTAAAAATGACTGCGTTGTTAATAAACTAATTATTACAGCATCATAAAACAAAAAGCACCTATTTAAAATAGGTGCTTTTGTTTACTGCTAAAAATTTAAAAAATCTGTTTTAAGGCTTTCACACAATCAATTCAAATGCTCGCTTAAGTAGCCAATCGTCATGGTTTGGTTGTGTAACACGCTATCAGTTGTATTTGGGCGTGGCGCAATCTCACCATAAGAATAGAACCCTGTGATACTGGTTTGCGAGCCTAAAATCTTTTGCACTAATTTTACTTCGTCTGATACCAGTTCAGCCATTACGCCTTTACGACCAACACAGCTAACCAGTATGGCTAAGCCTGTTTGGCTGGTTTTGGCGTCATCTAAGCCTTCCATAACTAAGTTTGCCGCCTGGCCTGCGCCTTCCACTAGTTTGCCGTGATCAGTTTGGCATAAACGAACTGTTTCGCCTTCATACACATTACCAGCAAAAGTTAAGGTGTTATTAACAGTATCTACAGCTAATAAAGTGCGTATTTTTTCAACACTTTTCTTACCTTCTTCAATAACAGCTAATGGAAACTTAAGCCCAGTAGCAGGTAAACCTTTAGAAAATGCTTCACCGATATACATTCTGTAAAGTGGCAAGGCAGGCTTATCGTCCATTTCATAAACCACATTTTTAACCGATTTTGTCACTCTACGCGGTGGTCCATAAGGCTTCCAGCCACCCAATGCGCCGCTTGAGGTAATTAATGCAGGGCCATACAAGCCAACTGCAATCACCATTTTGTCTGATACCGTATCATTGTAAAGTTGTAGCGTTTTAATAAATGCACCACCGTCACCCGCCAGGCCGCCCACGATTGGGGTTTCACCTAACACACTTTGAAAGCCTTTAAGCAACTCTGATCCATTTACATTTAGGCCATCTGAAATCACTAAAACCGTGCGTAAATTATCTGCTTTTAATTGTTTGCCCAAATTGGCTGCCGCCTCAAAAGAGCTTTGCATACCAAGCATAGTGGTTTGCGCCACTCGCTGCACTGTTTTCTCCCACACGATAGCTGTAATTTGAACGCTATCGTCATAAACACCAGTTTGGTTAATTTCGCCAGATGTCGTGCAGCCGATGATTTGCGCTGAAGGATAGCGTGCTTGCAAAAAAACCTGCAGCTTGCCTTCGCTAAATCGTTTTACCGATCCAAATACCAACACTAAATTAGCGTTGATCAAGGGCGATGCATTTGGTAAATCTTTCAAACTTTTATTTGGTGCAACGGACTCTTGCTTGATGATCATACTAACCCTTAAATAAATGAAACATTAACCGAGCTAAGTATTGGATTAATGATTATTGATATGATTAATTATTATTAGTTAAAGTATATTATTACAAATGTAAGCTAAGTATTGCAATTTATTTTAAAAAATGTCATATTGAGCTTAATACTTTTGATTATAATTAGCTTAAACTATAACAATTTTTAATTAAGTAAAAAATCGTTTTATCGTAAACCGTTTTACCGCAAACTTAGGGGTTTCAATTGGCGCACACGCATTTAACTAGCACAAAAGTGATGGTGATTGATGATAGTAATACCATACGCCGCAGTGCTGAAATGTTTTTAACTGCCGCTGGTTATCAAGTTATTTTGGCAGAGGATGGCTTTGATGCCTTATCCAAAATCACTGATCAGCATCCTCAAATCATCTTTGTCGATATTATGATGCCAAAATTAGATGGCTACCAAACTTGCGCATTAATCAAGCGTAACGCCCAATTTAAATCTACACCTGTCATCATGCTGTCAAGTAAAGATGGTCTTTTTGACCGCGCACGTGGGCGCATGGCAGGTTCTGATCAATATTTAACCAAGCCTTTTACCAAAGAATCTTTAGTTGATACTGTAAAAGCTTTTACAGCTGATAAAACAGTGGCTGATAGCAATTTAGCCAACACTTAAGCATTATTTTCAACAACATAAAACAATAATTAACAGGCATATTAAGGGATAGCATATGGCAATCAATAAAATCTTAATCGTAGACGATTCAGCAACTGATCGATTTTATTTAAATGAATTGCTAGAAGCCTCTGGCCATCTGGTTATTTCATTAGAAAGTGGAGAGGCTTGCGTTGAAAAAGCAGCAGAAATCGCGCCCGATTTGATTTTGATGGATATTATCATGACAGGTCTAACAGGTTTTCAAGCGGCAAGAACATTGTCTAAAGACCCAGCAACGGCCAAAATCCCAGTTATTTTATGCTCTGGCAAATTGCAAGTGACTGATCTGGCATGGGCTGAAAAAATGGGCGCCAAAGGCTGCTTACAAAAACCGATTCAACAAGCAGAATTAACAGAAATGATTAATAAACTAGCTTAAATTAACACTTGAAATCACCAATACAACATTAATCAAACTGTTTACAGCTTTTACCAATTAATTTTAAAAAATGGCCAAAAATTCACAATTACGCGAATACCAAAATAATATTCTAGCCAAGCTCGAAAATGCTAAACAAGCTGGCTCTGCTCCGCCCGCGGGTTATTTAGGAGTGGTAATTGGTAACAAGAATGTACTGGTTAATCTACAAGAGATCAGCGAAACGCTTCCAATTACTTTAATTAAAAAAGTGCCTTTGGTTAAGCCATTTTTTTTGGGTGTGGTTAATGTGCGCGGCGTGTTATATGCGATTAATGATCTTGCACAGCTATTAGAAAATAAGTTAACTCACCTTACATCAAACTCGCGCATGCTTTTAATTAGCGATTCTGTATCTAAAAACGTTGCTTTTATGGTGGATAAATTAATCGGCTTACGTAGGTTAGACGAAATGACTTTGCGCGTGGAAATGAGCCTAGATGCGCTTTGTTTAAAGCCTCAAACTTACCTTGATAGTGAAGATAAAATTTGGTATTTGTTAGATTGCAATCAATTAGTTAGATCAAAAGTATTTGCAACGCCTTATTTTGATTAACCAAATGGTTTTAAAGATAGTAAACAAACACAAGCTAAACTTAAAGATAAGTTTGAAAAAAGTATCATAAATTATTGTATTTTAAATAGTTATTCAATCGTCAGCTAATTTATAAAAGCAGAATGTTTCGTAACATTAGGGGTTAAAAATGGCAATAAATAGTCAAGTTTTTACAGATATTCCAGTCAATATCATGAAGTTTTTTGGCGCTAAAAAGTCTGGAGATTCTAGTGCTAAAGGTCGTGGTTACGGTCAGGTTATTGGCCCAGTAATTGGTCTGTTAGTGTTTATTGCATTAGCCTTTTACGGCATTAGTCAGGTGCGTGTGGGTGGTCCAGTGTACGATAGGATCATCTCGGGTAATGATTTACGCGCGGACATTTTACCGCCACCTTTATATGCAGTGGATGCATTTGCTGCTGTAAATGAAGCTTATGTGGCTTCTTCAAATTCTGATTATGAAAAGCGCGACAGAAAACTTCTGGAAGTTGAGGCGGCAGAAAAAGAATTTAGGTCTAGAGTTGCTTATTGGGATAAAAATATTAACCAAGACACCATGCAGGGCACTTTTCAAGCAGTAATTAAATCCAACGAAGAGTTTTATCGAATCTACAATAAAGATTTTGTCTCTGCCATTAAGTTAGGCGGTATTGCAGCCACCAAACCTTTAGGCGATTTAGCAGAAGCGTTTGAAATCAACAAACAAAAAGTAACCGCTTTGAATACTGAAGTAAAAAACGAAATTGCAAAAACCGGTCAATCAAGTAATCAATTTGTTAATGCTATATTAATTGCGCTACTTTTATTGGGTCTTTTGATTGCTGCTTTGATGACTTATTTTGGTAATCGCCAAGTTAAAACCATAGAAAGCGCGGTAATGATGCTTGAAAATGACGGGCAGCAAAACCAAATGGCGGTTTTAAACCTTCTTGATGAGATGGGCGACTTGGCGGATGGTGATTTAACCGTGCGCGCGATTGTGAAAGAAAACATCACAGGCGCTATTGCCGACTCGATTAATTACACAATCGATAGTTTGCGCGATCTGGTAACGGGTATTAACCGTGCATCAGAGCAGGTAAACACTGCTACACAACAAGCGCAAACCACTTCTGAAGGTTTATTGACAGCTGCTGAAAAACAATCAAAACAAATTACAGAAACAACGAACGCGGTTGGCAACATGACTAGTTCAATCTTACAGGTGTCGGGCAACGCAAGCCAAGCATCACAAGTGGCGCAACGTTCATTACAAGCCGCAACGCTCGGGTCACAAGCGGTACAAAATACGATTATTGGCATGAATGGTATTCGTGAACAAATTCAAGAGACATCCAAACGAATCAAACGCTTGGGTGAGAGCTCGCAAGAGATTGGCGAGATCGTTGAGCTTATTTCTGATATTACCGAACAAACCAACATATTGGCGCTTAACGCCGCTATTCAAGCGGCGTCTGCAGGTGAAGCAGGGCGCGGATTTACAGTGGTTGCAGAAGAGGTTCAGCGCTTAGCAGAGCGCTCAAGTGAGGCGACCAAACAAATTAGTGCGATTGTTAAAACTATTCAAACCGACACTAATTCAGCAGTGGCGGCGATGGAAAAAAGTACAGAAGGCGTGGTTGAAGGTGCAAGATTATCTGACGCGGCAGGTCGTGCACTAACTGAAATTGAAACTGTATCAAACAGTTTGGCTAGATTAATCCAATCTATCTCTACCGCAACAGAAGCACAAACTCAAGTGGCTACTCAAGTGACTAAAAATATGCAGCAAATTCAGGAAATTACATCGCAAACAACCGATGGTACAAAATTAACTGCTGAATCAGTGGGCCAACTAACACGATTAGCTGAAGAATTACGCGATTCTGTAGCTGGCTTTAAATTGGCTTGATTCAAACAAATTATTGGTTTTTATCACCCAAAACTTATTTTAAAAAGCTGATGCTTGTGGCTGTAACATTTTGCTGGAGAACTATTTAAGTGTCTGAAACTTTTGATATAGGCCCTTTAAGCTGGGTTAACGACCAGATTAATCAATCACTAGATATTGTTTTGGCCAATTTATCCACTGTGCAAAACAATATTACTGACACTGCTCCATTGCGCTTTTCACAAACGCATTTGTATCAAGCAACTGGTGCACTTGATATGGTTGGCTTAAATGGTTGCAAGCGGCTTTGTAATGAACTTGAAAAATTAACAGGCAAACTGGAAAAAAAATCAGTTGAAGCAACTCCTGAGCTAATAGTTGCATTAATCAAGGCAGTGGACGCACTTAAAGCTTATCTTCAAGATTTATTAAACGGCGCGCCAGATATCTCGTTAAGATTATATTCTGTATTAAACCCGCTAGTTTTAGCTCAAGGTGAAACGCTTGATAAAAGCGAACTTTTCTTTCCAGACACTAGTTACAACGCCCCCAAAGATTTACCGACAAAAGATCTCACACAACTAGAATTTACGAATGTAATGGGTGAGCAACGCTTACTCTATCAAACCTCACTTCTTGATTGGCTAAAAAACAAGCAATTATCGGCAGCGCAAAGTATGACCGCGGCTGTAAACAATGTTTGCCAAATACAAACTAATAAAAGCAACAAAACATTATGGTGGGCAGCAAGTGCGTTCATAGAATCATTAGAACAGGACGATATTGCTGAGCAATCGGCTGCTAAAAAACTATGCCGTAAGCTTGATCAAGAGCTACGTCAATTATCACTTGGTGCAAACAAGCCACATGCAAATTTATTGAGAGATATTTTGTATTTTGTGGCTGTTTCTGATGGGGTAAGTTCAAGCATATTGAAAGTAAAAGAAACGTTTGAGCTTGATGCACTAATTGATAAAAAAGCTTTAAGAGACAACGGTAAACATGATTTTGAAAATATTGAATTAAATGCCACGGAATTGCACGCCATAACGCAACTGACCGCAAATCTTAAACTGTTACGAGAGCAATGGGATGATGTTTCGTCTTCATTAAATCTTCTAAATATTGATACTAACGATTACGCTAGTCCATTGGCCCTTAATAGTGTGCTAATCACACAATTTGCCAATACGTTGAACACCAGTGTTGAGTTAACAACAGCGCTTAGCAAAACAGAATTGATTGCACTGTACACAGCGCTACAGCAAGCAAGTTATGTACTTCGAGATGATGCAGAAAAAGTAAATTACGGCGCGCTTGTGCAAATCGCAGCAACGCTAAACCTGCTTGAGACTAGTTTGCAACATTACCAGCACCTAAACTTTGACCAAACACAAAAACTGCAGTCAGAAACTCGAAGATTAGAAGCTGTGTCTTCTGGTATTGCTTTAGATACACTTAATTCTGATCAATCAATAGAACTTGACCGTGACACTTCGGCTGCGCTTGTTAAGCAAATCAAAGAGTCACTAAAAATCATTGAGCAAGCCCTTGATACCTACTTTAGAAACCCTGACGATAAATCCTCTTTAGTACTTATACCGCATCCAATCTCACAACTGTGTGCAGTGTTTGAGTTAATGAATTTAAGCGTGGCTGAAAACATTGTAAGAGCGAGTGGGCAGTGCGTGACGCTTTTTCAACAAGAACAATATAATCAAAATCAAGACGATTTTATATTGGTTGCCGAGAGCTTAAGTATGGTTGGTTTGTATGTTGATGAAATGCCAAGAGTACGACCAGAATCTGATCTGGCATTGCTAAATGCATCAACGCGCTTGAAAGACCTGTTAAAAACATCTGGAATAAAGTTCGTTAACCAAAATAATGCAGAGCAATTACAGATTGGTGATTCCCCCTTTGATTTAAACGCCACATCATTAAACACCAGCAACGCTATTGAATCATCGGGTCAATTTAATGCTAACTTGCCAGAAAATAAAACTCCATTAAACCCAATAGAATCACTAAGCGATTATATTTCTGATAAAAAACACATTGAAGTAAACGCCAATGATGTAATTGTTATTGATCGTGCGATAGATGAAGAACTACAGGATATTTATTTAACCGAAGCTGAAGAAGTGTTAGCGAATATCGCACAAAACTGCCAAGCTTTGCGAATCAATCAAACAGATTATGAAGCGCTAGTAGAGTTACGTCGCAGTTATCACACGCTAAAGGGTAGTGGACGTACAGTTGGTTTAAATGCAATGGGGGAAATTGCTGGTGAAATAGAATTATTTTTAAACCAAGTTATTGATCACAAAGCCAATTTGACTACAAAGCAAATCAACAAAATAGAGCAAATTAGTGCCATTTTTGCAAGCTGGGCGGTTGATCTTCGTAATAATAATCAAGCGCAAATCAATAAAACTAAACTAAGCGCTCAATTGCTCGAGCTGCGAGATTCTGAGCCTAAACAAGATATTGATCAAAAACAGGATATTGATCAAAAACAAGATATCCAAAAAGTGGAAATAAAGCCTGAGTCTCAAGTGCTTATTGGTGGCACCCGCAAAATGAGTCGTGCTTTTTACAATATATTTATATCTGAGAGTATGGAAAATATTGCGATAGTAGAACAAGATGCAGTCAGACTTGTTGCAGGAACCAGTTTAAGGCCTGCAACTAGTGCGATAGTTGCAGTACATACTTTAGCCAGTAATGCGCTAGCGGCGCAATTCACGCCAATGGGTAATTTGGGGCGTGCTCTTGAGGCTTGGCTTGAGCAAGTGGTTGCAAAAGATGAAATAGTAGAAAAAGATGATGTGCTTGAAACTAGCGAAACTGGTAAAAATGATGAAACTGATAATAACGAAAACACAGGTGAAACAGGCGATTGGACTCAACAACATTCAGCCTTATATTTAAATGTTGCAAAAACCCTATCGATTATGTGGGAAAGAGCATCTGAATTAAAAAATCCACGTTCTGCTAAAACATTGGTCGATTTATTAAATGAGGGCGCTCAAAAAGCCAAGCTGCTAAAAATTAATGTTAAAAAAACAGCCACCAATGCACGCCAAGGCTCAGCAGAACCCATTTCTACAATCGAAATTGTAACAAGTACTGAAACTGGCTTGGCTGATAATAAAGCCATTGCTACTACCGAGCTTAATTACACTGTACAACCGCTGGCTGAAGAAAGCGTGACAGGAGAAGTTGCGACTCGAGCTCAATTAACAGTCAAACCAAATTTAGAGCTTAAATCATCAGTTACAGAAAAAGCCAACTTAACTGCAGGGTTATACACAAGCGCTAATAAGAGCAATATAAACCCAGATTTAACGCGCGCCGATGAAGAATTATTAACTCTATTTATTGAAGAGGCACGCGAAATCATGCCGCAAATTGGGTCTGATCTTCGTGCCTGGCGCGCCAATCCATCACAAATTGAGCACGCTGATTCGTTGCAACGCTCTTTGCACACGCTAAAAGGTAGTGCGCGTATGGCAGCACAAGCAGGTCTTGGTAACGCTGTTCACGATTTAGAAGATCAGGTGGTGCGCTCTTTCAAGCATGACTCTGGTGCTATTGATTTTAGTCAATTATTTACAGCGTTTGATCAGATTGGTAGTATTTTTGAAGTTACTCAAGGTCAGATAGCTAACGGAGCAGATCAAACTTCTTCTAAATACAATGAACAGGCGCCAACAAGAAGCCTTGATCGCAATTCGCAATTTTTGCGTATGCGCACCGATGCGCTTGATCGGTTGATAAATGATGCAGGTGAGATTTCTATTACACGTTCGCGAATAGATAGAGAAGTATCAGGTGTTAAGCAATCATCTCATGATTTAACCGAGAGTGTTACGCGCCTACGGTCTTATCTGCGTGAGCTTGAAATTGAAGCCGAAACGCAAATGCAGTCGCGCTTAAGCATTTTGCAAGAAACAAATGAAACTTTCGATCCACTAGAGTTTGACCGATTCACACGCTTACAAGAGCTTACTCGAATGATTGCTGAGAGCGTGAATGACGTATCTACGATTCAGCAAAATATGCTCACCAATTTAGGCCAATCTGAAGCAGCTTTACAGCAGCAAGACCGCATGAATCGTGATCTACAACAAACTTTATTAAATGTGCGAATGTTGCCATTTAAGCAAGTTTCAGAGCGCATGCAGCGCGTCGTGCGTCAATCTGGGCGTGAGCTTAATAAAGAGGTCAATCTTGTAATTGACGGTGAATCTACTGAAATTGACCGTAGTGTGTTAGAAAAATTAGGCCCAGTCTTAGAACATTTATTAAGAAACGCAGTTGCGCATGGTTTAGAAACACCAGAGATACGTAAAAAACAGCATAAACCTGAAACTGGCACTATTACCCTAAAAGTGCGCCAACAAAATGATGAGATTAGCATCAACGTGAGCGACGATGGCACCGGAGTTGATCTGGCACGCGTTAAAGCCAAAGCCATCGAGAGAAAACTATTCAAAGCCAGCGATAACATTAGCGAACAAGCGTTACTGTCGCTAATTTTCGAAACTGGTTTTTCTACTTCAGACAAAATTTCACAAATTGCTGGGCGCGGTGTTGGTTTAGATGTGGTACGTAACGATATTAGTAGTTTAGGCGGCCGTGTTGACTTAGTAAGCGATTTTGGCAAGGGCACCAACTTTAATATTAATTTACCAGTGACGTTAACTGTGGCTCAAGTGCTGCTGGTTCGCGCAGGTGAGTCACTTTACGGTATTCCTGTTGGTATGATTGAGCAAGCGCAAAAAATCAAACAACAAGATTTAGCACTGGCTTACGAAAAGGGTGAGGTTAACTGGGGTAACGAGCATTTCCCTATACATTATTTACCTAAATTACTTGATTATGCTTTTGCGGTTGATAGTCAAACGTATAACTCAATGTTGTTGTTACGCGTTGGTTCTGAGCGAATCGCGTTGCACGTGGATGAAGTGTTGAGCAATCAAGAGGTGGTAATGAAACCAATTGGTTCGCAATTAGCACGTGTGCCGGGCATTGTAGGTGCGACAGTTGCGGCGGACGGCAATATTATGTTTATTTTAAGCCCTGTTCAGTTAGTTGCTCGCGAGACTATGTCGGCAGGCAGTTTATCGGTCAAAACAGCTGAGGTTGTAGAAGTAGCGGCTAAAATAAGCGTGCTTGTTGTAGATGATTCGTTAACCATGCGTAAAGTATTAGGCCGCTTGCTAGAGCGCGAAGGGTTTGAAGTCACGCTTGCAAAAGATGGCTTGGATGCGATGCAAGTGTTATTGCAATTAACACCAGATGCTATTTTAACGGACATTGAAATGCCTAAAATGGATGGTTTTGGTTTAGCGCGCAATATTCGTGACGATGCGCGCACAGCGAATACGCCCTTGATTATGATTAGCTCACGCACTGCAGATAAACATCAAAACTTGGCCAAAGAAATTGGCGTAGATGCGTTTTTTGGTAAGCCAGTGCAAGATAATGAGCTTGTTAGTAAAATTTTAGAGCTGATTAAATTTAGAAAAATGCATTAATTATTTTAATTAAACTACACAATTAATTTTTTGCAAAACTTAAAAAAACCGCCTAGTCAATATCAGCTAGGCGGTTTTTTTATTTATTTGAGCGTGACTAATCGTACTATTTTTTTCAGCACGCTGTAAAATGCGCTTATGCAAGAGTCAGCAAAATTAACGATATCCCCATTAGAAACTGTTGAAGTTTTGCATGAAAAATTGGCTTCTGATTATATTGATAGTGCTGAAGACAGTATTGAGCGTGAATCTGAAGATATGGCTGAAAACGTCTCTTCAAATAATGTTTTAGCGATTACGCTTGAAGCACAATCTCAGACAATAATTTCACCTAAATTCGCGCATTTGCGCTGTCATTCTGAATATTCGATCGTTGATGGCATCGTGCGCATAGCTGATTATATCGATGCTGCTAATCAAGATGCCATGCCAGCTTTGGGCATAACTGATTTAAGTAATTTATTCGGTGCGATCAAGTTTTATAAAGCCGCTCGCGAAAAAGGGATCAAACCAATCATCGGCTGCGAACTTTGGTTGGAAAACACTAAAAATCGCGATTCTGCAACCCGATTGTTGTTATTGGTGCAAAATCATGCTGGCTATTTACGCCTTTGCGCACTTATTACCCGCGCATATTTAGAGAACCAATATCGCGGTCGTGCAGAGATAAAGCTTGATTGGCTGATTAATAACGAAGGTTTATTGTTGATTTCTGGCAACGCGCAAAGCGATATTGGTTACGCAATCAATGCTGGCAATTTAAAACTTGCGTTAACCCTTGCGCAACATTGGCAACAACTGTTTCCAAACCGTTTTTATATGGATTTACAGCGCACACTTGACGCAACTGAAACGGGGTCAAACCATAAAAATTTAGCCAATAATGTTGCCATTAATACTCAAGAATCTTTAATTCATCATGCGCTAGATATTGCCAGTACGCTAGATTTACCAGTGGTTGCAACGCACCCAATACAATTTATTGCAGAAGATGATTTTATGGCGCATGAGGCGCGCACCTGCATTGCCGATGGTTATATGCTGGCTGACACTAGAAGGCCAAAGAACTTTACGCCTGAACAATATTTTAAAACCCAAGTGCAAATGGCCGCTTTATTTGCCGATATTCCAGAAGCGCTTGCCAACACGGTTGAAATTGCTAAACGCTGTAATTTAACCATTACGCTAGGCAAAAATTATTTACCTAATTTTCCTACGCCCAATAATGAGAGTTTGGACACTTATCTAATTCAACAATCGCATATTGGCTTAGCTATGCGACTAGAAATGTTGTTTCCAAACGAAGCTGTGCGCCAAATTAAACAGGCAGAGTACGAAAGCAGGCTTGAATTTGAATGTCGGATGATTAATCAAATGGGCTTTGCAGGCTATTTTTTAATTGTGGCCGATTTTATCAATTGGGCTAAACACAACGGTGTGCCAGTTGGCCCTGGGCGGGGCTCTGGTGCTGGTTCGTTGGTGGCCTATAGCTTAAACATCACTGATCTTGATCCACTCCAATACAATTTGCTATTCGAGCGTTTTCTAAATCCTGATCGCGTGTCTATGCCCGATTTTGATATCGATTTTTGCATGGATGGGCGCGATCGCGTGATTGATTACGTGAAGCAAAAATATGGTTTAGACGCTGTTTCGCAAATCGCCACTTTTGGTACCATGGCCGCAAAAGCGGTTATTCGCGATGTTGGGCGCGTGTTGGATTTACCATTTAATTTTGTCGATGGCATCGCCAAATTGATACCGCTTGAATTAGGCATTACTTTAAGTAGTGCGCTTGAAAAAGAGCCGCAGTTGAAAGCGCGCCGCGAAACTGAAGATGAAGTAGCGCAATTGCTAGAGCTGGCATTAAGACTGGAAGGCATCGTACGTAATGTGGGTATGCACGCGGGAGGTGTATTGATTAGCCCGAGTCGAATATCGGATTTTTCACCCATCTATTGCCAAGCAGATGGCGCAAGCTTAATTAGCCAATATGATAAAGATGATGTTGAAGCGGTTGGCTTGGTTAAGTTCGACTTTTTGGGCTTACGTACCTTAACCATTTTAGAATTAGCGTTAATAAATGCAAATAAACAACGCGCATCGAGCCTTGATGGCACGCCAGATAACGCCTCAAATAAAGACCGCGCACCGCTTAGCTTTCAAAATATACCTTTAGATGATAAAGCTAGCTTTGCGTTGTTAAAATCAGCCAATACCACTGCGGTTTTTCAGCTAGAGTCTAAAGGCATGAAAGATATGCTTAAGCAAGCTAAGCCAGATTGTTTTGAAGATATTATTGCATTAGTCGCCCTATATCGACCTGGACCTATGGATTTGATTCCAGACTTTTGTCGCCGTAAGCATGGCTTACAACGCGTTGAATATCCGCACCCTGCAACCGAATCCATACTAAAAGAAACCTACGGCATTGCGGTGTATCAAGAACAGGTGATGCAAATCGCGCAAGTGGTGGCAGGTTATAGCTTAGGTGGTGCAGATTTATTGCGTCGCGCCATGGGTAAAAAGAAAATAGAAGAAATGGATGCGCAGCGCGCAATATTTACCGAAGGTGCCAAGAAAAATGGCCTAAATGAACGCCAAGCGACTGAGTTATTTGATTTGCTTGAAAAGTTCGCGGGCTACGGCTTTAATAAATCCCACGCTGCAGCTTACGCATTGGTGGCCTATCACACCGCTTATTTAAAAGCGCATTATCCAGCCGCATTTTTGGCCGCTACCATGTCGGCTGACATGAATAACACTGATAATATGCATACGTTTTTTGATGATTGCGCAGGCAATTCTGTAGAGATGTTGCCGCCCGACGTGAACCAAAGCGGCTATCGATTTGAGCCGATCAATGATAGCCAAATTTTGTATGGTTTAGGCGCGATCAAAGGTTCTGGTTTGGCCGCTATAGAATTGATTGTGGCATCGCGCGAAGCTAACGGCCCGTTTAAAAATTTGTTCGATTTTTGCAATCGGCTAGATTTACGTAAAGTGAATAGGCGCGTGATCGAGTCACTCATTCGCGCAGGCGCTTTCGATAAGCTTGAACTTAATCGCGCCGCCTTGTTAGCGGCGGTTAATATGGCCATTACATCTGCCGAACAAAATAATAATAACGCAGGGCAAAATAGTCTATTTGGCGAGCCAAGTGAGATCAAACATGATTTACCAAAAGTAGCAGCTTGGACCCCACAGCAAGCTTTAATTGAAGAAAAAGTAGCGCTTGGTTTTTATTTAAGCGGCCATCCGTTTAACAATGTTAAAGCTGAAATCAGTCAATTTGTACGCGGTACATTGGCTGAATTAAGCCCGCAAGAACAACCAAAGTTACTCGCTGGTGTAGTGGCGGGCGTGCGTATACGCATGACCGCGCGTGGTAAGATGGCTATTGTGACTATTGATGATTCACTTGCTAGAGTGGATGTGGTGGTGGGAAGCGATTTATTACACACCCACGCTAATTTAATTAAAGAAGATTGCGTGTTGATCATAGAAGGGCGCGTGAGCCATGATGAATTTTCTGGCGGCATACGCGTTAACGCCCGTAAATTAATGGATTTGGCAGGGGCAAGAAGCGCACAAGCCAGCATGTTAAAGATTGCTTGCAATGGACAATCGGATGCACTAAAACTAAGTACAATATTAAAACCTTATTGCAAAAAATCTATAGACACAGACAAAAAGCTATGCCCTGTAAAAATTGAATATCACAATAAAGATAGTCAGGCGAGTTTAATGCTGGGTGATGCTTGGCGCGTAGAATTACATGATGACCTGCTGCAACATTTGACTGCGTGGTTATCGAAAGAAAATATAAAAATCCTATATAATTAAATTCGATATAATCGAATACGAATCAATTGGCAGAGCAATATAAACATGACCACAAAAAATGGTAAAGAATCAAAAACTAGCTATCTAGAATTTGAGCAATCGATAGCCGAGCTTGAAAAGCGCATTGATGCACTACAAGTGTCGCACGATGAGCATGATGGCTTAGATATTTCTAAAGAATTAACCCAGCTGCAAAGCAAACAAAAAAAATTGCTGGTTGATACTTACGGAAAATTAAGTGCTTGGCAAATATCGCAAGTAGCGCGTCATCCACAGCGGCCCTATACGCTTGATTACATCAATACAATTTTTACCGATTTTGATGAGTTGCATGGCGATCGCGCTTATGCAGATGACCCTGCAATTGTGGGTGGTTTGGCGCGTTTTGAAGGCATTCCTGTCGTTGTGATTGGACACCAAAAAGGTCGCGATGTTAAAGAACGCCAATACCGAAATTTTGGTATGCCGCGCCCAGAAGGTTATCGCAAAGCGCTACGCTTGTTTCGATTGGCAGAAAAGTTTGGTTTGCCTATCATCACTTTAATTGATACACCAGGCGCATACCCTGGTATTGGCGCAGAAGAGCGCGGGCAAAGTGAAGCAATTGCGCGAAATTTGTATGTAATGGCTGAGCTTAAAACGCCCATTATAGGCGTGATCATTGGTGAGGGCGGTTCGGGCGGGGCGCTGGCATTAGGCGTTGTTGATCAACTATTGATGTTGCAATATTCTACTTACTCAGTTATTTCGCCAGAAGGATGTGCGAGTATTTTATGGAAAAGTGCGACTAAGGCGCCAGAAGCTGCAGAAACATTGGCAATCACTGCAGATAGATTAAAAGCGCTTGGCCTAATTGATCATATTATTAACGAGCCACTAGGTGGAGCGCATAGGGATAATGATGCAGCTATGCAATCAGTTGCGGCCGTTATTAAAGAAAACTTGAGTGTATTACAAAAATTGCCACTTGAAAAACTGCTAGCGAAGCGTTATCAGCGTTTAATGAGTTATGGCAAATTCAAAGAATCTGGTGTTAAATAAAAAAAAACCGTCAAGTAAAATCCCCCCGCTGAGTAAAAAAACACCGCTAGCACAATCGCTTCAGCGATTTTTAGTGGATTTTTTTAACTGCCAACAGTTGGCTAATCCACAATTAGTAGTTGGCTTTAGTGGCGGCTTAGATTCTAGTGTGCTGCTGCATTTATTGCATATTGCAAGTAGAAAAATCGCTTTTAAATTACATGCTCATCATGTGCATCATGGTTTAAGCCCAAATGCTGACACTTGGGCTGATTTTTGCCAACAACAATGTAGGCAACTCAATGTTGCACTTACCGTTACTAAAATAAATGTCGATAAATTCAATGGCTTAGGTTTAGAAGCGGCTGCGCGAAAAGCGCGATATTTGTCCTTACAAGCCAGCTCTGCAGATTTTATTGTGTTAGGGCATCACCAAGATGATCAAGCAGAAACGCTACTTTTGCAATTAGCACGTGGAGCAGGCGTTAAGGGCATGGCTGGAATGGCTGTGCAGGATACAAAAAGAAAGTTATTGCGTCCATTATTAAATGTGCCACGAATTACGCTAGAAGCCTACGCTAAACAACATAAGCTTACTTGGATAGAAGACGAGAGCAATACTGACACGCAATTTGATAGAAATTTTATGCGCCATTTTGTGTTGCCAGTGCTTAAAAAGCAATACCCAGTCATTGCACAAACCATTAGTCGCAGCGCGCAGCATCTGGCGCAAGCAAGTTATTTGCTGGATGATTTGGCGCAGCTTGATGCAAAAAACTGCCGATTCGATTTTAGTGAGCCAAGCAAGTTATGGCTACAACCGCTTGCAAATTTAAGTGTATCTCGCATTAATAATTGTTTGCGCTGGTGGTTGTCACTTAATAATCTGCAAATGCCAAGCGCTGCCCAATTACAACAAGTTGTTCAGCAATTGTTCGATGCAAAAGCAGATTCAGCAATTAAAATTAAGCTTGCTCAAAAAGCAGATGCCGCTGAAAAATTGACTTTAAGGCGTTATCAACATTTTGCCTACATAGTGAAAGACATCGCGCCATACGAGCCCATTAACTTGCTCTGGCAAAACGAAGAAACACTGGTTTTACCCGATAACTCAAGTTTATTTTTTAACAAAAAAATGGGTGAAGGCTTAAGCTTACGCATGGTTAATAATGCAGAATTGCGTATTAAAAATCGCGAAGGTGGGGAGCGCTTTTTGCCAGAATTGGGCCGCCCAAGCCGCGATTTAAAAGTAATGTTGCAAACGCACGCAATGCCACCTTGGCAGCGCAACCGATTACCACTTATTTTTTTGGATGAAAAATTGGTGCTGATTCCCAATATTGCTGTGGATGCAAGTTTGAAAGCGAGCACTAATGAATTGGGCTTATGTGTGGATTGGGTGCGAGAATGAATAAATTGAAGGTTTAATTTTATTAAACTCTCGATTAACTACTTAACAAGCATTTTTTTAAGCTCAACCCAAGTATTTTCAAGTATTTTCGGCTGTGCAGCTGCAGTGGGGTGCAAGCCGTCTTGTTGCACTAAATCACGATTTCCAGAAATGCCATCAAGCATAAAAGGCACGAGTTTTACATTATGTTTTTTGGCTAGTTTTAAATAATTATCGCTAAATTCTGCGCTATATTTAAGGCCATAATTAGGCGGTATTTTCATGCCAAGCAATAATACTTTTGCAGGCTTTGCCTGGATAATCATGGCATTTAAGTTTTTAAAAGTGTCTGTTGCACTTAATCCACGTAATCCATCATTTGCACCTAGCTCTAAAATAACGATGTTAGGCTTATGCGCATTTAAAGCTTGCTTAAAACGGCTCACTCCACCACTGGTGGTTTCACCGCTAATGCTCAAATTAACTACATTATAATTATAATTTTGTTGTGCTAAACGTTTAGCTAATAAGTTAACCCAGCCTTGCTCTTGCGTAATACCATAAGACGCAGATAAGCTATCGCCAAAAACTAAAATAATAGGCTTGGTTGCTAGTTTCGCATCTGGTTCTAAAATAGTATTAGCATTTGCTAATACTGGCACTGCAACCAAATATAAACCAATGAGACTAAACGCACAGAAATGTTTAAACCAGTCATGTAAAGTAACATTTTTTTTCAAGCATCTACAGTAATCTGACTTAAACCTTTTAACAAACCGAGACTGCATTAATGCCACCAATCCAAAATAAAAAAAATAATAAAAACATTCAAAACCATAAGCTTGCAACGCACAACAGCGTTATTTTAGCTACAAACCTAACTAAAAGTGTTGGAGAATCTAGCCAATTGATTTCTGTATTGCGTAATTTGCAAATAGATGTCAACGCTGGTGAGAGTGTGGCCATAATCGGTAGTTCTGGATCTGGCAAATCCACTTTATTGAGTTTATTAGCTGGGCTAGATAACCCAACAAGCGGTAGCGTTAACATTCAAGGTGAAGATTTTAGCGTGCTTGATGAAGATGCGCGCGCGGCTATTCGTGGCAAAAATATGGGTTTTGTATTCCAATCTTTTCAGTTGTTGGCTACTTTAACCGCGCTTGAAAACGTGATGTTGCCCATGCAATTGGCAAATCGGCAAGATGCCAAAAAAGTAGCACTGGCAGCACTTCAACAAGTTGGCTTATCTGAGCGCTTAAGCCATTATCCAAAACAATTATCAGGCGGGGAGCAACAGCGGGTGGCCATTGCCCGCGCTTTTGCACCACAACCCGCCATTTTATTTGCTGATGAGCCCACGGGCAATTTAGATTTGGTGACAGGCGAACTGATTATTGATTTGATTTTTAGTTTGAACCTAAGCCAAGGAGCTACATTGATCTTGGTCACGCACGATGAAAAGTTAGCCATGCGATGTAATCGAGTATTACGTTTGCAAGATGGTCAATTAAGCGCTATTGATGATGCGCCTAGAGATTTTGCCAAACAGTTGGAAAAAAATACGGTAAACAACGTGACAAGTGTCGCAATATGATCGTTAAACTAGCTTGGCAACAACTGCTTGCACAATTCAAATCGGGCGATTTACAGGTGTTAATATTAGCGCTTGTGCTAGCAGTGACCTCTATCACGGCGATCAATTTCTTCACCAATCGTATTAGCGCGCATTTAAACGCACAAGGTGGCATGTTGTTGGGAGGCGATATGGTGATTATCGCGGATCATGCCATACCTACTATTTATTCTAATCTTGCCAAAAAAGCTGGTTTGCAAAGCGCTCATACAATCGAATTTGCAAGCATGGCAATTAATAACGATAAAAATCAATTGGCTGAAGTAAAAGCGCTAGGGCTTGGGTTTCCGTTACGCGGAGATTTTAATGTGCAATTTGCAGCAAATCAATTACCTGTAAATGTAAAAACGATTCCAAAACCAGGCCAAGTTTGGCTAGAGCCGCGTTTGGCAAATGCCTTGGGGTTAAAGCTAGGCGATTCGCTAGAGTTAGGCGCTAGCCGATTTAGCGTTTCTGGCATATTAATGCGCGAGCCATCTCGCGGTGGAGATATGTTTAGCTTTGCGCCGCGCTTAATGATGAATAGCCAAGATGTGGCTGCAACTCAACTCATTCAATTTGGTAGTCGTATTAAATATCAACTGTTAGCCGCTGGTAATGCCAAGCAACTAACGCAATTTTCTGAAACTGTATTGCCATTAATTCAGCGTGGAGAGCGGGTAGAAGATGTTAAAACTGCGCGACCAGAAATTAGAAGTGCGTTAGATAAAGCTGAGACATTTTTAGGCTTAAGCGCCATGGTGAGTGTAGTTTTATCTGTTGTAGCCATGCTGCTAGCCAGCGGCCCTTTTGTTACACGCGCCCAAGAATCTGCCGCCTTAATGCGCACTTTTGGCGCTAATAAAACGACTATTATGAAGATTAGCTTGGTTCAGACTGCGCTGCTTGCATTAATTGGTGCAGTTTTAGGGTGTTTATTGGGATTTATTTTACAAAATATTTTAGCCATTAGTGCAGGAAAATTATTTTTAGAAATTTTGCCAGCACCCACTTTTACACCAGTATTAATAGGTTTTTCTTTAAGTTTTGCGCTTTTGTTCGCCATTATGTGGCCGCATATTCAAGCCCTAAAAACCATTCCTGCAATGCGTATTTTACGTAACGATTATGCGCTTCAACCTTCCAGCGCATGGCGTTTATATTGGCCTGTTGTATTGAGCATAGTGCTGCTTATTTTATGGGTGGCAAAAACCATGCAACTAGCTTTGGCGTTTATTGCAGGTTTACTGGTTTTGTGTGCGATTACCAGCGCTGCGGCTTATGGCGTTTCTACATTGCTTTACTCAATCTCTAAACGTAATGCTTTTCAAAATTCACTCGGCTTTGGCTTAGCTAATCTTAAGCGTAGAATTGGCTTATCTATCGCACAAATGATCGGTTTTAGTTTGGGTGCCATGGTTTTGATGTTGTTAATGATGATAAAAACCGATTTGATGCAAGCCTGGCAGAGTTCATTACCAATTGACGCGCCCAACCGTTTTATTATTAATATTCAAAGCGATCAAGTAGCACCCGTGCAAGCGTTTATAAATGATCTTGGTGTTAAATCACCACAAGTGTTCCCTATGATACGCGGCAGGCTGGTTGCTAAAAACAACCAATTGATATCTGCAGATGCGTTTGATAACGAGCGTGCTAAACGCTTAGTTTCGCGCGAATTTAATTTATCTACGGCTGAAACTATGCAGGTAGATAACAAGTTGTTAAAAGGCAGATGGTGGGACAAGAGTGAGTCGAGCGCACCGTTATTGTCACTTGAAGAAGATATTGCAAAAGTGCTTAATGTGGCTATTGGCGATACGCTTACTTACGACATTGCGGGTAGTCAAATTACTTTAACGGTGACCAGTATTCGCAAAGTAGAGTGGGATAGCATGCGCGCTAACTTTTTTGCGGTCACCCCGCCAAAAGCATTAGATCAGTTTTCGGCAAGCTACATGACAGCGTTTTATTTACCTAAAAACCAAGACAATGCGCTAAACACTTTACTGCAAAAATTTACCAATTTCACGGTGATCGATGTAGCCAGCATCATGAATCAAGTGCGTGACATTATGCAAAAATTAACCACAGCGGTTGGTTTTGTATTTACCTTTTGCATTGTGGCAGGTTTGGTGGTGTTGTACGCCGCGCTGGTTGCAACCAGAGAATCTCGCATTCGCGAATCGGCCTTATTGCGTGTATTAGGCGCGTCACGTACGCAAACCACGCAGGCTTTTTTGATCGAATTTGTCTGCATTGGTGCGGTTGCAGCTTTGGTGGCTGTTGTGGTTGCAAGCGGTTTAAGCGCTTATTTGAGCAAATTTATACTTGATATTCCCTATCAATTCAATGGTTGGCTGGCATTTACAGCTTTTAGCATAGAGTTGATTTTTATACCGCTGGCTGCATGGTTGGCAATTAAAAGCTATTTAAATGTGCCGCCTAAGCAGCTTTTAAATAGTATTTAAAATTTGACTATTCAAGTTTCAATCAACCCGCATCTCAGCGCTAATCGCACCAATTCAACCGAGTTATTTAACCCCAATTTTTGCTTAATACTGGTTTGATAATTAGCCGCTGTTTTAGCGCTAATGTTTAACAGTTTTCCTATTGCAACCACGTCTTGACCATCTGCTAGTAGTCGAAATATTTCAAATTCGCGTGCAGATAAATGCGCTAAAACTTGAACGTCATTAAGGTTATTTTGTTGCGCGATCTTTTGCGCTAAATGCGCGTTCATATAAGTTTGGCCTTGGCTAATTTGTTCTAGCGCAATTAATAATTCTTCTGCCAAGCCGGTTTTTGCCACATATCCCAGCGCGCCTGCCTTAAGCGCTTGGCTAGCAAACACCGCATTTTCATGCATCGATAATACCAATATTTTAGCTTGGGGGTAGCGCGTTAAAATACGGCTAATAGCTTCTAGCCCGCCAATACCTGGCATATTTAAATCCATAATAGTGATGTCTGGATCAACTTCGCCAAAAAACTGATAAGCGCGTTCACCACTGTCGGTTTCGGCCAGCACTGTAAAACGGGCATCTTGTTCTAGTAGCCGCCTAATGCCTGCACGCACCACCGCATGATCATCTACAAGCATGATTGTGATTGGATTATCAAATGTCATGAAAGTAACTTTAATGGTAACCAAGCTTTAATACTAAAACCTTCATTTGCAATATTTTGGTGATCAAAATCACCCTTTAAGGCCAATATTCGCTCTCGCATACCCACCAAACCTAAGCCATCTTTATGGTTAAAATTAAAACCCACGCCATTATCATTCACTTGTATTGCAATACCCGCTTGCGTGTTTTTTAATTGATTAACCAATAAAATTTGAACCTGCGTAGCATTGGCATGACGTTCTACATTGGTTAATGATTCTTGCACTAAACGGTAAATAGCTAACAGCTGCGCATTGTTTAAATTGCTTGTATCTAGCGTATTTGCATTATTAACTAATGAGCAAGTTATGTTTTTATTGCGCGATTGCCAATTATCGACTAAATCATTAAGCGCTAACTCTAAGCCCAGCTCATCTAAAACACTTGGGCGCAGGCGTTGTAATAAGCTACTAACAATTTCCATTAAATGCCGAGATAGTTGCGTGATGGCCAAGGCGCCAGCTTGCAGCTCTGGATATTTAAGTTTGGCCACTTTTAAAATCACGCTCGCATCGGTATGGATAGCGGTTAAGCATTGGCCAAATTCATCATGCAAATCGCGCGCTAAACTTTTACGCTCAGCTTCTTGCACGCTTATCAATTGTTGTGTTAATTGCTGGTTGTTTAATATGCTTAATTGCAATGTTTCAATCATGTGATTGAATTTTTGGCCAATTTTTGCTAACTCAGCTACTTGAAAATTAGGCAGCCTTGTATCTAACCGACCACTTTCAATTTCATCCAACGCTGCCAAAATACTGTTGGTTGGTTTTAATGCTTGGCCAATTGCCCAGTAAATAGTTGCATTAACGCATATAAAAAACAAAGCCAAAAGCCCCAATAATTCTGTCAATTGTTTCCAGATTTCTGCATATTCATAACTGGGGTCGGGCGTTATGACCAAATTGGCAATTACCGCGTTATTTTGTTTAAGCACTTTTGTTGTTGTTTTCCATTGGGGCATGGTTTTATTGAGTACATGCTCAAACCAAGTGGGCGCTCTATTTTTTAATTGCGCTTTATTATGTAATTGATTGCTATCTAATAAACGACCCTGATCATCAAATAGTGCAATTTTTAAATGCCGCATATGGCTTAATTGTGCAAGCTTAAAAGCACCTAAATCTAGTTTTTCAAGGTTATCTTTAGCAGTTTTTACTAGAGCACGATCAAATAAGTAAGAAACGGATTGCTCTGCAGAGGCAATTTCTGCAATTGCATTTTTGCGTGCATTATTTGCGCTCAAAGTGATGCCTGCCAGCATTAAAAGTAGCAATAAGCTGGTGGTAATTAAGTTTAATCTTAATTTTAAATTCATTGATTTAATGGATTGTTGTAAATAACAAACACTATAGCGGTTTTAATGTTTAACCTAAGCCAAATGTGTGTAGTTTTAATATAGGCGGGAATTTATCCCAGTGTAACTTTTGGTTTATTTTGCTATTGTTAAGGCAGTTTTAAAAATCATTTGAACGCATTTTAACTCATTATATACAAGGCCTAGCATGCAACATAACAGCCATTTACCCAGATTAAAACAACTTTACGTGTTAATAATTGTTGCATTTGCTAACGCAAATGTGTCGCAAATTGCCATGGCTGAAAATAAAGCAGAGGCGCTTGAAACAGGTACGATAGAGGTCATTTCAACCACACCTTTGCCAGGAATCGGTACCTCTATCAATCAAGTACCATCAAATGTGCAATCGGTTACAAGTAAAGATCTAGCCAAGCAACATACATTAGAGTTATCCGATTACATTAATAACAACTTAGGCGGAGTAACAATTACCGAAGGCCAAAGTAATCCGTACATGGCAGATGTTAATTTTCGCGGTTTTACGGCGTCACCTCTTGCAGGCGCACCACAAGGCTTATCGGTTTTTCAAGATGGTGTGCGTATTAACGAGCCGTTTGGCGATACGGTCAATTGGGGATTGATTCCGCAAAGTGCCATTGCCAGCATTAACTTAATGCCAGGTTCTAACCCAGTTTTTGGTTTGAATACTTTGGGCGGCGCATTATCAGTTAATACAAAAAGCGGATCTAGCTACCCAGGTTTTTTTGCTGAAGTGATGGCGGGGTCTTGGGCTAGGCGGGGGTTTAATGCGGGTTATGGTGGCGTTAAGGACTTAGGTTCAGGCAGTAATGTAGATTACTTTTTTACAGCGAATTTTAATAAAGAAAACGGCTGGCGCGATTATTCACAAAGTGAAGTGAATCAAGCATTTGGTAAAGTGGGCTGGCAAAACGAAACATCTGATTTAGATTTAAGCTTGACCATGGCGCACAACAACTTAAACGGCGTGCAGGCGTTGCCTAAAAGTTTTTTAAATGATCCCGAAATCGGCTATACATTTCCTGACAGCATTGGCAACCGCATGCAAATGCTCACCTTAAAAGGTAGCCACTTTTTCAATGACAATAATTTGATCGGCACCAATATTTATGTGCGTAATAGCCGCATTAATAATTTTGCCAGTAATACCAATGATTGTTATTTGAGTGATGAAGTCGGTGCGAAAGATGAATGTGATCAAACTTTAATAGATTCAGTCAATATTGACGATCAAGGCTCAAACGAGCAATCAGCCACTAGTCAATTGGGTTATGGATTTGCTACGCAATACTCTTACCTTGGCGATGCGTTCAAACACAAAAACCAGTTCACTGTCGGTTTTAGTGCTGATTTAGGCCGTACCAAATATCGCTCAAAAGAGCAGGAAAGTAATTTTAGCCAAGATCGCGGCGCAGTACCTGCGGATGATTTTGAAGTGGAAACCGATATTAAAGCCAACAATAAATACATGGGCTTGTATGCAACTGATATATTTTCAGTTAACGATCAATTTCATGTCACTTTATCTGGCCGCTATAATTACGTGCAAATACGCATTAAAGATAATCTAGAAGCTAATCCAGATACGGGCAAATTTACTTCTGGTGTAACCGACAACATTAAACACACCTTTAACCGTTTTAACCCAGCCATTGGTTTTAATTATAATCCAAGTGCCAATTTAGGTTTTTATGGTGGTTATAACGAAGGCATGCGTGCGCCAACGCCAATTGAGCTAAGCTGTGCTGACCCTGAAACACCTTGCCGTTTACCGACAGATTTCTTGGCAGACCCTATTTTAGACCCAGTGATATCAAAAACTTTTGAGGCGGGCGCCAGAGGCAATATAAACAATAATTTGCGCTGGAACGCAGGTGTTTTTCACGCCAAACTAAAAGATGATATTCAATTTATCAGTAGCGGCAATAGCTTTAACCAAGGCTATTTTGATAATGTAGGTGAAACACAGCGCCAAGGGGTTGAATTGGGCATAGGGGCCACCTTTGATAAACTGAACTTAACAGCCAATTATCAGTATTTACGCGCCACATTTAAAAATAGCGTGAATTTTTTCAATGAAAATAATTCAAGTGCAATTGAAGGCAATTACACAGCAAATTCAGGTGATTATTTACCAAATATTCCACAACACTCGCTTAAAGTACGCGCTGCTTACGACTTTACACCTAACTTAACGGTTGGTTTAAATATGATCAGTAGTGGCAGTATTTTTGCGCGAGGCGATGAAAATAATGAAGATGTGAACGGTAAAGTAGCCGGCTACACCATTTTTAACATGGATGCGAATTGGTATTTCAATCAAAACTGGAGCGGTTTCTTAAAAGCCACTAATATTTTAGATAAAGATTATGCAACCCTAGGCATTTTAGGCACAAATGCGTTTAACACGGCCGATAGAAGTTTTAATAATGATCCTGAAACTTGGGCTAGTGAACAATTTCAGTCACCAGGTTCACCGCGCGCTGCATGGGTAGGGGTGCGTTACGAATTTGGCGGCGCTAAAAAATCAGCAACGCCAGTTGATAATGATTAATTAAGTCCCGCTTAAATTGACAGCTAACTCTTAACGAACTGGCTGTAAGTTGCAAACCCACATGCACGAGGCCAATAGCCTCGTGTTATCATTTTAGCTCTGACAAATTTGAGTTATAAAAATGGTTATTGGTACCCCGTTAAGCGCGTCTGCTACTAAAGTCATGTTATTGGGCAGTGGTGAATTAGGCAAAGAGGTAATAATTGCCTTGCAGCGTTTTGGCGTTGAAGTGATTGCAGTAGATCGCTACGACAACGCGCCTGGGCATCAAGTAGCGCATCGCGCCTATACCATTGATATGACCGATGGGGCTGCATTAAAAGCGTTAATCTATAAAGAAAAACCGCATTTAATCGTGCCAGAAATCGAAGCGTTGAATACCGATGCTTTGGCTGAAATCGAAGCAGAAGGGTTTACGGTTATTCCTACCGTTAAAGCCGTGCAATTGACCATGAATCGCGAAGGAATTCGTAGGCTTGCGGCAGAAGAATTAAAATTGCCCGTTTCACCTTTTGCATTTGCGCGAAGTGCTGCAGATTTACTTGCTGCAATTGATGGTGATAACGGCAATCCAGCCATTGGCTACCCTTGTTTTATTAAACCCACCATGTCATCTAGCGGCAAAGGCCAATCGCGCGTAACTCAACAATCGCAAGTGCAAGCCGCTTGGGATTATGCTGCCACTGGCGGGCGTGTAGATTTAGGCGTAGTGATTGTAGAAAGCCAAATTGATTTCGATTACGAAATCACACTATTAACCGTGCGGGCTAAAAATGCAACTGGAGACACCCAAACGTATTTTTGCGAACCAATTGGCCATGTACAAAAAAATGGTGATTACATTGAAAGCTGGCAACCGCAAGCCATGAGTGCAAATGCCCTTAAAAACGCCCAACATATCGCAAAAACGGTGACTGATGCTTTGGGCGGATTAGGCTTATTTGGCGTAGAACTTTTTGTTAAAGATGATTTTGTGTGGTTTAGCGAAGTGAGCCCGCGCCCGCATGACACTGGCATGGTAACTATGTGTTCACAAAAATTAAGCGAATTTGAATTACATGCTCGCGCGATTTTGGGTTTGCCAGTGGACGTTACGCTAACAAATGCTGGAGCAAGTGCAGTGATTTATGGTGGAATTGATAGCAATAACCTCACATATCATGGCCTTGAGTCTGCTTTACTTGTACCAACAAGCGATATACGATTATTTGGCAAACCGCAATCGTTTGCTAAACGGCGGATGGGTGTAGCGCTTGCTACAGGCGTTGATACACTTGAGGCAAGAGCGCGCGCTAAATTAGCCGCTAGTTTGGTTGTTCCAACAGCTATTATAGATGTCTAGTTTTAGTGCGGTATAAGCCAATCTAACCGTTGAAATTGCACCAGTATTAACAAAAGTTTTAAAATATGTTAGATAAAATCGACCCCGTAGACAGCAATCTTACTACCTTATTTGAATTATTAGGGAGTGAAAATAGTGGCGCAGAAAAGATCACGCAATTAGTTCATACTTTCTACGACATTATGGCCACTAATCCAAAAGTGGCCCCAATACGCGCCTTGCACCCTGCAGATTTGACCAACTCACGCGAAAAACTAAGTTTATTTTTAATAGGCTGGACAGGTGGTCCGCAAGAATACATTGCGCGCTATGGTCACCCAAGATTACGCCAGCGTCATATAGGTTTTAGCATAGGTGAGGCGCAACGCGATCAATGGATGTTTTGCATGATAAGTGCAATGAATCAATTACATTTTGATGAAAATTTAACTCAAAAACTGTCACATCAATTATACGGAGTTGCAGATTTTATGCGTAATGCAAGTGCATAGGCATATTTAGTATTCAATAATGTTTATATTTGGTAAAGTAATTAAATATTAGTTAAATATTTTTGAAATAAGTTGTAAGTCATGCATCATTAAACAATAAGAACTCAATAAAAAGGATGTTTTGTTTTGAGCTTAATATTACATTTAAAAAATGCTAGATTAAAAGCTTGCCACAACTTAGTATTTTTTTTTCAACTGAGCAAATTCAAAATTCATATTAATAAAAACCTTGTTAATAAAAATCTTGTTAACAAAAATCTAGTCAATCAAGTTTCTACCAAATTCATTTGTTTATTGTTAAACATTGTATTTCTTAATATCTCAATATTTAATTCTACGGCACTAGCCAGTCAATCTGTTTATACGCAAGCCGAACAAGACTGGATTCATTTAAACACCACAATAAAAGTGGCTGTATCAAGTGACTATGCGCCCATTAGTTTTGTAACAAACAATCAAAAACATGCTGGTATATCAGCCGATTATTTGGCATTAATTGAGCAGCAATTACAGCAAGTTAATCCAGCATTTAAATTTGTAGCGCTTGTGCCAAGTGCCGCACAAAGAGCAGATAACGATCCATATAATAAGCGTGTGGATATGGTGGTGGATTTTGTGCAAACGCCTGAACGGCTCAAATATTGGCAATTTACCAAACCCTATATCAGCATGCCATTACATTTGATTGCGCGTGTCGACTCTAAGCTTAAGGCAAATTTAAATGAATTAAATGGCAAAAAAGTTGCGGTAGTCGGTTTTTATGCCGCAGCAGAGCTGCTAGCCAAACAAAACCCTGGCTTGCAATTAAAGTTGGTTAATTCGAATCAAGAAGGCTTATCTAACGTGGCTTTTGGTGAAGCAGATGCTTTTGTAAGTGATTTACCCGTAGCGAGTTACTGGGCAAATGAGGCGGGTTTAGTTGGTTTAAGGGTAGTGGGTTCATTGCCTTATGTTTATGAAATAAGTTTTGCAACGAGTTATAACGAGAGAATCTTACATGGTATTTTAGAAAAATCGCTAGCACAAATTAGAGCTAATACTCGTCAAAAAATTCAAGAGCGTTGGTACAAGGGGCCGTTTGTAATCAAGCCTTTTTTTAAAGATGCCCGTCACTGGCTGATGTTGGCAGGTTTGATCATATTTGCATTGCTAACGTGGTGTCTTAAAAAGAAAATACGTAGCCAAAATAGCAGGCTACGCAATCAGCAACGATCATTAGCGCTAATCACCCAAAATCAAGTAGATGAAACGCAGACTTTATTAGATATTTATAAGCATTACAGCAAGATATCTGCACATACGCTTAATGTGGAGAGGGTGAGTATTTGGATGTTTAACTCCACTTTTGACCAATTGGATTGTGTCTGTTTATATCTAAAATCTAGCGATTCTTATATAGAATGCGCGCCATTTAATTTGAACGAATCTCCTATTTATCTTAAGGCATTGGCAACAAACCGAGTAATAGCGATTCAAGACACTAATCAGAAAAACATTGATTTGGATATTAACAAGGAATATTTGCAAGCCAATAAAATCAGTGCATCACTTGATAGCACTATTTTTTTAAATGGAAAAACCATCGGTATTGTTTGCCACGAACATGTAGGAGGAACTAGAAAATGGAAAATTGACGAGCAAAGCTTTGCTGGTTCAATTGCAGATTTAAGCAGAAGTGCTATAGAAAGTATCAAAAGAAAAGAGGCTGAAACTGCGCTACAACAGTACAGTAATCAGCTTGCAGATAAAGTGATTGAGCGTACTGCGGCCTTAACCAAAAGTGAGATGCGTTACCGCTATGTAGTTGAAAATGCGCCAATTCCTATTATTGTTTTAGATCAAGATGGGATTATTATTGAAGCTAATCCAGAAGCGCAATTGGCTGCGGGTTACAAGCCGAATGCTATTATTAACCGAAATTTTATTAAATTATTAGTGGCTAAAGAACATAGAAAAAAAGCCTACTTAGCCGTGAAGGAAATTTTAGATGATAAACTTTTTCGTGGTATTGAATTAAGTTTGCAAAATGCTGCAGGCGCACAATATCAATACATTTGCTCCATGGGTTCGGCCATGCAAAATACAGATGGTGACGTGCAAATGGTTGCTATAGCACAAGATATTTCAAAGCAAAAAGCGCTACAAACCTCGCTTGAAAACGCGCATAAAGCAGCACAATCGGCAGATCGTATTAAATCTATGTTTGTAGCCTCTATGTCGCACGAGCTACGTACAACGTTAAATTCAATTATTGGCTTTTTGGGCGTAGTTTTGCAGGGCATGTCTGGCGAAATTAACCCCAAACAAAAAGATCAGCTAAGTCGTGCTTATCATTCGGCCAGGCATTTACTATCATTGATTTCTGACGTGATCGATGTTTCTAAGATTGAAGCTGATTACTTAGAAACCTATATTGAAAGATTTGAGTTAAAACCACTTTTAGCTGAGATAGAACATGCGATCATGCATATTTTAGAAGGTAAAGTTTTAACAGTTGACTTTAATTGTGATGAAAATATCGTGCTAGAAACCGATCGCAAGCGCTTATATCAAGTGGTTTTAAACGTGGTTAGCAATGCTGTTAAATACTCAATAAAGGGCAGCGTAGAAATAAACGCGCTTGTTAATGATAAATGGCTAACGATTAGTGTAAAAGATACAGGAATAGGCATTGCAAAAGCAGATATCGCTAAACTATTCAAACCGTTTGAACGAATTGATTCGCCACTTAAAATCAAAACACTAGGAACTGGCTTGGGTTTATACTTAACACATAAAATTTTGACGCAATTGCTAAATGGAAGCATAACGGTAAAAAGCAAGCTTAACGTGGGCACTGTCTTTTTAATCAAAGTGCCTATCAACGCTATCTTAACTGCTAAATAAACCTAAATTAGAAATTAAATTTACGCAAATCAATTATTAATAATAAGGCCAATGCCATGACTGTTGCTTTAATCATAGAAGATAACGAAAATAATTTAGAGTTGATGCGTTTTATTTTAGAAAACGCCAATTATAAAACGCGATTAGCAATGACTGGCCTTGATGGCGTTAAACAGGCTTTGGCATGCCCACCTGATTTCATCATTCTAGATATACAATTACCCGATATTAGTGGGGTAGAGGTATTAAAGCGAATACGCGCACACGAATCTGGACGCGACATACCCATTATTGCCATGACTTCTTATGCCATGTCGGGCGATAGGGAAAAACTAATCGCTGCAGGTTGCATTAGTTATATAGAAAAACCAATTGACCCAATGCTAGTAATCAATTTAATTGAGCAGTCTATCAAATGTGGTGCAAACGGATGGAGTGCTCAATGAAAATTCCAGTGAAAATACTACCAGTGAAAATACTACCAGTGAAAATACTAGTAGTGGACGACGACGAAAATTCTAGAAATTTGCTAGAAACGATTTTAAGTGCCAAAGCATACGAAGTGGTGAGTGTAGATAACGGTGTAAATGCACTTGCACATCTGAATTCTCATCTGCCAGATCTAATTATTTCAGATATTTTAATGCCTGAATTAGACGGCTATGGGCTTTGTAGAGCTGTCAAACAACATCAGGCACAGGCACATATCCCAATTATTTTTTATACAGCTACTTATACGTCTGACCAAGACAAGCGCTTTGCTTTAACACTGGGTGCTGCCAAATTTTTAATCAAACCAATGTTAATGGATGATCTCCTTAGTAATATTCAAGAGGTGATCGAATCTGACCATAAAACCACAACACCCAAAAACCGTGGTTTATTTCGAAGTACACCATTAAAATTTGATAAGCAACATGTTGAGCGCGTAAGAAGCAAATTAGATCAAAAAATAAAAGAGTTAAACGCTGAAAAAGATAAATTAATAGAAAGCGAGGCGCGATTTAGAGATTTTGCACAAGCATCTGCCGATTGGTTTTGGGAGTGTGATGAAGAGTTAAACATCTGCCTAGCGTCCGACGGTCCAGATGAGCTTAACAACCTTAATTTAGATTGTCTTGCAGAAACTTGCCATAGTCACAGTGCAAGCGATATGCTAAAAGCCTTGCAACTGAGAGAGTATTTTGCTGATTTTTCAATCCGTCACACAGATAAAACTGGAAAAACTGTTTACTTTCGCGTTTCTGGTAAGCCAAGATTAGATATAGATGGTCGGTTTTTGGGTTACCGGGGTGTCGGGAGAGATATCACTGAAACTGTTATTTTGCATAATAGGGTTGAATATTTAGCAACTCACGATGACTTAACTGGTTTGCCTAATCGCAGTTTATTTAGGCAACGGCTAGAACATGCAGTCAATAAAGCAGCACGTAATGGCAATCAATTACTATTGCTCTATTTTGACTTAGATCATTTTAAGATGGTGAACGATACATTAGGCCATGAAGCGGGCGACCAGCTACTAGTAATGGCTACTAAGCGTATTTCAGCACAAGTGCGATCAACCGATATCCTATGTCGATTAGGCGGTGACGAATTTGTGATGGTGATGGAAAGCGCATCTCCCCAAGATGCCCATCGCTTGGTTCGTCAAATTATTGCAGCGTTTTCGCAACCATTTGAAATTTTAGCAAACAAGATTTACTGCACAGTGAGTATTGGCGTAAGTGTGTACCCAGACGATACTAAAGATGCAAAAACATTGATGATGTATGCCGATTTAGCTATGTATAGAGCTAAACAAAATGGCCGTAATGATTTCGAATTTTATACCAATAATCTTAATTTCATCGCTCATCAATGGTTAGAAATGGAGCATGGCCTACGTCATGCATTAGCTTCTGAACAACTCTATTTAATGTATCAACCGCAAGTAAATGCGATCAGTAAAAAACTGATTGGCGCAGAAGCGCTTTTAAGATGGCGCCACCCAGAACGTGGTTTAATTCCGCCGCTTGAATTTGTCAAAATAGCGGAGCAATCATCGTTAATCAATCAAATTGGCAGCTGGGTCATTGAGGCGGCTTGCAAGCAAATGCGCGCCTGGCTAGATGCTGGCTTTAAACTACCTTGTGTATCGATTAATATTTCAGCTAGACAAATGCGCACAGAAAGTTTGCCAGATATGCTTAATCAAATTACTGAGCGACATCAAATTTCACCAAGCATGTTGTGTATAGAAATTACAGAGCATGCCTTATTGGAAGAATCTGAAATTGTTAAAACCAACATGCAACGCATTAAAGCAGATGGTTTCAAAATATCGCTAGATGATTTTGGTATGGGGCATTCGTCATTGTTGTATTTAAAACGTTGCTCTGTAGATGAGGTAAAAATTGATAAAGCTTTTGTAGAAGGATTAGTCAATAGCGAAGAAGATAGGGTAATCGTAAAAGCGATCGTGGCTCTAGCCAATGCCCTAAATTTGAGTTTGATCGGGGAGGGTGTTGAAAATCAACAGCAGATTGATATCTTAACTGCAAGTGGGTGCGAAAGTATGCAAGGCTATTTTTACTCTGCACCCCTTAGCGCCAAAGAAATGAACATCTGGTTAAAAAAATAAGAGCTAATTGCTTTATTTTAGATTGATGGTTTTTTGCTCGGAAAGGTTTTTAGTTTGATAATATAAAATTGCAGAGCTCATAAAAAGCTACTTTTTGATGTCGCTATGTGCTTTTAATAAAACTTAACTGCCATTTTTGTAAGATCTTTTTTTATTAAATAATGCGCACTGTGCTAATTACTAAACCACCTAATAATGCAGCCACTGGCGTTTTTTTTGTACTATTAGCATTACTTACATGATTAATAACCACGTTTGCTGATGGTTTGTAAGGCTTATCAAACCAAGGATCTTTATAACTAGAGTCTTTAGAAAATGAATCTTTGGCTGCTTTTCGAGTTGGATATCGCGGCTTAGCTTCATTGTTGATATTTTGTGTTTCATTGATTCGCGTTGCACTATTTCTGGATGCGCTATTTCGCCCTACAGTTTCTTTAGGATAGGCAGCTGACGCACTTTTATAATGATCGTTTGATTTCGATGGCTCGTTTAACTGTGCTTTTTGTTTTATAAGTGTTTTTTTAATTAATTTTTCAATCTCACTCAAATACTTTTCTTCTTCCTCACAAACTAAAGAAATAGCCACACCACTAGCACCAGCCCGTCCTGTACGCCCAATGCGGTGCACGTAATCTTCTGGCGCACTTGGTATTTCGTAATTGATCACCATTGGTAGTTCGCTAATATCTAAGCCACGCGCAGCCACATCGGTTGCTACTAGAACAGTGATTTTATTAGCCTTAAACGCATCAAGTGCTTCAATACGTTCTTTTTGTGATTTATCGCCATGAATCGATTCGGCTGCTATGCCTTCTTTTTGCAAAGTGCGGCTTAATCGGCTAGCTGTTAATTTGGTTTTGGTAAACACAATCACTTGGCTAGCAGATTCTGCCAATAGCAATTGTGTTAAAAACGCTTGTTTGTCATTTGCTGAAACTTGATAAACGCTCTGAGTCACATTATCGTTAGTGGCATTACTGCGAGCAACTTCGACTAATGTCGGATTCGTTAAAAAGTCATCGGCCAGTTTTTTGATATCATTAGAAAAAGTGGCCGAAAACATTAGGTTTTGGCGTTGTTTTGGCAGCAACGCTAAAATACGCTTTAAATCAGGCATAAAGCCCATATCTAACATTCTATCGGCTTCGTCTAACACTAAAATTTGCACTTGCGACAAATTAAGCGTTTTTTGCTCAACATGATCAAGCAATCGCCCAGGTGTTGCCACCAAAATCTCCACACCCGTTTTTAAATGCGGTGTTTGCGTTTTAATGTCTACGCCACCAAACACTACTAAGCTTTTTAGTGGAGTATGTTTGGCATAAACTTTAATACTTTCTTCTACTTGAATAGCCAATTCGCGCGTGGGTGTTAACACCAGCGCGCGGATAGGGTGTTTAGCAGGCGATGTGCTAGTACTTGCAAATGGCAATAACTTTTGCAAAATAGGCAGTGCAAAAGCCGCTGTTTTACCAGTGCCTGTTTGCGCGCCTGCCATTAGATCTAAACCTTGCAAGGCCAGCGGTATCGCTTTAGCTTGAATGGGCGTAGGCGTTGTGTAACCAGTCTCGGTAATCGCTTTTAATAGCAGTGGCGCGAGACCTAACCCATCAAATAGTACACTTTCAACATCTTTAGTAATGATCGTTTCCATTAGTTTGGTTTCAGCAAATTTATATTATTTTAATTTGATTTAAATTAAGCAAAACTACGTGGGCGTTTTTGCGCGCCGTCACCAGTAGGGCGATTCGCGCTATTACGATCGCTACTTGTACGATCACTACTTGTACGATCACCAGTCGAACGGTCACTATTTGTTCGTTGCGGACGCGGATTGCCAAATTTTTCACCTGTTGCCGCACGCGGCGCGTCAGAACGAGGTGCGCTTGAACGCGGTGCAGAACGCGCGCCTTCTGAACGACCCGCATAACTACCTTCAGCTTTACGTGCGAAAGGTTTTGGTGCGCTAGATCTGTCACCATTACTTCTGCTACCCAAATCTTTACTCAAAGCACGCGCAAATTGCATATCGGTGTCTTTGGTGTAGTTGCGGCTATTACCATCTACTTCTTTTGAAGGTGAATGGCTATTTTCATTGTTACTAGCACCAAAACGCTCTGCATTACGTGCTGGGCGCTCTGAGTTAGTTCTATCACTAAAACTTGGGCGGTCACCGAAGTTTGGCCGAACACTGGGTGAGCGAGCAGGGCGAGCATTATCATGCGTGCGCTCTTTATTGCGGTCGTTAAAACCACCAGCACGTGCACCATAAGATTTTTCACCTGCTGGTTTCTCTCCCATAATGCGATCACCAAAAGTACCACGATTATTATCTCGGCCACCATCGCGCGACTGATAACCAGCACGATCCCCTGGTTTATGCGCACTGCGCTCGTTACGACCACTGCTGTAACCACCACGCTCACCACTGCCACCACGTCTACCAGTTGGGGCATCAGTTTTAATGGCACGTTTTGGCTCAAAACCTTCAATAACCGCCGCTTCTAATTTTTGGCCAGTATATTGCTCAATTTTACGCAGTAAATGTCTATCCATATTTGATGCAAATGATATTGCCGTGCCTTTATTGTTAGCACGTCCTGTACGGCCAATACGGTGAACATAATCTTCAGCAAATTTTGGTAAATCGTAATTAATTACATGGCTAATACCTTGTACATCAATTCCACGTGCAGCCACATCGGTTGCTACTAAAACTTTTACATCACCCTGGCGCAATTTGGTTAAGGTGCGATTACGCGCGCCTTGAGTCATATCACCATGTAACGCCGCTGTTTTGTGGCCTGCAGCGTATAAATCTTCTGCCAACACGTCGGCATGGCGTTTAGTGCTGGTAAAAATAATCGCTTGGTTCATATCTGGGGCAATCAACAAATGCTCAAGCAATTTGTTTTTATGTGTCATGTCGTCTACAAAGTGCAAGCGCTGCTCAATATTGGCATGTTTTTCACGTTGTGAAGCCACTTGTAATGTAATTGGATTATTTAAAAATTGTTTAGCAATATGGCCAATGCCATCTAACGTGGCTGAAAATAACAAGGTTTGGCGCTCTTTAGGTAAAGCTGCGCAAATCTTTTCAACATCTGGCATAAAACCCATATCCAGCATACGGTCAGCTTCATCAAGCACTAACATTTGCAAGCGGCTTAAATCAATACGGCCGCGCTCCATATGGTCAATAAAACGGCCAGGCGTTGCTACTAAAATGTCTAATGGCTGAGAAAGTAATTTATTTTGTAATGGGTAAGGCATACCACCAACGATACTAACTGTACGTGCGCGAATGTATTTACCGTATTTACGCGCGGCTTCGTTCACTTGTGCGGCTAATTCACGCGTAGGCGTTAACACCAAAATACGTGGGCCACGGCTATTTGACGCATGCGGTGTGGCTAGTAAATTAAGTGCTGGCAAGGTAAACGCAGCCGTTTTACCAGTACCCGTTTGCGCGCTGGCCATAATGTCGCGACCTTTTAGAGCATCGGGTATGGCTTGGGCTTGTACGGCTGTTGGGTTGGTGTAACCCGCTTCTAAAACAGCGCGTAATAATGTTGGGTGTAAATCTAATGATTCAAATGTAATAGGTTCTAAAGACAAAATATTGTCCCTTTCAATAATGTTTGTGCATGTGCGTAAACAAATTTATTTCAAAAAGGGCGCAAGCAATCACAGTTTAATTGAGGCTGCATAAATTTAATTTAAACAGCATATCTCAATATAAAACGCGTAAAGCATATTTTAATATGGATGCTTTTTACTAGCGCACGGGCACAGCCGCTAACCAGTAAAAGAATAGACAATGTCTATAAGAATAGTCGCTAATAAAATCGAAGCAACAGATGGGTCAGGGCAATGAATTAAAACAAGTTTTTGTAAAAGATTTTGCTTTAAGTTCTGCGCATTATAAAGTTTAATTGAGCCTAGTCAAGTCATTTCTACATTATTAACACTTGATTGAAGCGCGCGAATTCTATTTTAGACATTTTCTGTGTTAAAATCGCGCTTTTTCAAACAGTGGCTGCAACTCCAATGACTACACCTAATTCTCGCAACTTGCGCAATGTCGCAATTATTGCCCACGTCGATCATGGTAAAACAACCATGGTGGATAAACTTTTACAACAAGCAGGTACGTTTGCCTCGCATCATGCCGTGGTTGAGCGCGTGATGGATAGTAATGATCTTGAAAAAGAACGCGGCATTACCATTTTGGCCAAAAATACTGCGGTGGTTTACGAGGGCACACATATTAATATTGTAGACACGCCAGGCCATGCCGATTTTGGTGGTGAAGTTGAGCGTGTTTTAGGTATGGTAGATGGCGTAGTGTTGTTGGTGGATGCGGTTGAAGGCCCCATGCCACAAACGCGTTTTGTGACTAAAAAAGCACTTGCACTTGGTTTAAAACCAATCGTAGTGATCAATAAAGTAGATCGCCCAGGTGCGCGTACCGATTGGGTAATTAATCATACCTTTGATTTATTTGCCAATTTAGGCGCAACTGACGAGCAATTAGATTTTCCAGTGGTGTACGCTTCAGCCATTAATGGCTATGCCATGTTAGACATGAAAACGCCAAGTGACAATATGCGCGCGCTGTTTGACACCATTTTAAGCCATGTAAAGCCGCCAGTGGGCGACCCAGATGCGCCATTGCAATTACAAATTTCTGCTCTTGATTACTCAACTTATACTGGCCGTTTAGGCGTTGGGCGTGTGCGTAACGGTAAAATCAAGCCAGGCCAAGCTGTAACGGTGATGAACGAAGATAAGCAAATTGCGGTTGGTAAAATCAACCAGGTATTGGGCTTTCAAGGTTTAGAGCGTGTGCCTGTTGAAGAAGCATTGGCAGGCGACATTGTGATTATTTCTGGTTTAGATGATATTGGTATTGGCTTTACTATTTGTGATCGCGATAAACCAATCGGTTTGCCACATTTGGGCGTGGATGAACCCACCTTAACCATGGATTTTATGGTGAACACTTCACCACTTGCAGGCACTGAAGGCAAATTTGTTACAAGCCGTCAAATTCGTGATCGCTTAACTAAAGAATTATTAGTTAACGTGGCACTTCGCGTAGATGAAACTGAAGATGCGGATATTTTCCGCGTTTCTGGCCGTGGCGAATTGCATTTAACGATTTTGCTTGAAACCATGCGCCGCGAAGGTTTCGAGATGGCAGTAGGTAAGCCAAAAGTGGTTTACCGTGAAGTGAATGGTGAAAAATGTGAGCCGTATGAAATTTTAACGGTTGATTTAGAAGATGAACACCAAGGCGCGGCGATGGAGGAGTTAGGTCGCCGCCGTGGTGAAATGCAAAATATGGAATCTGATGGCAATGGCCGCACTCGCCTAGAATACAAAATACCAGCCCGCGGTTTAATCGGCTTTCAAGGCGAATTTTTAACCATGACACGCGGTACAGGCTTAATGGCGCATATTTTTGATGAATATGCACCTGTAAAAGCCGATATGCCAGGGCGTCGTAATGGTGTGTTGATTTCTGCAGAACATGGCGAAGCGGTTGCTTATGCGCTGTGGAAATTGCAAGATCGCGGCAAAATGTTTGCGGTACCCGGTGATAAATTGTATGAAGGTATGGTGATTGGTATACATAGCCGCGATAACGATTTAATTGTAAACCCGATTAAAGGCAAACAACTCACCAACGTGCGCTCAAGTGGCACCGATGAAGCGGTGCGCTTGATTACACCAATTGCGTTAACGTTAGAATCAGCAGTTGAGTTTATTGATGATGATGAGTTGGTAGAAATTACGCCAAAAACTATTCGCATTCGTAAACGCTACTTGTTGGAGCATGAACGTAAAAGATCGCTTAAGTAGTAATTGCTATATAAAAAACCAGCGCTAGCTGGTTTTTTTGTAAATTATAATAATTAATGATAGAAATTAAACTCACGACTTAACAGGTACCAGATGTAAATATCTTAATAAGGTATAAAGATAAGCGGTAAAAAGTTCTAAATATACTAAAGTCAAATGGTTTAATAGCGAAAATATAGTCTTTGGATAATGCGTATATAAATTAAGCATATACCAGAGGATTAAGCTCATAACAATCATTTCACCGCCAGCTTCCACTATAGTTAATTCTTCAATAGTTGGCCATGCAGCATGCACCATATCGATTAAAATGCCAAAAAAGAGCAACAAACTAATAAGTACAATCAAATTGTAGCTAATAACTTTAACTGCTTGCATGCTCTGGTTGATAAACTTAACGAATAACACCAAAAACAAACTACCAACTAATCCACTAATAATTAGCTCCCCGATATCTTGCCCTCGAAGATCAAAAATGTGAGGGCCTTTTTCAATTAGATTAGAAGCAATGACATTGCCCAATATTTCATGCACTTTGAAAGAGTCGTCTATTAACAAATAAGCGAAGAATAAACCCCAAATTAGAAATAGTTGATCTTTTGATTTTTTAAAAATGGCAAAAAGTAGGATTGCGGTTGAAGATTCTTTTATATATTGAAATATTTCTCCATAACCCCATTCTTGCGTGATTGAAAATGAATCGTTAATAAAATACTGGCTTCGATAAAGCCAATTGGCGACAATCAGGAAAATATCACCTAAAACAAGTATGAATAATATACTTGAACAAAAATATGCCAAGCTGTGATTTTTGCTAACAACTTTTTTTCTTGAAAAAATTGGTTGCATAAAGTTGCGGTGTTTTAACTTCATTTGTAGCATCAGTATTAAACTAACAATACAGTTTATACTGTTTAAGTATTTTATTTATCCCCCAAATGGTAGTGTTTTACAACAAAATGTATGCTTTTTATCTTTAAGCTAGTAATATTTGGCTTAATTGTGCAATAAATTTTGTGAGCATAAAATAACTATTTTCTTTATTCCACGCCCTGACTTGCCAAATAATCCTCATAATTACCCGTAAAATCCACTATCCCATTTTCCTTTATTTCAATAATTCGGGTGGCAATTGAGCTGACAAATTCGCGGTCGTGGCTTACAAAAAATAGTGTGCCTTTATACTTATCAAGCGCGGTATTCAGGGCCTCAATTGATTCCATATCCATGTGGTTTGTTGGTTCATCCATTAGCATTACG
>JAYVLK010000021.1:0-91654 GCA_043759515.1 Methylotenera sp.
CCAACCCCAACCCCAACCCCAACCCCAAACCCAAACCCAAACCCAAACCCAAACCCAAACCCAAACCCAAACCCAAACCCAAACCCAAACCCAAACCCAAACCCAAACCCGTCATTCTGAGCGCAGCGAAGAATCCAGCAGTTTGCAACTTAGCAAAACCCTAAGGCTGGATTCTTCGCTGTGCTCAGAATGACGGGATTTATCTATCATGGTTACGCGTAATTTAGAATGAATTTAATCCATATTAAGTGTTCATAAAATTTCTTGATATGGATTTCATTTTTAACATTATGTATAAATTAAATACATATTTTCTGGCTTTTCTGCTGGCTAGTTTATTAAACGTAAATGCCGTTTTTGCAAAAGACAACGCAATCTATGAGCAACATCGCCCTTCTCCCGATGGCACGGGTAAGTATTATATGGGGCGTGAAATTGCGCCTGTGATGGGTTATCAAGGGGCGGCTTGGTTAGAGCGCGCTGAGCGGGAGAGTGAGGAGCGAACTGACATTTTATTACGCGCACTTAATCTTAAAAAAGGCATGGTGGTGGCCGATGTTGGGGCGGGTACTGGTTATTTATCGCGTCGCATGGCAAATGACGTTGGCCCGCAAGGCATTGTTTACGCGGTTGATGTACAACCTGAAATGATCGTCAAATTGAAAGGCTTATCGAAAAAATATGCCAACATTAAACCAATATTATCTACACCTAGCGATATTAAACTGGCTCCTAATAGCTTAGATATGGTGGTAATGGTAGACGTTTATCATGAATTGGAATTTCCTTATGAAACTGCACAAAGCATTTGGGCGGCGCTTAAACCAAATGCCAAGCTAGTGCTGGTAGAATATAGGGCAGAGGATGACCAAGTGCCGATAAAAAAAAGCCATAAGATGAGCCAGGAACAAATCATTAAAGAACTAACAGTAATGCCATTTAGATGGCACAACACGGTGACTAGCTTGCCTTGGCAACATGTTGTAGTATTTACTAAGCAGTAATTAATGCGTTTAATAGCTATCAAAATAACAAATGCTAACTATATTTTCTAGCCAGATGATCTGTCAGAATCGACTGACAAAGATTTATGCATTTGCTGATATTGATTCCTGTTGATTTCGACTACATTAAATTGTTTCACAAGAATCTTTTAACGATTTTAATCAGGGAGAAATAAAATGAAAATAATAAGCATATTTATGATTTTAGCTTTTGCAGTCACTTTAAGTGCTTGTAATACGTTTGCAGGTGCAGGTAAAGACATTCAAAAAGGTGGTGAGAAAATTGAAGGTGTTGCAGAAAGGAATAAATAATTAAAGCTTAAGTACTAAAAAATACTTTAATTTTGCTAAACCTTTTTACATGGTTTAGCCAACCAGAATCACAACAAAGCAATACATTTATGATGTATTTTGCAAAAGGTAAATATTATGCGTAATCAATTAGTAGTGGGTTCTCTAGTAGCTGCATTAGGTTTAAGCGGTTGTGCCAGTATGACAGAAACTCAAAAAGGCACAGCCAAGGGCGCTGGTATTGGGGCGGGCGTTGGTGCGGTGGTGGGTGCAATTGCTGGTAAAGGTAAAGGTGCGGCTATAGGCGCGGTGGTTGGCGCTGGTGCGGGTGCAGTGGCGGGCAATGTGTGGACAAAACGTCAGCAAGAGCAAAAGCGTCAAATGGAAGAAGCAACAGCAGGTACGGGTGTTGAAGTGACACAAACGGCGGACAATCGTTTGAAGTTGGATATTCCTAGTGATATTTCTTTTGCAGTGAATCGTGCCGATATTCAATCAAATTTCAGAACTATTTTAAATACGTTTGCAACTAGCCTAAGCAGCACGCCCAATAGCAATGTAACGATTATTGGCCATACTGATAGTTCGGGTAGTGATGCGGTAAATAATCCATTATCACTTAATCGTGCGGCAAGTGTGCGTGATTATTTGGCAGCGCGTGGCGTTAATTCTAGCCGTGTTAGCATTGATGGACGTGGTTCGCGTGAGCCAATTGCAAGTAATGATTCGGCTGCCAATAAAGCCAAAAATCGTCGTGTAGAAATCTTTGTAGCAGAACCAGCACCAGTTGCATCAACTCAATAATTAGTATTTGAATTTTAGATAAAAAAGGGCGATTCGCCCTTTTTTATTGCCAAATTTTTAGTTTAAATATCAATTTGGTTTCACCATGTTTCAAGCTATTAATCTGATCTAAAACGGTAAAAATACCGCCGTTGCAATACTTTGCATTACGCGTGAAATTAATCGTTGTGATTTTTCGGCTAAGCTAATCGCATATAAATCAGTGCGTCCAATCATTTTTCCAAACTCGCGCTCAAAGCTTAAATTGCGTTCATGCTCATTTAATTCGTTAGTTAATAGGTGTAAATTACCATCCATATCGCGGCTTTGAGATAGCTTCCAAGCAGCTATCTCAATATTACGCGCAACGTTGTAAATGTTTTGCGGATTGATGCTATCAGTTAAATAAAAAGAAGTTTTATTGCCATGCGCGCTTAGTAACATGGTGTGTAAGCCTACAATAAATAGCAATATGCGATCTCCTTGGTAATTAGCGTCAAAAGCTAGAAAAATAGCATCGGTTCCTTGTTTATTATCAATTTCTTTAAATTTAAAATGGTGTTGCGGTTCACCATCAAATACCCAATTGACCATTTTATCTAGCGGGTCTACTGTGCTTTTAGCCAATTGTTGCGGATTGCGTTTATATAATTTAGTCATTAATAAACGCAAGCTTTGCGTATTTTCGGCTAGTTCAACATCGGCCATGCGATCAAAATCGTTCTTAACCAGCTGATGGGCTGAGGTTCTATCGCTACGTTCGGGTATCGATTGACCGATTAAAGGTTTATTTGCTGCACAACCAAAAAGTGAAATGTTGATTAAAACGAAACAAGCAAATAATAAACTTGCTGTTCTCATGGCATTAAGTCAACTGCAGTTTTTATTAGAGTTAACCTTATTGCAATCATTTTGTATAGCCTATTATCCACCTTGCACAACCCTAGTTGCTGGAAACGCAATACTAAAAATACTGCCAACGCCTAACTCACTGGTAATTTCTAATTTGGCTTGATGGCGACTCAATATATGTTTAACGATGGCCAAGCCCAAACCTGTGCCACCAGTATCTCGGCTACGACTACTATCTACGCGGTAAAAGCGCTCGGTTAAACGGCTTATATGTTGCGAATCTATTCCAATGCCCGTGTCACGCACGCTAAAAAACGCTTGATCATCATGTCTTTGCCAAGTAATAAAAATATCACCGCCGCCTGGTGTGTAGCGTATGGCATTTGAAACAAGGTTACTAAATGCGCTTAGTAACTCTTCTGGCGCGCCCTTAATGGTCAGGGTTTGATCAATATCTAAATGAATCTTATGGGTCGATGTCGACAAGGTTTTACTTAAAGCGATAGCATCTGAATGGATTTTTTTAAGCAGCCCTTTCATATCCACTGCATTACTATCTGGGCTTTTCACGTTACTTTCTATGGTCGATAAAGTGAGTAGATCTTCAATGATACGGCGCATGCGGCTAGTTTGATCAAGCATAATCGTAAAATAACTTTTTGTGCTATCTGGCACAGCGTCTTTCATATCGCCCAAGGTCTCTAAAAAGCCGCCCACTACTGTTAATGGTGTACGTAGCTCGTGCGAAACATTGGCAATAAAATCGCGGCGCATGATCTCAGTTTTTTCTAGCGCAGAAATATCGCGGCAAATCAGCAATTTTTGCTTGGTGCCAAATGGTATTAATTGAATTTCAAGCGTGATTTCTACATTGCGCCAAGAATTCAATTTAATTGGGTTGCTATAATCTTGGGCTTGCAAATAACCGATAAACTCAGCGTGGCGCACTAAATAACTAATCGGCTGGTTCAAGTCTTGGGTTAAATTAAGGCCTAATTGTAGCGCAGCTGGCGGGTTGCACCATTGAATCTCGTTATCGCTATTAAGTACCACAACGCCATCGGGCAACGCGCTTGCGGCATGTCTAAATCGCTCTAGCGCAGTACTTAATTGGGTTTGGCTACGGGTATTTTTACGTTGCTCGTGGTAGAGCAAGGCAAATATGTCTTCATAGATGCCAGTGCCATTAGGTATTTGATTTAAAACAGGTTTATTAAGCCAACAGTAGAGTTTGTGTAGCCAATAAATATGGCCAACAATATATATTGCCAAACCAATGGCTAGCACAATAAGTGCCGTCGTTGCATCTTGTGCTGCCCAAACAATAAGGCATAGCATAGCCAAACATAAGGCTAAATAAAATGCGTTCCAGCGAATATCTTGCAAGGTAATTGGCCCTAAAAATACGTGAGCTAATTATAACGAGCTTTTATAAAGGGCGCGTGACAACCTAAAAATATAAAAATCTAGCAGATTTTTTTTACTAAGATTTTAATCAATTAGCCTGTGCCGATAAACGATAACCAGAACCGCGTACAGTTTGTATCAAGTCTTGATGATTTGACACGGCTAGGGCGTTTCGTAAACGCCTTATATGCACATCTACCGTGCGATCTTCAACAAACACGCGGTCGCCCCACACTTTATCTAATAATTGGCTGCGGGTGTGTACGCGCTCAGCGTTACTCATAAAATAATGTAATAACCTAAATTCAGTCGGACCTAAATCAATATTTGCGCTATTACCCGTCACGCGGTGCGTGGTTGGGTCTAGCATCAAACCTTCGATTGTGATTGGGTCATCTGTCATCTGTGGCGCGCGACGGCGTAGCACAGCTTTAATGCGGGCATTTAACTCACGTGGGCTAAAGGGTTTGGTTACATAATCATCTGCACCCACTTCTAATCCACGCACTTTGTCGTATTCATCCCCTCGAGCAGTTAGCATAATAATGGGGATAGATTTCGTTAAGGTATCTGATTTTAAACGTCTGGCGTATTCAATCCCGCTCATACCAGGCAGCATCCAATCAAGCAAAATAAGGTCGGGCATGGTGCTACGTAATAATTCTTGCGCGTGTTCTACACTTAAGGCGCGTATGGCATTGTGGCCAGCTTGGGTAATATTAAGCGCAAGTAACTCTTGTATAGCAGGTTCGTCTTCTATCACTAAAATATTGGCAGGCATTGCGTAGATCCAATCGCTTTAAGTATGTTTATTGGCAGTTCTATTTTGTGACTTTAATATGACACACTTGTGACAAATTTTAAATAACTTGTTAAGTGATATTTAAAAAAACCAACACAATTTAGTTTAGGTTTCTTTTAAATTTATTAACACTTATACAATTGCCATTTTCACTAATTTGTAACACTATGTAAGCTAAATTTACACACAATAATAAAATACTAAAAAATTAGACATTTTGGGGTGGGCATGGCAGATTTTCTATCTAAAGAACACATTACCGCAGGGCCAGATTTTAACCGTTGGCTGGTGCCACCAGCCGCATTAGCCATTCATTTATCTATCGGCATGGCGTATGGATTTAGTGTTTTTTGGAAACCGCTTGGCAATGCATTAAAAGATGAGAATGGCGTGGCGCTAGCTACTTGTGCAGCTGGGGCTACTAACTTAAACGAAAAATTAGCAGGCACTGCAAAAGCCTTATTTGCCACCGATTGTAACTGGACCCAATTTGATTTGGGCTGGATGTACACTTTGTTTTTTGTGTTATTAGGCTGTTCAGCCGCAGTGTGGGGTGGTTGGCTAGAACGTGCAGGTCCGCGTAAAGCGGGTTTGGTTTCCACATTATGCTGGTGCGGCGGCTTGTTGATTTCAGCCTACGGTGTATATGCACACCAATTATGGATGTTATGGCTAGGCAGCGGCGTGATTGGCGGCATTGGCTTGGGGCTAGGCTATATTTCACCTGTATCCACACTTATCAAGTGGTTTCCCGATAAGCGCGGCATGGCAACTGGCATGGCGATTATGGGTTTTGGCGGTGGCGCTATGATAGGCTCGCCGCTTGCCACTAAGTTAATGAGTCATTTTGCACAAGATGGCAGCGTTGGCGTTTGGCAAACATTCGTGGTGTTAGCTGCACTTTATTTTGTGTTTATGCTAAGTGGTAGCTTTGGGTATCGCGTGCCGCAAACTAACTGGAAACCTGCAAATTGGAGTGCGCCTGCAAATCAAGCCAATGCCATGATTGCAACGCGCCATGTACATTTAAAAAACGCACACAAAACATCACAATTTTGGTTGTTATGGTTAATGTTATGCATGAATGTGTCAGCAGGTATTGGTATTATTGGCGCAGCTGCACCTATGCTGCAAGAGACTTTTGGCGGTGCGTTAATTAATCAGGTAGATACCAATAATTTGAGCCTAGATTTTTCAGAAATAAAAAAAGATGAAGTAATGACTGCAACTGCTGCTGCAGTAGGCGCTGGCTTTGTAGGTTTGATCTCGTTATTTAATATATTTGGCCGCATTGGCTGGGCAACCTTATCAGATAAGCTTGGACGTAAACGTACTTATTTTATATTCTTTATATTAGGTGCCGTTTTCTATTGTACCGCCACATTTGCAGCAGGTTATCAGTCGTTAAGCTTATTTGTTGCCTGCTTTTGTATTATCGCATCCATGTATGGTGGCGGGTTTGCAACTATTCCCGCTTATTTGGCTGATCTATTTGGTACGCAGTTTGTGGGCGCTATTCATGGCAGGCTTCTAACTGCTTGGTCTACCGCAGGTATTTTAGGGCCAGTGGTGGTTAATTACATGCACGATACCAGATTAGAATCTGGCATTGCATTTAATGCGCTTTATGCGCCTATTTTTATAGTATTGGCAGGTTTGTTGTTGATTGGATTTTTGGCCAATTTAATGGTGAAACCAGTGGCTGATCGTTACTTTATGACCGATGTAGAATTAGCAGCTGAACGTAAGATAAGCCATGAGAAATCTTTAAAAAACGGTTTAAGCGCAACCTTGGATGCTAATAGATTAAAGCAACACGCGTTAAAAGTTAGATTAGCATGGTTAGCGGTATTGATACCCATTAGTTATGGCATTTGGATGACCATGCAAAAAGCTTGGGGATTATTTAGTTAATTGTTAGATAAAAAAATTGATTAGATTTGATCGGTTAGATTAATTAGATTGGTTGATTGGTTTAACAAAAACATTAAACAGGATAAGCATTGCAGATAATGATTAGCGTACAACAACATCATGTAAAATAGCGTTTTTAGTCATAGTAGAGAATCAATTGAATAAAATTAAGATTAATTTAGATGGTGCTGGCAAAAAAATAGGCGTGGTGTTGTCGCGTTTTAATAGCGATATTGGAGACGGTTTGCTAGTCGCTTGCCATGCAGAATTGCTCAAGCTAGGTGTTAAGAATGAAGATATTCGCATAGCTACCGTACCTGGCGCGCTAGAAACCCCGCTTATTTTGCAACACATGGCATTAAGTGAGCGCTTTGATGCATTGATTGCATTAGGCGCAATTATACGCGGTGAAACTTACCATTTTGAAGTGGTCGCCAATGAATCTGCACGTGGCATTTCTGAAGTGCAATTAAATACTGGTGTGCCAGTAGCCAATGCCGTGTTAACCACGCAAGATGACGAGCAAGCAATTGCACGCATGCATATTAAAGGGGCAGAAGCCGCTCAAGTTGCAATTGAAATGGCTAATTTGGTACGTGCGCTATGATTATTCCTAATGCGGATGCAAAACTGGCTAAGGCTACAGATTCACCAGAAAATGCACTCACTAAACCAATTAAAAAACCAAAAGTAAGCCAAAACCGCCGCAAATCGCGCGAGCTGGTATTAAAAGCGGTTTATCGCGGCATGATCAATGTGAGTGAACTAAAAATGATCATTAATGATGCGAAAGAAGACCCAGATTTTATTAAAGCCGATGAGGCTTATTTTAGACAATTGCTTGATGGTGTAACTGCTAAAGTAGACGAGTTAGATAGCCAAATATCCACTTATATTGATAGAAAAATAAATGAACTTAGCCCAGTTGAACATGCCATTTTACGCATTTCATCTTATGAATTATTGTTTGATTTAACCATTCCTTTTCGCGTTGTGATCAATGAAGGCGTTGAGCTTGCCAAGCTTTATGGCGGCACCGATGGGCATAAATACATCAATGGTGTTTTAGACAAGATGGCAGCGGTAGCTAGAGCGCACGAATTTAAAAGATAGCTTTAAAATAGAGAATGTTGCGTTTTAACTATCTACTGAGATATTAATAAGAAAGCTCAAGCTTGCAAAAAATAAATTACAAATCTGACTGGTTACTAGCAGCTTTGCTTTCGCTAATGTTTTTATTGTTTAGCGGCACATCAATACTGCAAAGTCTGGAATTAAAAGCTTATGATCTAGGCGTTAAAGCCTCTAATCGTAATGCTGGCAACACGATCGCTATTATCGCAATCGATGATAAAAGTATCGCTAACATTGGTCGCTGGCCATGGCCGCGCGATGTGCATGCAAAAATGTTAGACAAATTATCAGTATCCCCACCCAAAGTTATCGGCAATACTATTTTTTTTTTAGAGCCTCAAATTGATGCAGGCTTAAGCTATATCAATCAAATCTCTCAGTTAGTATCAACTTCAGCCAGTTTAAAAGCGGATATTGATGCTCCGCAATTAAACGCCTTGATTACCCAAGCGCAACTTGGGCTTAATGCCGATCTAAAATTAGCCAACAGCATCAAATCGGCAAACAATGTGGTGCTTGGTATGCCATTTATACTGGGCGAACCCTTGGGCAATGCCGACAAGCCCTTGCCAAATTTCGTAACCAAAAACGCGCTAAACCGTGTATTGAAAAATAACAATAATGCATGGCCTATACCTAGCAATGCAGCATTGGCGCCTATTAAGCTTATTGGTGAAAGTGCTGCTGCTATTGGTCACTTAAATACAAGCCCAGATATCGATGGCGCCATTCGGCTAGAGCCGCTAGTGATTGCGCATTACGATCAGTTCTACCCTTCTATGGCGTTACAATTGGCTGCGCGTTATCTTAATATTGGCTCTAAAGAAATCAACGTACGTTTAGGCGAAGGTATTCAATTAGGTAAGCTTAATATTGCAACCAACGATGCGCTACAAATGAACACCTTTTTTTATGCTGATAAAAAAGGCAAGCCAGCATTTAGTGTTGATTCTTACTTTGATGTATTAAATGGCAGCATAGCGACCAACAAATATGCAGGTAAAATCGTGCTAATTGGCACAACCGCAAGTGGTGTGGGCGATAACCAAGTAACCCCGATATCATCAAGCATGAACCCGATTGAAACACTAGCGCAAACAGTTGCCAGTATTTTAAATGAAGATTTTTTTGTTGTGCCGCACTGGGCAAAGTGGGTTGAATTGGCTGTTTGGTTAAGTGTTAGTTTATATTTACTTCTATTTTTTCCTAGGCTTAAAGCAGGCGCTGCCGCTGCAATCACACTTGCAATCTTAATTGCCATATTAACCACCCAATATAGCCTAATGACGCAAAAGGGTTGGTGGTTGCAACTAATGATGCCTGCGGTTTTACTTGTGATTGGGCATGCCTTATTAACCACAAAACGCTACTTAATGACCGAAAAAGGCAAAGAAAAATCAGACGCAGATTCGGCCGAAAGTAACCGTAATTTAGCGTTGATGTTTCAAAGCCAGGGCCAGTTAGATATGGCGTTTGATCGTTTTAGAAAATGCCCATTAGATTCTAATGTGATGGATGGATTATACAATTTGGGTTTGGATTTTGAACGCAAACGCCAGTTTAATAAAGCGGAAACTGTTTTTAGGTACATGGCTGATCATGACATTGCGTATAAGGATTTGAGCTCACGCATTTCGCGTGCCAAGCAGTTATCTGAAACAGTTATCTTGAGCGGGGCAAGTAATCGAAGTAATGAAAGTACGTTAATTCTTAATAATCAAGCCATTGAAAAGCCCATGTTAGGCCGCTACATGGTAGAAAAAGAACTAGGCAAAGGTGCCATGGGTGTTGTGTATTTGGGGCGAGACCCAAAAATAAGCCGTGTGGTTGCTATTAAAACCCTAGCGCTTGTTGATGAGTTTGAAGCAGATGAGTTGCTAGACGTAAAAGCCCGCTTTTTTCGCGAGGCTGAAACAGCGGGTAGGTTAAATCACCCCAATATCGTGACTATTTATGATGCTGGTGAAGACCATGATTTAGCTTATATCGCCATGGAATTTTTAAAAGGTGAAGATCTATCTAAATATACAAAACCAGATAACTTACTGTCAGTAAATCAAGTCATTGAGATTGTTATTAAAGTAGCCGATGCACTTAACTATGCACATGAGCAGCATGTGATTCATCGCGATATTAAGCCTTCTAATATTATGGTAGAGCTTGATTCTAATTTAGTAAAAGTTACCGATTTTGGTATTGCGCGCATATCAGATACCTCTAAAACCAAAACGGGCATTGTGCTGGGCACCCCAAGCTACATGTCGCCAGAGCAAATAATTGGAAAAAAAATAGACGGGCGATCAGATCTATTTTCATTAGGAATTACTTTTTATTCACTTTTAACAGGTGCGATGCCATTTTCAGGTGATTCAATGGCGTCACTCATGTACAAAATAGCGAATGAGGCACATACCGATATTCGCCAATTAAAAGCACAACATTCTGAAATGTTAGCCATGGTTGTGAATAAACTATTAGAAAAAAATATGGAAAATCGCTATCAAACAGGTCAACTATTGATAAGCGATTTAAATAAATGTTTGATTGGGCGAGTGCAAGTATGAATGTTTTAGATGCAATTACAGTAGTGCGATTAACAGATGTGGGTTTAGTTAGAGAGCAAAATGAGGATGCAGTAGCTAGTGATCTTACAATTGGCTTGGTGATGCTTGCCGATGGTATGGGCGGATACCGTGCGGGTGAGGTTGCAAGCGAGATTGCAGTATTGACCTTAACGGCTGAAATGACTGAAACCATGCGTAATTTTGATGCAAAAAAGCAATATTCAAATATTGTAATGCCAGAATCTGAAATGTTAATTAACGCGGTAGCGCATGCAAATGCTGCAATTTTTCAAGTTTCCAAGCAACAATCCCAATGTGCTGGCATGGGTACCACTTTGGTTGCTGCGGTTTTTTCAAATAATAAAGTGTGCGTTGGGCATATTGGCGATTCACGCATGTATCGCTTAAGATCGCGAGTGCTAACGCAATTAACAGAAGATCATTCTTTATTACAAGAGCAGCTAAATGCGGGTTTGATCACTCGCGAACAAGTTAAATTATCTACTAACAAAAACCTAGTAACACGTGCACTTGGTATTGAAGATCAAGTGGAGCTTGAAGTAAATGAATTTGATGTTGAACTGCATGATTTGTATATGTTGTGCTCAGATGGTTTAAGCGATTTAGTAGACGATGATGTCATATTAAAGTTATTGTTGAGTGCCAATGGTAACATTGAGCTAGCGGCACATTTGTTGGTTCAGGAGGCCAATGAACAAGGTGGTAAGGATAATATATCGGTTGTTATCGCAGTGGTAAATAAAACCTTTGCGCTTGAAAAAAACTGGGCAAAGCATTTATTAGGCAAAGTTTTAAATAAAAACAAATTATAAAGTAACAAAATAATTAGGGTTAATATGGCAAAACTTCGTTTTTTAGTAAATGGTCACTCATTAGGCGAGTTTAATTTAGATAAAGAGCGGCTAACAATTGGCCGACGTCCTAGCTGTGATATCCAAATTGATAATTTGACTATAAGTGGTGAACACGCAGCGGTGGTTACAATGGGTAATAGTTCTTATGTGGAAGATTTAAATAGCACTAATGGCACACTGGTTAATGCTAAATCTATTCAGAAGCATGTGCTGCTTAATAAAGATGTGATTGAGTTTGGTCATTATCAACTGCATTATTCAAATGAAAACCCAGTTAACAAGCAAATTGCGACTACTGACAACAGTGATGGCTTTGAGAAAACTGTTATGACAAAATTAAATCCTAGCCATCCAATTACTGAGCAAGAGATCAAGCCAGTGGTTATGGAAAGCACAGAAAAACCAATATTTAAAACGGCTAATCTTGATCATGTTGTGGAAAACGAATTTGATCTTTCTTCTAAAATGAGCATGCTGGGCAGATTAAAAGTGTTAAACGGCAAAAGTGCAGGGCGCGAATTGAACTTAGATAAAGCTTTTATAAGATTAGGCAAGCCTGGCATTCAGGTTGCGGTTATCGTTAAAAGATCAGCTGGATATTTTATTACGCATATCGAAGGTGAGCAGTATCCAACTGTAAACGGCGCATCTATTGGAGTACAGGCGTATAAACTTGCGCATCAGGATGAAGTTGAATTAGCGGGTACTAAAATGGCATTTGATCTTCTGTAATGATACTTTTTTATTGATCACATTTAAATGACTATTCCAAAATCTGCCAGTTTAAAAACAAATTGTCAAACTGATGTTTTAAATCAGTTAGAACGCTTAAACTCTATAGGCGTAGCGCTTTCAAACGAGGAAGATAGCAAGCGTTTGCTTGAAATTATTTTACAAGGCGCACAGGAGCTAACCAATGCCGATGGCGGCACCTTGTATAGCGTTACCAACGACGCAACACTTAAATTTGAAATCATGCGCAGTGTAAGCCTAAATATTGCAATGGGTGGCACAACAGGTGTTGAGGTTCCTTTTTATCCACTGCCCATTTATGATGCACAAGGCAAACCAAATGCTAATACAGTGGCGGCTTACAGCGTATTCAACGCAAAAACTGTCAATATTGCAGATGCATACATAGCCAAAGGCTTTGATTTTTCTGGCACAAAACAATTTGATGAAAAGATGGGCTATCGCTCTCAATCTTTTTTAACTGTGCCCATGAAAAATCATGAAAATGAAATTATTGGTGTTTTACAGTTAATTAACGCAATTGATCCCTACACCAATAAAATCATTGAATTTTCAGAAGCACACCAGCGTTTAGTAGAATCGCTTGCATCACAAGCTGCGGTTGCGTTAACGAATCAAAACTTAATTAAAGGCCTTAAAGATTTATTCGAGTCATTTATCAAATTAATCGCCGATGCCATTGATGAAAAATCTCCCTACACTGGCGGGCATTGCCAGCGCGTTCCAGATTTAACTATGATGCTGGCTGATGCGGCAATCGAGGCCAAAACAGGTGCATTTAAAGATTTTGACATGACCGAAAAAGAGGTTTTTGAGCTTAAAATCGCAGCCTGGTTACACGATTGTGGCAAAGTCACCACCCCTGAATCGATTATGGATAAGGCAACCAAGCTACAAACTATTTTCGACCGTATTCATTTTATTGACCAGCGTTTTGAGCTACTTAAAACCCAGCGAGAAAATGTGCTTTTACGCGATGCCTTGGCTCAATTTACCAATACTAATTTTACCAGTGCAGATTTAGGAACAATAAACGATCAATTGAGCGCCATGAAAGCGCAACTAGATGACGACAAAAGTTTTATTAGACGTATTAATTTTGGTTCTGAATTTATGCAAGCCAGTGACACAAACCGTTTAGCGCAAATTGCAGCGTACAAATATACAAATGAAACTGGGCAATTAGTTGAGTTTTTAACCGAAAACGAAGTTGCCAATCTTGGTATTGAGCGTGGCACACTAACTAGTGAAGAGCGCACAATTATCAATAATCATATTGTGGTGACAATTCACATGTTAGAGGCGTTGCCTTACCCCAAAGATTTAAGACGGGTGCCAGAGTATGCGGGTGGCCATCATGAGCGTATGGATGGTAAAGGTTACCCAAAAGGATTAACGCGAGAGCAAATGTCAATCCCTGCGCGAATAATGGGTGTAGCCGATATCTTTGAAGCTTTAACATCAAAAGATAGGCCATATAAACCTGCGAAATCACTTTCTGAATCGCTCAATATTTTGGGCAAAATGAAGCTAGATAACCATATAGACCCAGACGTATTTGATATTTTTGTGCGCGAAAAAATCTATATGCGCTATGCAGAAAAGTTTTTAGACCCAGCGCAAATTGATATGGTGATAGAAGCTGATATTCCAGGATATGAGCTAGAAAAAGTTGCCTAAAGTTACGTATTATTAGCGCAAAATACTTTTGCGGCGCTAATAATTTCTAATATTGAATCATCTGTTATGTGGTGAAAAAATTGCCCATTTGGAACAAAGCGTACATTAGGGCCAACAGTGCAATAGCCTAAACATTGCACTTCTTCCACCGCGATATTGATTTTTTGTTGTGTTAATTGTTGCGATAGATTTGTCAACAGGTTGCTCCCCCTTGCTAAACAAGATGGAGTATTAGGGTTAGCACGATAATTAGTACATACCAGTATTTTTTTCATAAAACTGTGGTTTTAGAATTAATGATTTTACTACCAGAGCATTCAAAAACTAATAATATCAATGCTGGTTAATTTAATAATTTCTACTTAACCAATGCATTAATTAGCTAAGTTTTAATTCGATTTTAAAATCGGATTATCTTTTATAAGCGGTATTGAATGACAGCCCTTAGCATTCATCATTAAATAACTTCCTTGCTCGTACCAATCGCCCAATACCCATCGATCTATTTTATGCTCATCAAGCATAATCGTATGGTGAAAAGGCTTGTGCGTATGGCCATGTATAAGTATTGGTGGGTAGTGATGATCTCGCAGCAAATTTTCAACCGCTTTTGCATTAACATCCATTATTTGCATCGTTTTAATGGATTTTTCTTGTTCGCTTTTAGAGCGTATTTGTTCAATTTGCGCAATACGATTAGCGAGCGGCTGGCTTAAAAAATGGCTTTGCCAAGCATCAGTACGTACTTTTTGCCTAAAGGCAAGGTAAGCCACATCATCAGTACACAATTTATCACCATGAGTAAGTAGGACAGGTTGGCTAAATAAGTCAATTAAAGTTGGATCACATAAAAAGGCGGCTTTAGTGGCTTTTATAAACCCATCACTAAGCAAAAAATCTCTATTGCCATGCATGAAAAAAACCTTAACACCTAGCTTGTTAAGGTTTTTAAGTGCTCTAATCACGTTTTGATGAGTGCCAGTTTCAATCGTGTCGTCACCCGCCCAATACTCAAACAAATCGCCTAATATGAATAGCGAATCTGCTTTTACTGCTATTTTTTCACAAAACTGTATAAAAGCTTGTGAGATATGTGGGCGCGAATCACAAAGATGTAAATCAGATATAAATAAACTGTGACTGTTTTGATGCACAAGTACTTTGCTCAGGGTTACTTGGTTTTAGACTGCTTAGCTTTGGGCTGCTTAGCTTTGGGCTGCTTAGATTAAAGTCACTTAACAAACAATAGCTTTTTCGATAGTTATATTTTCAACGGGCACATCTTGATGGCCAGATTTGCTAGTGGTTTTAACTGCTTTTATTCTATCAACCACATCCATACCTTCTATTACTTTGCCAAACACACAATAGCCCCAACCACTAGACGTTGGCGCGCTATGATTTAGAAAATCGTTATTGCCCACGTTTATAAAAAACTGGCTACTGGCAGAATCTGGCACAGAAGTGCGCGCCATTGCAACCGTATATTTATCGTTAGTCAACCCATTATCAGCTTCGTTTTTAATTTCAGCTTGTGTCTTTTTTTGCTTCATATTGGCATCAAAGCCACCGCCTTGTACCATAAATCCATCAATCACACGGTGAAACACAACACCGTCATAAAAGCCGCTTTCTACATACTGTAAAAAATTAGCAACAGTGATAGGGGCTTTTTCAGCATTTAATTCTAGCGTTATATCGCCAAAGTTTGTTGTTAGTTTTACCACGGACTATCCTTTTAAATTGATGAAATCTATTTTAGCTTGCTAATTTGTTCAGTGAGAATCTTTGCGCTTTTAATAACAATTGGTTTTAAAGGCACATCTGTATGCCTGCCCATATTGCCAGTAGCGGTTAAACCAATTTTTTGAATCACATCCATTCCGTTTGTTACTTTGCCAAAAACGCAGTAGCCAATAAGCTCTGCGTCTGGCGTTTGATAATTTAAAAATTGATTATCGTTTAAATTTACAAAAAATTGCGCAGTGGCAGAGTCAGGCTCCATCGTGCGCGCCATTGCAACAGAACCAACTTCATTTAGCAAACCATTATTAGATTCGTTAATAATTGGCTCGCGCGTATTTTTTTCAGTTAAATCACGTTCAAAACCGCCACCTTGCACCATAAAACGATTAATAACGCGGTGGAAAATGGTTTTCTCATAAAAGCCGTCTTTTACATATTGCAAAAAGTTAGCAACCGTTTTAGGCGCTTTTTCTGGGTAAAGTTCAATTGTAAAATTACCTTGATTAGTTTCAAACTCTACGCTTGGTGAGGCTTGTAGATTTAAGTTTAATGCAAAAAATAAACTACTTACAGTTAGCAGTTGAGATAAAGCTTTCATATTTATGCAGCACCTTCGTAAATAATTTTCCATTGGTTGTTTTCATGCAGCCAATACTGGCGTTTTAACATTTTGTTTTGTAAATGTACACTTTTAAAGTTTTGTTCAAAATCAACCACCACTATTGGCTGATCAAAATTCGGGTAACTAAACATGCTGATATCATTGATACTAAGCGATACTTTTGGCCTTGATGCCTGAACGCCACGTTTGTGATTTGCCCATTGTTGATAACCACCTTCACTATAAAAAAAGCTTTGTGAATAGTGGCTTAAATACGCATCTGTTTGTTGCGATGCCCAATCTTTTCGCCATTGTTCAATCGCATCTTCAAGTACTTGTTGCTGATTAGCTTGAAAGTTGTTTTTTTGTTTTTCTAACCATTGAATATTATTAGAGATAATCACGGGCGTTTTCCCCGAGATCAAATAAGGCGCTAGCGCGTTTAGATCTGGATTGCTGAGCACCACACAACCATCACTGGCACGAGGAGGGCGGCTATAAGTGTCAGTAGGCGTTCCGTGCAACCAAATACCATTGCCGTTTTTTTGCTGATTTTGATCTAGCTCATTTGGATAATTAAGGGCATAAGCAGCACTGCCATACATGTCTTCAAGCGGCTGAGTTAATTTTTTACCAGCAAAGTAAACGCCCAATGGGGTGCGTTTATCACCTTGAATCTGTTTGCCAGGGCCGTTTTTACCAATAGTTACATAATAGTCGGCCTCGTAAGTCAAAATCCCGTTTACTTTTTTATATAAAAATAATCGCGATGATGCAGTGTCCACCACAATTAAATTTTCTTGTTCAGCCCCTAGTTTAACCAATATATCGGGCAATTGAGCGGCTTTTTTGTCAGATAAATAATAATCCAGACGCACGCGCGCCTCATCACGCAAGCCTTCAACACCTTGCTCGTTGATATTATTTTTATCAATTGATAAGTTTGGGTCACCAAATGCCAACAGTGGACGGCTTTGTGCTGATAAAAGATCACCGCGAATTAGATAAGCCAATTTAAAATTTGGAGCAGTGTTGATCAGCTCATTAATGGTGTTAACTGCTTGCTTGGTTTTGCCTTGGGTAATTTCTAGCAAACCCTTTACTAACAAATTATCAATGATATTTTTACCAGCTCGCTGGTTTAATAATTGATTAACCATGCTTCCATGATTTAGGGCAGTCGCATTCCAAGGCATTAAAATACACATTGATACAACGAAATATTTAATCAAATCCACAATTTTGTTCGGCTTTATCTTTATATTTATCTTTATATTGGTAGATGCTCAATTTGTACTAATCTAATAATTCAATTGTTCGAATATTTATGCAATTAAAGTAAATGAATTGCCATTTACTTTAATTAATTGCTAATTGCTAATTGCAGATTCTAATTACCTGCAATCTCTTCTTCAATCAACCATGTTACGCCTGTTTTTTTCATGTTTAAAGTTTTATCAGTTCTTATTGGTTTACCAGCTGCTTTGTACGTTTGCTTAAAGCTTACCTTAGCGTTATTGCTATCAACTAATGTTACTTGTTGATTAGATAGTGTAACGTTAATAGATGACGGTTTGCTGACACGTTCACGGCGCGATTGCTCCCAAGCTTGACGACTTTCTCCCTTTGCTGGCTTAAAAGTTTGCGCATAACTGGCTAAATATTTGTCTAAATCTTTATTCGACCAAGCGCTTGCCCAATTATCAACGGCATCAGAAATGTTTTTCTCCTCATTATTGTTGGTGTTGGCTATGGGTTTCGACATTTCCGTTACTTTAACTTCTTCCATAGCGGGTTTATCAGCAGGCCTGATAGGCAATGTGCTACTTTTAACTGGCTTTTCAATGTCATTTGGTTTGGCAATAACTGATTTTGCAGCAACTTTTGCGGGCGAACTTGTACTTGAGCCAAATAAATCTTTAATCATGGATAATTTGCTTTGTGCGCGAGAATTACGATTATCCAATTGAAGCGCTTTGTCGTAAGCTTCTGATGCCATGCGGGCGTAGATATCGCCTAGGTTTTCGTGAGCTGTAGCATAACTAGGGTGTGTTTTTATAGCGGTTTCCAGTGATTTTTTGGCTTTATCGTATTGCCCCGCGTCGGCATATAACACTGCCAAATTATTATAAGGCTCAGGTAGATTCGGGTGCGATTGCGTTAAATCTGTAAAAGTTTTAATTGCGTCGTCACGTTTGCCGCTTTCTACCAAGATAATGCCTTTCATAAACATCGCTTGTGGATCTTTTGGATTAGAAGCAAGATAGGCATTAACACGGTCAAGTGCAGCAGCTTGTTGACCTTGTTCGGACAATTGAGAAATATCTTTAAGCTCGTTTGCAGCACTTGAATGACTAAAAAAGGTTAAAGCCAACATTATTGAACCGAGCAGCATGTTTTGAGCAACTGGGCTTAGTAGCAAACGGTTACAGATATTCATTGTGATATACTCAAAATTATTAGTAAAACGCTATTCTATCAACTGCATAGCTATCCTCCAATAGCCCGTTACGGTTTGCGTGTTAAATAATTGATTTTTGTCAATAAACAGCTCAATTAAGCCAATCTTTTTTAACAATTCATCTTCATTACATGCAAATTTATGCAAAAAATCTACAACACCTTAACCCGCAATAAACAAGTTTTTAAACCCATCCAAGCTGGCCAAGTTAGCATGTATGTTTGCGGTATGACAGTGTACGACTATTGCCATTTAGGGCATGCCCGTGTGATGGTTGTGTTTGATAGCATCTCGCGCTGGTTTAGCGTTTCTGGTTATAAAGTCAACTATGTTAGAAATATCACCGATATTGATGACAAAATAATCAAACGCGCCAATGAAAATAATGAAACGATTGGTGTATTAACCCAACGTTTTATTGATGCCATGAACGAGGATTCAGACAAGCTAGGCATTGTTCGCCCAACCATTGAGCCGCGCGCCACAACGCATATAATTGAAATGCTCAATATGATTTCAGCATTGATTGACAAAGGCCATGCTTACATAGCGGCTAATGGCGATGTATTTTACAGCGTGCGTAGTTTTAACGATTACGGCAAGCTATCTGGTAAATCGCTAGATGATTTACGTGCGGGTGAGCGAGTCGAAGTTGATATACACAAAAAAGACCCGCTTGATTTTGTGCTTTGGAAATCAGTTAAGCCAAATGAACCAAGTTGGGATTCGCCTTTTGGCGGACCAAACAATGGCAAAGGCAGACCAGGTTGGCACATTGAATGTTCTGCCATGAGCGCCCACCACTTGGGCGCGCATTTTGATATTCACGGCGGTGGTCAAGATTTGCAGTTTCCACACCATGAAAACGAGATTGCGCAAAGTGAGGCCGCACACGATTGCCAAATGGCTAATATTTGGATGCATAACGGTTTTGTACGTGTGGACAATGAAAAGATGTCGAAATCGCTTGGCAACTTTTTTACCATAAGAACTGTGCTAGAAAAATATAATGCCGAAGTAGTACGCTTTTTTATTCTGCGTGCGCATTATCGTAGCCCGTTGAACTACTCTGATGTGCATTTAGACGATGCGAATGCCTCGCTTACAAGGCTCTACACTGCGTTACGCGGTCAACAAGTAAGTACGCCAATTATCAATTGGGATGAACCGCAAGCGATGCGTTTTAAAGAGGCGATGGAAGACGACTTTAATACGCCAGAGGCAATGGCAGTTTTATTTGAATTAGCTAGTGAAGTGAATAAAACGCAATCGCTTGCGGCTGCAAACTTGCTTAAAAACTTAGGCGCAATATTGGGTATTTTGCAAAACCCTAACTATTTTCAAAGCGCCACTGGTAGTTCTACTTTTTCTAGCAGCATCTTGCCTAGCAACTTATATATTGATCAACAAATTCAAAAAAGGCTGGCTGCTAAAAAAGAAAAAAATTTTTCAGAAGCTGACCGGATTCGCAAAGAGTTAGCAGCGATTGATATCGTTTTAGAAGACACTCCCAACGGTACAACTTGGCGGCGTGCTTAAACATTCTTTCGATTAGCTTTTAGATGGATTTTGAAAAGTCATGATGATTGACCCAATTACGATCATTTTTATAGTTTAATTTTTTAACATTACCAACTAGCCAATAAGCTTTATCTTTTAACACCTTAGTAACTAACAATACTAAACTAACGGTGACAAATAAAACCAAAATCGTAACAAGCAGGTGCAGGGCAGAATTACCACTAACGCGTGGCAGTTCTAATTGAAAAGCTTGGCTTATATTTTTAGACAAAAACTTTAAAAACGCGAGTATGTAAGAATGGAAAAAAAATACACCGAAACTGGTTTCTGCAACCAAACTTATTAATTTACTTTTAAAAGTTGCCTCATACTTAATAAAAAAACTAAGTAACAATAGTGTAAAAAAAATCTTTTGTAGATAATTGACGTAAGCTAATTTCAAATTAATAAAATATTCAAAACTTGTCATGCCTAGCACTATAAAAAGCAATAAAATCAATGCAATATCTTTACTTAAAAGACTGTTAATGTAGAGTTTATATTTACTGCAAAACATACCCAGCATATATATTGAGAAGAAATGGATCACATTGCTATGAAATAATCCTCTTGGCACAAAATAAGAAATTAAAATAAACATAGGCAAAGTGTAATAAAAAAGTCGCGTTTTATCGGCTTTAATCAGTAGAGGTGCAAGCAAATAGTAGGTAAAAATCACGGGTATGAACCACATGGGCGCTAAATGATAACCATATGCGTAAAACTGGGCGATTTGTTGCCAAACAGCTTGTTCGTAAAAAGCGGGGGGCAAAAACGATTTGCGTGTAAAAAATACAAAATAAATGATGGCAGGTGCTGAAATGACTACATAAGGCAAAACTACGTTTTTTAATTTTGATAAGTAATATTTGGATGTTTTGTAATTAATTGACAGATGCTGAAATAAATAGCCAGAAATAAATATAAAAAATATTGAGCCATTATTAAATATTACATCTAAAAACTGTTTGGTTAAGCTACCAGCTGGCCACGAGAAAACGTGTAGCGCGTGTACGGCTACAATAAAAAATATGGCGGTCGCCCTGAAAACATTTATATAGTGTAACTGTGGCATTTGGTTAAAATCGTACTAGCGCAGATAATAAATAAGATAAAAATTTAATAAAAATATCATAAAAATGTCATAAAAAGTTAATTTGGTGCTCTCAACGCCATAGTAACTTAAGTTAATCTTAATATTGACTTGAATTTAATGAATATCCCAATGCAAACGAAACGATAAACAATGTAGTTGGGCGACAATGTTAACCAGCACACGCTTAAGAAAATAAATAGGAACACAAAATGCCCGTCAATTTAATTGCCCCAGAATCTAAAAAACTACTGCCTGTAAAAGGAGTTAAGTTAGGTTTTGCACAAGCGCATGTGCGAAAACCCAACAAAAAAGATATTTTGATCATAAGCTTAGTTGAAAATAGCACAGTAGCTGGTGTATTCACCAACAATAGATTTTGCGCGGCCCCCGTTATTTTATGCAGGCAGCATTTAGCGCAAGCTTCGAGCATACGCGCTTTGCTGGTAAACACGGGCTGTGCAAATGCTGGCACAGGTGAGGAAGGGTTAGAGCGCGCCAAACAAAGCTGTGAGGCGCTGGCTAGCTACCTTAACCTGCAATTCAATCAAATATTGCCATTTTCTACTGGGGTTATTTTGGAGCCTTTGCCAATAGACAAAGTGATTGCAGGCCTGCCAGAGGCGATTATTAACTTGAAAGAAGATAATTGGCTAAATGCTGCACAAGCCATAATGACAACCGATATTGTAGCCAAAGGTACTTCTCGATCATTGCAAATTAACGGCAAACAAATCACCATTACTGGTATCAGTAAAGGTAGCGGCATGATTCACCCAAACATGGCTACCATGCTGGGCTACATTGCAACCGATGCAGCTGTAAGCCAAGCGGCACTTAAATCAATCATTAACTACGCAGTAAATAAGTCGTTCAATTGCATTACCGTAGATGGTGATACATCAACCAACGACAGCCTTATTGTAATGGCAACACATTTAGCAGCTAATGATGAAATTAAAGAAGATAGTGGTGATTATTTATTACTTTGCGATGCGATAACAGATGTGGCAATTGAACTAGCCCAAGCGATTGTGCGCGATGGTGAAGGTGCGACAAAATTTATGACAGTAACGGTTGAAGCAGGAACAACGCAGGCAGAATGTAGAAAAGTGGCCTATGCAATTGCACATTCCCCATTGATCAAAACCGCTTTTTTTGCATCCGACCCTAATCTTGGACGTATTTTGGCAGCCATCGGTTATGCGGGAATCGATGATTTAAATGTAGATAAAGTAGATTTGTATTTGGGTGATGTGCTAGTGGCAGAAAAAGGCGGCAGGGCGGCAACTTACAAGGAAGAGCAAGGTGTTGCGATTATGAAAGAAAGTGATATTTTAATCCGAGTTGTGCTTAACCGCGGTTTAGCTAATGCAACGATTTGGACCTGCGATTTTAGCTATGATTATGTAAAAATTAATGCGGATTATAGAAGTTAAATCACTGCAATTGCGTTTGCAGGCGGTATTTTGAAAGCCGCATTAAGTAAAACCTGTACGCAGGCTAACAATTATTTTTGATCATTCTAGTTAACAATCAAACCATGCAACTGCCTGAAAATTCGACTAAAAACTCAATAAGAAATTTGATCGATAGCGCTGAAAGTTTATTAAGCAAAATAGAAGCTTTGTTGCCAATAAACAATGTTAAGCCCGATTGGAATGCGATTGCTTGGCGCTGGGTGACTAAAGAAAATAAAGGTTTTTTGCAGGCTATTCAAACCCCTCAAAAAGTTGATCCCAAGCTTATTCAATTTGTGGAACTTCAAAAAGCGGAGATTACCCGCAACACACGCCAATTCTTAAACCAATTACCCGCCAATAATGTGTTGTTAACGGGCGCACGTGGCACAGGCAAGTCAACATTGATCAAAAGTTTATTAACAGAATTTTCATCGCAGGGTTTGCGTATTATCGAAGTAGACAAACATGACCTGGTGCATGTGAGCGAAATCGTTTCGCTAATTAAACATCGGCCAGAAAAATTTATTATTTTCTGTGATGATTTAACTTTTGAAGAAAATGAGGCTAGTTATAAAGCGCTAAAAGTGGCGCTAGATGGCTCGCTTGAAGCTATGTCAGACAATGTGTTGGTATATGCAACGTCAAATCGTAAAAATTTAATGCCTGAATTTATGGCTGATAATTTGCCTAAGTCGATTTCAAGTGATGAGATTAGACCAAATGATACGATTGAAGAGAAAACCGCATTGGCTGAGCGATTTGGGCTGTGGTTATCGTTTTATGGCTATGATCAAGACGAATATTTAGTAATCTGTGCTTCATGGCTACAAACATTTAATATTGAATTTGATGATTATGCAAGAAAAGCGGCACTTAGTTTTACGCATACGCGCGGTGCACGTAATGGGCGCGTTGCCCACCAATTTGCGCGTGATTATGCGGGTAAGTTAGGGCTTGCCAAATTAAACATTGTTAAGTCAAGCCAAGCCAAGCTTTACTAAATTATCTTAAATGAATCAATCTTAATGATTAAGGTGCAAGCGGTAGCTGTTGGCCTACTCACCAAGCCAGACGGCACATTTTTAATGGCAAGCCGTCCTGCAGGCAAAGGCTGGGAAGGTTGGTGGGAGTTTCCAGGTGGAAAAATTGAAGCTAATGAAACGCCTAAACAAGCCTTAAAACGTGAGCTGCAAGAAGAGTTAAGCATTACACCTACCCAAATGCAAGCTTGGTTAATACGCCGTTACGATTATCCTGCAACGCACGATTCTGAAGCAAAGTCAGTTGAACTACATTTTTATTTTGTAACGCGTTGGCAAGGCACTTTAAATGCGCTTGAAGGCCAGCAATTAAGTTGGCAAAACCCTGCAAATGTAACCGTTTCACCTGTTTTGTTCGCTAACGTGCTCATCATGAATGCACTGGCATTGCCATCTATTTATGCCATTACAAATGTGGCTGAGATGGGTGAACAGGCTTTTTTAATTGCACTTGAAAACCAGCTAAATCAAGGCTTAAAACTCATTCAAATTCGCGAGAAACAATTATCAGATGAGTCATTAAAACGATTTGCAAAAAAAGTGATTGATCTTACAAAGCCTTATGGCGCAAAAGTGCTTATCAATGCAAATGTTGATTTAGCACGTGAATTAAACGTAGATGGTGTTCACCTACCAAGCTATGATTTAATGAAATGTAGTAATAAGCCAAGTGGATTAATGGTGGCGGCATCTTGCCATAATGCCCTTGAGTTATCGCATGCACAAAATTTAGGCTTAGATTTTGTTGTTGTTTCGCCTGTTATGCCCACATTAAGCCATGAAAACGGCGTTATTCTGGGCTGGAAAGCTTTTGAGCAGATGATTAAAAATTGCAACTTACCTGTATATGCGTTGGGCGGATTGAATGAATTAGGTTTATCGCAAGCTTTAAGTTGTGGCGCACGTGGAATTGCCATGCAAAGGGCAATTTGGGCCAAGATGACCGAATATAGCTTGGCTTAAAATATTTTAAGAGTTTTTTATTTTAAAATGCGTCTTAAGAACACATTTGATTGGTAAGAAATGCGCTGTATTAATTTGAATCTTTAATGGGCAAAACGACAGTTTGCACGCTAACTTTATTGGCTTTATCTTTGAAAGAAAGCTTAAAAGTAACTTCTTCGCCAGATTTTAAAGGTTTTTTTAAATCAAATAACATTAAGTGAAACCCACCAGGTGCCAGTTTTTCAGCCTTACCAGCTTTTAGTGCTAGCTCGTCTAACATGCGCATTTTCATTACACCATCGTTCATGGTCATGCTGTGAATTTCTACACTACCCGCAGAAACTGTTTCTACAGAAATAAGCGTGCTATCTTGCGGGCTTTTTAGTGTCATGTAGGCCGCACCTACTGATTGGCCAGGCGCGTTGGCGCGCACCCAAGCATCAGTAATGGTCACTTCAGCGATTGAGTTGCAAGCTGATAAAAATAAAAATAAAGCAATTAATTTGATTAGTTTCATGGGTGCAAATTTGAATTTAAATATTTGAGATTGATAGTATTTTTCAGACTGTAAAGTTAGATAGTAAATTCCACAAAACTTAATATTGATTACAATTAAGCGTTACGTTTTAATACGCCACGTTTAGTGTTCCACGTCATTTGGGTCTATCGGTCTGTTGTCAGCGATTCTAAAATTTTCATTAGCCCAATCGCCTAAATCAATTAACTGGCATCGCTCACTGCAAAATGGTCTAAATTTATTACTTAAACTATATTCAATTGATTTTTTACATTGTGGGCAAGCGATTTTGGTGGGCTTTAAAGTAGACATAATGATTTATTATCAAGCAGTTATATCGAGAAATTATACTGAGAAGTTATACTGAGAAGTTATACTGGGAAGTTATACTGAGAAATTATACTAAGAAATTATAAAGCGCAGCAATAAAACTTAAAGATTACAAAGCGTTAAAGTAAAGTTAATTTCATGATCGCATTGTTTGGGCTTTTGCACAAAATCTAGACTATTAAAGCGGATATTAAGTGCATATTTGTTCGCGCTGACTTCTGGAAAACAGGGGCAATCATCATCAACTTTAATAATCAACATTTGTGCGGGCTTTGCCCCGCCTAGCATTTGCTGAAAAAATCCATTGGTCGCAAGTTGTGTGCTTGCCAGGCCGCTACCGCGCAAAATGCGTAAAATAGTTTTAATCGCGTCATGCATGGGTGTTAGTTTGCCTAACCAGAGGTTAAAATCATCGACACGCCTGTTTTCGTCAAGATTAAGCCAATAATGGTAAGACGGTAAATCAAATTGACAAACACCGCCAGGAATACTAGCGCGTTGTTTAATGCTCATCAGCCATTCGTTTTCACGTAAATGCTGTCCCAATTTTGCATTCTCACTACGCAATGTAGTCGAGCAAGCGCCAATTTCTCTTAAGGTCTCGTCTAAAATCTCTTCTTTGATGACTGGATTGCCACGCAAAGACTGCATGGCATTACGTTGGCGATCAAGTTCTTGTACTAAATCCAGTTTGAGATCAGCCCGATCAATGATATCAAGCATTTGTAATAGCGAGATTAAGGCACAATAATGATTATGCTGATGGCCAGCAGCAATGTTTAGAAGTAATCTTGAATAAATATCTTCTAACCGCAACAATATGCGAATGCGTTCATTAAACGGAAATTCGTAGCTAGACATTTTAAGTGAAGTCTGCTTACTTAGAAATTAGTTAAAGCGGATTATGAGATTGTTTTGCTAAGTATGCAAGTAATAATGTATTTTTGGTGTAACGCAATAATGTTTTTACGCAATTTATGTATATCCCCATCATTGGTAATGACATCATCAGCCATTTTTAGCTGATCTTTTCGTGCTGCTTGCGTGCTAATGATTTTCAAAATTTGTGCTTCATTTAACAAGCTACGTGTTTTTATACGCGCTATTTGCGTTTTTTTATCACAATCAATGACTAATATTCGATCAGCAAGTGCTAGATAATTTGGACTATTAAATAACAATGGCACCATTAAAATTTGATAGGGGTGCACGGGGTTTTTTAATATGGATTGGGGATAAGCGGGTTGGCTTAATTGCTTAATCGCTTTTTCTAAAATTGCTGGGTGTAGCAAAGCATTTAATTTTAATCGCGCGCGTTCATCACTAAAAATCAACGTGCGCATGGCTTCGCGGTTCAACGAATTATCTGCGTTTATATATTGGCCACCAAAAACCTGCTTGATCTCATCAACCATTGGTTGGTTAGCAGCAGTAAGCGCGTGAGATATAACATCAACGTCGGTAACACTAACACCAAGTTCCGCAAAAACTTGCGCAGCTGCAGATTTGCCGCATCCAATACCGCCTGTTAATGCCACTACAAACATTTTGTATAGTTAGCTCAAATAAAAGCTAGCTAATTGTGGCCCAAAAAATAGCGCTGCAATGCCACCAATAGCTAAAAATGGACCAAATGGAATAGCGCTATGACCTTGTTTACCTTTAAATAAAATTAATCCAATACCAATGACAGCCCCAGCAACTGAGCTTAATAAAATAACTGCTGGTAGAATTTGCCAGCCAAACCATGCGCCAATAGCGGCTAATAATTTAAAATCACCATATCCCATGCCTTCTTTACCTGTGATTAACTTAAATAGCCAGTACACGCTCCATAAAATCAAATAGCCTACCATTGCGCCAACAACAGCCGATTTTAAATCTGTGAAGCCAGAATTAATGTTGAAAAGAAGCCCCAGCCAGAGTAACGGCAAGGTAATATCATCTGGTAATAATTGCGTGTCAAAATCGATAAAAGTAAGCGTTATTAAAGCGAATATAAATATAAATGCAAATAATGTGATTAAAGCATAACCAAATTGATAAGCGGCTGCCCCTGCAAGCATTCCAGTTAGCGCCTCAATAAGTGGGTAACGTAAACTTATTTTTGTTTTGCAACCACGACATTTACCACCTAAAAATAGATAACTAATAAGTGGAATATTTTCTAAAGCGCTAATTGGATGTTTGCATTTTGGGCAGGCTGAGCGCGGGGTTGATAAGGTGTATTTAGTTTGAGTTATAGCATCTTGGCCTTGAAGTTCGAGACAGTTAGCGTGCCATTCTTGCTCCATCATGATGGGCAAGCGAAAAATAACCACGTTTAGAAAGCTACCAATCATTAAGCCGAAAATGATGGAAGTGATAATAAAAAAAGACGGTTCTGCGCGAAAAAAATCATTGAGAGGTGTAAAAAAATCAAACGCGAAGAATTCAAACATATTTGCCTTAATAATTGATGTAAACTTTTAATATCATGGCACCGTTAAAACAAGTGTGCAACAAAAGTAAACAATTGGCTTGAACATTGCTTGAAAAAACCATTAACAACACCATTATTAGTTATCGCTGGTATAAAAACTTAGTAAATAAGTAATCAAAGTAAAGGAATGATATGACTGATAATACGCTAAATAACCATACAGAATCCTTAGATATCAACACGGTTGAACTAAATAACTTAAATCATCCTGCTTGGGATGAGCCAATCATTTGCCGCGTAGAAGTGGATTTGCCAGGTTGGTTAAAGCAATTAACAGGTGGCAAACAGTGGGAAGTATTTGGTGAGGACGAGGCTGAAACATGCATCAGTTTTATTATGCGTGAACGAGATGTAAAGCAAGATAAATCATCACCTAAAATGGCTGAAGTAACGCTTTATCATAATGGTTATGCAGTGGTAGATGTGGATGGTAAAGCTTTGTTTGACGGTACGCTAACTAATGGCACCAGCGATTGCGCGCATTTAAGTTACTTTCATGCAGATAGCGGTGAGCCAATTTTGTTAAATTGATACTAGCTGATCAATTTCATGAATGTATTAATGGTTTTATTTCTACATTATTGCTTGCGCGTCAACTCTTGCTTGCGCCTTATTTTTCACCTACATCATTATTTTATATTAAGTAAGCTTCCTAAAAATCCCGATTCACCGCAAATTCGGCCAAATCAATCAAGGCTTGTTTATGAGCAGATTTTGGCAGATGCGCGATGGCATCTTTAGCCATTTCAGCTTCATCTTGCGCGAGTTTTTTCACATGATTGAGCGCATCAGTTGCTCTAACCGCCGCTAGCACTGTAGGTAATTCATCTAAATTTCCTAATTGAATCGCCTTGCGAATAGTTGCCGCTTCGTTTTCATTACCCAAATGCATGGCAATTAGTAATGGCAACGTTGGTTTGCCTTCGCTTAAATCATCCCCCAAGTTTTTGCCGATCTGATTTACGTCACCTGTTAAATCAAGCACATCATCAATGAGTTGAAACGCCGTACCAAGTCGCATACCGTATTGTGCCAGCGCTAGCTCGTCTACATTGTTTGCGCCACTAATCACAGCGCCAAGTTGGGCAGCGGCCTCAAATAATTTGGCGGTTTTAAATTGAATAACTTTTAAATATTCCTGTTTAGTCACATCTGCATTATTGATACTCAGTAACTGTAATACTTCACCTTCTGCAATGATATTAGTGGTTTTAGATAAAATTTCCATTACGCGCATATTTTGCAATTTGACCATCATTTGAAACGCTCGCGAATATAAAAAATCACCCACCAAAACACTAGCTGCATTACCAAATACGTGATTTGCGGTACTTTTGCCGCGTCGCAGTGCTGATTCATCCACCACATCATCGTGGAGTAGCGTTGCGGTATGAATAAACTCGACAATGGCAGCAAGTTGATGGTGTTGCGCATCAATAGCATTAAACAATCCGCTAGAAAGTAGCACAAGCGCGGGTCGTAAGCGTTTTCCGCCGCCATCAATAATATGGTTGCCTATCGTATTAATAAGCGCCACCTCTGAACGAAGCGATTGCCTAATAATCACATCAACTGCTGACATATCGTGATTAATGCAGTTTAAAATGGGGTTTATGGTCACAAATAAAGCCGTTATTATCGTAAATATTAAACACATTTTAACATAGTCATTTGCTGGCTTTTAACTAAACTTGATTGCCAATTACCAATAAATTTATTTGCTTTTGAGCCAAGTTTGCGTATAATGCGCGATTCATTTGAACGTGTAGAAACAAGGTCAAAACCATGTACGCAGTAATTAAAACAGGTGGCAAGCAATATAAAGTAATCGCTGGCGAAAAAATCAAAGTTGAAAAACTTGAAGTTGAAGTAGGCGGTAAAGTGGTTATTGACAAAGTGTTGATGATTTCTAGTGATGCAAATACTACGATTGGTGCGCCACTAATTGCAGGCGCCACAGTAAGCGCTACTGTTGTTTCTCAAGGTAGAGCAGACAAAGTGATGATTTTTAAATTTCGTCGCCGTAAACACTACCGTAAAACACAAGGCCATCGCCAAAGTTTTACCGAGATACAAATTGGTGAAATTTTAAGCGCAGGCGCAGCACAAGAAAAACCAGCAGCTGCAAAACCAGCAAAAGCAAAAGTTGCTAAAGCTGCTGAATAATTAGACTTTAAAGTTTACTTTAAAAATTAAAGGATTAAACCATGGCACACAAAAAAGCAGGCGGCAGTTCACGTAACGGTCGCGATTCACACTCACAACGTTTAGGCGTCAAAGCATTTGGCGAGGCAGTTGTAACGGCTGGCAGCATTATTGTGCGCCAACGCGGTACAAAAATGCATGCTGGTGAAAACGTTGGCATGGGTAAAGATCACACGCTTTTTGCAAAAATAGAAGGCAAAGTAACTTTTGCTATTAAAGGTGCATTACGTCGCCACACTGTCAGTATCGTTGCAGTTTAAGTTTTAAGTAATATAATTAAAAGCCTCATCTGCTGATGGGGCTTTTTTATTTTAATGTTTAGGTAATTACAAGAAATAACTCCGTGTATTAGCTGTAAAAACCTTTTAGAAATTCAGAGGTTCAAGAATTAGCGCAAGGCGCACGGAGCGCAAAAACCGGAATGTACACAAAGTACATGAGGATTTCGAGCACCGCGCAATGCCGCGATAAGCTTGAAGAATGAATTTATAAAGGTTTTTAAATGAAGTTTATTGACGAAGCTACTATCAAAGTCTACGCAGGAGACGGCGGCAACGGGGTAGCCACATTCAGGCGCGAAAAATACGAACCGATGGGCGGCCCAAATGGAGGCGATGGCGGCAAAGGTGGTTCTATCTACGCAATTGCCGATCGCAATATTAACACCTTAGTTGATTATCGTTATACGCGAACGTTTCGTGGTCAACGTGGCGAAAATGGCCGTGGGGCCGAATGTTACGGCGCAAAAGGCGAAGATACGATTTTGCGTGTGCCTGTTGGCACAGTGATTTCAGATAAAGCAACACAACGCGTGATTGTTGATTTGGACGAGCACGGCCGCAAAGTATTATTGGCCAAAGGCGGCAATAATGGCTTAGGTAACGTACATTTTAAATCCAGTATCAACCGCTCGCCGCGCCAATGTACAAAAGGCGAGATTGGTGAAGAGTTTGAGCTATACATGGAGCTTAAAGTATTGGCAGACGTTGGTTTGCTTGGCATGCCAAATGCAGGTAAATCAACGTTTATTCGCTCAGTATCAGCCGCAAAACCTAAAGTAGCCGATTACCCTTTTACAACTTTACACCCTAATTTAGGCGTGGTTAGAGTAGATACAGAACGCAGTTTTGTGATTGCCGATGTGCCTGGATTAATTGAGGGCGCTGCAGAAGGCGCAGGGCTTGGGCATCAGTTTTTACGTCATTTAGCGCGCACTTCATTATTATTGCATCTGGTCGATATCGCCCCATTCGATGAAGCAACCGATCCAGTGGCTGAAGCAAAAGCCATTGTGAATGAACTGCTTAAGTATGACGAAGAGCTTTACAACAAGCCACGCTGGTTGATATTAAATAAAACTGACATGCTGCAAAACAGCACGGAAGTGGTCAAAAAATTCGTCAAAGATTATGGTTGGAAAGGCCCAGTATTTGCGATCTCCGCCATTAGTGGCGTGGGCTGCAAAGAGCTTACTTATGCGATGATGGATCATTTAGATGCGTTTAAAAAAGCGGAGCTAGAAGATTTAAAAGCAGAGATTGCAGTAGAAGCAACACAATTAGAAAATAAAAATAATGAGCCAATCATTACTAAATAACAGTAAAACGCTAATTGTAAAAGTTGGATCAAGCCTAGTGACCAATAATGGTGAAGGCTTGGATAAGCAGGCTATTGCCGCTTGGGCTGCACAAATTAGCACGCTGGTTAAGCAAGGCAAGCAAGTGGTGCTGGTTTCATCTGGCGCGATAGCTGAGGGCATGCAGCGCTTGGGGTGGAAGCAACGCCCAGTAGAAGTAAACGAATTGCAAGCCGCTGCAGCGGTTGGTCAAATGGGTTTGGTGCAAATGTATGAAAGCTGCTTTGCGAACCATAATCTACACACCGCACAGATACTGCTTACCCATGATGATTTGCGCGATCGTAAACGCTATTTAAATGCCAGAAGCACGCTTAAAACGCTGCTTAATTTAAATGTGATTCCGATTATTAACGAGAACGATACGGTAGTTACTGAAGAGATTCGCTTTGGCGATAACGATACATTAGCGGCCTTGGTAGCTAATTTAATTGAGGCCGACGCACTTATAATTTTAACTGATCAACAAGGTTTATTTTCGGCCGACCCGCGTAAAGATTGCAACGCCAAATTCATAAATTTTGAAACCGCTGGTAACATCGCATTAGAACAAATGGCTGGTGGGGCAGGTAGCACCATTGGCACAGGCGGCATGTTGACCAAAATATTGGCTGCCAAGCGTGCGGCTAGTAGTGGTGCGCATACTATTATAGCCTCAGGTCGCGAAGAAAATGTACTGGTTCGACTAAGTACAGGCGAAGCAATCGGCACCCATTTGCAGGCCACACAAATTAAAACAGTAGCAAAAAAACAATGGCTGGCCGATCATTTAAGGCTAGGTGGTAAACTGATATTAGATGCTGGTGCGGTTAAAGTATTAAAAATGGATGGAAAAAGTTTGCTGCCAATTGGTGTAACAGGCGTGCTAGGGAGCTTTGAGCGTGGCGATGTAGTTGCTTGCATAAGTGAGGAAGGTACTGAAGTGGCGCGTGGTATTGTAAATTATAACTCCAGCGATACTAGCCGCATTATGCGTAAAGCAAGCCATGAGATTGAGCAGATTTTAGGATATGTGGAAGAGTTAGAGCTGGTTCACAGAGATAACTTAATTGTTACTTAAGTATCTTTAAAATGGATGAGCTTTGATTAAAACCGTTTTTATAACAAGTATTAATTAGAATAAAGCCCTAGCGAATTTTTTTGCGAGAATAAAAAAATGAATAAACCTTTAGTAGCCATCGTAATGGGGTCTGATAGCGATTGGCCAGTAATGAAATTGGCAGCTCAAACATTGGCAGATTTTGGTGTTGTTTATACGGCGCAAGTGGTTTCAGCACATCGCACACCAGATTTAATGTTTGAATTTGCTAAAAACGCTGGGCAAGTTGGTTACCAAATCATTATCGCTGGTGCGGGCGGCGCCGCACATTTGCCTGGCATGATTGCCGCATTAACCACGCTACCTGTACTTGGTGTGCCAATACCGTCTAAACATTTGCAAGGTCAAGATTCATTATTATCGATTGTGCAAATGCCCAAAGGTGTACCAGTGGCTACATTTGCAATAGGCGATGCAGGCGCTGTTAATGCAGCATTATTTGCGGTGAGTATTTTGGCCAATAATGACGAAATATTAGCCAAAAAATTGGGTGAGTTTCGCGCTATGCAAGCAGAAAAAGTACTTGCGATGGAATTAGGCGACAAGCTATGACTATTAAACAAGCAGTTAAAGATGCAAGCAAGCAAATAATTAACCCGCCCGCTATGTTGGGCATGTTAGGTGGCGGCCAATTAGGTCGCTTTTTTGTGATTGCAGCGCATGAAATGGGCTACCAAGTAACAATACTTGACCCTGACGCCAATAGCCCAGCAGGTAAAATCGCCGATAGCCATATTTGCGCAGACTATAGCGACGAGGCTGCGTTAAAGCAAATGACTGAAACTTGCCAAGCGGTAACCACTGAATTTGAAAATGTGCCAGCAAGCACACTAAAAAAACTAGCTGAATCTATCATTGTGCGTCCAAGTGCAGCTGCTGTAGCCATCGCGCAAAATCGTGTATTAGAAAAAAATTTTATAAAGCAAGCAGGCTTGCCTGTGGCGCCGTTTGTGGTAGTTAACATAGCTACTGATTTGCCTGATGACAATAGCGATATTTATCCTGCAATCTTGAAAGTAGCGCGTTTTGGCTATGACGGCAAAGGTCAAACGCGTGTGGCAAATCAGATACAAGCGCAAACAGCATTTGCCGAATTTGCACAGGAAACTTGTGTGCTTGAGCAAATGTTGCCGCTTGATTTAGAATTGTCTGTCGTGTTAGCGCGCGATGCGTTAGGCAATATAGTATGTTTTCCAACGGCAGAAAATAGCCATTTAAACGGCATTCTAGATATAAGCATCGTGCCAGCACGTTGCAGCGCGGTGATGAATGCTAATGCGCAAGAATTGGCTAAAAATTTAGCCAGCAAACTTGATTATGTAGGTGTGCTAGGCGTAGAATTTTTTGTGGTGGGCAAGCAGTTATTGGTGAACGAAATCGCCCCACGCCCGCATAATAGTGGTCACTATACGGTTGATGCTTGCACAACTAACCAATTTGAGCAACAAGTGCGCGTGCTAACAGGGCAGGCGTTGGGTGATGCCAGTTTGCACAGTAACGCGGTGATGGTGAATATTTTGGGTGATAGCTGGTTTGCTAATAAATTAACAGCAGAAAAAAATGATGTCACAGTGCGCGAGCAATTCAGAAATGAGCAAACCAAAAATGAACAAGCCAGCACTGGCATAGAACCCGCATGGAATAAAGCGCTTGAACATGCCAATTTAAAGCTACATTTGTATAACAAACACCAAGCTAGAAATGGGCGCAAAATGGGGCACTTTACTGTGATTGGGCAAGATAAAAAAACGGTGCTAAATGTAGCGTTAATAGCGCGCAGTCAATTAAATATTGGCGTTTAAAGTACATAGTAGGGCAGATTGCTGCGATGGTAATTGAGCGGAGCAATAATTAAATTTTTTGCAATAAAAAAGTCTAAGAAAAAAGTCCAATAAAAAAGCCGAGTTAATTCTCGGCTTTTTTGTTCAAATACTTTAAATATTATAACTTTGAATATTATATCTTTAAAAATTATTACTCAGCTTTTGTTTTTGGTGCAGCTTTCGCTTTTACAGGTGCTGCCGTTTTAGTAACTGCTTTTGTTTTAGCAGGTGCTGCTTTTTTAGCCAACATAACTGGTGCATCACCGCTTAGTGCCTTGATTGCAGCAGTTAACCGGCTTTTATGACGCGCAGCTTTGTTTTTATGAATGATTTTTTTGTCAGCTATGCGATCGATCACACTCACATTTTCTTGGTAAACAACCATTGCAGCGGCTTTGTCTCCAGCTTCAACAGCTTTAATTACTTTTTTAATCGCAGTGCGCAGTGTTGAGCGTAATGCAGAATTGTGCGCATTAACTTTAACTGATTGACGTGCGCGTTTGCGTGCTTGTGCGGTATTTGCCATGTATAAATTATCCTGAAGCTTTTGCTAAGTTAGTTAGTGTTATGACGAAACCGTGCATCATACTGTTTATTGTAAATATTCGCAAGATTTTAATCATTTAGCATTCAAGATTGTCTTGAGTTTTTTGAACCGTTTTACTAACTAAATAAGTCATTTTAATGCGGTCAATGTTAAAATCAAGAATAATTCTAACCAGCAAGTTTTAATCTAATTTAACCTTTGATGTTGTATTTTAACTACTAAAGAAATATTCGCATGCAAACCAACCATAACTTCCACGATGACAAAGTGGCTATCGTCATGTCTACCTACAACGGTGCCAAATACGTGGTTGAGCAGCTAAATGCTGTGATGCAGCAAACCCATGCCAATTGGCATTGTTACATACGTGACGATGGTTCTAAAGATGATACGGTCGCGACCATAAAAGCGCATGTTAATGATGACAATAGGTTTAGTGTTATCACTGATGAGCAAGGAAATTTGGGCTATAACAAAAGCTATTATGCGCTGATAGCATTAGCAAACGAGCAATACATCGCTATGTGCGATCAAGACGATGTTTGGCATGCCAATAAAGTGGAAGTATCGCTTTACGCACTAAAAAAGATTGAAACGGCTAATAAAATACCCGCGTTAGTACATACCGATTCTATTGTGGTTGATGAAAATTTAAACTTGATTAAATCTAACTTTATTGGCAAACGCGGTAGGGCTAAAGGCATCAACGGTATTTTATTTGCTAATAGCGCACAAGGCGGTTCGGTCATGTTAAATAGCCGCCTAAAAGAAATCGCAATGCCAATAGCCGCAAAATTACCCTGTGATTACCATCTGGCGATTATTGCCTCATTAACGGGTGCAAGAGCGTTTATCCCGCAACAATTATTAAGGTATCGCCAGCATAGCAGTAGCATTATTGCGGTTTCTAACTCAAATCAATTGGCCGATGGTTCAAAAAGTGGCGCAGGTCCAAACACCCAATCCAACACCAAAAATAAACCAAACCCTAGATTGAGTGATAGCTTGTTATTGAGTATTCGCATGTATCACAACATGAAAAACGATTTTAACCAGCTTGCTGTAACCAAAGCTAATACTAAAAATTTAAGCGAGTATTTTTACTTGTTTGAGGGCAAAAGTAGCCTTAAAAAACTGTTTATAGCCATTAAACATCGCTATCCTTTTTATAGAAGAAAAGATTTTGCTACTTTTATTGTTTTATTGTTAAAAAATCAAGATTTAAAATCGCTATAGTTTTTTGTTTGTAAATACAAAGTGTTAGCCTGAATATTGTAATGCGCCAATAACTAAACTTACTCATCAATCCATTCATAGCATGTTAGAATCACGGCAAATTCAATAAATAAAACACATGAAATTTTCCAAGTCGCAACTAATCAATTTGAAGCTCTATGAATCTGCTTAAAGCGCTAGCCGCAGTTGGCTCCATGACCATGATCTCGCGCATTTTAGGTTTTGTGCGAGACACCTTAATTGCACGCATTTTTGGCGCTGGCATCATGACGGATGCTTTTTTCGTTGCGTTTAAAATACCAAATTTACTACGCCGATTATTTGCTGAAGGCGCGTTTAGCCAAGCGTTTGTGCCAGTATTAGCCGAGTATAAAAATCAGCGCGGCCAGTTTGAGACTAAAGAATTAATTGATCATGTCACAACGATATTGGGTTTAATTTTAGTTGGTGTAGCCATTTTAGGCATGTTAGCCGCACCAGCAGTAGTGTATTTAAGCGCACCTGGTTTTGTAGATGAGCCAGAAAAATTCAATATTACCGTTGATTTGCTGCGCATTATTTTTCCATACATCTTTTTTATTTCACTTGTTTCATTGGCTGGTGGCATATTAAACACCTACAGCAAATTTAGCGTACCAGCTTTTACGCCTACGCTTTTGAATATTTCGTTTATTGTTGCGTCCTTATTTTTTGCACCGTATTTTAATCCGCCTATTAAAGTTTTAGCTTGGGCGGTTTTTGCTGGCGGCATTTTACAGCTGGCGTTTCAAATTCCATTTTTAATGAAAATTGGCATGTTGCCGCGCTACAGGCTTAATATTAGTGACCCAGGTGTTTGGCGAATTTTAAAACTAATGGGCCCAGCGGTTTTTGGGGTGTCGATTGCGCAAATCTCATTACTCATTAACACCATTTTTGCCTCGTTTTTAGTGTCTGGCAGCGTGTCTTGGCTGTATTATGCTGACCGTTTAATGGAGTTTCCTACAGGCTTATTGGGCGTGGCTCTGGGTACTATTTTATTGCCAAGCTTAGCCAAAGCGTATGCCGATAAAAGCCCGCAAGAATACTCGCAATTAATGGATTGGGGTTTGCGCTTAACTTTATTACTAGCACTTCCTGCGGCGGTGGCGTTGGCTGTTTTGGCTGTGCCATTGGTTTCAAGCTTGTTTTTTTATGGCGCTTTTACTGAAAACGATATGTGGATGACACGCCAAGCGCTAATGGCGTACAGCTTAGGATTATTGGGCTTAATTATAGTTAAGGTGTTAGCGCCAGGTTTTTATGCGCGCCAAAATATTAAAACGCCAGTAAAAATAGCCATTTTTACTTTATTTTCTACCCAAATAATGAACATTATTTTTGTATATTTTTTAGGTTTAAAACACACAGGTTTGGCTTTATCAATCGGTTTAGGCGCTTGTATAAACGCTGCTCTATTATTTTATCATTTGCGTAAAGCCAATATTTACCAGCCTCAAGCTGGCTGGTTACTATTTTTTATCAAGATTTTTTTGGCCATTTTGGTGATGGCAGCAAGCCTTTATTTTGCATCTGGCAGTGCGCAAAGCTGGATTCATTACACTTTAAGTGAGCGCTTGCTCAACTTGGTTGGCTTGGTAATGCTAGGTGTAGTTAGCTATTTTGGTTTGCTATTTGTATTGGGCTTTAGGCTAAAAGATTTTAGTCGCCGCATAATTGTGTAAGTTAGTGTTAAAAAATAATTAATTAATGCAAATATTCAGGCATCTTCCAAATAAAATTGGCTCACCTTTAGCGCTCACCATAGGCAATTTTGATGGTATGCATCTGGGCCATCAAGCTTTATTAACAAAGCTTTGCGAGGAGGCAGCGGCGCAAAACCTAACTCCCGCCGTGATGACATTTGAGCCGCATCCGCGTGAGTTTTTTACACCATTAAATGCGCCTGCACGCTTAAATAATTTGCGTGAAAAATTAGAATATTTTGAGCAAAGTGGTATTGATAAAGTGTTTGTGTGCGCTTTTAATCAACGTTTTGCAAGCATTAGTGCAATTGCATATATGCAAGATATATTGCGTAATAAAATGAATGTTAAAACCATATTGGTTGGCGAAGATTTTAAATTTGGTGCAAAGCGCGCAGGCACAGTGGCTGATTTTGGTGCAAATGGCTTTGATTTAATCAGCTTACCAAGGGTAGATTTCAATTTTGAACGTGTGTCTAGCACGCGCGTGCGTGATGCTTTGTTTTCGGGCAATTTGCAATTAGCTGAGCAATTGTTAGGCCGCCATTACAGCATAAGCGGCAAAGTGGTGCATGGCGCTAAACGCGGTCGAGAGCTGGGTTTTCCCACTGCAAACATTCATATGCGCCACGAGCGGCCTGCGCTGACAGGCGTTTATGCGGTAAAATTGGATGGTTTAAATAGCGTAGCTAATTTAGGCGTGCGGCCAACTTTTAAACATGGTATTGCAGGTGTACCAAAATTGCTGCTAGAAGTGCATGTGCTTGATTTTAATGGTGATCTTTACGGCAGGCATGTGCATGTCGAATTTTTGCATAAGATACGCGACGAAATGAAATTTGACAGTGTTGATGCGTTGAAATCGCAAATTGCGGCAGATATTAGGGTGGCTAGAGAATTCTTTATTAACCGCCGATGAACGCAGATTAACGCCGATTAAAACGGATTAAAATAATCTGTTTTACGTTGACACATTAATTAGTTTCAATAATTCAATGCGATAAAAAAGTAAGTATTTCTTAAAAAGTGACTAAGGTCTTATCCGTTTTTATCTGCGTTCAACAGCGTTTATCGGCGGTTAATAATAAAGTTTTGGAAATGTAAAATGACAGAAGTAAATAAATACAAAATAAACCAGCCAGAAACGCCGTTTCCTATGCGTGGCGATTTGGCCAAGCGTGAGCCTTTATGGCTAAAAGCATGGACCAACAAAAAGTTATACGCGCGTATTCGTGCATCACGCATCGGTGCGCCCAAGTTCATTTTGCACGATGGCCCGCCTTATGCCAATGGCGATATTCATATAGGCCATGCGGTTAATAAAATATTGAAAGATATCATCATTAAAGCCAAAACCTTAAGCGGTTTTGATGCGCCATACGTGCCAGGTTGGGATTGCCACGGTTTGCCAATTGAGCTGGTGGTAGAAAAAACGCACGGCAAAAATATTGATGCCGCAAAATTTCGCGAGCTTTGTCGCGAATATGCCGCTGAACAAGTGCAAAAACAAACCAAAGATTTTATTAGGCTAGGTGTATTGGGCGATTGGGATAATCCGTATTTAACGATGGACTATAAAACCGAAGCCGATATCATGCGCGCGTTGGGCGATATCTATAGTAATGGCTATTTATATCAAGGCAGCAAACCTGTGCATTGGTGTGTAGATTGCGGTAGTGCATTGGCGGAAGCGGAAGTGGAATATGAAGATGTGAATTCGCCTGCTATTGATGTGGGGTTTAAGTTTTTAAAAACGGAAGAAAATTTACTAAAATTAAAAAATGCAATGAGGAATAGTTTCACGGCTTCTGATTCTTATTTTGAAGCTATGCTTCAGCGTGATATTTATGCAGTAATTTGGACGACCACGCCTTGGACATTGCCTGCAAATCAAGCAGTATGTATAAACGCAACTATTTCATATTGCATACTGGATTTACCTAGGCTTGGATTGGTATTAGTTTCATACGAATTAGCCCCAACGCTTTTAAAAAGATATGGAGTAGAAGGAAATGTAGATGATTTTTTTGCCGTACCACCGTTCCCAGGCGATAATTTAATACCTAAACTTTATGAAGATGACGAATATGGTTTCACCGGCACAGTAAAACCAGCCATTGATGAGTCTATCTTGCTTCAGCATCCGTTTGATAGTCGCAGTGTGCCTCTAACAAGTGGTGATCACGTGACAACTGAGGCGGGTACTGGCTTGGTGCACACCGCCGCCGCACACGGTAATGACGACTGGCTGGTGATGAAAGCCAACTACCCAAATGAAAAGCCACGTATTTTAATGGGTGGTGATGGTAAGTTTTTTAGTAGTGATTTGGTTGAGTTTGAGCCGATTCGAGGCTTAAGCCGCACAGATGCCAACAAAGTGATTCTGGCCAAAATGGCTGAAAATGGCACGTTAATAGCCAGCGCGCGCTTAAATCACAGCTTTCCACATTGCTGGCGCCATAAAACACCACTCATGCAACTGGCCACGCACCAGTGGTTTATTGGTATGAACAATCAAAATGTTGATGGCAAAAGTTTGCGTGACCTAGCCAATAATGCGGTTGATGAAACGCAATTTTTCCCAGCCTGGGGTCGCGCACGGTTAGAAGCCATGATTAAAAATCGGCCAGATTGGTGTGTATCGCGCCAGCGTAGTTGGGGCGTGCCGATGCCGTTTTTTGTGCATAAAGAAACCGGCCAACCGCACCCAGAAACCAGCCAATTGCTTGAAGCTGCCGCATTACTGGTCGAAAAAACAGGCGTTGAAGCTTGGTTTAGTTTAGATGAGCCTGCTTTTTTACAAGCTAATACCAGTGATGCTAGCAAAGCCATTAATGCAGAATATAAAAAAGTAACCTACACATTAGACGTTTGGTTTGATTCTGGTGCCACGCATAAGGCAGTTTTGGGTTCAGTCAAACATCCATCACTTTTTGAAGAATCTGCAAAAAGACTAGCTATTGGTGAGCCAGTGGCGGATTTATATTTGGAAGGGTCAGATCAGCATCGTGGCTGGTTTCAATCTAGTCTATTAACAGGATGCGCCATTGATGGACATGCGCCTTATAAAGCCTTACTTACGCACGGTTTTGTGGTAGATGGCGCTGGCCACAAAATGAGCAAATCTAAGGGCAATGTAGTTGCGCCGCAAAAAGTGATGGACACTTATGGCGCCGATATTTTGCGCTTGTGGGCGGCAAGTACCGATTACTCAGGCGAATTAACAATTTCGGACGAGATATTAAAACGCGTAGCCGATAGTTATCGCAAATTGCGTAATACCGCTAAATTTTTGCTGGCAAATATTGCTGATTTTGATGCCAATAAAGACTTATTGCCAGTGGATAAATGGCTAGAAATCGACCGATATGCGCTGTATTTAACGCACAAATTGCAAACAGAAGTGCTGGCCGATTATGACCGTTTTGAATTTCATTTAGCTATACAAAAGCTGGTGAGTTTTTGTTCAGACGATTTAGGCAGCTTTTATTTAGATATTTTAAAAGACAGGCTCTACACTTCAGGTGAAAATTCACCAGAACGCCGCGCCGCGCAAAGTGCACTACACCATATTACGCACACATTTATGCGCCTAATTGCGCCTATTTTAAGCTTTACGGCAGATGAGATTTGGCAGCTGTTAGAGCTTGATAGTGAAAAAACTGTGTTTGAAGATTTTTGGTATAAATTGCCTAATCATGAATTGCCTATCAACAGAACAGCTGCGTGGGTTGCTTTAGTAAATGCGCGCAGTGAAGCGGCTAAAGAAATTGAGTTTTTGCGTAGTTCTGGCCAGATAGGTTCATCGCTACAAGCAGAACTTGAATTTTACATGGCGCTTGATAGATTTGAAGTAATGGAAAACTTGGGTGATGATTTACGCTTTGTAATGATTACCTCTAGCGCAAAGGTTTACAAAGTAGCCAGCGATTCAGAGCGAAAAATTGTTGTTAATCCAAGCGCATATAAAAAGTGTGAGCGCTGCTGGCATTACGTTGCAAGCGTTGGTGAGCATTCAGAGCATCCAACTATATGCAGCCGTTGTGTGAGCAATTTGTTTGGTGCGGGCGAGGATAGAAAATATGCTTAAAGTCCAACCTTGTCATTCTGACGTAAGTCAGAATCAGGTGCAAATTAAAAAGATGCTAAATCTTGTTCAGCACGACAGTTGTTATTTGGAACAGCGCAGTACATTTTTGGACCAGACTAGGCATAGAATCAATATGGTAAATTTTAAATGAACTCCCAATTGTCAAAATGGTTTGGTATTAGTGCCATTATTGTAGCGATTGATCTATACACCAAGCACTTGATTCAAAACGCATTTGTGTATGGCGAGCAATTAACTATTACTAGCTTTTTCGACCTAGTTCGCTATCACAATGAAGGTGCTGCCTTTAGTTTTTTGGCCAATGCGGGTGGTTGGCAAAAATGGTTTTTTAGTGGCGTTTCAATTGTGGCCATTGTTGTCATCTCTTACTTAATTAAAAAGCACAAAAGTCAGATACTTTTTTGTACTGGGTTAGCCCTGGTGTTGGGTGGCGCAATAGGCAATTTATACGACAGGCTTACACTAGGATATGTGGTCGATTTTTTATCGTTTCATGTGAATGGTTTATTTTGGCCCGCTTTTAATGTGGCCGATAGCGCGATTTGTGTGGGTGTTGCATTTTTATTGTTAAATAGTTTTAAAACGAGTTCAACCTCTTAAAATCACTGTCATCAATGGTTTGAAACATAACAAATGCGGTTTTTGGGAAACGGGCGGTTACCAAAATGACACTGACCCATTTAAAGATGAACGCTTTTTAAATGAAGAATAAGTGTTTTAAATATTAAAGAATCTTTGATGACAATCAGACTTTAAAACTAGTCATAATGGCGCATGGCGTTAAATCATTTGCTTGATTATCATTAAAATTTAACCCATAAAAAAAGAAAGCTAATATGCGCCCAATCATAATTAAAACACTCATTGCAATAGGTGTCGCTACAACTTTATTTCCCCAATTTGTCTTGGCCACAACACCTAGTTTTAACTGCAGTACTAATTTGGTTGTTTCGCTAGATAACGGCTACAACGCCAGTTGCGAAGGCGATTTTTCGTTTACCGATGGTGTGTTGCAAAACGATACCAAAATTAGTTTAACGGCAGGTGGTTTTTTAAATATCGGCGCAAGTGCCAGTTTAATTGCACCATTGGTTAATCTATATTCAACAAACATTTTCATTAGCAACGGTGCAATAATCGGTGCTGGGTACCCACCAAATGTTGGTTTTGACGGTATTAACTTAGATGCTGGTAAGGGTTCTAAGGTCGGCCAAAATTATTCACCAAGCTTGCCTGTCGTGATTAATTCGGGCTCATCCATCTCGTTGGGTGAAAATCGCCAGCCAAACGGCTTATTAACAAATGGCGCATTAAGTGATGTTGGTGGCAATTTACTAATTGGTTCAACGGTAGGTTTTAGTATCAATCCCGTACAAAACGATAATTCTATTTTCACACTCATTTCAGCAGTGCCAGAGCCATTAACTTACGCCATGATGATACTTGGCTTGGGCTTTATTGGATTAGCGCGCGCGCATAAAACCCACTAAGCGGTTTTTGCGCCAATTATAATTACAGCCGCACCGATCAAGCAAATGCTTGACCCAAGCCAATCGCTCATGGTTGGTTTTATAGATTCCACTACCCACAGCCACACAATGGCTACCCCAATATAAACCCCGCCGTAAGCCGCATAGACTCTACCCGCAGCGGCGGGGTGTAATGTAAGTAGCCACGCAAAAGCCCCTAAACAAACTGCAGCTGGCAATAATAGCCAAATTGATGCGCCATGTTTAAGGATTAAATAAGGCAAATAGCAGCCGATAATTTCAACAACGGCAGTGAATACAAAAAGTGCAAGTATTTTGCCAATTTCAACGTAATTAGCCATGCGCGCCAAGGGCTTTTTTGGGTAAAAACTTTTTAACTAGTTCAAACACCGCCACACAAATCGCCCCCACAATCAAGCCAATAATCGCATCTACTACAATAGGTGACACAAAGGCCAAAGTGCCACCAACTGCTGGCAACTGTTGAAAATAAGCAGCAACGCTTTCACTAAAATGATGCAATACAGGCACGCCGTGCCCAATAATGCTACCACCCACCATAAACATGGCGGCTGTACCTGCAATGCTTAAAAATCGCATGAGCTTAGGTGCAAAAGCGAGCAAACCAACACCTAATTTGCGCTGTAATTGACTCAAAAAAGATTGGCCTTTTTTGCGCATTAAGCTTAGTCCTGCATCGTCTAACTTAACAATGCCTGCAACCAATCCATACACGCCCACCGTCATGATTAGCGCTATCGCAATTACTACCGCGCTTTGATTAGTAAAATTGGCGCCTGACGCTTTTGCGCTGCCAAGCGCGATGACGATGATTTCGGCTGATAAAATAAAATCTGTTCTAATCGCGCCCTTGATTTTATCTTTTTCTATGGCCACTAAATCTACAGTAGGTTCGGCCACCGCTTTGGCTAGTTCGGCTTTATGCGCTGTATCTTCATGCTTGTTATGAAAAAATTTGTGAGCTAATTTCTCTGCGCCTTCAAAACACAAAAAAGCGCCGCCTATCATTAACAAAGGGGTGATTGCCCAGGGTGCAAAATAGCTGATGGCTAAAGCAGCAGGCACCAAAATAACCTTATTCACAAGCGAGCCTTTTGCCACCGCCCACACCACAGGCAATTCGCGCGAGGCATCTACACCCGAAACTTGCTGAGCGTTTAAGGCTAAATCATCGCCCAATACGCCAGCCGTTTTTTTAGCGGCCACTTTGGTGAGAACAGATACATCGTCTAATATCGTCGCTATATCGTCTAAAAGTGCTAGTAAGCTGCCAGCTGCCATGTCCGTCTTCCCTTTAAAAGTTTGGCTAGATTTTAACCTATTTGCTTTATTTTTGGCTGTATTGTAATGAACCGCACATTTCAACCTCAGTGGCACCTGTAATATGATTCTGTTATTAAGCTCAATGAAATGAAACGCTGACTTTGATTGCATTATTAAAACTACAAAAGTAAAATACGTGTATGTTGTCTAAAAAATTATTTAGATTTATTAATAGCTTGGCCTTGTTTGCAATCATTTTTGCAAGTGTTGCGCCAAGCATTTCGCATGCTTTGTCAGTGCAAAATGGCCAAAGTGCGTTTGTGCAAGAAATCTGTACAACAGGTGGCAAAGTAGTCAAGGTGCAAGTTTTTACTACAAAAGGCCAACAACGTATAGCTGAATTCAGCATTAATCAACCTTTAAATCCCACTTCTCCAAGCGTAAGTTTTCATTTAGAACATTGTCCATTTTGTGCGAATGCTAGTATTGATGTAGCTGTTCAAGCGGCTAACACAACAATTTTGGCCATGTTAACGGCAAAAGCGCAGCAGCTTTCTGTTGTTAATCACCAAGTTTACCCTCACTTTTCACCACTTCGACCGCCTGCTCAAGCCCCACCAATCACTCTTTAAATTAAATTTTTTAGCTGCATTTTTACGTAGCTCATTTTTATTTTTTGGAGTTGATATGTTAAATAAAAAATTTGTTTTATTGCTTATTTGCTTGCCTATTGGCGCACTACCTATTAACGCACTGGCAGATCACGATATTCATTTGGACGAAGTAGATGTAAGCGCACCTGCATTAGACAGTCGCATCATTCGCTATCCTGCAACAGTAGAAACTTATAATCGAAGCCAAATTGAAGATACTGTAAATGCCACTACATCACAGCAAACGCTTAAGTACTTGCCTAGTTTTCAAGTGCGCGAACGCTATATTGGCGACCGTAATGGCCCAATAGCCACGCGCACCACTGGCACATTGTCTAGCGCGCAAACATTGCTTTATGCCGATGGTGTTTTGCTTTCAAACTTACTGGGTAATGGTTTTGGTTTTTCGCCGCGCTGGGGCATGGTTTCACCTGAGGAGATTGAAAGTGTAAGCATTTTATATGGCCCATTTTCAGCACTTTATCCTGGTAACTCGTTTGGCGGCGTGGTTAATTTAAATACCCGTATGCCCAACAAGTTTGAAGCCCATGCCAGCGTGCAAGGTTTTGCGCAAAATTTTGAGTTATATGGCACTGATGAAACATTTAAAGGCAACCATGAAACATTTTCTGTTGGCAATAAAATAAACGACTTTAGTTTTTTTGCGAGCGTTGACCGCTTAGAGTCCAGAAGCCAGCCTATGCAATTTGCTAATGCGATTAGCGCTGGCACGGCTGCTGGTGCTAGAACTGTTGTGACAGGTGGCTTTAATGATAAAGACCAAACTAATCAGAGCCGCACTATTTTTGGGGCAACTGGCATTGATCAAAGTGAGCAGGTTAACGCCAAAATTAAAGCGGTTTATGACATTACACCCACCATTAAAGCCGCTTATACATTTGGAATATGGGATTTAGACAGCCGATTGGACGTGCAAAGCTACATTAAAGACGCTGCTGGCAACGGTGTATTTAATGGGCGAATTAGCTTAAATAATCAGAACTTTGATGTAGGCGGATTTAATAACCCAGCCGAAACTGAAGCTTTGCATGTGATGCAAGCGCTAGATATTAAAAGTAACACAAAAGGTTTTTTTGATTGGCAAGTCACATTGTCAGATTACGATTATCAAAAAGATAAAAATAGCGCATCGAACGTGTCTGCCACAGGCACCACAATGGCGGGTAATCCATACACTAATCGTATTGGCCGAGTAACTGATTTGAGAGGCACTGGTTGGACAGTGTTTGATGCGCGTGCCACTTTTAGGCCAATCGATGGCAACAGTGATCAGCATTTGATTGATGTTGGTTATCACGTGGACAAATATAAATTGCAAAGTGATACTAACAATACGCCAGATTGGTCGGGTACTAATAAGGGTAGTTTATTTGCATCGTCCGTTGGTGAAACTAGTACACAAGCCTTGTATATTCAAGATAAATGGCAAATTAACCCTAATTGGGCGATCACGTTAGGCGGGCGTACTGAATATTGGCAAGCTGATAATGGTCGCAATCAAAATACTTTAGGTGGAATTTTGCGCACTGCTAATTACCAAAAACAATCAGAAACCAAATTCTCGCCAAAGTTATCATTAAGTTATGAGCCAGCACCTGCCTGGGGCTTTAGGGCGGCAGCAGGGCAAGCGTTTCGCTTTCCTACGGTTAGCGAACTGTATCAACAGCTTAACCAAGGCAATTCAATTATTGAAAACAACCCTAATTTAAAAGAGGAAGAAGTGATTTCGGCAGAGCTAACCGCCGAACGCCGCTTTGAAAATGGTTTAGTGCGTGCAAGTTTGTTCCATGAAAGTAAATTTGATGCATTAATTAGCCAAGTAGCAGGTAATGGCGGCGCAATTCCTTTTGGTAATGGCATTTGCAATGCAAATGCTTGCTCTTTCATTGAAAATATCGATCACGTGCGTACCAATGGCATAGAGCTTTCAACCATTTGGGAGAACGTAGCGTTTCATGGCCTTGATATTCTAGCCAATGCTACTTTTACCGATGCCGAAATTTTGAAAAATGGCCAAAACCCAGCCTTAAACGGCAATAAGCCAATACGTATTCCCAAGCAGCAATATAAGGTGGCAGCAACGTATCATAAAAGTAATAACTTAACTTATTCGTTGGCTGCGCGTTACAGTGGCAGACAACACAATACGTTAGATAACAGTGATAACAATCCTGATACTTTTGGCGGCACCAGCAAGTTCTTTTTTGTGGATGTAAAGGCTAATTACAGATTTGCTGACCGCTTTACTGCAAGTGTGGGTGTGGATAATTTAAATAACTACCAAGCCTTTGTGTTTCATCCATATCCCAAGCGTACTGGGTATTTACAACTGAAATTTGATTATTAATAGCCGTTATTCCCGCGAACGTGGGAATCCATTTATAGGATAAATAATGCGATATTTTGTAGTTTTACTGGTTTTGTTTTTCACGCACGTTTCTAATGCACACGAAGATCACACTAAACACCAAAAATCAAATTTGGCGGTTAGTGTTGGGTTTGATCATGCAGGTAATTTGTGGCGTGCTAGCGTTAACGATGGTTTTGTGCAGGTGGATAAAAGTGTTGATTTAGGTAAAACATTTACCATGCCTGTAAAAGTGAATCAAATTGAACAAAAAATAGGCGCAGATGGTGAAGCGCGGCCAAAAATAGCCATTGGGCCAGAAGGTAATATTTATGTGACTTGGACAGAAGCACTTAAAACGCCATTTGCAGGCTATATATGGTTTGCACGCTCAATTGATGCAGGTAAAACCTTTGAAAAGCCCTATATTGTTCATCAAGACAGGGCTGAAATAACCCATCGATTTGATGCCTTAAATTTGGCAGAAAATGGAAATATCACTGTAAGCTGGGTGGATAAACGCGATTTAATAGCTGCCAAACTAGCCAATAAGCCTTACACTGGCGCAGCTATTTATTATGCGGTTTCAACCAATAAGGGTGCTAGCTTTACGCCTGAACTTAAATTGGCTGATAGTAGTTGCGAATGCTGCCGCATTGCTACAACCAATAAGCCAGATGGTAGTGTAGTAGCGCTTTGGCGCCATGTGTTTGCAGGCAGTGAGCGCGATCATATGATTGCAGAAATAACCAAACAAAATGAAAAAATTGTCACTCACCGCGCCACTTTTGGCCATTGGGTAATTGATGGTTGCCCACATCATGGCGCTGCAATTGCCAGCGGCGGCAGTGCCACTAACTGGTGGGGCTATCACATGGCGTATTTTGATGGCAATGATGCCAATAATAGTAATAAAACAAGTATTAATAATAAAACAGGGCCAGGCCTGTTTTATAGCCGTATGGATGGTGATGCTTTTGTTGCAAGCCCGCCTAAAAAATTTGGCGATAATGCAAAACAAGCTGGGCACCCAGCAATATTGAGTATTGATGAAAATGTTTGGCTAGTTTGGCGCGAGATTTATATGGGCAAAACCAGCATTTTAGGTATCAATTCAAACGATGGAGGCAAAAGTTGGAGTGAAACCAAAACCTTAGCCACCACGCAACAAAAAGCCGATTACCCGAATTTGATTGCGCACAAAAACCAAGTTTATTTAAGTTGGAACACATCAAAAGATGGTTTGCAATTAATTGCTCTAAAGCCATGATCACTTGATATTGAAAATTGCTGTTTTCGCCTCACATTAGTGTTAACTGATTTAAGGAGAAAATAATGCGTTTTGACAAATTAACCACTAAGTTTCAACAGGCGCTAAGCGATGCGCAAAGCTTAGCTGTCGGTGCAGACAACACTGCAATTGAGCCACAACATTTGTTGCTAGCGCTGTTGCAAGAAGAAAACGGCGGTGCGCCATCCTTACTTTTAAAGTCTGGCGTGCAAATTAATGCGCTTAAAACTGGTTTGACTTCAGCAATAAATAATCTACCAAAATCACCCGATGCAAGTGGCGAGGTTGCGATTTCGCGTGATCTTAATAATTTGCTTAATATCACCGATAAACTCGCGCAAAAGCGTAACGACGCTTATATTGCCAGCGAACTATTTTTATTAGCTTTAAGTGACGATAAAGGTGAAACTGGCAAATTATTAAAGCAAAACGGGCTTACAAAGGGTGCTCTGGAAGCCGGTATCCATGCGGTTCGCGGTGGGGAAGCTGTAAATGAATCTGACGCTGAAAGTAATCGCGAATCACTTAAAAAATACACGCTCGATTTAACTGAAAGAGCTATGTTAGGCAAGCTAGACCCTGTGATTGGGCGCGATGATGAGATACGCCGCGTGATACAAATTTTAGGTCGGCGCACTAAAAATAACCCCGTGTTAATTGGCGAGCCAGGCGTGGGTAAAACTGCGATTGTAGAAGGGCTAGCGCAGCGCATTGTGAATAACGAGGTGCCAGAATCGCTTAAAGGCAAAAAAGTATTAAGCCTGGATATGGCGGCGCTATTAGCAGGTGCAAAATACAGGGGCGATTTTGAAGAGCGCTTAAAAAGTGTGCTTAAAGAATTAGCTCAGGATGAAGGGCAAACAATTGTTTTCATAGATGAAATCCACACCATGGTGGGCGCTGGTAAAAGTGAAGGCGCAATGGATGCAGGCAATATGTTAAAACCAGCCTTAGCGCGTGGCGAATTGCATTGCGTAGGTGCGACCACATTGGACGAGTATAGAAAATATATTGAAAAAGATGCGGCATTAGAGCGGCGCTTTCAAAAGGTATTGGTTGATGAGCCAACGGTTGAAGCGACGATTGCGATTTTGCGGGGCTTACAAGAAAAATATGAATTGCATCATGGGGTTGAAATTACTGACCCAGCAATCGTAGCCGCAGCTGAGTTAAGTCATCGCTATATTACTGACCGATTTTTACCCGATAAAGCGATTGATTTAATTGATGAGGCAGCAAGCCGCATTAAGATGGAAATTGATTCTAAGCCAGAAAGTTTAGATAAGCTAGAGCGGCGGGCAATTCAATTAAAGATTGAACGCGAAGCAGTAAAGCGTGAAAAAGATGAAGGTAGCCGCAAACGCTTTGAGCTAATTGAAGAAGAAATCGAACGCTTGGATAAAGAGTATTCTGATTTGGAAGAGATTTGGCTGGCTGAAAAAGCGATAGCGCAAGGTAACACGCATATTAAAGAAGCAATAGAAAAAACTAAATTTGAGATGGAAGAAGCCACGCGCGCAGGCGATTGGCAAAAAGTATCTGAGCTGCAATATGGCCAATTGCCTCAATTGGAAGCACAGTTGAAACAAGCGTCTTTATCAGATAATCAGATAGTTATTAAAAATAAAATGTTACGCACCGAAGTGGGTGCAGATGAAATCGCCGAAGTAGTTAGCCGTGCCACAGGCATACCGGTCGCGAAAATGTTGCAAGGTGAGCGTGATAAATTATTAACCATGGAAAATAAACTCCACGAGAGGGTTGTGGGGCAAGATGAGGCAGTCAGGCTGGTTTCAGACGCGATTCGGCGCTCACGTTCTGGCCTAAGCGACCCGAATCGACCTTATGGTAGCTTTTTATTTCTTGGCCCAACTGGTGTGGGCAAAACGGAATTATGCAAAGCGTTGGCTGGCTTTTTATTTGATTCAGAAGACCATCTGATTCGCATCGACATGAGCGAATTTATGGAAAAACATTCCGTTGCGCGCATGATTGGCGCGCCACCTGGTTATGTGGGTTATGAAGAAGGTGGCACGTTAACTGAAGCAGTTCGTCGCAAACCTTACTCAGTTATTCTTTTAGATGAAGTTGAAAAAGCGCACCCCGATGTATTTAATGTATTGCTACAAGTATTGGACGATGGTCGGTTAACTGATGGCCAAGGCCGTACGGTGGATTTTAAAAATACCGTAATCATTATGACCAGCAACTTGGGTAGCCACATGATTCAAAGCATGGCTGACCAAGATTACCAAGTGGTTAAGCTGGCGGTAATGGGTGAGGTTAAAACGCATTTCAGGCCAGAATTCGTCAACCGAATCGACGAAGTGGTCGTTTTTCATAGCCTGGGTGAGGCGCATGTTAAATTAATCGCTAAAATTCAGCTGCAATATTTAACTAAACGCTTGAGTGCGCTCGATATTACGTTAACGGTTTCTGATGCTGCTTTGGCTGAAATTGCCAGTGCAGGGTTTGACCCAGTGTATGGCGCTAGACCCTTAAAACGCGCCATACAAAGCGAGATAGAAAACCCGCTTGCGCGTGAGATTTTAAGCGGGAATTTTATGCCTAAAGATAGCGTCATATTAGATTGCAAAGCGGGTAAGATGATGTTTGCCAAAGTAAATTAAGAAACAACCGAGCCAAATTAATTTCCTTGGTTATGGCTTTGGGCTAAGGTCTTGGGCTAAGGTCTTGGAATAGGATGTTAAGTTAGACTTTTGGCTCAAAGTTTTTAAAGCTGTAAATAAAAGGCAAGCATGCATCAACATTGGAAAGCATTATTAGTGACATTATGCTTATTATTGCATGGGAAAAGCACGCTTGCCTTTTCACAAAACGAACTAGAAACCTTTGATAACGAACCACCTATTATTAAAGATTTATTAGAAAAAGCAAGCAAGCTGGTAGAAGATGATAAAAATAGTGACAGTAGTTGGAAGGCCGCCAATTTGTATTGCGAAGCTGCCCGCTATGGCAGTGCAGAAGGCGTTTATCGTTTAGGAATGTTGTATGCGTTTGGTCAGGGTGTGCCAGAAAATCGCGATTATGCGGCCAATTTATTTGGCATAGCCGCAACCCATGGCCATTATGAAGCGCAAAAAATGCTTGAAACCATTGCCATTAATACTAATCTTACGCCCGCTTGCGTGTTAGAAGTAGTATCGCCAGAGCGCGCGCCAGTTGTAGCACTGGTAAGCCTTGACAGCATTACGCAAAGCTCGCCAGCAATTGATGCTTACATTAATCAATTACCTAAAAATAAGCGCTGGATGGTAGATTTAGTGGAAACTATCGCAACTTGGCATCAGATTGATTCCAAATTGGTGCTCTCAATTATCACCGCTGAATCTAATTTTAAAGTAGCTGCAAAATCAAACAAAGACGCGCATGGCTTGATGCAATTGATACCCGCAACTGCGCAGCGATTTAATGTGAAAAATGCCTATGATGCAAGCCAGAATATAAAAGGCGGTGTGCGGTATTTGCGCTGGTTGTTGTCTTATTTTAGAGGCGATGTAACCTTGGCTGTGGCTGCTTACAACGCGGGTGAAGGGGCTGTAAACAAATACAAAGGCGTGCCACCTTACAAAGAAACTCAAGCTTATGTAAAAAAAGTGCTGGGCTTGTATCAGCTTAAACAACACCATTTCGATGCCAGTATTGCGATTGAATCACCCGCGTTACGGGCAAGCTTAAAGAAAGTGAGGACACCGTGAATTATTTCTTGAGTCAATTTCATAGTAAATCTCAGCATACTTCTGTGAATAAAATCGTTTTAGTAACACCCATATTATTGTTAGTTTTAGTGCTATCAGGCTGTGCCAGCACAGGTAGCAATTTAAGTAAAGTTGAGAGAATCACTCCTGAACAACTTGCCAAATTATTGCCTGCACCAGTAGCTAGTGTGCCGCTAACAGAAATTGTAGCTGATAGTAAACAAGGTAAAAATGCTGACGAAATTATTGCAAAAATTAAAGCCAGTAACTCTCGTTATGCATTAACGCCGTCACAAGTGTTGGATTTGAATCAGCAAGGAGTGGAAGTTAAAGTGCTTGATTATATTCAACAAAGTAATGAATTAGCCCAACAAAACGCCATAGCAGATGAGATTAACAAGCGTGAGAAAGAAAAACGTGCAGCACAAATGCAATTACGTAGAGAACGTAATTTTAACAATAATCGGTTTTATGACCCTTTTTGGGGATCAGGTTTTGGCGGTTTTTACGGGCGTGGTTTTGGGCCTGGTTGGATAGGACCAATTGGCCCAGGCGGCAGACATTGGGGTAATCGGTTTGGCTGGGGCTTAAATTATGGTTATCCATTTGGCTGGTAACAATTATGGTTAAACTTTAATTAGAGCATGCATCAATCAAGCCAAACTATAAGCATTAAAGCTAGTGGACGTATGCTAGTTGATATCACACCAGACATCGTTGGCTGGATAGCGCAACTATCAATTAACACTGGTTTGTTGACCATTTATATTGCGCATACGTCGGCCAGTTTACTTATTAACGAGAATTATGATGCTGACGTGTTGGTAGATATGGAACGGTTTTTTGATCGTTTAGTGCCAGACGGTGATTCACTTTTCAGCCATACGGTTGAGGGCCCAGATGATATGCCAGCCCATGTGCGCACTGCATTAACACAAACCAGCTTATCGATTCCCATTTTAAACGGCAGGCTAGTATTGGGCCAATGGCAAGGCATCTTTATGTTTGAACATCGACATTTAAGTACAAATCGCACTGTTATTTTGCATGCATTGGGCGATTAAAATGCTTGTTGAATCAAAGGTGGCGGGTCGCGTATTAACAATGCAAGAGCTCGCTATATTTAAACCTTATTTTGCTGCCAATGTGCTGGGTCAAGCGCGAATCGTAGATGGACGTGTTCCCTTTTGGTTGAGTAGAAAAATGTGCGCAGTAGTTATAGGTTGTACTATTTATTTTAGGGCAGGGGCTTACTTAACTAATAGTAAGCGAGGTGCCGAATTATTAGGCCACGAATTAACGCATGTGTCACAATTTTTACATGGCATGACATTATTTAAATATATTTGGTCATGCCGAAGAGGTTATTTTAAAAGTTGTTACGAAATAGAGGCTTACGCAAAAGGACATTTAATCGCTAATCAATTTAAAATTTGACAAAACTAATGCGTGAGTTATTAAAAATATGACTTGCAACTATTAATCAATAATGCTTTGCTTTATAATCGTTTTTGTTTTAGCGCATATTGAGCATTTTTAACTGTTTAATTGGATTTCTTAATTAAATTAAACCAAATGTACTGGCGCTAACAATTTACACTAAGGGAAAACAAAATGACATTAAATACAGTTTTAGTACTACCAGTACTTTTAGGCGCATTGCTTTTAACAGCTTGCGGTGAAAAAACCGAGACAGCAACGGATGCAACGCCACCAGCTGAAGTGGTTCAAGATGCAGCGCCAGCCACACCTGCAGAAACTGCACCAGTAGCCGCACCAGCTGCGACTGAGGCAGGTGGTTATACGCCTTCAGCCGAAGAGTTAGTACCTGGTGTTACGATGACGCAAGAAGAAGTGGATGCACAATTTGCAGAAGGCCGTGCAAATACGCCAGTTTTAGCTGAGCCAACTGCAGAAGCTGTTGCACCTGCAGAAGCTGCACCAGCACAATAAGTTATTTGATTTAGAATTTATCAGCGCACTTAAGGTGCGCTTTTTTATTGGTTTTTTTATAAAGTATTGAATGTATGCAAAAACATCTATTTAAATTTTAACAACATCTATTAGCGAATCACACTCCAACTTAAAGGATCAAACGGTTTACTTTGGCGGCGCAACTCATAATACAAGCCGTTACTTTCATTGCCACCTGTATTACCAACGGCGGCAATGTGTTCTCCCGCGCTAACCGATTCGCCCACCTGCTTTAAAACCACTTGATTATTGCCATATAAACTCATAAAGCCGCCGCCGTGATCCACTATGATCAAATTACCAAAGCCGCGCATCCAATCTGCAAATACCACAAGTCCACTAGCCACCGATTTCACATCACTGCCTTCTGGCGCTCTAATAAACAAACCTTTCCAAGAAAGTCCAGTGTCTACTCGATTACTGCCAAAGCGATTAACAAGCTCACCGCGTACTGGCAGGCGCAATTTACCTTTTAAGGCAGAAAAGTTATGATTTTCAAGCGTGTCGGTGGGTGTCTCTTCATTTGTTAAAATCACAGTATTGGTAGGCATTTCATTAGCACTAGAGTTTTCTTGTTTACTTGAACCAATATTTTTGCCTGAAACAATTTTTTTAGATTTAGAAGTTTTCTTTTTTGCAGGCTTGGCAATTATTTTCGCAAGCTGCTCAACCAAATTGGATAAACTTTTTTCGTCGCGTTTTAATTTGTCAATTTCGCTTCGTTGCGCACTTATTTCGCTTGATAACGATTTCACCACTTTAGATTTTTCTTTTTTTTGTAGTTGCAAGGTGCTGCGCTCTTGCTCTTGTTTTGTTTTTAATTCAGCTACGTTTTTTAAAGTCACACTCGTTTCATTATTTAAGGTTTTTACCCTTATTAAATTGTGCTGGGTGTCATCAATTAACTTGGCATGCGCCTTGGCAATATACGAAAAATATTTGAGTTCACGCGCAATCTGGCTGGGGTTTTTATTTTGTAAAATAAGTTTGGTGTAGCTTTGATTGCCACGTCGATACAGCTGATTAACCAATTGATTTAAGCGCGCTTGTTGCGCGCTTAAATCTTTATTTAAATTGTGCGATTGTTTATTTAAGGTTTTAAGCGCAATTTTATTTTTTTTCTGTTTTTTATTAATATCAGCAAGTTTTTGATTGGCTTGGCTTATCGCTGTTTCACTGGTTTTTAGTGCGTCAGTTGCATCAACATGTGCTTTTTGATTGTGATCAAGCTCAAGTTTTAATGCATTGATTTTCGTTTGCAGTTCGCTTAAATTTTCTTTAGCGGTATCAATTTTTTTTGCAGCCAAACTATTAGTTGCAAAAATTACAATCATTACAATCGTAATGATTGAGTGAGTAAATTTATTGGATTTCACGAATGTTAAAGGTTTTGGCAAACGACTATTGATCAAATGTAATCAAGCTTTTACCTGTCATTTCAACGGGCTGCGCAATACCCATCATGCTTAATAAAGTGGGCGCTAAATCAGATAATGCGCCATCGCTGGCAAGCGTTGCTTTGCGGCCAACGTAAATAAATGGCACTAAATTAGTAGTGTGTTGCGTGTGCGCTTGGTTATTACTTTGATCAAACATCATTTCACAATTGCCATGGTCTGCTGTAATAATGAGTTCAGCATTCGCGCTTACTGCGGCCGCTACTACGCGCCCTACGCAATCATCGAGTGTTTCGACGGCTTTTATAGCGGCAGCTAAATTACCAGTATGTCCCACCATATCGCCATTGGCATAATTGCAAATAATGGCGTTATATTTGTGGCTTTTAATTGCCAGAACTAGCTTATCAGTTAATTCTGGGGCACTCATTTCGGGTTGCATATCGTATGTGGCAACTTTGGGTGACGGCACCATGATGCGATCTTCACCCTTAAACACCGCCTCATCGCCGCCATTAAAAAAGAAAGTTACATGTGGATATTTTTCGGTTTCGGCAATGCGTAATTGGGTTAATCCTAAGTTGGATAAATACTCGCCAAAAGTATTGGGCACCTGAGTAGCTGCAAAAATGGGTGTGGCTTTAGTTTGTTTTGCGTCATATTGGGTTAGCGTAAAATAGCGCGCTAATTGCGGCACGCGGCAACGTTTAAAGCCATCAAAATCAGGGTTTAACAGTGCATCGGTCATTTGGCGTGCGCGGTCACTTCTAAAGTTCATGTAAACCACGCAATCATTATCTTCTAAACGAATCGGCGCATCGCTTGGCTGTTTAATAACCGTGCATTTAACAAACTCATCTGTCTCGCCTCTCGCGTAAGCATTATGCAAGGCAACACTTGCGCTAGTTTCATTGTATTCACCAACACCATCTACCAGTATATCGTAAGCAGGCTTTACGCGTTCCCAGCGTTTGTCTCTATCCATGCTGTAAAAACGGCCACTAATTGAAGCTATTTTACCAACACCGATCTTTTTAAAATGATCTTCAACCGTTGCCAAATAAGGCACGGCGCTAATGGGTGGCGTATCTCTGCCGTCTAAAAAAGCATGTAAGTAGATTTTAGTTAAACCTTGGGATGCTGCCATTGAAAGCAGCGTTAATATATGATTAATGTGACTGTGCACGCCGCCATCTGATAAAAGTCCATAAATATGCAAGGCTTTATTGTTGGCTTTTAATTGTGCAAATGCTTCTAACAAGCCAGCGTGTTTAAAAAAATCACCATTTGTAATGCTGTTATTAATGCGCTCAAAATCTTGAAACACAATACGCCCAGCACCGATATTCAAATGCCCCACTTCTGAGTTACCCATTTGCCCGTCTGGCAAGCCCACATAATGCTCAGAGGCGTTAATAGTGGTGCTTGCATAATCAAATTTTAAGGCATTTATGTTTGGCGTTTTAGCCTGCGCAATCGCATTATTTTCAATCGCCTCGCGGTGACCAAATCCATCTAAGATCAGTAAAATAACGGGAGTGATTTGCATGATAATGTCATTTATAGGAGTCAAGTTATCCATTATAATAGCGTTTTTAAATTGATCCGTATGCAAAATACAGATCATTTCGATGTCTTTAATTAATTTAAATAGCGCAACATAATTGGAATCAGAATGTTTGAATTTGTAAAAAATAATATTTTGTATATTGGCTTGGCTATTGGCTCTGGTATTGGTTTATTGTTACCACTATTTAATCGCGGCGCTAGCGGGGTTAATAATTTAAGCGCGCCAGAAGCGGTGATGATGTTAAACCGTGGTAAACCCTTGATTTTGGACGTGAGAGATGAGGCCGAATTTGCCGCAGGTCATATTCAAGGCGCAAAACATATTCCATTGGCTGATTTAAGCGCTAGAATAAAAGAAATCGAAAAATTCAAAGATAAGCCAGTATTAGTACATTGCCAAAAAGGAATGCGTGCCAGTAAAGCCTGTGCCATATTAAAAGCACAGCAATTTAGTCAATTAAATAATTTACAACGCGGCCTAGATGCTTGGGTAGAAGCCAAGCTACCTTTAGTTAAAGCACCAGCAACAAAAGCAGCAAGCATCAAAGTAGCAAGCACCAAAACACCATCTGAAAAGGTTTAATTGTGCCAAACGTCGTCATGTACACATCCGCTTTTTGCCCTTACTGCGTCAATGCAGAGCGATTATTAACGGCAAAAGGTGTAACTGTAATCACTAAAATTCGGATTGATCTGCACCCAGAGTTGCGTGTAGAAATGATGCAAAAAACAGGGCTACGCACGGTGCCGCAAATTTATATCGATGAAAAACACATAGGCGGGTTTACAGAATTACGCGCGCTAGATTTGAGCGGTGAGCTTGATGGCTTGCTTAGTAAAAATATCATGGTTTAATCATTAATTAAAAGTTAAAATGCATTTTTAGTTTAATCATATCAACCCCTTTAAGACTATTCATCAGATTAGGAAAAATCAATGGCAAGCAGCGATAAAAATAACAGCAATGACACAACTATAGCCACTAATGGTGCATCTGAGCAAGACACGCAACCTGGATTTGGCATTGAAAAGCTCTACGTTAAAGACGCTTCATTAGAGATTCCAAACGCGCCACAAATATTTACCGATCGCACAGCACCGCAAATAAATGTAGAACTAGCCAATGCCGCCCAGAAGTTAGACGAAGGTGTTTATGAAGTGGCTATTAAAGTGACTGTAACGGCTAAAATCGGTGAAAAAGTAGCCTTTTTAGTTGAAGTGACCCAAGCAGGTGTATTTGCAATCCGCAATGTGGCTGAAGACAATTTAGAAATGATTATAGGTGTTACTTGCCCAAATATTTTGTTTCCATATGCGCGTGAAGTGGTGTCTGATCTGGTTACCCGCGCTGGTTTTGCGCCAGTATTGTTAAACCCAATTAATTTTGAAGCGCTATTTATGCAACAGAAACAGCAAGCGCAACAATCTGGCAAAGCCAATTGATTTGCAACGGCTAAAAAAAATTAAATCACTTTTAGAATTTGGTTTAAAGCCAAGTTTAAAATTAGCTTTAAAACCGAGTTGCATTTCTAAATCAAGCTCAGCATCGCTGGGCTTGTTTTTTAGTTTTTCATTGTTTTTTAGCTTTTCATTATTTTTTAGTCTCACTGTTTTTTGTTCTTCTGCATTAGCGCTAGATTTTCGCTCCATTGCACCGCTAAAAGCTATTTTATATGATGCTCCATCTACTCAAGCGGGTAAGTTGTATATTTTAAATAACGGCTATCCTGTAGAGATAATCGTTAATTTAGGCGCTTGGGTTAAAGTGCGTGATGAGCTTGGCGGTTTAAGTTGGATAGAATCCAATCAATTAAGCACTAAACGCACAGTGCTGGTATTGGTGCCTTCTAAAGTTTATTCCAGTGCAGATTCGAGCAGCACCGTGGTCGCATCTATTGAAAAAGACGTGACGCTTACGCTAGTTTCAAGCGGTTTAAAAAATGGCTGGGTAAAAGTAAAACACCGCGATGGCTTAACTGGGTTTATGCAAGCCAACACACTCTGGGGTTCTAATTAAATCTGGGCTTCTAATTAAATGGGCTTCTAATTAAATCTGGGCTTTTAATTAAATGCTTTCTTTATGCCGCTAAATGCTGTTTTTTTGATTTATGCTGGCGGTTATAAATTAATTTTGTAAGAGTCGTTTTAATCAAATATCAATATAATGAGCAATAAATAAATGGCAAAAATAGCGGTATTGGGCGCAGGTGCTTGGGGTACAGCACTTGCCATGCATATAAGCCAGCAACATCAAGTGGTATTGTGGGCGCGTAATGCAGGTCATGTGTCTGGCATGCGAAAAGCGCGTGCTAACCCCAAATACTTGGGCGATTTTCAGTTTAACGATCACTTACAAGTTGAAGATGATTTAGGCTTGGCAATTAATGGTGCAGATTTAATTTTGTCGGTAGTGCCTACAGCAGGTTTTCGAGAGATTTTACAACAAATCAATGCGTTGAAATCTACGCAAGCTATTATTTGGGCGCATAAAGGCCTAGAGCCACTAACAGCCAAATTACCGCATGAAGTAGCCCTTGAAGAGCTTGGCGACCCGATGGCGACTGGTCAACATTGGGGTGCGCTGTCAGGCCCTAGTTTTGCAGCAGAACTTGTACGCGGGCTACCCACAGCAATGACATTAGCTGCCGCAGATAGCAGCTTTGCTGTAAATGCTGCCAATTTAATTCACGGTAATAATTGCCGCGTTTATAGTAGTCAAGATGTGATTGGTGCATCAGTTGGCGGTGCGGTTAAAAACGTAATGGCGATTGCAGCAGGCATCAGCGATGGCATGGGTTTTGGTAATAATGCGCGTGCAGCATTGATTACCCGTGGTTTGGCCGAAATAACGCGTTTTGGGGTAGCATTGGGTGCTAAAACAGAAACCTTTATGGGGCTAGCAGGTGCGGGCGATTTGATTTTAACGTGCACAGGCCAATATTCTAGAAACCGCGAAGTAGGGCTGCAATTGGCCAGCGGCAAATCTTTAAGTGATATTTTGCAAGGTTTAGGCCATGTGGCTGAAGGTGTAAACACGACGCGTGAAGTGATGCGCCGCGCACAAAGCTTGGGCATTGATATGCCAATCACCTGTGAAGTGAATCAAGCCATCACACACGGAAAATCGGCTCGACAGGCTGTAATTGATTTATTAGGGCGTGAGCAGAAATCGGAAGGCTTCTAGCAAATTAGACGCATTAATATCAACAATTTTATTAATGCAGTTTTTTCATAGTCATTGCGTGCTTGACACGCGATCTTTTAAAATTTAATGAGATGCTCAGTCTTGCTTAGCATGACAGTATCCCCAGATGATTTATAAGTGTTACTTCATTGCATTTTCGATACTAAATATTGAATGTTAATCACCGCCTTCAAAATCAACTTGCCGCCAAGCTTCATATAGCAACACCGCGGCGCTATTAGATAAATTCAAACTTCTGCTCTCAAACAACATGGGTAAACGTAGCCTAAGTTCTGGTGCAAAAGTATTGCGTATTTCATCTGGTAAGCCGCGCGTTTCTGGGCCAAACACAAATACATCACCTGCTTTAAAATCAACCTTTGCATAGTTTTGGCTGCCTTTAGTAGTCATTGCAAACATGCGCTTTCCTTGCATTGCCAGTTCAAAATCCGCCCAATTTTTATGCAAAGTTAAGTTCGCATATTCGTGATAATCCAAACCTGCGCGTTTTAATTGTTTATCTTCAAGCTTGAATCCTAAAGGCTCAATTAAGTGTAGCGCCGCACCAGTATTAGCGCACAGGCGAATGATATTGCCAGTATTGGGTGGAATTTCTGGTTCGAATAATGCAATAGTAAACATATTGATGATTTATTGAGTGTTAATTTAAAGGTTTTTAAAAATGCTTTTTCAGGTTAAAAGGGAGTGAATCAGTTGATCATCTAAAAAAATTGGCAATTTTAATTGTGCGGCATAGTACGTGCAACAACCCAGCATTCCACATGCGTAGCACCTGCTTTTTTTAGCGTTTTGGCTAGCTCATTTAAGCTAGCACCTGTCGTCATCACGTCATCCACAATGGCTATTTTTTTACCAGTCAAATCAATATTCACCCTAAATGCGCCTTTAATATTTTTAATGCGCGCTTTAAGCGGCAGGCTTGCTTGCGGGGGTGTTAAGGTCTGACGAATGACGCTTTTATAATTTAGTTTATTGTGTTGACTTGTATTTAAGAATCTAGCGATTTCAAGCGCTTGGTTAAAACCGCGCATTTTTAAGCGCTGTGGATGCATGGGCATGGGGATGATTAAATCTATATTTTCTTGCTTTATTTTATCGTTTAATAAATGACCAAATAGTGTGCTCAAGCTTAGCATATTGCCGTATTTATAGCGCTGCATCATTTTATCAACTGGAAATTCGTACGAAAAAACCGCATGTGTCGCATCAAAATGCGGGGTGCTATTGATACAACTTCCACATAAATTACCATCGGATGCTAGCCCACATTGCGGGCAATGGTTAGCATTTTGCCAGGGTAAATTTACCATACAAGCGTGGCACATTGCATAGTGATTTGGCGTGAAATTGTTGCTAGATATAGTTGACGAGTTGTTATTAAAATGACTGGCGCATAAAATGCAGTTTTGGGTAAAAATCGCTTGCTTAAAAAAGTTGTGCTTTAAAAATTTATGTGAAAAAAACAAGGTTTTTAGCGATGTAAATTTTACAGATTGATTAATTTTTAAACAGCTGTTTAGTATTTGCTTCATATTGCCTTTACAGCTTATAATTTTAGACATATTCAAATACATATAAAAGGTTTTTATGCTTGAAACAATGCAAAATGACGCTAACCAAACCATTATAAACTTAGAACTGCTTGACGTAAATTTACGTGAAAAAAACAGCGATAAATCTATTGATTCGCAAATTGTTAATCGTTGGAGCGTGGCTGAAATAGCCGCATTGTTTGATTTGCCTTTTAACGATTTAATGCATCGTGCGCAAGTCGTTCATAGAGAGAACTTTGACCCCAATGTAGTGCAAGTAAGCACGCTTTTATCTATTAAAACAGGTGGTTGCAGTGAAGATTGTGGCTATTGCCCGCAAGCTGCGCGCTACCATACTGAGGTTGAAAATGAGCCTTTAATGGCCTTAAATGATGTGATTGCTGCTGCAAAAGAGGCGCAAAAGAATGGTGCCAGCCGTTTTTGTATGGGTGCAGCATGGCGTGGGCCAAAACAACGCGATTTAGAGCCTGTGCTTGAAATGATCAAACAAGTAAAGGCGCTTGGGTTAGAAACTTGTGCAACACTTGGCATGTTAAAAACTGGCCAGGCTGAACAATTAAAAGCGGCTGGGCTGGATTTTTACAATCATAATTTAGATACCGCACCAGAATTTTATGGCGATGTGATCACCACGCGCACGTATCAAGACCGATTGGACACGCTAGGGCGTGTGCGTAGTGCTGATATTAACGTGTGTAGCGGCGGTATCATTGGTATGGGCGAATCGCGAAATCAGCGTGCAGGCTTGCTGGCTCAATTGGCTAATATGGAACGCCCGCCTGAAAGTGTACCTATAAATTTATTAACGCAAGTAGAAGGCACGCCTTTACATGGTACTGAAGAATTAGACCCGATTGAATTTGTGCGTACCATTGCCGCGGCTAGAATCACAATGCCGAAAAGTTTTGTACGATTATCGGCTGGGCGCCAAAGTATGGATGATGGCATTCAAGCCTTATGCTTTTTAGCGGGTGCTAATAGTATTTTTTACGGAGAAAAGTTGTTGACAACCGCCAACCCAGAGGCTGTCACAGATAAAGCGTTGTTTGCTAAATTAGGCATTAACCAGAATAAATGAGGCTGTATTTTTGTAGGAGCGACGCCCTCATCGCGAAAATTATTAGTTGCCATGTCAAAAGTTGCCATTTTAATAATGCAATCGGCACGAGGGCGTGCCTCCTACCGCGATCCATACCATGCTAAAGGACTTACAAAAAAAATTAGATCAAAGAAAGGTTGACGGCTTATTACGCCAGCGTAGGCTATTAGATTCGCCACAAGCCGAGCATATTATTGCTAATAATGTGCAGTATTTATCGTTTTGCAGTAACGATTATTTAGGCTTGGCAAATCATCCTGTATTAATCGCTGCTATGCAAAAAGCCGTGGGAGATTCTGGCGTTGGCAGTGGGGCTTCAAATTTAATCACCGGTCATCATCGCTATCACGATGAGCTTGAAAAGCAACTGGCTGCTTTTGTAGGCTTGCCAGCTGCGCTATTATTTTCAACAGGTTACATGGCTAATATTGGCGTACTGGGTGCGCTTGTGGGGCGCGGGGATGCCATATTTGCTGATAAGCTTAACCATGCTTGCTTAAACGATGGCGGCTATTATTCGTTGGCGCAATCTAATCGATTTGCGCATAACGATGTTGATGCATTAGAAAAATTGCTCAAAGCAAGCAAAGCTAAACACAAGTTAATTGCGGTTGATGCCGTGTTTAGTATGGATGGCGATATTGCACCATTGCCGCAGTATTTAGCGTTGTGCGATCAATATGATGCGTACTTGTACATTGATGACGCGCATGGTTTCGGCGTATTGGGCGGGCATGGCGAAGGCAGTTTAAATCATTTTAATTTGAGCTCGCCACGCATTATTGTGATGGCAACTCTTGGTAAAGCAGCAGGTGTTGCAGGCGCATTTGTGGCGGGTGAGCAAGTGGTCATTGATTACTTGATTCAAACCGCTAAAAGTTATGTATATTCAACGCCAGCACCGCCTGCGTTATCTGCAACCTTATCAGCATCTGTGCAATTAATTGCACAAGGAGATGATCTACGCGCGCATTTAAGGCATTTAATTGCTACGTTAAAATCTCAGCTTAAATTAACAACTTGGCGATTATTAGACTCGAACACAGCGATTCAACCTTTAATTGTAGGCAGTAACCATGCGGCAGTGGCCTTAAGTGAACACTTACAAGCACAAGGGTTTTTAGTGCCAGCCATACGTCCGCCCACTGTGCCAGTTAATACCAGCCGATTGCGAATTTCGTTATCGGCCGCGCATAGTGAACAGGATGTAATTCAATTAGCGCATGCCATTAATCAAGCAGAGAAAGAACTAGCATGAACAATTCAAGATTCGTAAAATCAAGATTAATAAAATCAAGTGCAATCAGATTAAATCAGATGAATTTGAATAAATGAGCGTTCATGTAGAAATAATTGGTAAAGGTCAGCCTCTTGTAATGATTCACGGCTGGGGCATGCATAGTGGCGTTTGGCAGCCTTTGCTAAATCGTTTATCAAAAAGTTATATGCTCTATTTAGTTGATCTACCTGGCATGGGCAATAGCCGACCAACCGAACCCTACCACTTGCATGCGCTGGCCGATGAAGTGGCGCAAGTGATCCCAGGCGTGTCTGATGTAATGGGTTGGTCTTTGGGTGCATTGGTTGCGCAACGCATCGCGCTTAATCAGCCAGATCGAATTAGGCGCTTGATTTTAGTGGGTTCTACGCCTTGTTTTGTGAATAAACTGGGATGGGATGCGGGTATAGACCCCGCTAATTTTGAATCATTTGCCAAAAGTGTTAATCATGATTACAAGGCCACCATGATTAAATTTTTGAGCCTGCAATGCATGAATGCCAGCGACACCCGTCATACCATCAAGCAATTGCGTGCCAGTTTTAACACAAGGCCCACGCCTACACAAACCACTTTACAACGCGCATTAAATATCTTGCTAGAAGCCGATTTGCGTGCAGAAATTCCTGATATTCGTAAACCAACTTTGTTGATTCATGGTGATAGAGACACGTTAGCGCCTGTGCAGGCTGCGCACTGGATGATGCAGCAATTGCCAATTGCCTATTTGCGCGTCATATCGGGCGCAGCACATGCTCCATTTTTATCGCATACCGGTCAATTTGTTGAAACGCTTAATGAGTTTTTAGAGCCTGCGCAATAATCCAAAGCCCGCACAATAGTTAAGCAAAAATTTAAGCAACATAATTACAGCAAGGTAATCTTAGTTTGTCAGAAACTTCCCAAATCACACAAGAAAACAAGCAAGAAAACCCGCAAGATATTTATCTTATCGATAAAACACGCGTGCGTGCTTCATTTGATCGCGCGGCCACTAGTTACGATGCATCGGCTATCTTACAAAAGCAAGTGCGTGAAGAAATGTTAAGCCGGCTAGATTTAGTAAAAATAAAGCCCCAAGCCATATTAGATGCGGGTTGCGGCACAGGCCATGGTAGTTTTAGTTTGCAAAAATGTTTTTCAGGCGCACAAATAATCTCGCTAGATATTGCTTTAGGCATGTTAAAACAAACCAAGCTTGGGCAACCATTTTTCAATAGATTTCTTGGTAAACATCATTTGCTATGTGCAGATATTGAAAGCCTGCCAATTGCCAACGATTCAATTGGCTTGGTTTGGTCCAACCTAGCATTGCAATGGTGTAACGATTTAGACGCCGCTTTTAATGAAGTAACTCGCGTATTACAGCCAAATGGTTTATTTATGTTTAGCACCTTTGGACCAGATACTTTAAAAGAGCTGCGCCACGCCACGCAATTATCTGATAACAATCCAAATAAAACGCATGTAAGCCGCTTTATAGATATGCACGATATTGGCGATGCGCTGACTCGCGCTGGCTTTAGCGCGCCAGTGCTAGATGTTGAGCGTTATACATTAACTTATGACAATGCGATCAACGTGATGCGAGATTTGAAAAGTATAGGTGCGCATAATTCAACCCTTGGCCGTGCGCGTGGGTTAAGTGGGCGGGGATTTTTGAAAAATATGATTCACCATTATGAGCAATTCCGAATCGACGGTAAGTTGCCCGCTACATTTGAAGTGGTTTACGGCCATGCTTGGAAATCAACCACCTTGCGATCTAAAACCATGCGCGCAAATCAAGATGGTGTTTCACCAATTAATTTTGTTAAAAATTATAAGAAATAAGCTTGATAGACTAAACACATAAAATAAGGCCAATAAAACAGAGTTTATGAAACAAGCATTTTTTATTACGGGTACAGATACAGGTGTAGGAAAAACTTATGTGGCCTGCAAATTGATCAAACAATATGTAGCGCAAGGTTATAAAGTAGTTGGTATGAAGCCTGTGGCAGCAGGTTGCGAGTTGGTAAATGGTGAGTGGATAAACGATGACGTATTAAAGTTAGAAGCTGCCAGCAATGTGTGCGTACCGCGTTCGCTAATTAATCCATATAGCTTCAATGAAGCCATAGCACCGCATATTGCTGCGCAGTTAGCAGGGGTTATCATCGATACTAATGTGATTAAGCAAGCATTTGTTGAGCTAACAAAATTAGCCGATATTGTGATCGTTGAAGGTGCAGGTGGGCTTTTAGTGCCGCTAAACGACAATAAAACTAGCGCAGATTTAATTGCCGAGCTTGATATTCCCGTTGTCTTAGTGGTAGGGCTTAAATTGGGTTGCATCAATCATGCGTTGCTCACCTATGAGGCACTAAAATCGCGTCAAATGACCTTTCATGGATGGGTTGCTAACCACATTGAAGCAAATATGCATCAGCTAGAAGCAAACATTTTTGCAATATCAAAAAATTTAAAAGTAGCGCCACTATTTTGTTGTAGTCGCAATGAAAATACCTACACATAAATTGCTTTATAATCAATTACTTATAATGCGCATATTCGTGCCGAACAAATCTCAGAAAACCCGTTAGCCCATATGGGCTATTGTTCGCTTGCTAGAACAAACTTATTATCGGCTTGTGAAAATTTTAAAGATATATCAAATTAACTTTTTAGGAGAACGAAAATGAAAAAAGTTTTAGTAGCACTAGGTTTTGCTTTAGCTTCAACAATGGCAAGTGCAATTACTGTTAACTCTTTAACAGTAACAGGTGCGGCGTTCACTGCTATTACACCATCTGATGGCGGTTGGGGTCCTATCAACATCATTCCTGAAGCTGGCTACATGTCAGGTTTTGCTGGTACTTTAACAGCACTTGCTGATGGCGTTTTTACAGCTACCTATTTAGGTCAACAAGCTGCATATGGAAACTTTTATTTGGGTAGTGCACAAATTAAAAGCGTACTTAATGGCGGCGCTCTTGGCAGCACAAACAGCATGAATGTAACTGCTGGTCAAACAGTGGCGTTTTCGTTTGGCGAAGATAATAATGGTGATAACGTATCTGATATCGCATTATTTGCAAACGGTGATGCCAATCAACCATTTAGAGGTATTCTATATTTTGCTAACACATTCAATTTAGCAGATGCTAACGGCAATCAGTTTGATTTCTTGATCGGTTACAATGATTCTGCAACTGTAAACTCTGATTACGATGACTTTGTAGTTGGTGTTGTGAATCAAGTGCCAGTTCCAGCAGCATTGCCATTAATGGCTTCTGCATTAGGTTTGTTCGGATTATCACGCCGTAAAAACAAAGCAGCTGCTGTTTAATTAAACAGTTAAAGCTAGTATGAAAAGCTCCTGTATAGGAGCTTTTTACATTTCTTAACTTAATATGATTACAATATTTGTAGCTGTTTAAAGCCAATTAAAATTAAATTACCACTAAACCTAAATATATAAATTATTTGTAACAATATAATCAATCACATCATTTGGCATTAGATAAAAAGGTTTGTGACCCAATTTAAACTGATCTCTTATGGCTGTAGAAGAGATTTCATGCGAGGTGATTTGTTGCATGTGAATATAGCCAGCTGTATTCTCGCTTAAATCTTGGCAATATTGTGTGTAATTTTCTTGCAAAAATATTTCCAGCTCTGTAGGAAGCTTGTCTGGCGCAACTGCTTTATTAAGTCTAGGCACCAAAATAATGTGACAGTAATTTAGTAGCTCTTGCCAGCGATGCCATGTGTTTAAATGCTTGAAAGCATCACTGCCCATTATTAAACAAAGTGAAACTGTGTTGCCTAATTCTTCTCGCAATGAAATCAAAGTGTCAATGGTGTATGACGCACCACTGCGAGCCAATTCTTGGGTGTCGCATTTAAATAAGGGATTATTGGCAATAGCAAGCTGCACCATACGTGCGCGATGCTGGGCGCTTACTTGAGGGTGCGATTTATGTGGTGGATTAGCTGAAGGTATAAAGCGCACTTCATCAAAATTCAATTGAGTTGCTAGCTCTTGCGCTAATCGCAAATGACCATAATGAATGGGGTTAAAAGTGCCGCCCAAAAGCCCAATTAGTTTTAGCATTTAATGATTATAAGCATTTAATTTTTTTTAGGCGCTTTTGTCGCCTTCTATAATAAAAAAGAAAGACCAAACCAACAACATTAGGGAGCCAAATAGTCCAATTTGACCAAGGAATACCATCAACTTTAAAGTTTGAAATTGGCCAAAATAGTGGTGTAGGAAAGTATTCAAATGAGTGAAACGGAAAATCTAGCAGAATGTGAAATGGCCACGCTAACATGGCAAAGGCGATTGGTTTACGCCAAATAGCTACAATTGCAATGATTGGCATGCAAACAACAAAGCTATGACCAAATGCATAATTTAAGATTAGCCAGTTTGGAATGCTAGCCATTGGCGGCGGACCAGCTTGATAAGTACCCTGTACGACATTGATGAGCATAAATGCACCAAACGAGATTAGATCGGGCATGGCACCAAAAATGGCTGCTAAAACCGCGTAGCGTTTGTAGCCAAATAAACCATAACCCCAAAGCGCATGGCTAAACGTATCCATTTTTCTAATGTTTAATCAGATCAAGCTCTCACTTGACCATCACCTAAAACAATATATTTGACTGATGTTAAGCCATCTAGCCCAACTGGGCCACGCGCGTGTAGCTTATCAGTCGATATTCCAATCTCAGCACCTAAACCATATTCAAATCCATCTGCAAATCTTGTTGAAGCATTTACCATGACTGAGCTTGAATCGATCTCACGCAAAAATCTACGTGCTTTAGTGTAATTTTCAGTCACAATACTTTCTGTATGAAGGGAAGAATGCTGGTTAATATGAATAATTGCCTCATCTAAACCTGCCACCACTTTGCACGAAATAATCGCAGCCAAATATTCGGTATAAAAATCATCGATAGTTGCTGGAATCGCTTCTTTTACCAAAGCGCAAGTTTCTATGCATCCACGAATCTCTATGTGATGTTTGGTTAACATTTCAGCTAATTTTGGCAACATCTGCACGGCAATTGAGCGCGCAATCAATAACGATTCAGCCGTATTACAAGTGCCCAAACGTTGCGTTTTGCTATTCTCTAAAATTGCCAAAGCCTTGTCAAAATCTGCTTCATCATCAATATAAACATGGCAATTACCATCTAAATGCTTGATCACAGGTATGCGCGCATCGTTTGAAATGCGCTCAATTAACCCTTTGCCGCCACGCGGCACAATCACATCTACATATTCTTTCATCGTAATAAGCTCGCCCACGGCTGCACGGTCTGTCGTTTCAATCACTTGCACAGCTGATTCTGGTAGCCCTGCCTTTTGCAGGCCTTCATGCACTAATTTTGCTAACGCTTGATTGCAGTGAATTGCCTCAGAGCCGCCACGTAAAATGGCTGCATTACCTGATTTGATACAAAGCCCGGCCGCATCAACAGTCACGTTGGGGCGGGCCTCATAAATAATACCGATTACGCCCAATGGCACGCGCATTTGCCCCACTTGAATGCCACTTGGGCGATACTTGAAGTTAAACATCTCGCCAATTGGGTCGGGCAAAGCTGCAATTTGTTGCAAACCTTCGACCATTGTATGAATTGATTTTTCAGATAAAGCAAGCCTGTCAAGCATCGCATCATCTAAGCCATTGGCACGTGCGCTGTCCATATCACGCTTATTTGCACTTAATAACGCAGATTTTTCGCGCAAAATAGCCGCAGCTATCAGTAATAGTGCTTGGTTTTTGGTATTGGTGTCAGCTGCAGCCATCAATCGCGATGCGTGTCTTGCAGCAATACCAACGCTTTGCATGTAATTTTTAATATCCATAATAAACACTCTTTATTGCTATTCGTGAGTAAAAAAATCTGTAATTTGCAAACGCACACATCTTTTTCGTTAAGCGTTTAACTTATGATCTTGCACGTACTTTAGCCAACCCAAAACATAATCGCGATAATTCTAGCCAAGCATCGCCTTGCATAACGCCTTTAGCGGTTTTATCAATATCGCATAATTTTTGTAATGCTGCATCTAGCTGACGCAAATTAAATCGCGCTAGGGCAATCTTTACCAAAGATTGTTTTTCACCAAACACACGCGCGTTAGCCAGGGCATTATTCAAGTTTTCACCGCGCGCAATCGCTTGCTTAATGTTAATTAGCGGCCGTAACGACCAAATTAGCGGGCTCATAACAGCAACAGGATTTTCGCCTTCGTCTTGCAAGCCTTGCAATATATAAGCCGTGCGTGGGGCATCACCTTGCAAAATCGCCTCGCCTAATTTAAACGCATCGTAGCGCGAAACATTTAATACAGATTCTTGAATCAGTTCAAAACTAATTTCACCCGCAGGGTATAAAAGGCCTAATTTTTGAATCTCTTGATGCGCAGCCAATAAATTGCCCTCTACAAGATGAGCAATAAATGCCAGCGATTGCGCATTAGCCGATTGATTTTGCGCAGCCAAACGCGTGCTTAACCATTGTGGCAATTGGCTTGGTGCAACTTCGTTTAATTCAATTACCACACCAGTAAGGTTTAAGGCATTAAACCAAGCACTGTTTTTAGATTCACGCTCTAGCGCCGGCAACACAATAATCACTGTTGTATCAGTTAAGGCTTGTTGAGAAAGCTCAATTAAAGCTTTACTACCATCAAGCCCAGGCTTGCCACTAGGAATATTGATTTCAAGAATGCGTTTTGATGAGAATAACGACAAAGCTTGGTTATATTGGGTAATACTTGGCCAATTAAAATAACGTTCAACGGTAAAGCTGGTGCGTTCATCAGCCCCGTTTTTACGAGCAGCTAACCTTAAAGCATCTAAACACTCCGATTGTGCAAGTGCCTCGTCACCCACTAGCACATAAAGTGGTGCCAGTGTTTTTGTAAGGTGAACGGACAAATGTTGCGAATCTATGCGCATAAATTGTTATTTTTTAAGTGTAGAAAGTCTACGCATCAAGTTGCTTAATACATCAGCTTGCATATTCTCATTTAAACGCTTTTCTTCACCTTGCTTAGCTAGTAAATTGGCATCACTGTAAGAAAAATCGCGTCTTGCTTCTATGGTTTGCACCTGGCTCCAAAGCGCTTCATTTGCTAATTTTGTGCGATAGTGAACGCGATAATAAAGCTCAAACTCGTTAACCACACCTTGCCCACTTAAAGAAAGGATACGTTTTTCGTTTTCTTCACCTATTAACTCAAGCATTAGATCTGGATTTATGGCATCTGCTGCATCTGGTAAAGCTGCGATAGGTATTATTGCAACTCCGTTTGCAGTCAAAGATTGATTCAAGCTTTTAGAAATAGTAAGCGTGCTACCTTGTATTGATATGCTCTTGAATAATAGATCGGTAGAGCCGCGCAAATGAAAGCCACAGCCTATTAAACTGGTTATCAATAAAAAATGTAGCAAAACGCGAGTGAAAGTTTGCACAACAACCCCAATTTGATTAATTTAGCGCAGGTTAATTAATGACTACATTAACCAATTTATTTGGCACTACAATGATTTTACGCACAGTTACACCATCTACCAAAAATTTTACAATCGAGGGCTGTGCTATCGCCAATTGCTCGATTGCTGCTGTTGGCATTAGCTTGGAAACAACCATGCTACCGCGTAATTTTCCGTTCACTTGCAATACCAATTCCACTTCATCTTGTACCGTCGCCGTTTTGTCAGATGTTGGCCAGTTTACATCTAAAATACTGTTGTTAGGCTTAAGCTCTGCCCAAATAGCTTGGCAAATGTGCGGCACGATTGGAGATAACAAAAGTGCAACGTTTTCTAACACTTCTTGGCGAACTGCTCTAGTTGTTTCATCAATCGCTTCAATCTTAGCCAATGCATTCATCAGCTCCATTACGCTTGATATCGCGGTATTAAAACTATGACGACGGCCATAATCGTCACCTACTTTTTCAATGGTTAAATGTAATTGGCGGCGTAAGTTTTTAAGTTCTGTAGGCAATTCGCCTAATAATCCACCCGTTGCATAAGCGTTAACTGCACCTAATGCTACATGCTCATAAACCGCCTTCCACAAGCGCTTTAAAAAGCGGCTGGCGCCTTCAACGCCACTATCAGCCCATTCAAGAGATTGGTCAGGCGGTGCGGCAAACATCATAAATAGTCTTGCCGTATCTGCGCCATACATATCAATCAAAGCTTGTGGGTCTACCGTATTGCCTTTAGATTTACTCATTTTAGTGCCATCTTTTAGCACCATGCCTTGAGTTAACAGCTTCGTAAATGGCTCATCGTTGCTAATTAAACCCACATCGCGCATCAATTTATTAAAAAAGCGCGCGTATAACAAATGCAAAATCGCATGTTCAATACCGCCCACATATTGGTCTACTGGCAACCAGTAATTAGCGCGTTCGTCACACATTTTGTCTGCATCAAAGCTGGCAAAACGCGCAAAATACCAGCTAGATTCAAAAAACGTATCTAGCGTATCAGTTTCGCGTGTAGCAAGGCCATTGCAAGTAGGGCAGGTGGTTTCGTAAAAATGAGGGTCTTTTTTAATGGGCGAACCCACACCGTCCATAATGACATCCTCTGGGAGCCTTACTGGAAGCGCCTCTACAGGCACTGGCACTTCACCGCAATTATCGCAATGAATGATTGGAATCGGACAGCCCCAATAACGCTGGCGCGAAACACCCCAATCGCGAAGGCGGAACTGGGTGCGCTTTTTGCCAAGGTTTTTAATATTTAAAACAGACGCAATTGCTTCAATTGAATCGGTAAAATTTAAACCGTTAAACTCACCTGAGTTGAATAAAATCCCATGCTCAGTGAATGGTAACATTCCCTCCCCATGAAGGGGGAGGGTTGGGGTGGGGGTGCTAACGTTGTTAGTTGCTTTAATTACCGCTTTAATCGGCAAATTGTATTTATTCGCAAATTCAAAATCGCGCTCATCATGTGCGGGCACTGCCATCACAGCGCCCTCGCCATAGCTAGCTAATACATAATTAGCAACCCAAATCGGCAATTGCTCACCATTAAGCGGATGCATGACAAATAGGCCTGTATCCATGCCTTTTTTCTCAGCGGTGGCTACATCGGCCTCGGCCACACTACCGCGTTTACATTCGGCAATGAAACTGGCCAATGCAGGGTTGGTTTTAGCCGCTGAGGTGGCCAGCGCATGTTCAGCGGCAACAGCTACGTAAGTCGCGCCCATTAGGGTGTCTGGGCGGGTGGTATAAACTTTTAAATTACCGCTTTGCCCAGCGATAGGAAACTCCACTTCGCAACCATAACTCTTGCCTATCCAATTGCGTTGCATGGTTTTTACTTGTTCAGGCCAGCCATCAAGCTTATCTAAATCAGCCAATAATTCCTCGGCATAAGCAGTGATTTTCATAAAATATTGCGGAATATCGCGCTTTTCTACCAGCGCGCCACTACGCCAACCGCGGCCGTCAATCACTTGTTCGTTAGCCAAAACCGTGCCATCTACTGGATCCCAGTTAACTGTAGCTGTTTTTTTGTAGATCAAGCCTTTTTTAAATAACTCGGTAAATAGCCATTGTTCCCATTTGTAATATTCTGGTTTACAAGTGGCAATCTCGCGATTCCAATCCACACCCAAACCTAGCTGTTTAAGCTGCGTTTTCATGTGTTCTATATTTTCATACGTCCACTTGGCAGGTGCAGTATTATTTTTTATCGCCGCATTTTCTGCAGGCAAACCAAACGCATCCCAACCCATGGGTTGCATCACGTTAAAGCCCTTCATTTTATGAAATCGGCTCAATACATCACCAATGGTGTAATTGCGCACATGCCCCATGTGCAAGCGGCCACTTGGGTAGGGAAACATTGATAGGCAATAATACTTAGGTTTTGCCGAATCCTCAGACGCGGCAAATGTTTGATTATCGTCCCAATAAGTTTGTGCGGCTTGTTCGATTTCTTTGAAAGGATACTGCTGTTGCATGGTGGTTTTGTTTTAAATTAAAAGTACAGAAATTATACTTGAAGGCATGGTCTTTAGCATTGCATGTCGACCTTGTAATTGGCTGAATGAGTGTAAAGAGAATGAAAAAATTAATGCAAAATATGCGTAATTTAAATTTGAGCGTTGCTTTTTACAAAGTGACATACCAATTAAAAATTGTAAATTGTAAAGTTGAGTTAAAGCAGGGCGCTATTTAATAACTGGAAATTTGGATTCCAACCTGTCTTCCATCTCGCCGATGTAAGCTGAAAGCGAATTGCCAGACACATCAATTGCGCGATGAATGTCAGTGTTTAATACATCTATCTTCGACAATATTGCTGATTTAGAATCTGCTTGAACAATTGCCTGCTTTTGTATTTCAGCATCCATAAACTGACGCAGTTCAGTAAAGCGAGAAGCCTCCGCTTTATCGGTCAATTCACGATTATTTTGTAACTCTTTAGCATGACGACGCGCCTCAAACAGCACAGATGTTTGCAAATACAGAATATAGAAAAGAAATAATGCGGTTAATAAGGCGATTATGCCTAACAAAACCAGACCAAGCGGCGCGTTAACTTGCGCAACCGCCAAATTAAGCGCTGTTGGCGCCATGATGGTTGTCCAATTTAAAATCATAAATATTATTAATAAAGCAAATACACCAAACAAAACTAGTACGCGAATTTTCATTTACTTAATCCTTTAGTGTAAATTTTGGCACATATAATTTGTTGGTCAAAAATTAGACATTAGCCAAGCTTAATTATAAAAACAAAGCTAGTAAAGTAAAACAAACTTAGTTGCAGTGTGTAACTAATAGAAACAAGTAGGGTGGGTCACTTGTGACCCACGCGAATAAACCATAAGTTAGTGTTGCGCGTGGGTTCAAGAACCCACCATACATGACCAGAATCTACACTAATTGGCTTATAGTAGTTTAACGTATTTTATTCAATGTCAAAAATCTTGAAGTCAAATCACTTTCTAGAGTACTACGCCCTTCATTGTTATTTAAATAGGTTGCAAACCTGTGATGTTTAAGATCAAAAGGAATATCTTGTACAGATTGTGTGATTGGAACTACATGTTTACCTAAAGTGTGTGCAATGCCTGCTTCATAAAATACATTTGGATTTTTACCTGTGAAATCGCAAACAACAATATGAGATTTATATATCAACGAAAATACATCTTGAATGATAGTCGAGTGATCCCAAATGTCATCCACTCTTTTGCAGCTAAAACCAGCATTTATTGAAGCTTTTTTAATTGATTCATAAACTGAATTCAAGTCGGATGAAAAAGGCATCATTACTGATATTAAATTTGGATCAGGCGGCTCATTTGGTATTGTGAATATAGATGGTGAAAATACGATTTTTCTAAATGAACTATCAGTGCTTGATATGTTTTCACCTACATTGATACATTTTTTTGATATGTAATCTCGAACTGTTTTTAGATTTTCATCATTTGTACCAATCATTTTTCTCAAGAAAGTTAAAGCTAGTCCATCATAATCTTCATCACCAAAACTTAAGCTTCTTAATAATCTAGGATGACGTTCTAAGTCGTCTAATGTGTTAGTAAGAGCAGCTAGCTCACGCCAGTTTGAAGAGTCAAAATCCTCAACAACAGAGTTTTTTAAATCTATTAATTGAGATCCTGTTATCTTGGAGTTCAAGTTGCAATCCTAACTTATAAAAAGCCAACATTTCGTTGGCATTTATTTTAAAGCACCAAAAATACTATCTTTAATCGCATTCATCTCGCCAATGCCATTCACAAACACATGCTTTGGCGCACCGCTCACACCGCTATTGGCCCAATCCACATAATATTTAACTAATGGTTTGGTTTGGCTGTGATACACGTTTAGGCGGTTTTTAACCACATCTTCTTTATCATCATCACGTTGCACCAAATCTTCACCTGTCACATCATCTTTGCCTGCCACTTTGGGCGGATTAAATTTAATGTGATAAGTGCGACCAGAGGCAATATGGCTGCGGCGGCCACTCATGCGCTCAATAATTGCAACATCAGGTACATCAATTTCTACCACGTAATCAATGCCAACGCCTGCGTTTTTCATGGCTTCTGCTTGCGGGATAGTGCGTGGAAAGCCGTCAAACAAAAAGCCGTTTTTGCAATCAGCTTCCTTTATGCGTTCACTCACCAAGCCAATAATCACCGCATCTGGTACTAAACCACCGCTATCCATAAAACTTTTGGCTTCTAAACCCAGTGGCGTGCCTGCCTTAACAGCGGCGCGTAGCATGTCACCTGTGGATATTTGGGGAATATTGAATTTTTCGCGTAAAAAGGTGGCTTGTGTGCCTTTGCCAGCGCCTGGTGCGCCTAAAAGAATAATTCGCATGGGTTTCTCTAGCTATAAATTAAAGGTTTTGGGAGTAAATAATTATATCAAACAAGCGAACCACCAACATAATTGCTAATGTTAACAAATTGGGCGACGCTTAAATTTTCGGCACGCAATTGTGGATTAATGGCAAGATTGGTAAACCCAGTGTCATCTAGCAAGCCTTTAAGCGTATTACGCAATGTTTTACGGCGTTGTCCAAATGCAGCCAACACTACCTTGTAAAATAGCACTGTATCGTTGGCTACAAATGGCAAAACGGCATGTGGCACGCAACGCACAAATGCAGATTCTACTTTTGGTGCGGGCTCAAACGCTTCTGGCGGCACGGTAATCAAATATTCCATACTCAAATAATATTGCAACATCACGCTCAACCGTCCGTACGCTGGGGTTGAAGGCACGGCCACCATGCGCTCAACCACTTCTTTTTGTAACATAAAATGCATGTCAGTAATGTGGCTGATATTTTCTAGCAGATGAAACAAAATAGGCGTGGAAATATTGTAGGGTAAATTACCAGTAACTCTTAACTGACTGCTTAAACCAGAAAAATCAAATTTAAGCGCATCAACATTGTGAACGATTAAATTATTTTTAGCGTAAATTGGCTTTGCATATTCTGTTTGCATCCAAGCCACAATATCGCGGTCAATTTCCACCACATGCAATTCTTTTATTCTGGCCAAAAGTGGCTTGGTTAACGCGCCTAAACCTGGGCCAATTTCTACGATCGTTTGATCAGTTTGCGGGTTAATTGCCTCAATTAAGCTAGCAATCACGCCTTGATCCGTTAAAAAATTCTGGCCAAATCTTTTTTTAGCGAGGTGTTTCATGTTGCTTTATTTTTGGCTAATTCAATGGCTAGTTGAATAGCACTTAACATACTACCAATATCTATTCTACTAGTACCAGAATTGTTTTTTCCAGCTAGGTCAAGTGCTGTGCCGTGATCAACCGATGTGCGGATAATGGGCAAGCCAAGAGTTACATTAACGCCCTCACCAAAACTGGCATGCTTTAACACAGGCAAACCTTGATCGTGATACATGGCTAGCACCGCGTCAGCTTGGCTTAAATGGTGTTTGGCAAACAAAGTATCTGCTGGTAATGCGCCAATTAATAGCATGCCTTCACTGCGTAATTTGCTCAAAACTGGGTTAATGATTTCAATTTCCTCACGACCTAAATAACCATCTTCACCTGCATGTGGGTTTAAGCCTGCAACTAAAATGCGCGGATTATTGATGCCAAATTTAGTGATTAAATCGTGATGCAAAATGCGAATGGTGGATTCTAAGCCAGAGCTGGTAATAGCAGCCGGCACATCTTTTAAGGCCAAATGTATGGTAACCAAGGCCACTTTTAAGTCGCCACCAACAAGCATCATGACCACATTTTTTGTATTTGTATAATCGGCTAAAAATTCAGTATGGCCAGTAAAAGCAATGCCCGCATCGTTAATCACCCCTTTGTGCACAGGCGCGGTTACGATGGCATCAAAGGCACCACTCAATGCGCCATCGATTGCACAAGTGAGCGTATTTAACACATATGGACTATTAACTGGATTTAGCAAACCTGCCCTAACAGTTGCTAAAGTTGGAATATGCAATACGGTAAGTTGATTTTTGCAGTGAGTTTCAGACGAGTTTGTAATTTGGTAAGGCTTAACTTCAAAAGCAATATTAAGCTGCTTAGCGCGATTAATTAGTAGTTGCGTATCGCCAATAATGGTAATTTCAGCTGCAATATCTAATTGTGACAGCATTACGCAAATATCTGGCCCAATACCTGCTGGTTCGCCAGAGGTGATTGCTATGCGGGGGTTGCGCGAAATCAAAGTCGTGGGTTTTTTAAAGCTAAAACTTATCTTCTAAACGCAGATCTACAAAAGCACGATCGCGTAACTCACGCACCCAATCTTGATAAGCTTCGTCAGATTTACGCGCGCGAATCTCTTGACGCGCTTTTAACCTTGCAGCTTCTTTACTCATATCTTGCTTACGCCGCTCTTGCACCTGAATAATATGCCAGCCAAACGGGGTTAATATTGGCGCGCTTATCTCATTTAAGCCAAGGCCGTTCATGGCTTGTTCAAAAGCTGGCACCGTGTCTCCTGGGTTAACCCAACCTAAATCACCGCCATTAACAGCACTACCATCTTCTGAATATTGACGCGCCATTTCTTCAAACTTAACGCCATTATCTAGGCGCTCTTTAATATTATCCATTTTTTGCTTGCCATCTTTTTCAGAAACCACTTCGGTTAATTTGATTAAAATATGACGCGCGCGCGTTTGATCAACCACTAATGAAGAATCTCCACCACGTCGATTAGTTAACTTTAGGATATGAAATCCATTAGGGCTACGCACAGGTTTGGCTACTTCGCCCACAGTCAGTGTTTTAATGGCTTGTAAAAAAAGTGCAGGAATTTGCGCACCGTTTTTCCAACCCATACTGCCACCTTCTAATGCATTTGGCGCATCCGAAAACCCAGCAGAAACCTCGGCAAAACTTTTGCCGTCTTCCAGTTGCTTAAAAGCATTTTCCATTTTGGTGCTCACAATTTTTAAATCTTCTGGCGAGCTATCTTCAGGTGCGCGTATCAAAATATGCGAAAGCTCATATTCATCTTGTTCTTCACCTCTATTGGCTTGCGTGGTTAAATAGTTGTCTATCTCACCATCTGATATTACTACACGGTTATCTACCTCGCGTTCGCGTAGGCGGGCAATGGTGATCTCACTACGAATATCTTCACGAAATTTGCGTAAACTCACTCCATCTTTTTCAAGTAGCGTTTTAAATTCGTCAACACTTAATTTATTTTGGGTGGCAATGCGCTCAACCGTTTTATCTAGTTGCGTATCGTCCACCTTTAAACCTGTTTGTGCAGCAAATTGAAGTTGCAAGCTATCTACAATTAATCGCTCTAGTATTTGCTTTGCTAAGACGTTTTCTGGCGGCAATGTTGTGCCTTGTTTTTCTAATTGCGCTGTCACTGTTTTAATGCGCTCAGCTAATTCTTGCTCAGTAATCACACCTTGGTCTACAACTGCGATTATTCTATCCATTTTTAAAATTTCGGCTTTATCAAGCGCAAAAGCCGTTGAAGAATTAAATAGGCAAAACGCCAGCAAGCTCATGATTGAACTTAAAAAACGTTGCGTATTTGTAAAAGTAGATTCAACTGTAAAGGTTTGTAAGGTCATTGCTTGTAATTTTGCTGCCTATATATGTTTGGAATTTCACTTGAGCTTAAATAGCCAGGTATATCGCGGCGTAATAAATTAAGTGGATTTGAGCCAATGGAAGCTAAGCCGCCAAGTTCTAATTGAAAGAATAAACCATAGTTTGCATCTGCAGTTGCTGTTTCAACCCGTTGCACCACTGAGCGCGCTTGCCAGCAGCCTGCGTCGTACTCTAAACCTGCGATGCTTTCAATCGGTGTTTTTTCTCTGATAGAGTAATTTAAACGCCCAACCCCATACCAGCCACGGCTTAACGGCCATTGACCTGCAATATTGATCTGCTCTAAAAATTGTTGGGTATAGCGGTAGCCGATATTAAGTGATTTTCCAGGCTCTGGGTTGTATCTTGCCAGTATATTAGCGCGCACCATACCAGCATCATCCGTATTATATTGCCAAAACGCATCAAGGTTCCATCGGTTAGAAAGTCGTGCAGTCAATGCGGCGATAATATCTGTTGAATCATTTTGTGATTGTATAGTGCCAGGTAACCTAACATTTTGATCGCCAAAATAATAGCGCTGGCCAATGGTTGCGGCAATACGCTCAGCGCCTGATTCTTTATCGATGATGCGCGTGGTAAAAGCCAGGCTTAGTTGATTGGCATCATTCACGCGATCATCGCCTGTAAATTGATTTTCGGTAAATAAAGTCGTTAAGTTCAAATCGGCTAAACCTGTATCAAATACGGGTAATTGATCTTGATTTTTATCTGGAATATGCACGAAAAACAAACGTGGCTCTAAAGTTTGCACATAGCTAGTTTTGGTATTATTACTTTTATTAACGTTAAATTCACGCTCAAAAAATAAGCCGCTATCTAAGCTAAAAATCGGCAAAATACGGGTGGCAGAGTTATTGCTGGTTTTAACATTGTTAATATTAAAATCATTGTCTTTTAAACTATATTGGGTGGCGTGCAGGCCAACTTTTGGGGTAATAAAGCCATAAGGCGCAGTAAATGGCACGCTGATACTTGGGTTAACCACCAAGCGGCTGCCAGTAACTGCTAATGGTGCGTTTTTATTTCGGTCAAAGTAAGTGTATTGACTGCGTAATGATGTATCAAAATATTGGCCAACCTTATTTGCGCTTAAATTTAATTGAGGCAAGCGCTCATAAGGGTAATTAATATTATCTAGCGTTTGAAATTTTTGAGCCAAGCCATTAAATTGCCACACTTCGCCCACATAATCAATTCGCCCCTCTTGCGGCAAATTAACACGGCTGGTGCTGATAATTCGTGTAGACATTTCAGATAGATATTGGTCATCTGATACTTTTTCAATGTTATACCCTGCAGACCAGCGTGGGCTTAATTGATGGCGGTGACTAATATTGGCGTAGTAACGGCGCTCATCACTTAAGCTGTCGTTATTTAAAAATTCAAGGCTATTAATACCAGAATATTCTTCAGTTAAATATCTAAATTCACCTTGTAATTGCAAACCACGTTTACTTAAATATCGCGTGCCAACGGTTGCATCCATATTAGGTGAGATATTAAAATAATAGGGTATTAAGGTTTCAAAGCCGCTGCGGCTTGTTGTGCCCACAGTTGGGGCTAAGAAACCAGATTTACGCTCTTCGTTAAACGAAAAGCTCATCCAAGGGGTATATAAAAGCGGTACGCCTTTAAATTCTATAGTTGCGTTTCTGGCAGTGCCCGATTGCGTGTAATCGTCTAGCTCGATGGTTGATGCTTTAATGTACCAGTCATCTACACCAGGCTCGCAAGTGGTATAGCGCGCTTTAACCAAACGTTTTTTATCTTGACCTTCAAAAAAAACTGCTTTAGCGTCCCCTCGTGATGTTTCAAAACGCGGGTCGATTGACACTTGCCCAATAGGTTTGGGCGCTTCACGATAATCGTCAATATACAATCTTGGATTATCAGTTAAGCTATTTTGCGTATTTAATAAGCGAGATTGGGTATAAATATTAGGCTCATTGTTCAAAATTACATTGTTTTGGCTGGCATTGTTTTGATTGGCATTGTTTTGTTTTACATTAGTATTAACTCCGTCACTTTTTTGTTTATTAAGCGTAAAAGACGCGTCGTTCATTTCACCAATGCTCTCGGTTAACAACATTTTAAGCTTTGGGCCAGTCACTTGGCTTTCGCCTAATTCGATCTTTACATTGCCGTTAACTTGCAGTTCATCGTTTTGCAAATCATATTCAATATTGTCCCCATAAATATTTTGCGACTCTCGACGAATAACCGCATTGCCACTTGCACGCATCTTGCGATCCAAATATAGCTCGAGTCGATCACCTTCTATAACGATACCGTCGGCCAATGGGGCTGTTCCGCTTGAAGTTGCATCTTGTGCAGATTCTTGAATTGTTTCTTGAACTTTATTTTGTATATTATTTGGGCTTAATGGTTCTGCGCGCGCGCCACTACTTACCAGCATCAACAAAATTAAGCTTGCAACCAGATGAATTGCTGGGGATAAGGGGAGGCAGATTGCTAACAATGATGATTTCTTAGAAATAAGTTATTCAAAAAATAAAGCAGTTTTTAGCGTATAGCGTTTTTAACCACATTATTAATGCCCTAATTGACAATTATAGATTTATTAGTATTTTTAGATTTATCGTTATCTTACAGATGAATGATAAAATCGTAAATATAAGTCGCGTATCTGCAGACGATAAAACAGTAAGCAATTTAAAATCGCTGTAACTGTTTTATTTATTTAAACTTTTCAAGGTGTGTTGTGGATAGAAAATTAAAATTAGAAAGTTGGTTAAAATCACAACTTAATCAAGAATTTACATTAACGTCAGCATCGAATGACGCGAGCTTTAGGCGCTATTTTAGGGTGCATTGCGACAATTTTGCAGGCTATAAAACATTAATCGCCATGGATGCACCACCATTACAAGAAGATTGTGCGCCGTTTGTAAAAGTGGCCAGCATGTTGATTGAAGCAGGTTTAAATGCCCCAAAAGTGATCGCGCAAGATTTAACAAATGGTTTTTTATTGTTAAGCGATTTAGGTGATGACATTTATTTGCAGCATTTAAATAACGACACCGCCAAAATGTTGTATTTGGATGCAACTCAAGCCCTAATTAAAATGCAGTTAGCCAGCAAAGCGCATGATTTGCCTTTGTACAACGAGGCGCTATTAACGCGTGAAATGCAATTATTTCCCGATTGGTATGTGGCCAAACATTTAGGCTTTAACATGAATGCTGAGCAAAATGGCTGGTTGCAACAAACTTTTAATTTGCTTAACAAAAATATCCTAGCGCAAGGACAAGTTACTGTGCATCGCGATTATCATTCACGTAATTTAATGGTTACGCATCAAAACAGCCCTGGCATTTTAGATTTTCAAGACGCTGTGCATGGCGCGATTTCCTACGATTTGGTGTCGTTACTCAAAGATGCCTATATTCAATGGGATGAAGAGCAAGTGATTGATTTTGCAGTGCGTTATTGGGAGCCAGCCAAAAAATCTGGTTTGCCAGTGCCGCAAGATTTTAGTGAATTTTATCGCGATTTTGAATGGACGGGCGCGCAGCGCCACATAAAAGTGCTAGGCATTTTTGCACGATTAAGTATTCGAGATGGCAAAGATGGCTACATTAAAGACATGCCCTTAGTTTTGCATTACTTACGCAAAGTGTGCGAGCGCTATGTAGAACTTCGCCCCATGTTACGCTTGCTAGATGCGCTAGAAGGCCGTGTGCCAAGGCCGAAATATGTGGTTTAGCCACAGAGAACACAGAGTACACAGAGACCACAGAGAAAACTTTAAACCCTGTCGTTCCGTGCTTGACTTTTAGCCTGCCCCGTACCCCGATACGGGAATCCAGTGACTTTGAACGATTTTATAAAATGAATTTCCGCATGCGTATCAATGATCTAATAGAAGATTTTTCTCTGTGGTCTCTGTGGTCTCTGTGGTCTCTGTGTTCTCTGTGGCTAAAAAGGGGCGAACCATGAAAGCGATGATTTTAGCGGCAGGGCGCGGCGAGCGTATGCGCCCTTTAACCGACCACACGCCGAAACCCTTACTAAAAGTGGGTGGCAAGCCGTTAATTGTTTGGCATCTCAAGCGCTTGGCAGCAGCTGGCATTAAAGAAGTGGTGATTAACCATGCGCATTTGGGTGAGCAGATAGAAGCTGCTTTAGGTAACGGCGCGCAGTGGAATTTAAATATTGCATACAGCCCAGAAAAAATAGCTTTGGAAACCGCAGGCGGCATAGCCAATGCGCTGCATTTATTGACAGAAAATGGCACAAAAATAGAACCGTTTTTGGTGGTAAATGGCGACACTTACACCGATTTCGATTTTGCCAGTCTAACGCATCTTTTTACCCCCTCTCCCTTGAAGGGAGAGGGTGAAAATGTTCAAAATATAGCTCATTTAGTATTAGTCAATAACCCACCCCAACACCCCAATGGAGATTTTGCAATAGAAAACGGTGCGTTAAAAAAAGATGGTTTGAAAATGCTAACGTTTTCTGGCATTGGTGTTTATCACCCTGATTTATTTGCTGATATAGCAAATGGCCAGCCAGCCAAATTAGCGCCGTTATTACGCAAAGCCATTGACAGCAATACCGCTAGCGCCCGACATTATCAAGGTGATTGGCACGATATTGGTACTCCTGAGCGATTAAAACGATTAGATGAAGAGCTACTTAATAAAACTAATAAAGGTATTTAAATGAAAAGAACACTCATTAAAGTATTCGTGGTAATTTTATTTGGCATAACTACTAGTGCGTTTTCCGCGGACGAAACGCAAAGTTGTAATGAAGACGTGGTAGATATTGTGGGTAGGTTTTTAAAGTTAAATAATGTGTTTAGATATAAAAATTCGCCTAGTGGAGGAGTTGTCGTTGCGATGGCTTGCAAGCTATCACCGCAAAATAAAAATATCGTAATCGCAAGCTTTGCGTATGATTTATTTGATGGATCCAATCCAGCTCGAGAAGGTGAAAAAGAGTTAATCGTTACGTTGGTGAACGTTAAGACCAAGCAGGTCATCAGTAATTATCAAGAAACAATTTTTGAGGACTCTCTCACAGGTGTAGGTGAAAGCAGCTTAAAAATTGATACAGCGCGTTATTACCTAAATAAAAACACAAAGGCGTTTGGGCTGATATTTAACAGCAGCGCGCATGGCGCAAATTGCGCAGATAACTATTGGGGTAATGAACTAAATTTGTTTGTACAAAAAGGTAACTCACTGCAAAAAATAATGTCTATGCCTATGCAGTTTACGCATTTTGTAAGAGGTTGCCCTGCCGTAATGAATCCTGATGATATAGAGGTAAAGTTTGCTTTTTTGACGATAGACGTACAAAAGACAAGCAATAACGGATTTGCAGATTTACTATTGACTGCGCATGTAAATGATGGCGACGCACAAGATTTAAAACCAAAGCCAACCGATGAGCGGTGTTTGTTACGTTATGATGGAAAGTTTTATGTCATAGATAAGAAGCTTAGGCCTTGGTGGATGCTTGAATCGTGGTAGGTGAATTGAGTGGTATAAGATCGCAAAAAAACCCTAAATTAAAAAAATTATGAATATTATTAAAGCTTAAAGTCACTCCAGAGCTAACAAGATTTTAGGCATAGTAAACAATAAAATGGCGTAACTATTTATTGTAACTAACAAAATAATGCGACTATTTGGCTGCTGGTATGCTCCCTTATAATGCACTTTGGAAAAATAATGAATGAAATATACATGACAGAATTTGAAGTTCGTCGAAATAGCTTACTCGCCAAAATGGGTGAGGGCATCGCTATCATTCCCACCGCGCCAGAAGTCATTCGTAATCGCGACAGCCATTACCCATATCGTTTTAATAGCTACTTTTATTACTTAACAGGTTTTAAAGAACCTGAATCTATACTAGTGTTAATTGCAGGCGTAAATCCTAAATGTATTTTATTTTGTCGCGATAAAGATATTGAGCGTGAAATTTGGGATGGGTTTCGGTTTGGGCCAGAAGCCGCAAAAAAACAGTTTGGTTTTGATGAGGCTTATAGCTTTAACCAGTTAGATGAGATGTTGCCCAAGCTAATGGGCAACCAAAACAAATTATTTTATAGCTTGGCTGCAGATGCTGCTTGGGATGTAAAAGTGACTTGCTGGCTTAACCAAGTGAAAGATTTAGCTAGAACTGGCGTTAGCGCGCCACAAAGCGTACATGATGTGCGGCAATTAATTGATACGCAACGTTTAATTAAATCGCCTGCCGAACAAGCAACCATGCGCCTTTCAGGCAATATTGCAGCGGCTGCACATAATCGAGCGATGCAATTTGTCGGGTTTAATTATACTAGGCCAAACCTGAAAGAATTTGAGGTTGAGGCCGAATTTTTGCATGAGTTTTATAAAAATGGTGCGCAAGCGCCTGCTTATACCAGCATCGTTGCAGGTGGCGCCAATGCTTGTACGCTGCATTACAATGCCAACAATTGCGTGTTAAGAGATGGCGATTTATTGTTAATTGATGCAGGTTGCGAGTTGGACGGTTATGCGTCTGACATTACGCGCACTTTTCCTGTAAGTGGCAAATTTAGCGCGGCACAAAAGGATTTGTATGAGCTGGTTTTAAGTGCGCAATTGGCGGCGATTAATGTTGCCAAGCCGAGTAATCATTGGAACGCACCGCATGAGGCTGCATTGGCTATTTTAGTACAAGGTTTTATTGATTTTAATTTGTGCGTGGGAAGTGTTGAAGAAGTATTAGAAAATGGCAGCTATCACCAATTTTACATGCACCGCACAGGTCATTGGCTTGGGTTAGATGTGCATGATGCAGGTGACTATAAAGATAAACAAGGCAACTGGGCGATGCTTGAAGCTGGCAACACGCTTACAGTTGAACCTGGTTGCTACGTTCGCCCAGCAGATAATGTACCCGCGCATTTTTGGAATATTGGTATTCGCATTGAAGACGATGTGTTGATTACCGAATCTGGCAATGAAGTTTTAAGTAAAAATGCAGTTAAAACCGTTGCAGATATTGAATCGCTAATGGCGCGTTAAAAAAAGTTTATGCAAAGCTTATTTACACAAACAAACGATGTGGTTATTGTTGGCGGCGGGCCAGTTGGGTGTGTTTTAGCGCTGGCTTTGCAGCAAAATGGTATTAAATTTACCCTACTAGAAGCGCGCGCCACAGCGGCTTCACATGCTGATACTCGAGCATTGGCTTTATCGTACGGCAGTCGAATGATATTGGAAAAATTAGGGGTTTGGGAGGCTATTAATTCAAAAGCAACGACTATAAAAACCATTCATATCTCGCAGCGCGGTGGTTTGGGGCGTACCAAGCTCAATGCAAGTGATCATCAGCTACCAGCATTAGGTTATGTGTTGCCTTACGGCGCACTAACAAAGGCGCTTGATAGCGTAATTGAGCCTTCATACGTAAATTTTAGCGCGGTTGTGAGCAATATTAAGCCGAATCGACAAGCAAGCGAAGTCACTTTTATGCACCAAAATAATGTTAATACGCTAGCTAGCCCGTTGGTAATCATTGCAGATGGTGGTCGTTTAGGCAAAATTGATGGCTTAGATAAAACTATTAAAGAATATGGTCACGACGCGCTAGTGACAAAAGTAAAGACAGAATTGCCACATAATAATATTGCTTATGAACGCTTTACTCCCAGTGGTCCAATGGCACTCTTACCAAATGGTGCTGCGGGTTTTTCACTGGTGTGGACAGGTGAAAAAGCAAGTATTGATGCGCTTTTAGCATTGGATGACGAACCATTTTTAACGCAATTGCAGACTGCATTTGGTGAGCGAGTTGGCCAGTTTTTAAGTGTGGAAGCCAGAATAAGCTTTCCACTAAAATTAAGCACTTTAAAGCCAGCAAGTGTGTCGCAACTGGCCGATCATCATTTAGCCATTATCGGTAATGCCGCGCAAACCATGCATCCAGTGGCTGGCCAAGGCTTTAATGTGGGCTTACGCGATGCCCAAACTTTGGCCGATTTGATCATTAAAACGCCTCAAGCTGAATTAGGAAATGCTGCCATGTTGCTTGACTACATTAAAGCGCGTACGCGAGATAAGCGTGGCGGACTTTTATTTACTGATTTGTTAGTCAATGTGTTCGGGAACGACATTGCAGGCCTGCGAGCCGTGCGTGGTGCGGGTCTTGGAGCGCTGGAATTAATTACTCCACTTAAAAGTATGCTGGTAGGTAAAATGAGTTTTGGTAAATGAATGTTGAAATATGAGCGAACAATTAACTACTGATATTGTTGTTGTAGGGGCAGGGTTGGTTGGTTTGTCTGCCGCTATTTCGCTGGCATTAACGCAAAAAAAAGTGGTGCTTATAGACACGCAAAACGTTAATCTTAACCAAACAAGTGAAAATGTGGCACTAGAAACTGGCCAATCTGCATGGGATTCACGCGTTTATGCGTTAACACCAGCTACAATTAACTGGCTAGATTCTATTGGCGTTTGGCAGTTTGTTGATAAAACTAGGCTGGGCACCATCAACCAAATGCAGCTTTGGGCCAACAATAAAGTGTCGCCATTAACATTAAAAGATAATGATGCACATTTGGCGCAATTGGGTTTTATTGTTGAAAATAAAAATCTGCTGCAAGCTTTTTGGCAACAACTTAACACCTTAGATGCAACGATCATTAGGCAAGTAAATTGCACTAAACTTGATTATTCTCAGCCTAATAAAATCACACTATTTTTTGAAAACGCAGGCTTAATCTCTGCAAAATTATTGATCGCTGCAGATGGCGTTAATTCTTGGGTGAGGGCGCAGACTGATGTCAAGGTCACCATCAAAGCATTTAATCAAACGGCAGTTGTTGCCAATTTTTTAGCAGAAATCCCTCACCATAATAGCGCGAGGCAATGGTTTAAAAGTCATGATACATTAGCGCTTTTGCCTTTGCCGCAAAACATGGTTTCAATGGTGTGGTCTATTTCTAGCGATAAAGCGTTAGAGCTACTGGGCTATACACAAGATGAATTAGCGGATGCTGTATTTAAACGATCTAATGGATTAGCGGGGCGTTTAACCACAATGGGCAATGCGCATTCGTTTAAACTTAATCAACGAACAACAGATTATTTAATTGCAAACCGCATTGTTTTTGTGGGCGACAGCGCTCATCAAATTCACCCGTTGGCTGGACAAGGCGTTAATTTGGGTTTTAGAGATGTAATGCAATTGCAACAAATATTTACACAAACGCATACTATGCAAGATGTTGGCGAGTATCATTTTTTAAGACGTTTTGAACGAAATAGACGTGCAGATATTGCAGCCAATGTTGCACTTACAAGTGGGCTAGATTGGCTCTTTTCAAGAGAGCTTGGCGCCTTACAATTGGGCATTAATTGGGGATTTACGCAAATAAATAAGCAATTAAACATAAAAAAAATGTTAATACAAGCCGCTACAGCTTAAACGTAGCTTTTTAAAGTGTGATTTTTAGACATAAAATTTGAAAGAAAAAATGAAATTAAATAAAATGTTAACGTTGGTTTTATTGGCAGTGACGCAATTTGGTCAAAGTTTAACCGCGTTGGCTGACGAAGCAAGTTTAAAAAAAGCCATAGAAACCGCATACCCTAAGTTCAAGGTTGAAAGTATTGTTAAAACACCGTACGCAGGATTATATGAAGTGTTTATGGGTGGCCAAATTGTGTACACCGATGAGAAGCTGACTTTTCTAATTGCAGAAGGCCGTTTGGTAGACCCAAAAACCAGAAAAGATGTGACGACTGAGCGTTTAGAAGAGTTAACAAAGATTGATTTTGCAAGTTTACCGCTTGAGCAAGCCATTAAGGTTGTTAAAGGCAATGGCAGCCGCAAATTAGTGGTTTTTTCAGATGTAGATTGCCCATATTGCAAGCAATTAGAGCGTAAAGAATTAAGCAATATTACCGATGTAACGGTTTACACGTTTTTGTATCCAATTGACCAGTTACATCCAGACGCTGCTAACAAATCGAGAAGTATATGGTGTGCAACTAACCGTGTAAAAGCTTGGAACGATTGGATACTAAAAGATCAACTACCAACAACAACTGGCAAATGTGAAGTGCCGCTTGAAAAGGTAGGTGAGCTTGCCCGTAAGTTTGGTATTACTGGTACGCCAGCGCTAATATTTTCAGATGGCAAGCGAGTTCCTGGCGCAGTTCCATACAAAGAAATTGAAAAGTATTTGCAAGCCGCAAGTTTAAAAGCAGTGCCAAAATAACTGGCTTAAAAAGCTAATCACCAAAGTCAATAAAAAAGCCACATTGATGTGGTTTTTTATTGACTAGATTTAAATCATAAAACTGGTTGGGTTAATATAAATTATGGGGCTGTCCTAGATAACTAGCCCATATGTTGTTTAACCCATTGTTTTAATTGCAATAACTGTGCTTGTGGTGTTGGGTTGTTAAAACGCCACTCGCA
>JAYVLK010000022.1:0-19484 GCA_043759515.1 Methylotenera sp.
TGCTTTTTTGTCAGCAACGTTGATCAAGTCAACTTGTGCTTTTTTGCCGTATTTGTTAGCAACATCAATGATGCCTTTGATAGTACCGATGTCAGCACAACCTAATACTGTACAGATATCTGCACCTGCTTTATAGAATGGCTCAGCTTCGTAGAAACCAGCATCCATAGTTTTTAAGTCAACTAAGATTTTGTTGTTTGGGAATTTAGCGCGTAAAACTTCAAGTAATTTAACACCGTTGTGCTTAATGCATGGTGTACCGATTTCTAAAATGTCTACGTGTGGTGCAACTAAAGCTGCTAATGCAACTGTTGCGTCAAAATCTAATGAATCTAATGCCATTTGGGTTAGTGCCATGCTGTACTCTCCGATTAAAAATTATTGTAAGTAAAAAAATATAATGTTTTGCGTTAAGTTTAAACGCTTACCTTATGATTTTATTACTAAAAATTGTTACAAACTTACAACTTATGATTTACTTACACTATAAATTGTTTGGTTAACCAAGCGCCTAATTTACTTAAAAACCTAGTTAAAACTTTGCGCTAAGCGAACTTTAAGCTGGACGCAGTATATTAATTGTCCAGCCCAAGCTTGTCAATGTTAAACCCTATTTATTACATTTTTGTTACTTTTTAAAAAGCTTACAAGCTTGCAGATTGCGCTAAAGATTAATTAACCTCATGCACTAATCTGCGGCTTAAAGTCTGCGGCTTAAAGTCTGCGGCTTAAAGTTTTTCTGCTAGTGCAGCTTCTAGTTTGTTTTGATCTGCCACAAACCCACGAATGCCTTCTGATAATTTCTCAATCGCCATCGCATCTTGGTTCAATTCAAAACGAAACTCTGCTTCTGTCATTTTTGCTGGTGGTGTTTTTGTAGCGCCATTGTCTTTTAATACTTGTACCAATGTGCCTTCAGTTGCAGCTAGATCTTGTAATAAGTTTGGTGAAACGGTTAAGCGATCGCATCCTGCAAGCGCAATAAGCTCGCCAACATTACGGAAAGATGCGCCCATCACCACTGTTTTGTAACCATGTTCTTTGTAATAAGCGTAAATTGCGCGAACTGAAACCACGCCTGGGTCAGTTTCTTGTGTATAGGTTTCACCAGTTTTTGCTTTATACCAATCTAGAATACGGCCAACAAATGGTGAGATTAAAAATACATTTGCTTCAGCACAAGCTCTGGCTTGACCGAAACCAAATAGCAGCGTTAAATTACATCGAATGCCTTCTTTTTCTAAAATCTCACCCGCTTTAATGCCTTCCCAAGTTGAGGCTAATTTAATTAGAACACGATCTTTACCAATACCAGAATCAGCATAAAGTTGAATCAATTTACGGCCTTTTGCAACCATTGCATTTAAATCAAAAGATAAACGTGCGTCCACTTCTGTTGAAATGCGCCCTGGCACTACTTTTGTGATTTCTGCGCCAATTAAAACAGCCAATTTATCGGCCGCGTTATCAATTTGTTGCGCTTTTGAGCCGCCTTGTGCTTTTGCATAGGCAATAGCTGTTTCAATTAACGGGGCATATTGCGGTAATGTACTTGCTTTTAAAACCAATGATGGATTTGTTGTCGCATCCACTGGTTTAACAGATTTAATCGCTTCAACATCGCCCGTATCAGCCACAATCGTGGTCATGCTCTTTAATTGGTCTAATAAATTCGCCATTGCTTACTCCTCATTATTATTTAATCGGTTAATAATTACATGCTAAAAATTAAGCTTCATATTATAACGCAAATTAAATGCTTCAATGTTAAGCCCGCATTCTTACGAGTAAATAATTTCAATAAGTAAATATCAAGCTTTAAACTTCATTTACGTTTGCATACATTTCATAGCTCACAATCGGTAGCGTCAATGTAAAGCTGGTTTGTTGATTTGGTTCGCTTTTAACAGAAACGCTACCAAGATGCTTTTGCATCACTGTGTACACAAAATACAAGCCCAGCCCAGCACCATTAGCTGAAGCCTGTTCAGATTTAACGCGGCTATAGCGTTTAAATAATTGTTCTTGTTGATCACGTGAGATGCCAGGCCCGCTATTAATCACACTCAATACGGCATGAGCAAATTCTTTATTATTGTTTAAGTAAGGTATGGGATCTGGATTAAGCGAATCACTAGAAAACAATTCCAATTTGATCAACACGTTAGAATGCTCGGGGGAGAATTTAATCGCGTTTAGCACAAGATTTAAAATCGCTCTATGAATTAAACTAAAGTTGCCATTCACCCAAATAGCAGCCTCAACAATCTCACGATCTAATCTAATGTGCTTATTTTTAGCGATTTCATAAGCATCGTCTATAGCTTGATGACTAAGGCTTGCCAAATCTAGCTCTTTGAATTCGGTGCTATCGACCATTTCAGCACGAGATGCTTGTAGAAAGTCTTCTGCCAGCTCTAAAGCTTGTGCCAGCGGGGCTTTTAATTTTTTTGCTAGTAGCGCGTTTTCATCTAGCACCATTAAAGCACGGGCAAGTGGTGCACGCAAATCGTGAGAAATGAACGCAAGCACCTCTTTTTTATCATCTTGCAATACTCTCAATTGATTACTAGCAAAGCGTACTTGTTGGATGCGGTCATCAAAATGATCATAGCGATGCGTTTTTTTAGCCACTTGTGATACTTGTAATACATTATTCAAATAATCGAGTTCTTGGGTTAAATAGCGTTGTGCTGACTCTAATTTACGCCAGCTCCACACTGGGTAAGCGATAATAATTGGCAACAAGGCTGCAGATGAGGCAAACCAAAACCCAAGCATTTTAGGCAATGCAGCTACTGTTATTGCAACGAGGAAAAAAAATACCATGGTTAAAATAAGACCAACAAACGCAGAGGATTTTGGTAGCCAGATTAATGGCGCTAATGTTAAGACAAGCACCAAAGTGAGTGATAACCATTGCGGTAATATGGTAATCAGATGATTGGTTCGAATGGCTTCTAATACATTGGCATGTAATTCAACACCCGCCATAGGTTGGCCTAGACCTGACACGGGTGTGGGCAAGGCATCGTTCATGCCAGACGCAGTGGCCCCAACTAAAACTATTTTATTTTTAAATGTATCTTTGGTAAATTCACCATTTAAAACCTGAATATATGAAAGCCGAGAAAAATGACCAGACGAGCCAGAGAAATTGATTTTTTGCAACTCATCTTGCGCCAACGAAAATTGGCTTAACTGATATAACGGTAAATTAAATTGATTTTTTGAAGGTTGATTATATGCAACATTTAAAACTGCTTGCGAAAAATGCTGCCAAACGGGTGAGCCGACACCTTCAAATCGGTAGATACTACGTGCAACACCGTCTTCATCCAAATTAATATGCACCCGACCCATATCAGCCGCATGTTGAGCAATAGATGGTAGCGGTAGTGTTTCGATTAATTGACCGTTTGCGCGCGTATTTTCTAATAAAACGGGCAACACCACATTTTTGGCTTGCTTTATAGATAGTGCTAGATTTTTGTCGGCGTGCAAATCAGTTAAATCAGGTTCAGCAAAAACAATATCTAAACCTATTACCAAAGCGCCATCTTTATTTAAACGCTCGATTAAGTGCGCATGATGATTGCGTGACCATGGCCAGCGACCCAATTGCGATAAGCTACTTTCATCAATTGCAACAATGATGATATCTTGAGGTGGCGTGCTAACTGTAAATTTTTGACCCAAATCAAATAGCAAATTATCAACACGAGAAAGCAATGAAAATGCGTGTAATAAAATGGCTAGTGACAACAAAATAAATGCGCTTGAAGCATAATCATTTAATCGCAAGCGTTTAAGTAACATCAATACACCGTAAACATTACTTTATTTAAAATAAAAGCCTTACCATGCATTTGCTATTGTGGCATCGCCATAAACTCTACTATTGCTTCTGGCCCATGTACGCCGCTTGGCTCAACCAGACTTAAGCTTAAGGTTTGCTGGCCATATTCTTTAAGCAAAAAATCGAATTCTCCCATTAGACCTTGCGCTACCCACACTTTTTTTTGCGCATTTAATTTATTACTTAATTGGACTTGATAAGTTAATCCTGACGGCGGCTCAATAGTGCTGACATACACGCGATTTTCTAGCACTTTTATTTTAATCTGACTAATATCGGGCGCAGCTGGCTTTAGCTTGTAAATAAAATTACTTGATGCAGCAAACGGTCCTTGATCAGCGCCATCAATACTGGCCAATCGCCAAAAGTATTGACCTGGTGTCAATGGTTTTTCAATTTTAAGTTCGGTAGCACTTAATTTGAATTGATCAACTAACTTTATAAATTCAGAATCGTATGCGAGTTCTAATAAATAACTCTTTGCAGCATCAATCTTACTCCAAGTGAGTGTGGGATTTGCTTCCCGAACGATTGCATTTATGCTTGGAGAACTTGTTTTTGGTGCAAACGGGCGAGCATTGAGTAAAAAAGTGTGCGTAGAGTCATAGCCTTCTAAACCTTTTTGATCTTTTGCACGCACTTTTAAAAAGTATTCTCCATCTGGAAGATCATCAAATAGTATGCGGTTATTGTTGGTTACATCTTCAAGCGTACTAACTGCTGGCTTTAAGTTGCTTGCTAAAATGGTATTAAATTTTGCATCTGATGAAATTTTAGCTACGTATCCAATTGCTTTATCTTGCACTGGCAATGTAAAACTAACAGGCACTACCTCAAGTTTTTTTGGCAAGTCGCTTACATCTGGAGCATCTAATAGTAAAATTGGCGGTAATGGGGCACGACCATTCTCAGATAAGCTACCAAATCCTTTAACTACTGCAACATCATTACCAGCTGCAGTTAATATAACATTGCCAGTAAGTGTTTCTTGACGAATGCCTGATTCATCGGTTGAAACCCTAAACTCGGTGCCTCTAACAGCTGCTACAGCAGTTGGTGTATAGATTTGCATGTTCGATTGCGCCCTATTTGGGTTAGCTACAATTTCGACCTTGCCTTGTTGTAAGCGAAGTTTAGTGTCTACCATGCCACCACCACCAAAAATACTTAAAGTATCTAAATTTAAGGTAGATTCAGACTCAAGAGTAACAATAGAGCCATCGGCAAGTTTAAGCTTAATTTTGCTGTTTTTTCCCGTTATTAATTGTGCGCCTGCACCAAGCAAGGTGCCTACACTAGCAACTTGCTGCGTTCTATCTACCCATTTAATGTTGGCAACACCAGAAATAAGCACTATTTCAGCGGGCGCTAAGGTTTGCTTAAGCATACTTAACGGCATACGTAAAACTTTGCCTAAATACAAATCATGTGGATTTTTAATTTTATTATGCGCTTGTAGCATTCGCCAATTGGCTGAATCATTCAAATATTGCTTAGCGATTTGCGTTAGCGTGTCTCCCTTACGCACACTATATCGCCATTCTGGAACAACTGTTTCAGCCAAAGCCGAGCTTATTAATAAACTAAAAAAAGAAAAGCTTAGTATGCAGCTTTTAATTGCTTTTAATAAAAATAATGTTGAAAATGAAGGAGTAATCCAATTTTTCGTACGAATAGTCATTTTGTATAACCTATTGTAATTGTTAATAAATTATAACAGGCATTTGTAAATTATTTAGCTCAGCATTTTAACTAGCTTTTTACATTGACTTCTAAATTAACTTTTAAACCAGCTTTTCTAGACGGTAGCCTTGTTGGTAAACTGAAATCAAGCGCCAACCAAATTGAGGCAGTAGTTTTAATTTGCTACGTAAATGACTTACATGCACATCAATTGTTCGGGTATCAATTTCTGGCGTTGTGCCCCACACCACCTTTGTTAAATGGCTTCGCGATAATAAAGCCCCAAGTTGCCCAAAAAAGTAAATAGCTAGCTCTGTTTCTTTTTCAGTTAATTTTATAACTTCACCGTCGATTTCAAATTTTCTTTTGCTAAAGTCAACAATCAAATGCCCATAATTAACAACAGATTCAGTTTGTTTATTGGGTTGATTGCGACGATAAAGCGCATTTATTCTAGCTAATAGTATAGTGGGGCTGGGCGGTTTAACAATATAATCATCAGCACCAGACTCTATGACTTTTACAATATCTTCTTCGCTATCTCGCCCTGTTAAAAAGATAACTGGTGGATACTTGCCTTTTAATTTTAGGCTGGCCAACACTTCTGGCCCACTCATGTCGGGCACTTCCCAATCAAATATACATAAATCAAAATGATCTGCAGACACTTTTTTTAAACACTCTCTACCTGTTGAGTAATGATCAACAACATGGCCAGCCTCTTGCAAAATACTCACAATATCATCTGCAAAATGCTTGTTGTCTTCTAGAAAAGCTATTTTCATAAAATTTATACTTAAGTTTGTTTAACAGGTTTTATATTTTGTCATCTATTATGCTTTACAAATGTAAACAATCATTATTTGACTGTTTAATATTAATACTGTGTAATATTGAATAGGAAAAGGCTCGCCACTGTCATATCTGCTGTGGTTCCTGGGTTTATTCCAGCTAATTTTAATTGCGCATCCCAAGCCAGTAATTTACCCAAATAAAGCTTAGGATTAGTTAATTGATTAAAGGCTCTCAAATGTGTTTTAGCATCCACCATTACTTGTTTGGCTACGCCTAAACCATTTTTTTTCAATATGTGGCTATCAATAAATCGCGATAAAAGTGTTAAGTACAAGGCAGTTGTTGACCATGAAGCATTTTTTAAACGCTCAAAACTGTTTTCATAACTATGAACACCCACATTGATAATATCTGCAAAATTATTGACATATTGCTTTGCGATCAAGTCGCGATGTGCCGCTATCTGCATAGCTTCAAGCAAAGTACATCGTGCTTTTTCGCGCACATCATGGTGCTCGCTTAACCCTAACCCAGCTGGATTGGCGAGTATTATTGCATCAAACACATCTTGTGCATCTTTTATACGCGTAGTATTTAAAACATCTTTAAGATTATTTAAAATTGGCTGGTTATTGTTGATTAATACCGCATGAATCATTGGTGCGGCTAGCAATATAATGCCTAGATTAGTATTGCAGGCAACTGCTTTGTGAGTGGCTTGCACACTAAAAAGTATGCGGCTACCAAGTGTAAGGTCAGGTAGCGCGATTACTTGAGAAACCGCGTCTGCGCTTAACAAAAAATCTTCCACAGTCATGCCATGACCATCCGCAAAAATATGTACATTGCCTGGTTTAATGGCTTCTAGCTCTTGAATGCAAGCATTTTTGAAAGCGATGGCCAGTTTGGTGCTTAAAATTTCCATTTTGCGATTTAGCCTATTTTCACTAAAACGTCATCAGCTAATGTTTGTGCAATATTGACAACTGTCACGCTTTGTAAACCGCGCCAAGCCGGAATACTATTGACTTCTAGCACTAATAATTGGCCATTTACATCACGAATGATATCTACACCACAATAGGCAATATCTAATACCAATGCGGCTTGCAGCGCTATATTACATACATCCTCATCTTCAATCCAATCACATTGTGCACCTTGCGCTACGTTATGCAACCATCCTTCACCTGTGCGACGCATCGCAGAAATAACTTGATTGTTAATGATAAATACGCGGTAATCATGTTTGGCAGCAATAAATTGTTGCAGATAATAAACGCCATCTACAAATTGGTCGCCTGGTAATGGCAAGGCATCTTTAATTAAACGCACCCCTTGGCCTTGCGAGCCAAACAATGGTTTTATAACCAAAATATGGTTCTCGTTTTCATCTTCTGAATCTATAAGCTGTTGTTTAATTATTGCGTGCGCGATATGACGCGATTCGCATACCCAGGTTTTCGGTATGTGAATACCCGCATGCTGCAACACAAAGCTAGTCATGGCTTTATCAACGGTGCGCTCAATTGCTTTTCCATCGTTGTATACCAACACGCCTTGCATTTTAAGCATATGCAAAATATTTAAACGCGCAGTGATTTGCTCTAAAGTGCCTCCCGCAATACCACGCACAAAAACCGCTATAGGTAATTTTTTAACGTTGGGTATTTTTATGTTTGGTGAGTGATTAGAACAATCAACCGCACAATCTTGAAGTGAAACAAAAGTGAATTCAACACCGCGAATTGCAAAAGCTTGCGCCAGTTGCATACCGTGCCAACCGCCCTTTTTCGCTGGTTCATCGGTAAAAATGACGATTGTCAATTTTATATATTACTTTAAGCTAATCATTTAAATAATTGATTTAACTATTAAATGATTTGTAAAGTAATGCCTCATTGAGTTCACCAGCTGTAAAAACATTACCCGTACTAATATTGATGACAGTCACTTTGGCAGGTGAAAATAGCAGTGGGTCAATTTGATAAAAATCCATGTTTACGCTTTTAAAAATATCAGCAAACGGGCGGCCATAATCTTTTGAAGCGCTACTAGGTAATTGACATGCTAATTGTTCAGCTTCAATATCGCTGCAATTAACCGTTAAGCTGACCTCACCACCAAACAAAATCGCATCGTTCGTGCGCCCCATCGCGGTTAAAAAATCTGGGCTAATTGGCGGCAGTGGCGCACTACCGCTACCGCTAATAATATTTTGTAGCGGAAAATGTAGCGTATGCGCCTTGTGAAGTGCTACTTCTAACACGCGCGCCACTATTTGTGTGCCGCCAGCCAGACTAATAGTTGGAGTTAAAATAAAAGTAAGATTTTCTGGCTTAACATGGGTGTCGTTCGCTACTTTTTCTATAATTTCTTTAGGTGGGATTTTATCAGTTTCAAGCACTAAAACAGTTTTTTGGGCGTCATCTTTATAGTTTAACTCTTTAAAGATATTTTCACGTTGTGCAAGCGCCCTTGCAGGGCCAGAGCCCAATGAGAAAAACTTGTCATGTTGCAGTGCCCAACCAGCATATTGACTGGCTAAGCAGGCTAATACTGGGTTTTTAGATTCAACACTGATAGTTACAGGGTAATTAGCAAAAGTTAAAGTGTTATCTATTGTTATTACACCTAGCCCGCCCATGCAAATCTCTGCAATGCGCCTACCAGCTTCAATATTGCCTAATTGCTTTAAGCCCGCATCTACAATAGTAGCGCCTGCTTCATGTTGGCTGATTTTTAAATTTAAGTTATGCGCATCATTAATCAGTGCTTCTACAAGTGGCTGGACAAGCGCATGGATGCTGGTTGTTAGCATGGTCATTTCAATGGCATATTTCAGCTAAAACGCAAGGTTATCACAAAATCTGAACCGCAAGGTTTTCACAAATTGAATCAGCTTAAACTTTTAAACTAAACGCAATTCAAAGCAAATTTTATAATTGCGCCATGCGTTGCAACACTTTCTTTTTAGCTATTTTGGGTGTTAAAGCATCGGCGCTCACCGTGCAAAGTGGTACGCCAGCAGCTAGGGTGCTAAGTGGCCGAGGAATATCGCTCACCCATTGCGGCCAGCCCATATTAGCTGGCACATGTGCTTGGCTTTTAGTGTAAATCATAAGGTGTGCGCGCGATTTTTTTTCAACTATTGGCCATTGTTTAAGTTGCCCAAGACAAGCTTCTACATGGGCTACGAACAAAAAGTCTTTTTTGGCACGATACAAATCAAGCGTTGCACTTAACCGTGGATTGATTTCTAACATAAATACATTGTCATTTTCCACAATAAAATCACAACTGTTTAAGCCAACCAAGCCTAATTCTTGCGAAGCATTTTGAATAAAGGCTTCTATTTTAAATTTAACATTATCAATAAGCGTCACGTTACTTGCCGCACCCGCATACCTATAAGGCAAAAGTGGCGTTGGCGCACACCATTGCTCATTAAAACCAACAACTTGCGTGTGTAATCCATCGGTTAAAAACAGGCAAGAATATGACGTTCCAGCCTGTATTTTTTGGTAATAGTGATTGGAATTACCAAAAAGTCGTAGCGGCAAAAGCGGCTTTATATGGGCGCCACCGCTGCCGCCGATTGTTTTTTGTAGCCAATTAATCGTATTAGCTGGTCGCTCAAATTGGGTAATTGGGTAATCCATATTTAACTTGTCACACAAACCAAAAAACGCGTTTGGATTTTTAGCCAAGTTTATTGTTGTTACAGAATTACCTATAACTGGAATAAGTTGATTAATAGCAGCCAGTAAATGTGGCTGCGCTTCAAACCCAGCACCATAACAAAAGCCTAAACAAAGGCTTAAATCTAACTGTTGCAAAATGGCTAAAATTTCAGTGCTTTTCAGTTGATCATCTTTGAGTGTTACTTTGAAGGTTTGGCTCGCCAACATTTGTGTATCAACATCATCAAAAGCGTCCAAAGCGATAACCTCATAACCAGCCATAACGGCGGCTTGCACGTAGATTCGGCTGCTAATAGCGGCTATAACTAATTGATTTTTCACACTTAAAATTCTTTTTTTAGCTTTTCAACTGCTAAAAGTCATCAGTAAAGTTTGAGCGGTTTCAAACGCTTGTTTGTAGCCAATATGTAAAGCCACTTCACTTACAAGCATATTTTGTAATAACTTTTGTTGTGCTTTGTATTTTAAATCGCCAATTGCCAAGGCGCCAAAACTGGCTATTTGCGTGCCTAAAATAGGTTCCCCATTATTGTTAACATTTACTCCATCTATGCCAGAAGGAGCAACTGCATTCACATCAGCCATTATTTTGAGGGCGCTAGATTTTACAAAATGTGCCTTTTCTAGCACGCGCACACCTGCTGGCGCGGCGCAAATCGCAATTGTGGCGCTTTGCAACACAGCTGTTTTTGTTTGATCATTTGACCCATCTGCAACTTCAACAGTGATCGCATATTTTTCTTGCAACGCTTGTGCATAATCATGCATTTGCGCTAACTCTTTGTGTGCTACCAACACCACTTTAGCGCCAAGTGAAGCCGCTATTAATGTGGCTGCACCGCCCACTGTGCCAGTTGCGCCAAAAACCGCGATGGTTTGCTGGGTATAGGTTTGATTATTTGATTGTAAGTGCTTATCTATAATAGCCAGCGTGGCAGCTGCTGTGGTAAATGCACCAGAAGGGTCTGCCATAGTGGATACTTGAAACGGCTTAAACATGGTATTTTTGGCCAATTTTTGCATAGCCAAACTCAAATGAATATCACGCCCGCCAAAAAATAAAGCCTCGCGCTGCACACCGCTTAAACCTTGCTTGGTAGAAGTTGAACGTGAAAACATGGCGTCTTGTGTCAACGCAACGACTTCATTTAGCGCCACGTTGGTGTAAGGCATAATTTGCTCATAACCCGCGTCAATCGCCATATTGACATCAAACGGGCTAGCATTTTTAGCGCTGGTAATTAAATGTAATATTGATGCTTTTTGCATGTTGTCTTCTTTGTTAAGAGTTTTTCTTTGTTAAATATCTTGTTAGTTTGAGGCCTTTTTGAAAAAGAATTTTCTTTTTTGTAGCATGTTTAAAACAGAACTTAAGATAATGTAAGCGTGGCTCCACTATTATTGCCACTTACCACGCTAAAACTAATGTTTAACTTGCCTGCAAAAGCTAATTGCGCTTTTACGAGCAATTGTTGGGCAAGCTGTGCATTTTTTACAATAGCAAACCCAGTTGGCCCCCAAGAGCTTTGCCCAACACACGGCGCGCCATTTTGTTGTAACCAAGCCAATACAATCGCCACATCTTGGCTAGCAAAACGTCCACCTTGGAAAGGCGCAAAAAAATCGCCATTGTACATTTGTAATTCTTGCATGCAATTACCAAATGTTTGCAAATCGCTACTTTGCAAAGCTGGTAAAAGCTTATTCATCACCATAAATTTAAGTGAATGTTTAACTGCTGGTAATTGTTGAAACGCTTGGCGCTCCAAAGTGCCATGCACACCAATATGTGCCGCATCTTTGATTAATAGAATGCGCCAATCATTAGGGAAATTTAAGCGCGAATGTATTTCTGGAACGCGCTCGGCATTTGCTTGATTGCTAATGGCCTTGCCAGCATCTACCAAAAAACCACCTTGCACAAAAGCGCCAATGCCAATGCCAGAGCGCTTGCCCCGCGAAGCCGATTGCGCTATTTGAGCTAAACTTAAATTTTTATCAAGTAGCAAATTCAAACCTTGCCCAATGGCTAACGCCAGTTGTGTGCCAGAACCTAAACCAACATGGCAAGGAATGGCTTGAGAAATGATTACCTTAATATTTTGAGTTATGTTTACTGTGTTTTGGCTTTGTTGATTTTGGCTGTTAACACAAAAATTTGTGTTCCAAGCGTTGATTAAGTTATCGGTTTTTTCAGCCAAATTAGCATGGCTGTTATCAATAATTTCACGTTTATGATATTTGTTTATTTGTATCTGCGTGCAAGGCGCATTAATACTTAAGCCTAAACCTCCATAACTAATTCCTGCACTATTACTTAAATCATAAAACCCCATATGCAATCTGGCAGTGGTTTTGATAGTTACTTTTTGGTTATTTGTGTTTAAGCTAGCGGGTAAATTCATCAAGCTATTTTAGCGTAAAGCTTAAATATTTTTTATTTAAGTTAACAAAACTGGATCAATGTAGATCATTAAAGCCCAATAATGTCGCGTGACAAGTAAAGCCTAATTTGGCACAATCATGGGAAAGAATAATTACTTATTAAAACATCAAATTTAGCCACGGTTTATATCTCAACTTAAATTCCTTTTTGTTTATCTTTTTAAAACCACTTTTGTTAACGTCAGGGTACAAGTATGTCAGTTTACGCAATTCCGTTTGAACAACTTCGTAATACCGATGTAGGCTCTGTTGGAGGCAAAAATGCCTCGCTTGGCGAGATGATTTCGCAATTAAATGCTAAAGGTGTGCGCGTGCCCACAGGCTTTGCAACTACGGCAGATGCGTATCGTGAGTTTTTAGCACAAGACGGATTAGATCATAAAATCAACGGTTTATTAGATGTTCTTAATGCAGATGATACGCAGGCACTGGCCATATGTGGCACACAAATTCGCAAATGGATTATGGAGGCTGACTTTCCAGAGGCGTTAAATGCAGCAATCGCAGAAAATTACGCAAGGTTAACAGCAAGCTCTGCCACTGGTACCACATTTGCAGTACGTTCAAGTGCCACAGCAGAAGATTTGCCAGATGCCTCATTTGCTGGCCAGCAAGAAAGTTTTTTAAATATCCACGGCTTGGATAATATCAATCACGCCATTAAAGAAGTGTTTGCATCGCTTTATAATGACCGCGCAATTTCATACCGCGTGCATAAAGGCTTTGTACATGCCGATGTGGCACTTTCTGCAGGTGTGCAGCAAATGGTACGCTCAGATATTGGTTGCGCTGGTGTGATGTTTACAATCGATACTGAATCTGGCTTTAAAGATGTGGTGTTTATTACATCAAGCTACGGTTTGGGCGAAACGGTGGTGCAAGGTGCAGTTAACCCAGACGAGTTTTATGTGCATAAACCAACATTAGCGCTTGGTAAGCCATCTATTGTACGCCGCACAATGGGTTCAAAACTCATTAAAATGATTTTTAGCGATGCCACACAAGCGGGTAAAAGTACCAGCACGGTAGAAGCGGACTCTGCTCAATCAGACGTTTATTCATTAAGTGATGCCGATATTTTAGAACTGGCCACTTATGCCATGACGATTGAAAACCATTATGGCTGCCCAATGGATATTGAATGGGGTAAAAATGGTTTGGATAACAAGCTCTATATTCTACAAGCAAGGCCAGAAACGGTTAAATCGCAAGAAGCGGCCAATAATGTTACCCAAACTTATCAATTAAAAAAACATTCTGTTATGCCGCTTGTGGTTGGGCGTGCAGTGACGCAAAAAGTGGGCACTGGCCCAGTTAGAATCGTGCTAGATCCTGCGCAGATGCATGAAGTGCAACCGGGCGATGTATTGGTGGCTGATATGACAGATCCAAACTGGGAACCCGTCATGAAACGCGCTGCAGCGTTAGTAACCAACCGAGGTGGACGCACTTGTCACGCCGCTATCATTGCGCGCGAGCTTGGTATTCCCGCTATTGTAGGCTCTGTAAATGCCACCGATTTATTGCGTGAAGGTGAAATTGTCACTGTATCTTGTGCAGAAGGTGAAACTGGTTTTGTTTACCATGGTGCACTGGAATTTGAGATTAAAACGCAAACCAATAATGCACTATCTAAACCGCCATGCAAAATCATGATGAACGTGGGTAACCCTGATATGGCGTTTAGCTTTGCACAAATTCCCAACGATGGCGTGGGTTTAGCAAGGCTAGAATTTGTGATAAACAATATGGTGGGCATTCACCCAAAAGCCATTTTAAATATGGATGCTATGCCAAGTGCGATTAAAGCGGTAATTAAAAGTCGTGCGCGCGGTTATGCAAGCCCTAAACAATTTTATATTGATAAAGTAGCTGAAGGTGTAGCTACTATTGCGGCTGCTTTTTATCCAAAACCAGTGATTGTACGAACATCTGATTTTAAATCGAACGAATACAAAAAATTAGTAGGTGGCGATATTTACGAGCCAGATGAAGAAAACCCGATGATTGGTTTTCGCGGTGCTGCGCGTTACATGAACGAGGATTTTAAAGAATGCTTTGCCATGGAATGTACTGCCATGAAAAAAGTGCGCGATGAAATGGGCTTAGTTAACGTTGAATTAATGTTGCCATTTGTGCGCACGCTAGAAGAAGCAAAAGCGGTGACTGAAATAATGGCTGAAAACGGTTTAAAGCGCGGTGAAAATGGTTTACGCTTGATAATGATGTGCGAAATACCATCAAACGCTTTATTGGCTGAGCAATTTTTAGAATATTTCGATGGTTTTTCTATCGGCTCAAACGATTTAACCCAGTTAACATTAGGCATGGATAGAGATTCTGGCATTTTGGCTGGTGGTTTTGATGAGCGTAATGATGCGGTAAAAACATTGTTGAAAATGACCATCAGCACCTGTAACCGCTTAGGTAAATATGTGGGCATTTGCGGCCAAGGTCCATCCGATCACCCCGATTTTGCGCAGTGGCTAGTAAGCGAGGGCATACAATCTATCTCGCTTAACCCTGACACAGTTGTGGCCACTTGGCAATTACTAACCGAAACAAAGTAGCCGTGCAAATTCAACGTACGGTTTTTTTTATTTCTGACGGCACTGGCATTACTGCAGGTGCGCTTGGCCAGTTACTTGCACATTTTCCGCAAACACACTTTGCGCAAGTAAGGCTTGCATTTATTGATTCTATTGCCAAAATCGAAGATGCGAAACAACGCATGTTAATTGCAAAAGTGGGCGATGGAATGCGCCCAGTGGTCATAATGTCGCTTGGTAATGTCGAGCACAGGTTACTGTTAAAAGAGGCCGATGCTTATTATATTGACCTTTTTAGCACCTTTATCAACCCATTAGGCGTTGAGCTTGCGCAAGAACCATTAACTGGCAAAGGCATTGCGCATGGAGTAATGGGCGCTAATTACCATGAGCGTATGGAGGCGATTAACTTTACACTTAATCATGATGACGGCATGACCAATTCAGGTTTTGATGATGCGCAAGTGATTTTAATTGGCGTATCGCGCTGTGGTAAAACCCCCACCAGCATTTATTTGGCCATGCAGTTTGGCATAAAAGCTGCTAATTACCCATTGATACCAGAAGATTTTGCACGTAGCTCGTTACCAGAAGTTTTATATAAGCATTTAGATAAGATATTTGGCTTAACCATCAAGGCAGATCGCCTGCATTCTGTTCGATCAGAGCGTCGGCCAAATAGCTTTTATGCCTCCCTTGATAATTGTCGTAAAGAAATCGACACCGCTGAAAACCTAATGCGCAAAAATAACATCACTTGGGCAGATTCTACCAGCCGATCGATTGAAGAATTATCGGCCATTATTTTGCAAAAAATTAAGGTGCCAGAAAAGAACAAGTAAAGTAATCTAAATAGCTTAGATGATAATTTTACTACCACAAACATTAAAGGCGATTTAAAAGCGCCTTTAATGTTTGTAATTAAATATTTTTAAAACTTATTTTAAGTGAGGCTTGATCTTACCTAAAATATCAGCAGAATCTGGGCTTACCGTGCTTTCAAAGGCTAGTACCTCTTTTGCATTTGGCGTAATCACATACTTATAAAAATTCCACATTGGCGCTTGGCCAGATCTTTCTTTAAGCAACTTGTAAAAAGCATTGGCGTTAGGCCCTGTAACTGAGCTTTTAGTAACCATAGGAAAGTTAACACCGTAAGTCATTTTGCAAAAATCACCGATTTCTTTGTTGTTTCCCGGGTCTTGTCTAAAATCGTTAGAAGGAAACCCAATGATTAATAAGCCTTGATCTTTATTTTTTTTGTATAAGCCTTCAAGCGCTTCAAATTGGGGTGTAAACCCGCATTTGCTGGCAGTATTTACCACCAAAATAGGTTTATTTTGATAATCGCATAGATTGATCTTTACGCCCTGCAAGGTAGTAAATTCATGATTATACAAGTCTGGGCAAGTGGCTGCATTTACCATTGTGCTGGCTCCTAATAAAATGCCTAAAAGCGTAGTTGTTAATTTTATTTTCATCAAGTTATCCTCAAAGTTTTTGATAATGTTCGAATTTTTGTTTTTTTTATGATTAGTTTGAAGCTAAATGGTTCTGTCTTATTCATCAAATTAAAAATTGATGTGCTAAACCCAACAATGCAAATATCGCGATTAATTTAATGATGCTTAATTTAAATTTGATCAGTGCAACACTTGCTAAAATGGCTAATAAAAACGCAAACCAATCTACTGAAAATAATGAGGTAGAAAAGCCATTTGGCCAGAAAATATGTGCACCAAAAAAAACAGCCAAGCTAACAATAACGCCTACTACGGCTGCTGTAATGGCTGTTAAAGGCGCTGAAAAATTTACGTTCTTTTGGCTAGATTCAATTAATGGTGCGCCAACCAAAATAAAGATAAATGAAGGTAAAAAAGTAAAAAATGTAACCGCACAAGCGGCTAATATCGCAGACATCAGCATATTGGCTTCACTTATGAACGGCTGATTCCAGCCACCTAAAAACCCTACGAATGCAACCACCATGATTAATGGCCCAGGTGTGGTTTCGCCAAGTGCCAAACCATCCATCATTTGCGCAGCACTAAGCCATTGATAGTTAATAACCGCACCTTGAAAAACATAAGGCAGCACAGCGTAAGCACCGCCAAATGTGAGCAAAGCAGCTTTGGTAAAAAACCAGCCCATTTGCGTTATAGTTGCATTCCAGCCAAAGTGCAATGTTAAAATTAGCATTGCCGTTAACCATATGCCAATGCCTAACAACAACCATTTTAAAGCCGTTTTTAAGTTAAAAATGGTGTGTTTAAAAACAGCCGTATGCTCATCAATCACCGCCCTGCAATTACTTTTGTTAAGTTTTTGATGCGACGCGCTTGTAACAAAATACTCTGGTTTAAACCGATTAATAGCCCAGCCAAAAAGTGCAGCAGAAAATATGATGAATGGGAAAGGTAATTTAAAAAAAGTAATGGCTGCAAATGACGCGATTGAAATGCTCCATAGGGCTTTATTTTTGAGCACTTTAGAGCCAATTCTGTAGGCTGCAAACAACACAATAGCTACAACCGCTGGCTTTATGCCGTATAAAATACCTGCAACAATTGGCTGTTGGCCAAATTGCACGTAGATAAAACTTAATATTAATAATATGAGTAATGAAGGTACAACAAATAAAACGCCAGCAATAAGCCCGCCAGTAGTCTTATGCATTAACCATCCAATATAAGTGGCTAATTGCTGAGCTTCAGGCCCTGGTAGCACCATGCAAAAATTAAGTGCATGCAAAAATCGTTCTTCTGAAATCCATCTTTTATTTTCAACTAGATCATGATGCATAATCGCAATTTGCCCAGCTGGACCGCCAAAGCTAATAAAGCCCAGCTTAAACCAATACCAAAAAGCTTCTTTTTGGCTAGGCATGACTGGAGCTATGTTTACATTTTGCTTTAAAGTATTCATCAGCTAAATTATAACGATTCACGCTATCTTATTAATTTAAAATTAGAAATCATTTTTACTTTATAAAAGATTCATAAAATTTTGGACGTGTTATGAAGTATTTATTGTTTGGCGGCTTGTGTTTTTAAAAAATGCTCTCTGGATATCGAAGTCGGCAGGAATCTGATTGCTGATTTTACATGCCGTCTGCTGCGGTTATAAAACACTTCAATATATGCTCGCCCATCGCCCAGCCTATAATCTCGCAGGTGTATAAATCTTTAACCGCCGCCAAGTACAACCAGCCCTTATTAGTGGGAATGTAGGTAATATCAGCTACCCATATTTTGTTTGGTGCTGGCTGGTTAAATTGGCGATCCAGCAAATTAGGTGCAATTGGCAGCTTATGTGTGGAGTCGGTGGTGACTCTAAATTTACGCTTGTGTATACATTTAATGTGAGTAATTTTATACAGGCGTTTGATTCTATTACACCAACCTTTACAACTTAGCTGGCAAGTTCAGATTGAATCTCTTGTGCTCTATAGCTTCCACGCCCACGCTCGTGTGCAGCGCGTATGTGCGTGAGTAAGCATATGTCTTCTTGCTTACGTGTGGAAGAAGGATTGTCGTTGCAATAAGCACAATAGCCGCTCACTGCAACATTGAGTTGATTACTCAACATATGCAGCGGCTGTTTTAGTATAAGTGAGTCATCGCGGACTTCACTTCGATAGTTTCGCTTTTGTCACGCCGCGGCTTTTTTTAATATATTGCGCTCCTCACGCGCAATGGCCAGCTCACGTTCTAGCTCATGAATCCTCAACTGGTCTAGGTTATGCCGATGCTGGCTTTAAGCGTTCTTGCGTCATACAAAGCCACACATGTTTTAAGTGATTTGGCTGCAATTTCTAAATTGCGACTGACTTCTGCCAATATTAATCTTGCTGCTTAAATAAGCGAACCGCTTGTTTTTTAAATTCTTCCGTAAATATAAGGCGTGGAATACGTTTCATGTAATCTCCTTACAAGTTGATAAAATAACATCAACTTGCTGGACTACAAAACTAGACCTAACTCATTTAACGATCACTTAGTTATTTTTTAGGGTATATTTTTTTATAAAACACCTTGCACCCTCAAACTCTACCCTCAAAACTATGACATTTAAAAATACGCTATGCGGTTTTAATAGGTGTAAAAAAAGCCTAGAAGGTTGAATTTACTAGGCTTTTGATACTACTTGAAACACTAAAATGGTGGAGCTGGCGGGAATCGGCCATCCTGGCCAGCCAGTGCGCTTGCATGCGCACTGTCGTTCGCAGGATCAAAGCATGCGACTCGAAACCCCTGCTCACCCAGCTTTAATTAACAAGCCCCGCGGGTTCGATACTTCAACTGCACAAATTAAAAAACACCCTGTTGGGTGTTTTTTAATTTGGTGGAGCTGGCGGGAATCGAACCCGCGTCCGCAAATCCTCCACAGACAGTTCTACATACTTAGCCTTGTTGTTTAATTTAATGTGCAACACACCAACAGACAAGC
>JAYVLK010000023.1:0-84984 GCA_043759515.1 Methylotenera sp.
GACGCAATCTCCGCGCACATTGGCACGCATTTTGTCTCATTCAAAATATCCACGCACGAAGATGAATTTATTAGCACGGTTAAAGCCACCATTAAATCGGGCGATATTATCCGCACGCAAATCACGCCAGCTAACCTGAAACAGGTATTCGATAAATGGGTGGTGATGGTTGGGCGCGAGATTGATGGCGTAAAAGAAGACGATTACGCGCTACTGTTTTTTGCCGACATTATGCACGATGGCACAGCTTCTACCCACGAAAACTTACCCGCTGCTCTGCTACATAAAGACGGCAAACCCGTATTTGCATTGGCAGGCAAAATGTACGAGCTTGGCAGCAAAGAAGGTTACCGCCAATTTTGGGCCATTTACCACAAACCGCCCAAAGCCGAATATCGCAATTATCTATTAGAACGCCGCGATAGCTTGATACCGCTAGATGAACGCGGCTTTAAAGGCGCTTATTACACGCCGCTGGCAGTGGTAGATAAAGCCTACGACAAGCTGGCTGAAACCTTGGGTGAAAACTGGCAAAAAAATTATATTGTGTGGGATATGTGCTGCGGCGTGGGCAACCTAGAAGTGAAACACAGCAACCCGCGCAATATTTATATGAGCACATTGGATGTTGCCGATGTTGATGTAATGAAAGCGACTAAGACGTGCGTAGCCGCCCAGCGTTTTCAGTACGATTATTTAAATGATGATATTACTGATGATGGCAAAATAGATTACAGCTTAAGCAATAAAGTGCCAGCCAGCTTAAGGCTAGCCATTGCCGATGGTAAAAAGATTTTGGTATTGATTAATCCGCCTTATGCTGAGGCGACTAATGCCGATAATGCAGCAAACAGCGAGAATACAACCACAAAAGAAGGCGCAGCAAAAACAAAGCTAGCCACACTGGCTATGGCTAACTATGGTAAGGCTACCAACGAGCTTTTTACTCAATTTGTGGCGCGAATTGCAATTGAAATACCAAATGCAACTTTAGCTATGTTTAGTACATTAAAATACGTAAATGCGCCAACGCTAGAAATATTACGTAAAAATTGGAATGCCAAATATTTAGGTGGTTTTGTAGTACACAGTAAAGCTTTTGAAGGGTTGAACGGTAATTTTCCAATCGGCTTTTTGGTATGGGCAACCAACCAAAATGGCAAGAAAAAGGAAGAAATAACAGAAATAAAAACTGAAGTAATTGATAAGTATGTTCAGCCTATTGGCGAAAAAAGCTTTTACAATATAGCTGGTACAAAATTATTAACAGATTGGATTGTAAGACCAGCCACTAACAATCTAAATATTGTCCCACTTAAAAATGCAGTTACTCCAGCCACCGCAAGTAAAGATTTACGTGGCACTAAATGGGCAGATGGTGCGCTAGCTTGGTTAAATTGTGCAGGTAATGATTTTCAACAAGCTGGCACATTAACTATACTTTTATCATCAGGGTTTAGTAGTGGTCGTGGATTTTTTGTAACGCCTGAAAACCTTTGGCAATCCGCAGTTATATTTACTGTGCGTCAACTTATACAACATACTTGGGTAAATCATAATGACCAATTCTTACAACCTACAAAATTTATCACGGATGAATTCAAAACCGATTGCTTAATGTGGATGCTATACAACGGTAAAAACTGCACCGCTAGCGCCAACGACCTTGAATGGAATAATCAAAAATGGTCGATTGTGAACCACTTTATTCCATTTACCGAAGTTGAGGTGAATGCGCCAGCGCGGTTTGAATCGGACTTTATGGTGCAGTATTTGGCAGATTTACCTCCCCTGCTATTGGTAGGAGCGACGCCCTCGTCGCGAAACAGCCATAATCGCGGCGAGGGCGCCGCTCCTACCAACCCTGCATTATCCTTCGAAGCCAACGCCGTGCTAAATGCAGGCCGCCTATTTTGGCAAGTTTATTTTGCGCACACCGATGTGCGTTACGTGCGAGATGAATTCAAATTGAATCGCCCAGATGTGGGTTGGTATCAAATTCGCAATGCCTTAAAAGCGCGCAATGCCAGCGGCGATTTTGCCCCTGTGGATTTTAGTGCGTTTGAAGCGGCCTATAAAACCTTGGGCGATAAATTGCGCCCGCAAGTTTATACATTAGGGTTTTTACGCGCTTAAAAATTGGTTTTGCATTATTAAAGTTTTTAATACTGGTGGCAAAAGTGGTGTTTAAAGCAGCACATACAGATTTTTAGCATCAATCTAAAAACTAGTATTAGCTTAAAAAGTTGTTAATAATTTCAATCTAAATTAATCGATTAATTTATTTTCTATAAATTAAATTCAGCTCTTAATCATCGCAAGTTAATAAACCTACACTATTTAAAAAGGCCATCTTCTACGCTCAATGGAAAACAAAGCCTTAATTTATTCGATTTAATTTAAACAATAATAATTAGGTTTGTTAGCGTACAGAATAAGCATTTAAGGGTAATTTAAAATTTAAACTTATTTTAAATTTAGGAGTTATCCCATGAAAGCACTTGTATATAACGGCCCATACGATGTGAGCATTGCCAATATGCCTGACGCAAAAATCGAGAAATCGACCGATGTGTTGGTTAAAATAACAATCACTAATATTTGCGGATCAGATTTGCACATGTTTCAAGGCCGAACCGATATGGCGGCTGGCAAAATATTAGGCCATGAAAATATGGGTGAAGTGATTGAAGTGGGTGAGGCGGTTGACCGCGTAAAAGTAGGCGATATGGTCTGTTTACCTTTTAATATTGCCTGTGGATTCTGCCAAAATTGTGAGCGCGGTTTAACAGGTTTTTGTTTAACGGTGAACCCAGGCACAGCGGGCGGCGCGTATGGTTTTGCGGGCATGGGGCCGTATAGCGGCGGGCAGGCAGAATATTTGCGTGTGCCTTATGGCGATGTGAATTGCCTAGTTTTGCCGCCTGATGCAAAGGAAAAAGAAAACGATTATGTGATGTTATCCGATATATTTCCCACTGGTTATCATGCAACTGAATTGGCTTGCGTAAAACCAGGCGATACAGTGGCCATTTATGGCGCTGGGCCAGTTGGTTTAATGGCCGCAATGAGCGCAAAAATAAAAGGGGCTAGTAAAATCATGGTGGTGGATGTGCACCCAGATAGGCTGGCAATGGCTGAAAGCCTTGGTGCTATACCAGTTGATGATTCGCAAGGCACCTCAGTTGAGCAAATTATGGAGCTTACCAAAGGCCAAGGTGCGGATAAGGGTTGTGAATGCGTGGGTTATCAATGCTGCAATCATCACGGGCAAGAGGTGCCTAGTTTAACCATGAATAATTTAGTGGCATGCGTGGCTGCAACAGGCACAATTGGGGTGGTGGGCGTATTTGTGCCAAAAGACCCGCAGGCAGAAGATGCGCTGGCTAAAGAAGGCAAACTAGCTTTTGATTTTGGAAAATTTTGGATGAAAGGCCAAAAAATAGCCACAGGCCAAAGTAATGTAAAAGCGTATAACCGAAAATTGAGCAATTTGATTGAAGCTAATTTGGCCAAGCCTTCAATTATTGTCTCGCATGAATTAAGTTTAAGTGAAGCGCCAGATGCTTACAAACATTTTAATGATAGAGATGACGGGTGGACAAAAGTGGTTTTAAGGCCAGGTAATTAAAATTTTGATTCAAAATCATTGTATCAATTACTTTTAATAGGAAGCAGAGCCTTTATTGGTAACTGCTTTCATGCTGGGTTATAGCTTAAAGTCGATTTGCGCGCCAAAAATATTTAGCCAAAATACTTTTTGCTATGATCTTGCTTATCCTGCTTGTTAACAACGATTAAATCTGCAAGTTAATCGCTTTTTTAGCGTGCTAATTTATAGCTTAGCGCTAAATTGTAATCAATTTACCGTACGCAATAAAAAACACTGCTGTTTTAATCTTTAAACCTTCATCTGCAAATAGCGTTGCATAACGCGACAACTGTGCGCGGTGTTGCTCGGCTAACAATATAAAATCATTAACTGCAAATTCTTTGTGCCTTGATTCTTTGTGCCTTAAATCTTTGGGCAATAATTCTTTTGCATCATCAAAAAAAGTCAGTTTGTAATCTACAATCCAACGCACTGGCTCAAGCGTTAACTCATCTGGCTCTATAAATGTAATGTCAATGCGTTGATCAATAGCTGCATTAAATTCGTTTATGCTGGTTATACTTAACTCTGTTTGAGTGCTTTCTCTAGCAGCTAATATCCAAGCACAATCTACACTTTTAACACTGGTTATTAATGCATCGATCAACGTGTTAACCATTGTTGCAACGCATTCTTGTGCATGGCCTTTTTGCATTAGCCAATAACGCATAGCAGGCTTGCAAGCTATGATGCGTTTAACAGGCCATGCGTTTAAACCATGCAGGGCTAATATTTCCATATACAAATGCGCAAGCGTGCCAGTATCGGCCGTTATACTTAAAATTTTTGCAGATTTAGCAGTTTCGTTAGGGTTATTAAATATTTGATCTAAGCTATTTATTGCGTTTAACTGCATTAAATCTGGCACACAAGGCTTAATTAAACGTTTAAGTTTTGGTGTGAAATCTTGCAAGCGCATGGCTAATTCAACATGTCGCGGTTCGTTTAAAGAAAGTTCATTTGCCGATAAAGGTGTAGTCACTAAAAATTGCGCCTCAACTGCTGGCCAAAGCAAAGATAATAATGATTTTGGCACTGGTTTAATCTCATCTTTACTGGTTTTTTTAACGCTGCCAACCAGATGCAATTTTTTTATGGTGCGCGTAGCGGCCACATAAAGCAGGCGCGCAGTTTCATTATCCATTCGCTGCGTTTCTAGTGCTTTTAAGTAATCATAAGTACTGGTTTTGCCTTTTATTTTTTTAGCCACAGGGGCAGCTAACAAATGCCGATGGTTGCCTACTGCCACATCTTCCCACAGCATCATTGGGCTATCAGGGTTGGGCGGTTTGCGGTTAAGTTCGGGCAAAATAACGGTGTCAAACTCTAAGCCTTTAGCCGCATGAATGGTTAAAAACTGTAATTGATCGGTGGCTAAAATATCAGGCTCTGCATAAAGTTTATTCATCAAAACATCTAATTGATCAAAATCAAGCACAAAGCCGCGTGCCGTACTTTCTATCAAATCAAAAAAAGCCTGCACATCGCGATTATCGCCCACACTTATCAAAGTGCAAGCACCGCCTAATTTTAGCCAAGTGCTCTCTACCCAGCGCCTTAGCGGCATGCGGCCTTGGTGTTCAAAAGCCTCGCTCAAAATAGTACGCACATGTTTTAAGCGCGCTTGGCCATCCGCGCTTAAGGTTTGCACACGCACATCATCAGTCATTAATTGCCAAATGGTTGCGCTGTGATTATCAAACGCTAATGTATGCAAGTCATTCAAGGTTAAACCACACCAAGGCGCGCGCAATAAGCTCAACCAATGCACACGGTCTGCACGGTGTAAAAGCGCACGAGTGAGCGAGAGCGCATCTAATACAGTTTGGCGGTCATTCAAGCGTTCAATATCTAGGGCTTGAAAGCGAATATGCGCATAATCACGGCGAATAACTGAAACTAGATCAACCAAATGGCTACGCGAGCGCACTAACACCACTATTTTATCTTGCGGATGATTTGCAAGCTCTTGGGTAATTAAATCAGCTACATAGCGCGCTTCAATTAACTTGGCTTGCTCACTTTCGGTTTCAGTATCTAACACCAACGCATGCACGTTTACGCCTTCGTTATCAATGCTGGGCTTGGTGGCAATAAAATTGCGGTAACTTATAGCGGCTTGAGTAATGTTATCAGCGGCGGGGAACACAGTTTTAAACGTTTTATTAATCCAATCAACCACTTGCGGGTGGCTGCGATTATTGCGTGATAATTTAAGTGGCGTAAGTGGTAGTTGGTTAATGCCAAACTCGCTTGCTTGTAAAAATAAACTCACATCGGCTTTACGAAACCGATAAATAGACTGCATGGGGTCGCCCACGCAAAATAATGTACGACCATCATCGCTCTGCCAGCCAGCAGTTAATTGGGAAATCAAGCGCATTTGGGTGGGGCTGGTATCTTGAAATTCATCTACCAATAAATGCATGATTTTGTAATCTAGCTTTAAGGCTAAATCAGTTACGCCTGTTTCATTTTCTAGCGCATAACTAGCCGATTGGGCAATCGCTACAAAATCAACCTCGTTAGCTGCCTGAAAACAAGCCCACAGTTGGGCAGTGGCTAATTGCAGTAGTTTGGCAAACGCTTGAACAATTGCGCAATCTTGGGTAATTGCGTCATTATTAACGCTAGGCAATTGCCGTAGAGCGTTTAGTGTATTTGCATCTGTGATTAAATCGGTGGCTTCATAAAACCGTTGTTTAAAGTCATCATAATGAGGATTTTTTTTGTTCAAATTGGCTGGGAATCCGCTATTTACATCCACTTTTTTTCTAACCGTGCCTTTATCAGTTAGAAAAAAGTCAGCCAAAAGTTGCCAATTTCTTAAGTCATCAACATTTGCAGTTAAAGGGTTTTGCCAATCTGCAAGCGCTTGTAAAGGGTGATCTGGTGCTAAATTGGCTGCGGCAAACCGAACAAGCGGTATTATTTGTAGCTGGTTAGGTTTAGGCATCAACTGCAAAATAGATTTAAGCTTTTGCTCAATTAATTCTGCTAGTGCATCATTAATGCTAGCGGCAATATCATCCACATTTATGCTAGCTTGCTCACCCACAAGCGGCAGCCATTGATCGCGTTTGGCTAACATTTGAGCTAAAAGCTTCGTTAATTTTTCAATATCGTTATGCAAAAAACGTAATGCTGTGCTAATTGTGGCGTCTAAATCATTTTCATCATTTACAAGCGCTAACGCAAGCTGGGCGGCGTTTTGATAATGGTTTAGCGCATCTAACACCACATTTGGCTGTCCACCGAAACGGCTTAATAAAGGCATTTGCCGCGCTAGTTGACTACAAAGCGCATCCATGGTTTGAATACCTAGCCGAGCAGGCTGTGCTAACAATTGCCAGCCGTTATTGCTCGCATGTTTAAGTGCGTTTAAGGCTAAATGACGCGTAACCAATTTATGCGGCACATTGGCTAATTCGCTCAACGGTGGTGTGTCGTTTTCTGCAGAAACGAGTGATAAAAGAATGCGATTACGCATCTCAGCCGCGGCTTTGTTGGTAAAAGTTAGCGCCACTATTTCTTCAGGTGCGCTTACAATCGCCATTAATTTTAAATAGCGCTGCGTTAAAAGCTCAGTTTTACCCGCACCTGCAGGCGCTTCTACAATAAAGTTTTCAAGCGCTAATGCGCGCTCGCGGTTTTCACTATCTATTTGAATAAGCGTTGATTGAGCTAAATCGTATTCACTAGAATCGTTGTGCATTTTTTATCTTTTATACTTTTTATTTTTAACAGGATTATTGTTGGTGTTGTTCAAATTGCAAGGCACGCTCTGGTAAGCGCAGTAATGGCTTTACTTCGCAATAAGTTAAATCTGTTTCGTTTTCAAACTTAACCCTTGCAACGCCATTTTTTATCTCATAAGCAATATTGGTTAAGCTTTGTTGCCAATGCGAAATAAGTGCATCAAAATCGGCAAATTCATTAAAAATAGAACCACTTTTCAAGGTATCGAAGGGTTTTATTTCTGGCAAAACATCACTTACTGCAACCCCGCTAAATTGCGGGTCAAGCGCATCTACTTTTGCAAAACAGGCAGCTGCTATATGATCATCTTTAAATACTAATGCCGCGTATAACGGTAATTGTGGCTTGGTGATACGTGCATCGGCCCAACTGCTGTTATTAGGCGTGTGGCTACCCGTTTTGTAATCAATTATGATCAAACTACCGTCATTAAGCGCATCGATACGGTCGATTCTTAGAGTAATTTCTAGCCCTTCAATTAATAAAACATGCTGAGCCTCACAAGCAAGAACTAAAAAATCATCACGTTGTTTTTCAAGTTGCAGCCAAGTAAAAATAAGTGGTATTAAACGTTGGCGTTCAATATTTAAGATTTGCTTGGGGATAAATTTATGTGCAGTTACACTTTTAATAGCCGTATTAATAGCCAGTTTAATTGCCGCATCAAGCTTTGCATTGGTCATGGCTTTTAAATTAACTGCATTTTTGCAAACTAGCCAAAATTGCTGTAATACGCTATGCACCAAATTGCCGCGCGCTAAATTATCTAGGCCATCTGTTGGGCTTTGCAAAGCCCTTGCACCAAGGCGATATTGATAAAAAGCCCAAGCGGGGCAGACGGCTTGCGCTTCAAATAGTGCGCTGCCACCACGCAATTTTTCATTTTGCGTAATAGCAGGCGCATTTGAATCGTCTAAGAATTCCATTCTAGCCATTGCAGACAGAGCACTTAATTTTTCGGCCAAGGTATTAATGTGCAGTTGTTCGCTAGCAAAAGCCATTTGGTCTAAAGAAGGCGATGGCAGCAATTCGCGATTCTCTTCTTTTTGTGCCCACGAAAATACTATTTCACTTGCGCTGGTTAATAAGCGCTGTTGCACTTTATAAGCAAATGTTGCTTGAATATCAGTATCTGCATTGGGCATGCCTTTTTCGCGTTGTAATTTTATCGGCAATAATGCGTTTGGCTTAGCTGGTGGCGGCCATTGTTGATCGTTTAAGCCCAGCACCCACAAGCCATCAAGCGCTATAGCGCTAGTTTCTAGCATGCCTAATAATTGAATGCGCGGTTGGCCTACCGTTTCTGGCAAAAATTGGCAGCCTGCACAAAGTTGAATGATGTGCTTAACAGCATTTTGCGCCGAAATAGCGCCTGTCAAATTATCCCACTGGTTAAAAGTTTGCAATATTTCTAACCAAGTTTGTTGTGCTTGATATTCGTAACTGCTTAATTGGCGAGTGTTAGCCCAGTTTACATCCGCTAACAATTGACTAAATTGCGCTACCCAGTGTGATGGCTTATGCACACGATTCCAGTTTGCTTGCGCGCTTTGCAAAACGTTTAAATGCGCAAAAAATTGCGGCAACATGTGCCCAACGGTTTTTTGCGTTAATGTGTGCAAACCTTGCAAGTTTAAATTGCGTGCGCAATTTTTGCGCATCTGCGCATCAAGCAAATGTCGCACATCAGTTTCAGATGCGTCGCTCCAAAAATTATCAAGCAAAATAGCGCTTATATCTGATTGAGGCAAAGCCTGTGATGAACAAGAAACTTGCAATAAACGCAATGCACTCGCGATCATTGGGTGATCGCTTAAGGGTGCGCCTAATGAAAAGTCGGTAATGCGTGGCTGTTCATATAAACTTGGGTGCAAGGTTTCTGGGTGAAAAGTGTCGTCTAACAAATCGGCTAATTTGCTTTTAATAGCGCCTAATACGGGCGTAATAATGGCCAAATTGGCTTGCGGATTTTTTACTAATGATTGTTGCGCCCAAGCAACGGCAGCGCGACATTCTGCGTCAATATCGGCACAGCCAGTTTGCACCACAGAGCTTGCTAATTGGTTGTGCTGCAAAAAAGTAACTGTTACGTTTTTTGTAGTTAAATTGTCTATTAACGCCTGCTCAAGCGGGGTTAGGCGATCGTATCCCGCAAGCTTTATGTTAGAAGGTAGTGGCAATGTTGTTGTTGTAATATTGGCTATTTCTAGCGCAAAAAAACGCGGCGCTTCAAGCGCGTTATGCGTTGAGCACAATGCTCTAAAAGATTCGCGCCACCTTAAAAACTGGCGCGTTTCAATCGATTGATAATAAGCATTTAAAACTGCATCGCTTATTTGCCAATCAACCAATAGTTTATTGGCTTGCATGGCCACATCGGCTAAACCTGTTACATCAAATAATGCTGCCAATTCGTGCTTTTGTATACTGCTTTGAATTGCCTCTTGCCATAACATTTTCTCGGCCACAGTGCTTAAGCAAACGATGGGCAAATTTTTAACTTCTAGTTCGCCTGTTAGCAAAGATTGTTGCGTAAAAAGTGTCAGCCATTGTTGCATGGTTAGTATTTGCGGTGTTCGCCACTGTGTTAGCCACGGTGTTCGCCACGGTGTTTGTGTGTTTTTTTGTGTTTTTTTTTGTGTTTGCTTATATGTTTTTTGGCGCGATAATTGACGTTGATAATCTAACTGCAAGCCTCGACTTAAGCGAGCGGTTGCACATAAAATTAAATCAGCTGGTAGAGAGGTCATGGCGTTATTGTAGGCGAACTTGCAGTAAAATGGAGGTTAAAGCTTAGGTTAGATGATTACAATTGTTTGATTCAAAAAATTACTGGGGTAAATGATGGTTAGCAGATTTGCAAAATTGTTTAAAGTATTAATGTGGGTTTTAATCATTCCTGCTTTATTGTTTTCACTCTACACTTGGGCCGTACTTACTTGGGTATATTCATCTGGCGAGCGCGCGGGTTACGTGCAAAAGCTTTCACAAAAAGGATTTGTTTGTAAAACTTATGAAGGTGAACTGGTGCTGGTTTCTATGCCTGGTACGCAAGCTGAAAAGTTTTTATTTACTGTGAGAGACGATGCTGTTGCAAAGCGCATTAACGAAACGGTGGGCAGACGAGTACGTTTGATTTATGAAGAGCATATTGGCATACCTACTAATTGTTTTGGCGAATCTAGCTACTTTGTACAAGATGTACAGTTGTTAGACAAAGGCTCTTTTGGAGCGCCATCCAATTAATCATTTAAAGTTTTACCAACTGTTTTAATTATCACTTTTGAGTAAATATTTTTGAGTAAAACAGACGAAAAAAACTACATAACCCCACAAGGCTTTGCCGCTTTGCAGGCTGAGTTTCACGGGCTGTATAAAATCGAGCGACCTGAAGTGGTGCGCACGGTTTCTTGGGCGGCTAGTAATGGCGATAGAAGTGAAAACGGTGATTATATTTATGGCAAACGGCGATTACGCCAAATTGATAGCCGTTGCCGGCATTTGATGCGGCGCATGGATTTGGCTGAAATCGTCGATGCAAGCCTACAGCAACATTTAGAAAAAGTGTTTTTTGGCGCTTGGGTCACACTATTTAACTTGGCAGATGATTCTGAACATATTTATCGCATTGTGGGTAAAGATGAATTAGATCCCAATCAAGGCTGGATAAGTTGGGTTTCGCCATTAGCAAAAGCCATGCTGGGCAAGGGTTTGGGCGACACTGTAAAAGTGAATACACCTGCAAGTGAAGAAACTTTTGAGGTTGCAGATATTCGCTACACCGCACTAACAACATCTTGAACTAATTAACGCAACGGGTTATCATAATTTCATGTTAAAGCGTTTTTCACATTTTTTTGCTTGTTTACTACTGGTATTAATGCCAATACAAGCTCTGGCAAGTGCAAATATGTTGGTATGCAACGCTTTAATGCAATCGCAGATGAATCAACAAGATGAAGTAAAAATTGAAGCACAATCGGCAAGGGACATGCCTTGTCATCAAACGGGCAACACTACCCAAACTAAAAACAACAAAACTCCCTGTAAAGACACCTGCGCATTAATGTGCGCAAATATGTTCTTCGTAAGCGCAATGCCCACACATACACAATTAAGCTTTGCGCTAAATGTTTTGCAAAAATATGATTTTGATCATATTTCTTACGCTTCAATCACCCAGCCTAACCTGCAACGCCCACCCATCTCTTTTATCTAACAGCCTTATTGCGTCCAAGTTTTAGCTAAATCTAGAACTTAGAGTTACCTAAACTTTAGGGCGCAATAAATTGGTTTGATAACTTTTAACGGTTAATCAAATGCTTAGATAAAGGAAAAACCATGATTGTCCACCGTATTAAAACTGCTTTGCCTATTTTGGCTACGCTTATGTGCCAATACGCCACAGCTGGGCCTATGGGCTTTGATGAATCAACAATGGCGATGGGCGACTTTAACAATAATTGGCGCGAAACCTTTATTAACTATGCCTTTAGCCCGCGAGATGCTTTTGGCGTGAGCGCAACCTACATGCGCGCTGACGATAAAACCAAATCGCGCACGTTAGAAGAGCTTACTTATACGCGACTACTTAAACGCTGGAACGCCCCACACGCACAAGCAAATTTATGGTTTCAGGGTGGTGTAGGAGCGTTGCAAGGGAGCGATAAGCGTATTGGACGAGATGACAAATTTAGCAAGCTTGTCTATACGCCAGGCGTGCAGTTTGATTATGAAACTACGCGCATTTACTTGTCTGCTACACATCGCTTGTATCGCGCATCTGATATTAATCACGATTACACATCGGCACGTGCTGGCTTTTCGTTTTATGAAAGTGATTACGACACAACCCAGCCATGGTTTGTAATGGAGGCGCGCAACATGAATGGCTTAAGTGAAAAGATTGAAATCACACCCATGTTGCGTTTAATCAATAAAAGCTTTTTTGTAGAGGCGGGTGTGAATAATTCACGCGAGCCTCGTTTTAATTTTATGTACATTTTTTAAATTATTTAGGAGTATTACCATGAAAAAATCACTATTAACATTACTTGTTGCATCTTCATTACTTAGCCAAATAGCGTTTGCTACTCAAACCATCAAAGCCAATGTGAACGGCATGGTTTGTGCGTTTTGCGCGCAAGGCATTGAGAAAAAAATGCGCGCACTGACTCAAACAAAAGACGTTTATGTGAATTTAAAACAGCGCGTGGTACTAGTAGAGCTTAAAGACGGACAAACTTTAAGAAGTGAAACCATAAAAGATATTGTTAAAAAAGCTGGTTATGACGTAACTTATATCGAAATGGTAGAACACCCAATAGCTCACATTAAGGCAGAACTTGAAGCTGCAAAAGAGACAAAATAAATGGCGCATAGACATTCTAAGTTAGGTGCTGATTTGGGTCTAAATGCAGTAAACGCAGCGAAAAAGGCTAATATTTTATCGCTATTTACCAGTGGCTCAACCCTTATTTGTTGCGCCTTACCTGCTACGTTGGTCGCTGTAGGATCAGCCGCTACGCTTACGGCTTTGGTGGGCAATTTCCCGCAACTAATTTGGATAAGCGAGCATAAAGAGATGGTGTTTGGTCTTGCAGGCGCAATGCTGGCAATTGCTGGATATTTGCAGTGGCAAGCGCGTAATGCGCCTTGCCCTGCAGATGCGACATTGGCAATGGTGTGCGCTAGAACACGTAAAAATGCATTGCGTATTTATTGGCTATCTGTAGGTATTTTTGCTATAGGTGCCTTTTTTGCTTTTATAGCGCCACTCTTTATTTAAAAACTATTTTTAGAAAGAAAACTATCATGAAAAATCAAACTTTACGCACAATTAGCCTTACTACCGCTTTTATCACGAGTTTGCTCGCACTTAATTGCAAGGCGGGTGCTGCTCTATCAGAAATGGCCAGTCCAAAAGTTTTAAATTATGAATCGAGCTTAAATAAGTTTAAATCGATTAACAATGATAAAGACAAGCTGTTGGCCAACGACTCTGCGCAAGATATGAAAGGTATGGATCATAGCAAGATGGGTTCAGAAGACATGAAAGGCATGGATCATAGCAAGATGGGTGCTGACCAAATGAAAAGAATGGAAGAAACACCAAAAAAATCTGCTAAACCAACTAAAGCTAAAAAGTTAAAGCCGGTGAAAAAAATGGCTAAACCCATGCTGCCTGCTGATGTCAAAAGCACAGTGCCAGCAGCAACGCCAGCAGAAGAAAATCCACATCAAAATCATCAAATGTAAGTGAATTTATGATAAATAATCAATTTAGCTTGAAGCCATATGCAGCACTGTTGCCTATTCTGTTGGCGAGTTGTTCGACATTTAGCCCAGATGGTGGTTTTAGCAACGTGGAAAAAACCACCCAAAATTTTATTAAACAAAAACCTTTGTGGGCCAACACCGATAAGCAAAAACAAGCAGCAACTGAGCAAGTAAAAGTATTGCTAAATCAGTCATTGACTGTAGATGATGCTGTGCAACTAGCATTGCTTAATAACGCGCAAGTGCAAGCAGATGTGTATGCGCTACAAATTGCCGAGGCTGATTTGGTGCAGGCAGGGCGCTTGCCAAACCCCAGCTTTAGCATGTTATATACTAGAAATAATGGGGATTATAAAATTGAGCAAATTTTAACAGCCAATATCTTTGCTTTATTGACTATGCCACAAGCAGCTAAAATTGAAAAAAAGCGCTTTGCAGCCATGCAAAATGTGGTTAGTTTGCAAATATTATCGTTAGCTTTTGAAACCCGCAAAGCCTACTTCTACGCAGTTGGCGCGTATGAAAATGTTAGTTATTTAACAAAAGTAAAATCCAGTGCAGAAGCCACTGCCGAATTTGCTAAGCGTATGCGTATGGCTGGTAATTTTAATAAGCTGGATTTAGCACGTGAGCAAACTTACTACTCACAAGCAGCACTTGATTTGGCACAAGCAGAAAATCAACAAGTGCAAGCTAATGAGGCGTTAGCACAATTATTGGGTGTAGAGAATACAACTGCATTTACCTTACCTGAGCGTTTGCCCGATTTGCCTAAATCTAGCGAGGTGCTTAAAAATGTAACTAGCGATGATTTTGCAAAACGCCTTGATTTGCAGCAAATTAAACTAAACACCCAAGCCCTAGCCGCGCAATTAGGTTTAACTAAAACCACGCGTTTTATTAATGTGCTAGAAATTGGTCCTGCACGTGTGCTAGAGGGCAGGCGTGGAGACCCTTACAAAAAAGGCATTCAGTTTAGCTTTGAATTACCAATTTTTGATTGGGGAAATGCTAAATTAAAACGTGCAGAAGCAAGTTATATGCAAGCTTTGAATGTTGCAACCAACCAGACCATACTGGCAGCATCTGAAGTGCGCAGTCATTACAACCAATACCGCACCAATTATGATGTTGCTAAACATTATCGCGATGAAATCATCCCCTTACGTAAACGTGTGTTGCAAGAAAACCTATTGCGCTATAACGGCATGTTGATTGGCCCATTTGATCTAATGGCTGATGCACGTGCGCAAGTGCAAAGTGTTAATAGTTATATTGAAGCCCTACGCGATTTTTGGATTGCGGAGAGTAATTTGGAAATGTCCTTAATTGGTAAGCCGATTAATGTAGGAGAAAATTAACATGATGAACCGCAGAAATTTTTTAAATCTAGCAGGCGCAGCCGTTGCCATGAGCGCCGTTAGCAAAGTAGCCATGGCACGTTTGCCAGAAATTGTCAGCTTAGAAAATGCTGATACACAGCCATTATTAATCCCTAATACTGGTAGACCATATGCGCCTGTGACCACGCTAAATGGTTGGAGCTTGCCATGGCGTATGAATAACGGCGTAAAAGAGTTTCACTTAGTCGCCGAACCAGTCTTACGTGAAATTGCACCTGGTATGAAAGCGCATTTATGGGGTTATAACGGGCAAAGCCCTGGGCCTACTATTGAAGTGGTTGAAGGCGATAAAGTGAGAATTTTTGTGACTAACCGATTACCCGAAAATACCAGCATTCACTGGCATGGACAGCCTCTACCCAATGGTATGGACGGAGTAAGTGGATTGACTCAGCCACCTATATTATCTGGGAAAACCTTTGTGTATGAGTTTGATGCAAAGCGTGCGGGTACTTTTATGTATCACCCGCATGCCGACGAAATGCTGCAAATGGCGATGGGCATGATGGGGAGCTGGGTCACACATCCTAAGAACCCGAAATTCATGTCGGTTGATCGTGATTTTATTTTTTTGCTCAATGCCTATGATATTGACCCTGGTAGCTACACACCCAAAGTAAGCACCATGTTAGATTTTAATTTATGGACATGGAATAGCCGTGCATTCCCTGGCATAGACCCGATTGTCATACGCAAAAATGATCGGGTTCGGATTCGTATTGGAAACCTCACCATGACCAACCATCCAATTCATATCCATGGACATGAATTTCAGGTGACAGGTACTGATGGTGGATGGGTTCCAGCTACTGCAAGGTGGCCAGAAGTTACAACTGACATAGGAGTTGGACAAATGCGTGCAATAGAGTTTGTTGCAGATAACCCTGGGGATTGGGCATTCCATTGCCATAAATCGCATCACACCATGAATGCGATGGGGCATGATGTACCTACCTTAATTGGGGTGAGTCAAAAAGGAATAGCGCTTGAGTTCTCTAAATTAGTACCCGATTACATGAGCATGGGCGAAACAGGTATGTCTGAAATGACAGAAATGGCAGAGATGATGGACATGCCTTTACCTGAAAACACCTTACCCATGATGACGGGCAAGGCGCAATTTGGCGCTGTTGAAATGGGCGGCATGTTTACAACAGTTAAGATAAGAGAAGGGCTTGCAAGAAATGATTATAAAGACCCTGGGCACTATAAGCACCCTAAAGGGACTGTGGCCAGTGAAGTAGTAAACGATTTACCACCAATAGAAAGATCTAAAATGACCGCGCCAGCAGGCGGGGTGGAAATGAAAGCGCGAAAACCGATGGATGAAATGAAACATTAATTATGCTAAGTACGTCAACGCACAGACATTTAAGCGATATTTAATACATTATAAAATACGATACCTAATAGTTCGCAGACATCTCCAGCTTCGTGCAATTGCCCAAAGATCGGTTTAACCAGCATTATTTTTTTGATTCATCAATAAGGATTTAGCCATGCAAATTGAACAGATTAAAGTATCAGGTATGACTTGTGGTGGCTGTACAAGCAATGTGACCAAAGCTTTAAAAAGCGTCAATGGTGTAAATGACGTAAGTGTGTCATTAGCTGACAATATTGCAACCGTGCAATATGATGAACAATCAACCTCGGCTGAACATTAAAAGCGGTCATAAAACAAGCTGGATATGGCGTTGATGTGTCAAATACACAACAAGCATCTGGTAAAGGTTGCTGTGGATAATTTATTGATTAATCAAAGGGGGTTTGTATAATGGCTATTGATCAAGTTACGAAGCCAACATTAAAAGACCCCGTTTGTGGCATGACGGTGACAGATCAATCTCCACATGTTTTTAGCTATAAAAACAAGCCAATCTACTTTTGTAGTGCAGGTTGTAAGGCTAAATATGCGGCTAATCCAACACAATATTTAATTGATGATGCAAGTGTTAATTCTACATTAACAAAACCTACAGAATCCCTCGAAACCATTGCAACAGGCACTATTTACACTTGCCCAATGCACCCAGAGATTCGCCAAGACCATGCGGGTGCTTGCCCAAAATGTGGCATGGCGTTAGAGCCAGAAATGCCCAGTTTAGATGATGGTGAAAGCCCCGAATTGGCTGACTTTAAACGGCGCTTTATTTGGACGCTGCCCCTAACTATTATTGTGACGTTTTTAGCCATGGCAGGTCACCGTTTGCAATGGTTTGAGATGAACACGCAAAGCTGGGTAGAGCTTGTATTGTCATTGCCCATTGTGTTGTGGGCTGGCTGGCCGTTTTTTGTGCGTGGCGTGCAATCCATTATTAATCATAGCCCAAATATGTGGACATTAATTGGCTTAGGCACATCCGCTGCCTTTGTTTATAGTGTGGTTGCAACCATCGCACCCCAAGTGTTTCCTGCATCATTTACGGCCATGGGGCGCGTGGCGGTTTATTTTGAAGCGGCAGCTGTGATTATTTCATTGACATTACTTGGCCAAATTTTAGAACTAAAAGCGCGATCACAAACATCGGCCGCCATTAAATCTTTATTAGGTTTATCGCCCAAAACTGCCCGCAGAATCAATGCAGATAGTATGGAAGAAGACGTTCCGCTTACGCATGTGCATGTGGGGGATTTGCTACGCATTAGGCCAGGTGAAAAAATCCCTGTAGATGGCGTAGTGACAGATGGCCAAAGCTCTGTCGATGAATCAATGTTAACAGGTGAACCCATGCCTGTTAATAAAAGTTTGAACGATAAGCTGATTGGCGCAACGCTAAATACCACTGGCGCATTGATTATGCGTGCTGATAAAGTTGGCTCGCAAACGGTGTTAGCCAGTATCGTGCAAATGGTTATTCAGGCGCAACGCTCAAAAGCGCCAATGCAGCGCATGGCGGACATCGTTGCTGGCTATTTTGTGATGACAGTGGTTGGTATTGCTTTGTTAACTTTTTTTGTCTGGGGGTTTTTTGGCCCAGAACCCAGCTGGGTTTATGGTTTAATTAACGCAGTGGCAGTGCTCATAATCGCATGCCCTTGTGCGCTTGGGCTGGCCACGCCCATGTCTATAATGGTGGCCACTGGCAAAGCGGCATCCCAAGGCGTGTTGTTTAGAGACGCTGCAGCTATTGAAAATTTTCGCAAAGTAGATACTTTAATAGTCGATAAAACAGGTACCTTAACTGAAGGTAAACCGCGTTTTAATCAAGCAATTGCAGCGCCAGGTTTTAGCCAGGATGAAGTGTTGCGACTGGCTGCCAGCCTGGACCAAGGCAGTGAACACCCGCTTGCAGATGCAATTGTAAAAGCCGCGCGCGAAAAAGGTTTGGTGATTGATACAGTAGAAAATTTTGAATCTAGCACAGGTATTGGCGTGCGCGGTATTGTAAATGGCAAGCAATTAGCGCTTGGCAACACGGCATTGATGACCCAGCTTAATGTGCAAATAGAGACACTTCAAGCGCAAGCCGAGGAATTACGCAAAACTGGTGCAAGTGTTATGACGCTTGCGGTTGATGGAAAAGTAGCGGGTTTGTTATCAGTTTCTGACCCCATCAAAGCAAGCACGCTTGAAGCATTAGCCACATTAAAAGCATCAAATCTGCGGGTGATTATGGCCACAGGTGATGGATCGATGACAGCAAAATCGGTTGCTGATCAATTGGGCATTGATGAATTCTATGGCGAAGTGAAACCAGCTGATAAACTAGCTTTAGTAGAAAAATTGCAAAACGAAGGCCGTATTGTGGCAATGGCGGGAGATGGCATTAATGATGCTCCAGCCCTTGCCAAGGCTGATGTAGGCGTAGCAATGGGTACTGGCACTGATGTGGCCATTAACAGCGCACAAGTAACACTAATAAAAGGTGATTTACGCGGCATTTCGCAAGCGCGCGCCATCTCACAAGCCACAGTTGCTAATATGAAACAAAATTTAGGCTTTGCGTTTATTTACAACGCGTTAGGCATTCCGCTAGCTGCTGGCGTACTTTATCCATTTACTGGTTGGCTACTTTCTCCTATGATTGCAGCTTTAGCCATGAGTTTGAGTTCTTTTTCTGTGATTGCTAATGCGTTAAGACTTAAGAATTCTAAATAATTAAACCCTAGTTGCTTATGCCAATTTAGTTATGGCTAGTGAAAAAAATATCATCCATTCAATCAATAAAAATGGCAGTCATATGAACTATACAATCATCAAATATTTAATCACAGCTGCCGTGGTGGTTATTGTTTCAGAGCTTGCAAAATCAAGCGATAAATTGGGTAGTTTGGTAGCATCACTGCCTCTAGTCACCTTGCTTACACTCATTTGGCTTTTTGTTGAAAACCAGCCAATGGCAAAAATAGCCAATCATGCGTACTACACGTTTTGGTACGTATTACCCACGCTGCCTATGTTTTTGCTGTTTCCTTTTTTACTGCCCAAAATCGGTTTTTGGCCTACGTTAATTGCCTGCATTATTTTTACTATTGTGGTTTTTTATGGCTATGCACGCTTGTTAAAAAACTTCGGCATTCATTTGATCTAAGTGATGCAACAAAAATGGGATATCTTTTGCAAAATAGTCGATAACTATGGCGATATAGGCGTGTGCTGGCGACTAGCGCGCCAACTCAATGATGAGCATGGCCTGCAAATTAGGTTATGGGTAGATGACTTTACAGTAGCTAAAAAAATTATTATTGGTTTAAATTTGGCTAAAAGTTCACAAATTTGCAATGGCGTTACCATTATCAAATGGGATAAAAATGCAGATTTCGAGTGCGATGCAGCGGTTGTGATAGAAACATTTAGTTGCGGTTTACCACCCGCTTATTTAGCCGCAATGGCATCAAAAAAATCTAAATGGATTAATTTAGAATACCTATCTGCAGAGGCTTGGGTGGATGATTTTCATGCACAGTCATCACCGCAAAGCTCTATAAACACCAAGGTTAGCTTAACCCGCCATTTTTACTTTCCAGGTTTTACTACAAAAACTGGTGGCTTAATTCGCGAATCTCAAATTACTACGCAATTGCCAAATTCATTAAATCCTTGCCCGCCAGCAGGAGAGGGTGCGCAAGCGCGTGGGAGAGGGGCAGTTTATGGAGATTCAACCGCCGCCCCTCTTTCCAATATGTCTATCGCAAGCTGGCGAGACTCGCTAATTAACGGGCAAGATTCTTTTACAATCCCCACTCTAAAAATCTCGCTTTTCTGTTACCCAAACGCACCCATCAATCATTTATTCGATGCTCTGCAGGCCAATAACCATGCGGTGCTTGTGTATGTGCCGCAAAGTAGTGTTTTGCCAAATATCGCGACATTTTTTGGCAAAAAATCGATAACCATTGGCGATATTTTCACTAAAAATAGTTTAACAGTTGCAATTTTACCTTTTCTAAATCAAGCAAATTACGATGAACTTTTAAGTGATTGCGATCTTAATTTTGTGCGTGGTGAAGATAGTTGGATTCGCGCGATTTGGGCAGGCAAGCCATTTATTTGGCAACCTTATTTTCAAGATGAAAATACGCATATCACTAAGCTAAACGCTTTTATAAACTTGTTTTATGCAAACTATGAACATAGGCAGGTAGTCTGCGAGGCGCATAGAGTTTGGGTAGCAGGGCAGGGCTCTCAAGATGGATTTAAAGCCATGATGGCAAACTATTTAACTCAGTTGGGTGCTTTAAAAACTCATGCGCTTATGCAAGCAATACAATTAAGCAAGCAGCCAGATATGGCAAGTCAATTGGTTGAATTTAGCCATAAAATTAACACCTAGAAGTTATTTTTTAAAAGGTTGTTTAATTATTCAAACGCGTTTAAAACGCGTCAAACTAGTTAAACAATAAGCTTTTAGGTATAATTCGCGCTTAACATTTGTAAGCAAAAATATTTAGGGGATTTGATGAAAACAGCACAAGAACTACGCGCAGGCAACGTGATTATGATTGGCACTGATCCAATGGTGGTTGTTAAAGCCGAATATAATAAATCTGGCCGCAGCACGGCTGTTGTTAAAATGAAATTTAAAAATTTATTAACTGAGGCGCCAAGTGAAACGATTTACGGCGCAGGCGACAAATTTGAAGTAATCGTGTTAGAAAAAAAAGAAGTCACGTACTCTTATTTTGCTGATCCAAGTTATGTGTTTATGGATGCCGATTACAACCAATATGATGTTGATACTGAATTTATGGATGATGTGCTACCGTATTTAGAAGATGGCATGACTTGTGATGTACGTTTTTATGATGGCAAGCCAATTTCAGTAGAGTTGCCAACCACCGTTGTGCGCGAAATCGCCTACACCGAGCCAGCCGTTAAAGGTGACACCTCTGGCAAAGTGATGAAACCAGCCAAATTAGCTTCAGGTTTTGAGTTTCCAGTGCCGTTATTTTGTGCGCAGGGTGATAAGATTGAGATTGATACGCGTACAGGCGAATATCGAAATCGCGTTTTGAAATAACTAGCTGTTAGTTCAAAAATAGCGCGCTTGCTTAATTGCAAACGCGCTTTTTTATTGCCTAAATAATTGTAATTGGTTTAATGTTTACCCGACTAAAAGCATTGAAGGCTTTTTGGGGTTAATTTATGATTTTAGTCAAAAATACAAAATATTCCTCGCACAGTTTAAGCATTGTTTTTTTGGTGTTGGCTGCGATTTTTTCTCAACCAATATTAGCAGCAAGTACTGACAATAAACCCGCTAGCATTGAAACGAAACCTGCCACGCAAACACAATTTTTACCGCTTAGCGACTATGTTGCAGTGCTGGGTAAAGACGAGGCAAAAGCAATGGCTGCATTAAATCGCATAGAAACATTTGCAGATGACGCTTCAACTGCTTTGCTAATCGAGATGATCTACCTTGTACCAAACCGTGAGCCATTAAAAAGAGTAATTACTTTAATAGAAAAGAAATTTGGCCGAGCTTTTAATGGCGATGTTAACGCGTTATACGAATGGCTGTGGTCAGTTAAACGGCCTGTGCACCCAGATTATGCCGAATTTAAAAAGTTGATCTATTCACCCATTGATGCGCGATTTAGCGAATATTTTAGTAATCAACCCAAAACATTGATTCGGCTAGATGAAGTGCGTTGGGGCGGGGTGGTGAGAGACGGTATTCCACCACTTAAAAATCCAATAATGATTAATGCGGCAGATGCAACATGGCTAAAAGACGACAATATTGTATTTGGTGTGGCCATTAATGGAGATGTGCGTGCTTACCCAAAACGTATTTTGGCTTGGCACGAAATGTTTAAAGACCGCATTGGCGGGCTAGATTTAGCGGGTGTTTATTGCACGTTATGTGGCGCACTAGTGCTCTACGACACCAACGTTAACGGCGTAAAACACGAGCTTGGCACTAGTGGATTTTTATATCGGTCAAACAAATTAATGTATGACCACGCCACAAAATCCATGTGGTCAACACTTAATGGATCGCCCGTTATTGGCAAGCTAGTGGGTAAAAACATAAAGTTACAATCGCTTTTTGTGGTAACAACTACCTGGAAAGAATGGCGTGAACGTCATCCAAATACGCAAGTGTTATCACTCGAAACTGGCTTTAAACGCAATTATGATGAAGGCGTTGCGTATAACGATTATTTTGCCACCGATAAACTTATGTTCAACGTGCCAAAAACTGATAATCGGCTAGCCAATAAGGCAGAAGTACTGGCTATTCGCCCACAGCAAGTGGAAGACGAAAATCTAGCCATTGCGGCAGATTTTTTAGCCATTAACCCTGTTTATCATACCAATATGGCTAGTTTGAATTTGGTGGTTTTAACCGATAAAAGTGGTGCAAACCGGGTTTATGAAACAAAAGATTTCACTTTTGCCAGCTGGGATAAATCTCAACATGCAATTGATAGCACGGGCAAAAAATGGAAAGTGAGTGAGGCGCAGATGACAGGGCCAAAAGGTGAGAGTTTAAAACGCGTTTCAGCCCATAGAGCGTTTTGGTTTGGCTGGTATTCGGCTTTTCCTGATACCAAGCTAATTAAATAAAAATGTTTTTATCTGTTTGTTGTTAAATTGCAATGACTTTTAAAACGCTAGTTTAAATTTTATTCTTATTTTTGTTTTTAATTTAGCAAGTTTAAAAATGCAATATTACTTTTAAAAGATTTACGAAATTTATAGTTGTATTGACTAATTTTGGGATGCTAAATGCTTAATATTATTTAAGCAACAATAATTAATAGTGAACTTAGGGGTAAAAAAGCATGAAACTTAATAAAAAACATTGTTAGCAAAATTTTTGCTGCATTAACAAGCGCGGTTTTTTCATCTGTAAGCCAAGCGCAGGAAGAAAAAGTACTTAATGTTTACAATTGAGTTGAGTATATTGCGCGAGAAACTATTGCCAATTTTGAAAAATAAACGGGCATTAAGGTGCGCTATGATACATATGAGGACAATGAAACCGTAGACGAAACACTAAGATTAAAGAAAGTTAATGATGATGTCGTTGTGTCTTTTACAGATTGAGCAAAAGCACAAATTGATAGCGGATGTTGTTAAAGTTAGATAAAACTCAGTTAAGTAACATAGCAAATCTATCACCAGATATTACCGAGCGGATGAAAAACTGGTTTAGATAATGATTATTTAATCGGCTATTTATGGGGTTATACCACTATTGGCGCCAATGTTAATAAAGTGATTAGCGCCTTAGGCAAAACATTTACCAAAAAAATATTTGGGATCTGGCTCTTAACCCTGTTTATACAAGCGAATTAAAATCTTGCGGCATTGTTTACCTAGATTCTGTCATTGATATATTGCCCCTTATTCTTCAGTACATGGGAAAACCACCTTACAGTTCAAATGCTAGTGATTTTGAAGCCGCTTAGAAGTGCTTAAAAAAAGTGCGCCCTGATATAAAAGAGTTTGCTTCTTGTGGTCAAGCTGAAAAATTTGTTGATAATATTGTTTGTATAGCTGTTGGTTATGGCACCAATTTTATCGCGCACGTGGATTGTATGCTGCTAAAAAAGATGGCGCAAACATCGCCTCGGTTATTCCAGAACTCGGTTATTCCGGAACTCGGTTATTCGAGAGCAAGGTGCATTATTTTTTTAGATAGCATGGCGATACCTAAAAATACAAAACACCCTTGTACGCGCATTTGTTTGTCCATTATTTATTGCGACCAGAAGTGAGTGCGGGTATTACAAATGCGGCAAAGTATGCTTCATCTAGTAAAGTATCACTTAAATTTGTAGACGTAAAATTAGCTGGCGATATTGCTCTGTTTTTAGATCAACAATCGTTTAAGTGATTAATTGCGCCAAAATCGGTAGATGCAACTATTAAAAAAGCTAGAGAAGATATGTTTGAAAGTTTTAAAGCTGGCACTTAATTATTGACATGGCTAGTTTTTATTGATGGCATTAAGTATTTGGCCACTTTTATAACACTTAAGTAAGAAATTAAACAAAATTGGCCATTTGAAAAGTGGCCAATTTTTTTTAAGAACCCGTGCCGCCCACCGTCAAGCCATCGATTTTAAGCGTTGGTTGACCAACACCTACTGGCACACTTTGGCCCTCTTTGCCGCAAGTGCCCACACCAGAATCTAAACGCATGTCGTTGCCAATCATTGAAACGCGCGTCAACACATCAGGCCCATTGCCGATTAGCGTTGCGCCTTTCACAGGGTAAGTGATTTTTCCGTCTTCGATCATATACGCTTCAGCCGCGCTAAACACAAATTTACCGCTGGTAATATCCACTTGACCACCACCAAAATTGGCCGCATATAAGCCTTTTTTAACTGATTTAATAATTTCTTCGGGGTCTTTATCCCCATTATGCATGTAGGTATTGGTCATGCGCGGCATGGGAATATGCGCATAACTTTCGCGTCTGGCATTACCTGTCACATTCATGTTCATCAAGCGCGCATTTAAAGTATCTTGAATATAACCGCGCAAAATGCCATCTTCAATTAGCACAGTATTGTTTGTTTGATTGCCCTCATCATCCATGCTTAGCGAGCCGCGTCTGTTTTGAATTGTGCCATCATCTACAATAGTAATGCCTTTTGCGGCCACTTGTTTACCCATCATATTGGCAAATGCGCTGCTGCCTTTGCGGTTAAAATCGCCTTCTAGCCCATGGCCAATCGCCTCGTGCAACAAAATGCCTGGCCAACCAGCGCCTAATACTACGGTCATACTGCCAGCTGGCGCTGCACGTGCGCCTAAGTTCACAACTGCTTGATGCACGGCTTTTTGTGCGTAATCTTGTAAGATCTCATCGGTAAAATAGCTGTAATCAAAGCGCCCGCCACCGCCGCTACCACCTTGTTCGCGCCTGCCATCTTGCTCGGCAATTACTTGTAATGATAATCGCACCAGTGGCCGCACATCGGCCGCCATCACGCCGTCACTGCGCGCTACCATCACCACTTCGTATTCGCCTCCTATGCTAGCGGTTACTTGGGTGATGCGCGTATCAATTTTGCGTGCAAATTGTTCTAAGCGTTCTAATAATTTAACTTTAGCCTCTGCACTTAAGCTGGCAATGGGGTCATTTGGCAAGTAAAGCTGGTTTGCGTGATTTTTAATATTTGATGCCACAACGCTTTTGCCTGTTTGCTCTAAACCAAGGGTGGCGATTGATTTTGTGGCTGTGGCCGCTTGTTGCAAAGCATTTAAGTTAATATCGTCTGAATACGCAAAAGCCGTTTTTTCGCCAACTACTGCGCGCACGCCTACACCTTGATCAATACTAAAATTGCCCGATTTCACTTGGCCTTCTTCTAAGCCCCAAGATTCTGAGCGCGAATATTGAAAGTACAAATCTGCATAATCTACTTGGTGCGACATGATGCTACCCAATACACCTTGAAGTGAGTTTGCATCAAGCCCAGTGGGCTTTAGCAGCACATTATGAGCTGTTTCAAAATGGCTTGCTTGTTTCATTAATACGGGTTCAGATTTCATGTGTGAATCGCTTGTAAATAGTTAACTGCATTATTTAAGGAGTTAAAAAACTCAAGAATTAAGATTTTATGTTAAAACATGCTTTTATTAACAATGTAATTTAAATCTATGTTGGGCAAAATCATGGTTTTGCAAGTCAATTTAAATTTTGTTAAGCAAAAACGCCATTGAATCACTTGTTTGCGATAAAAGTTTTCAACATGAGTTTGCAATTCAAGCTAGCCGTTAAAGATGCTACATCTAAAGTTAATGAAAAAATCAAACCATCGTCAATTAGCGTTAATAACTTTATGACCATTAATAACTTTATGACTAAGTGCAGGCAAGCTTTTGCGTAAGCTTGTCTGATAATCTCGATTAACATTTGCAATCACGATACCAGATCCACGTGGCAATCGATCAAGTATAACGCCCCACGGGTCAACGATCATGCTGTTGCCATGCGTCTCGCGACCAGATAAATGATAGCCGCCTTGCGCAGGGGCAATCACGTAGCATAAGTTTTCAATCGCACGTGCGCGAATCAAGCTTTCCCAATGTGCTTTACCTGTGGTTTCAGTAAAAGCTGATGGAATCACGATAATATCGACTTGCCCCATGGCGCGATAAAGTTCGGGAAAGCGTAAATCATAACAAACCGATAAACCGATTCGCCCAAACGGTGTATCAACCACTTCAACGCTTTTTCCTGGCTCTATCGTGTTTTCTTCGTGGTAGTGCTCAGTGCCTAAATCAAGCCCAAAAAGATGAATTTTATCGTATCTAGCTACTTGCACGCCTTTATCGTTATAAACCAAACAGCTATTTCTAACCTTATTAGCCACATTGCTCATTAGCGGCACTGTTCCGCCTATGATCCAAACCTTATGTTTTTTGGCCATTTTAGATAAAAAAAGCTGTATAGGACCATCGTTAAACACTTCTTTTACCAATACTTTATCGCTATCTTTAATACCCATGATGCAAAAATATTCTGGCAGTACGATCAATTTAGCGCCTTGATTAGCCGCTATTTTAATCAAGCGTTCGGCTTCAATTAAGTTTGATAAAACTTGCGGGCTGGAAGCCATTTGAATGCCAGCGACTTTAAATAAATCAAATGTTTGTTGTTTAGGTTTTATGTTTGTGGTTTTTATTGTCATTTTGCGCACCAAATTTGTTATTTATGTTTGTTAATCACTTGTACCAATAAGCTTGTATTTTTTATCAATGCATCATTTGTAAAACCCAAATTGCTTACGGTGTTAATGGTGAATCATTGCCGAATGATTTAGCTTTATCTGTATCAGATTTTACCTCTACAGGTTTATCCCAAGTGCCTGCAATGGAATATTCGCTTCCCACAATCTTGTTAAATGGGTCTTTAAGCAGCTTTTGCGCAACAAAAGCTGCTGCACCTACAATTGGACCACCAGCAAGGGCTGCCAACGACAAAGTGTCACTTATATGCGGTCTAACTTTTACTTTTAAATCAACCATTTCTGTTTTTAAATTGGTTTCACCTTTTATTATCGCCTCTGCCGCTGGGCCATCCATTATAAAGTTATCACTACGCAAAATGCCGTTGTCAATTTTTGCAGTAGCACTGATGGTGTCATAGGCAAAACCATCGTTAAATAAATCTCTAAAATCCAGGCTCAATCGACGTGGCAAGCTTTGCAATGTAAGTAACCCAAACAAGCGCCCAACCCCTGGTTTGACTTTTAGAATTTGGCCTTTGGTGGCTAAAAAAGTCAAGTTGCCATTAAGTTGAGATGTATCAAATTCATGCGGGCTACCAGCCCAATTTAATTGTCCATTTACATCAGCCACACCACCTTTAAGTACATCGGGCTGACCAAAGCGTTTAAAAGTTCTGCCAATATTTGAGCTTGATAGCGCCACAACTAAGTTTGTATTTGGATTTCTAGTCCAATTATGCCAATTGCCTTGAACATTTAAAGTGCTATCGTCGTTAGTAATATTGAGTTTTTGAATCACCCAATCCTCGCCATTTTCAAAAGCGTTTAAGTTAAGCGCACCTAATTTTTTACCATTCACTTCAAAATTTTCAGCCACAATATCTAGCGCTGGATATTCTTGTGCCTGTTTTCTAAAATCTGGTTTTCTAAAATCTGGCTTTCTAAAATCTGGTTTTCTAAAATCAGGCTTTTTAGAGCCTGTTTTAGCATTCGCATCTGCCTCTGCAATAATCGCTTTGGGCACGCTTAGGTTTTTTAATCGCGCGATTATTTTGCCAGAGCTAACATCTTCTTGTTTGGATTGCCATTGCACATCACCAGTCATTTCAAGGCTATTAACGGCCATTTTAAATCCATTGATATTAGGTAGTGCGCTTAACTTAAGTGCGTTGATACTGCGCCCAAAAATAGTAAGTTTTTGGATAATGACATCAGCTTTATTAATAAATAATGGATTGGGTTGTGATTTATTTGTAGCACTTTCTAGCCCAGGTTGATTAAACAAACTCAACCATTCATCAGCATTTAGTGCATCAAATTTACCATGCAATGCTAAGCCAGGTGTTTTGGGCGTAACTGCGGGCATGTTGATGCCAATATCACCGCGCTCAATAACATATTCACCCGCAAGTTCTTTACGGTTTATATTGGCATCTAGAACACTAGCCAAACTTATGCTAAGCGATTCATTGCCTACGTCAGATTGTTTTCTCACTAGATTTAACGCCATGGTTTGGTTGGCAGATTTATTAAATGGCGCTGGTAAATTAATGGCCATGCCTGTCAAATTTGAGCTTAAATTAACATCTACCAATGGTGGCTTGATGTTTATTTCGCCAGCCCAAGTGGTGCTGCCCTTTAGGTTATTGCTTAATATGTTGGGGCTTATTTTTTTTAACGCAGCATCGCTTATTTGGCCATTGGCCACAATTTGTATGGCTTTATTGGCTTGAGTCTTCAAACTAAATTTTGCTGGGCTTCCAAAAACTTCCGCACTAATATTCTGTGCGTTTAGGCTAGATTCTGTAAAATTTAAAGTACCATTTAAGTTGGTCAGTTCTGGCAAACCAGTTTGTGCATTGCCATAAATCATGGCATTTGTGACTTTATAAGCGCCAGTGAATTTTGCTGCATCGACATTTTGTAACGGTATGTTAAGCGTTAACAGCAGGTTGCCTTTGCCTGAAGCTAAAAGCTCATCAGTAAAGCCTTGTGTAACTGATTTAACAGGGCTGCTGTTCACGTATTTGATGCCATCTTCAACACTACCTTGTATTTCGCCTGTGATCGTTAACAATGGCTTATCAGTATCTAATTGTCTGATCACTGCCTTGGTTTTAGCGATTTTATTACCCAGCATATTGCCAGCAGTCGCATTTAATTCCATGCTGGTTCCCACAAAAAGCAAGCTAGAATTTAGCCCGTCAATTGCTGGCCAACCCGTTCCATAATCAAGCAAACCATTCGTTAATTGTGCGCTTACTTTAAAAATGCCAAGTTTGTTATCAGCTTGATTATTTTTATTTACAAAAGGGAAATCAGCCAGCTTGCCTTTTATTTTCACATCAATGTCTTTTAAATCGCCTTTTAAAATAGACGTATCAAGCCAATCAAGTGTTAGCTTGTTTAAAATTGTGGGGTAATAAAATAATGCATATTGTGCATCACCACGGCTAAATTTACCTGTTAGATCTAAATAAGCATTGTTTACTGCTTGAGCATTATCTCTCACGCTATTTTTAGTCTTATTCCTAGTATCATCCTTGGCGCTGTATTTTGCATTAATAGTGCCAGTAACATGTGGGCTTGTTATAAAAATCTGGTTAGCATCAACGTTCAAATTGCCATTAATCCGTGTCCAGTTAACGCTTCCTGTTAATTGATCTGCAGGTATTGGCCAGCGCAAAATATCTTTAAATTCAAGCATGACTTTTTTAGATTGTAATGTCAGCTTACCGTTGGTATCCGTTGCAACTAACACTCCGCTTAGATTGCTCACACCAGGAATCTTTTCAAAAGCCCTTAAGCTTAATTGGCTAAAATCAGTTTGGATTGCGTAATTATCGGGATTACTTTGTGCGCCGTAGAAACTTAATTTTAGCTTGTTGAGTTGGCCAGTCGGGCTTAAGCCATTAATGGCGCTCATCAGCTTTTGAGGTAATTTGGCATAAATACTTAATTGCTTGATTAATGAAAGATCAAATTGATCAAGATTAATCTGCGCACTTACCCAAGGTTTATTGTTTTTTACGCTTGTTACATAACTTCCACTGCCGTTACTAATGTTTAAGCCCGCTGGCATTGCTAATTTTAATTGTTTTACGCTTAAATTTTGCGTGTTTTTAAAATCACTCCAGTTTATTTCGCCAGAAAATTCATTGGCTAACAATGCTTTGGCCTGGGCTTGGGTTTTATCTTTCGCTTTATCTTGGGCTTGTACCTTATCTTGGGTTTCAACTTTTACTGACAAGTTTTTTAAATCGGTAACGATTTTTATTTGCTCGATTTTTTGATTGGCAAATTCTAAATCAATTAGCGCATCGCCTAGCCCGCTTTGAATGTCAATCGGGTAATCAAACCATGGTTTCCACACGCTAATATCTGTATTTTTTAATTGTGCCGACACATTGCCATGCCAATTTTGGCTTTTGCTAATATCGCCTCCTACAAACAGCCCACTTACCTTAACTGCATGTCTTGTGCCTATAGAAGGGTTTGCTGAAAATACAAATTGGTGTTGACCAAACGGGCTGTTAATGACTGGGTTGTTTAGATTTAAATTCAATTGGTTAAGCGAAAGCACAGGTGCGTTACGCAACTCGTCAAACCAATTGAGTTCCGCATTAATAATGCGCACCTGGCGCTGGCGTAATAACCAATTGCTAAAAGCTGGATTGCTTTTACCGCCAATATTAATGCCTGCTAGAAAAACGTTACCATCAGGTTTGCGCCTTATTGTTAAAGCTGGTTTGTGAATGATTAAATTCGACAACCTTGGTTGCAACATAGGTATGCTTAACCATGAAACGTTAGCCTCTACATGATTAAGATGCAATGCAACGCGGTTTTCTGCATCGAATACATCAATTTTTTTAAGCGCAATATGCGGTGATATTCCATCCCAGCCGGTGATTATCTCGCCAATACTTACTTTTTGGCCCAAAATTTTTGAAGCATATTGTGCAATATCGTCCTTGTATTGGTCAATATTGGGGAACACGATAAATCGAATAGCTAGCGCGGTTAATGCGATGATCAATAATGCAATTGATAAACTATAGAAAAGCAAGCGGGAGATTTTTTTAATCAAAGTGATGGATTAGTAATTGTAGATTTTAGAATTTTGTTGAATTTAAAGTATTGTTGAATTTCATAGTTATGAACTTAAATTATTGAGGCTTGCGCACTCAAACTAGGTTCAAGTTTATCCGAATTTACGTGTTTACATGGTGCAAATGACAATATGTAAATTCTAATCAAAAAAAACACTAAGCTTTTCATTATTTTAATTCATCACGCTTGATAATTACGGTTTTAATTTACCAGTGTGCTTTAGAATAACGCCTTTTGGCATGTATGGCTGACACCTTATGCCAATTGTTCAGTAAATGGATTAAACATTGATTCAATTAAAAAATCTTACCCTTACACGCGGCATTAAAGTTTTACTTGAAGCAGCCACGTTCCAATTGCATCCTGGTCATAAAGTGGGCTTGATCGGTGCAAATGGTGCAGGTAAATCGTCGTTATTTGCATTATTACGCAATGAGCTGCATGCCGATGTAGGCGATTGTGAAGTGCCTGCGCATTGGGTAATTGCTCATGTATCGCAAGAGATGGTAGAACTTGAGCAGGCTGCGCTTGAATTTACCCTAGATGGCGATGTGCAATTACGTGAAATTGAGGCTGCTTTATTGCTGGCAGAGGCTAATCATCAAGGCGAAAAAATCGCAGAACTTCACCACCAATTAAGCGATATTGAAGGCTATAGTGCAAAAGCGCGTGCTGCCGCATTGCTTGATGGCTTGGGCTTTAGTCAGCTAGATTTAACGCGCGCAGTGAGTGAGTTTTCAGGCGGCTGGCGGGTTAGGCTAAATTTAGCCCGTGCGCTGATGTGCCGATCTGATCTGCTATTATTAGATGAACCCACCAATCACTTAGATTTAGAGGCGGTTATTTGGCTAGAATCTTGGTTAAGTGATTATCGCGGTACCTTACTATTAATCTCACACGATAGAGATTTTTTAGATAATGTGGTTAATAACGTGCTGCATATTGAGCAACAACACATTATTTTGTATCGCGGTGGATACAGTGATTTTGAACGCCAACGTGCAGAAAAACTGGTATTGCAACAAGCCATGTTTGAAAAACAACAACGTAAAGTTGCGCATTTACATAGCTACATTGACAGATTTAGAGCGCAAGCCACTAAAGCACGCCAAGCGCAAAGCCGCATTAAAGCGCTAGAGCGTATGGAAATGATCACGGCCGCACATATTGATTCACAATTTAATTTTGAGTTTAGGCAGCCATTGAGCTCGCCAGATCCGCTACTTGTGCTTGATGAGGTAGATGCTGGTTATCACACTAATAATCAAGAATTAACAACTATTTTTACCAATGCTATGTTGACTATTCGACCAGGTGAACGCATTGGCTTATTAGGAAAAAACGGTGCTGGTAAATCTACTTTAATTAAATTATTGGCTAAACAATTAATGCCTTTAAATGGCGAGCGCGTAGAAGGTAAAGATTTAAATATCGGCTATTTTGCCCAGCATCAATTAGAACAGTTACGCCCGCACGAATCGCCTTTGCAGCATTTAATGCGCTTAGAAGCAGAATTGAACAGTGCAGGCACGCGTGAACAAGAGCTGCTTAATTATCTAGGCGGCTTTGATTTTAAAAATGATATGGCACGAAATAGTTGTGAACATTTTTCTGGTGGTGAAAAATCTCGTCTTGCATTAGCGCTATTGATTTGGACACGGCCTAATTTATTGCTGCTAGACGAGCCAACCAACCATTTAGATTTAGAAATGCGCCACGCGCTAACATTGGCGTTACAAGATTATGAAGGCGGTGTAATTTTAGTATCACATGATAGGGCTTTATTAAGGGCAAGTTGTGATCGTTTTGTGTTGGTAGCAAATAATAAAGTCACTGATTTTGATGGCGATTTGGACGATTATAAAAATTGGTTAACTAGTAGCAAAATTCAGTCAGGTAACATACTTGATTCAACTATAGATACAAAAGACAGCTTGGATAATACTGAGCTCAAAAAAAATAAACATTCACAAAGTAAAGCCGATCGTCAGGCGATTGTTTTATTACGTAGGCCAATAGTGAAAGAAATCGAACAAATTGAAAAAAAGCTTGAATTATTTAATACAGAAAAAAATAAACTTGATGCGCGCGCAGGCGTTGCTAGCTTGTATGAAGCGGCTAACAAAGATGAGTTGCAAAGCCTATTAAAGCGTCAAGCGCAATTGGTTAAGCTAATTGATGAAGCAGAGCTGCGCTGGTTACAATTGCAAGATGCGCTGGAAAATATTGGTTTAGAAAGCATGGTTTAAAAAAGCTAAATTTTAGAAAATCGAAATAAGTTAAATAACAATTAATATAGAGCTAAGAGAATAAAAAATGGATTTTGCACAACGTTTAAACTTATTACATGCCTTGTGTTTGGCAGAAACTTACAATGACGGCTTACCTGATCGCATTGATTTAAAATCGTTAACTACACAAGATTCTGCCCATTATTTAGCTAGTTACATTACCTTTGTGGCTATAAGAGAAGCAAATCGGCAGCCAAGTGAAGAAGTGCTTGATCAATTTGATCATCTAAGTGTTTATCAAGCTTATGCTTTATTGGTATTTGCGTATTTAAGTTTGCCAGTCATGCGCGAGAGCCAATTTTCAGCAACCCAACAATCAGAAAATAATGATTCTACTAACAAAGCGCCAGATTTAAACGCAGCCCAAGTGACTATTGCTAAAACACTTTTTGAAGGCTTAAGTGATGCTCAGTTAATTGAATTGATGCAATCTGGCTACAATAAATTTCAGTTAATTGGTGATGCAGAAGCTGAGCATTGGGCTGATTTTCGCGAAAATTTAGATAAGCTAACCATTAGTTTTATCATAGCAGGAACCGATGACGACAGCCCACATGAAAAAGAAGAAATATTTCCTTTATTTGGGCAATTGCTCAGCCAGCTTTGTGAAGCTTTTGAACGCGATTTAAGCTGATGGCAAATTTTTATTAATGCATTTTTTTTCAGTATTTATTACACTTAAAAATATGATTTCTTCAATTAAACAGATTTTAAACAAGCTTTACAAACCCTTGCTAGGTTTAATGATGCTTGCAAGCACCGCTTGCAGCCCCATTAAAGTGCTTAACGCAATTGTTACCGATAGCACTTTTTCGCTTAAAGCCGACATCGCGTTTGGTGCGCTAGCTAGGCAAAAGTTAGACGTCTACATACCAACTGTTTCAACTGATCAAAGCCAAGCTAGCATTAAAACTAGTAAGCCTTTAAGAAAAGTGATTATATTTTTTTATGGCGGTAATTGGGATTCGGGCGAAAAAGAAAATTACAAATTTGTAGCTGAAGCCTTGGCAAGCGCTGGACATGTTGTCGTTATACCCAATTATCGGGTTTATCCAGAGGTGTTGTTTCCTGAATTGATGGTAGACCCAGCGCTGATTGCAAAGTGGGTTAAAACTAACATCCATCAATACGCAGGAGACGCAAACCAAGTCTTTTTAGGCGGGCATTCTGCGGGCGCGCATCTTGCGGTGATGCTTGCTGTTAACCCAGAATATTTGGCGAGCGTATCTCTAAAGCCCAATGATTTTGTGGGTGTGATAGGCTTGGCTGGGCCTTATGATTTTCTGCCTCTAACTTCAAACCGACTAAAAACCATATTTGGCAATAACGAACAACAATGGAAATCGCAGCCTATTAATTTTGCAGATGGTAAAAATCCACCGCTGTTATTAGCTGTTGGATTAAAAGATGGCACCGTGTGGCCTCGTAACTCGTACAATTTAGCTAAAAAAATAAAAGCGAACAATGGCAAAGTTAAAGTAGTTGAATTTTCAGAGTATGGACATATTGATATGGTGGCAAAATTAGCTAAACCGCTACGTGGTAATGGCGAGTTAATAAAATCTGTCACTGATTTTATAAAAAACATTTCTGGCAATGATAATATTTAAAACTTAAAGACTTAAAAAAACCTTTAATGTTTAATGCATCAGTTTTTGAAATGCGTACAAATATTTTTAAACGTGTTTTAAAAACTTAACTAACTTGTTTTAAAAACCGTTCAAAGTAAGAAATTGCCGTTTTTTCAGTGCAATGTTGATGCGCAAACTCATATCCAGCTTGGCTCAACGCCTGCGTATTAGCGCTTTTATAACTGGCTTGGTTACCCCACAACATTTCAATCTTATACGCCAAGTCATCTGAATCATTGGGTTCAAAAAATAGCCCTGTTTCATTGTCACGAATATAATCGTGCACACCCAGTGAATTGGTGACCAAAATGGCTTTTTTAAAAAACATGGCTGATACAATTGTCACATGTCCGCAAGGCACTTTAGCATCGCGTAAAGGTAGCACCATAAATGCACTATGAGCCAAAATATTATGTGCAGTGCTCAATGGCACATTGCTGTGAATTTTTATATTGTGCGGTACATTCAAATCTTTTATGGATTCTGCGCTGGCAACTAGCACCAGCTTAATATGTGGTAACTTTTTCATAGCGTTGATTAGCGTTGCGTAATCTCTGCCTTGGCTACCTAAAGCGCATATATAGCGCCCAGATTCAATGGGTGCTGCGCTTAGATCTACTTTTGGAGCATGCACTGCCCAATGCAGCATATCGATTTTATTAATATCAATATCGAAATAATCCGCATAAAGTTTGCGCTCCACAGTTGAATAAGTCACAAACTTGGTTGGCTGCTTGAATGCACTCGCCATTAATCGCCGCTGCGCACCTTGTGGCAAATTAGTAAAATTAAATGAATAAACTAAGTGAGGTGTATCGGGGCACATTACTTTTGCTAAATGCCCTGCATAAAGCGCTGGTCGTGGGCCATGAGACACTAAGATTGAAGGTGCATTTCTGGCAAGATTTACTGCGCTACTAGCGGCTATCATGCGTGCAAAAGAGTCTTTTTTTGGCAAAAATTTAGGTAAATTAACCCCTAAACTAGAATAATGGTGCCATACATCATGAGTGTGCTCGAATTCGTCTCGCAACCAATTCCAGCTAAGTTCAAGATCGCTTAAGTTAACAATATTCATTACAAATCGCTTTTTAAAAATTAAATCGTTTAAACATAAAAAATCTCTTAAACTTAAAATTATTGTAGGTAGTTAAAGTAAATTTATCACAACCATTACAAATTTAAATCTTTAATCACACGCCATTACTCCACGTCGGCAAACGTAATCTCTAAACGGCTTAGCTTCAGTATCATACTCTGGCTTTTTCAGCCCATGCATCGGCTCACTAGGCTTGCCAGTGCTGCTTATTGGGTTGATCAATTGTTTTAGCTGTGCGTCACTTAGTTTGTCTAACATCTCAAAGTAACGTTTCGCTTCAACTGCGTCCCAATCGTTGCCATAAGCGGGGTAAAACAAGCCACTGCCATTTGTATTAACGTAATCTAATTTAAGCCCAGCATTAACCAGCACTGCAAATAAATAAGTGTCGCTGTCATCAATAATGCGCCTATTGGCTGTGAGTATGCTGGCATATTCGCTTGAACCCATTAAGTTAGCTACATTTGGCGTGAGTGCACGGTCTAGCTTGGCGATTAGCGCCGCATTGCTGGCTTGAATCGCCAATGTTTTGGTGTCACCTTCTGCGCGATGGCGCCTAAATGTCCACCAAACGCTGGCAGGCAAAGTGTCGTCATAATTTAAAATATCGGTGCTGTTGTTTAGTTTTATTTGCCGTTGCGGGTCGCAACCTGCATCTAACACTGCCGCAATCACTTCTGGTTTTTCGTGACGTACCAAGTAATCTAATAAGGTTTTGCCTTCAACTTTAACATTAGCGTCACCCGTTACATTCGCACCGAGCATTTCTGGATTACAAATATTAATGTGGTTATCGGTTAATAATTTAAGCCATGCCAAGCTATCATTGCGACTAGCTGCTGCCACAATTAATTTTTGCCTTTCATCGCTATAGCCACTATGTTGCGTGCCCATTGCAAGCGGCCCAATACCGCTGCGCCACAGTTCTTTTTCTCCACAATCTAACGGCAATTTTAGATCGGCCAATGCACTTAAAAACTGCACATTTCGATAGCTGTGCAATTCATTTAGCACGTCGCAATATTCATTTTCGCCATTGGCTAACCCCAATTTAGATCGTGTATAAAGCGAAGGTGCAAGTTGTTTAAAAATGGCAATTTGCGGTTTTTTAATGCTGCAATTACGCATAATATCTGATAGTGGAAAGCGTGGCACCCATACACCATCAATCTGATTTTCAGGTTGCATACGCTTAGTTATTGCATCAATATTACCAGCGCAAGCCTCTGTAAATAATGGGTTTTCTTTGTAAAATAAATGCCCGTCATCGTATGCAGCCTTTTCGTCCTTGGCTTTTTGAATTGCAGCTTTGGCGGCGTCACGCGCTTGTTTTTGCTCATCAATACTTTTGCAAGATTGCAGCGGCAGTTCTGCTAAAGTTTTTGTCCATTCGGCATGATTGTAGCGATATTTAAGTGGCGCGCTTCGGCTAAAGTAGCGATAACCGTTTCTGTCGCGTAAAGATAATCTGCCGCTAAAACTTACCGCCAAAGGCGTGTTATTAGTTTCTATTAAATGTGCGGCATTGGCTTTTGCATACTCTGCATTTTCATTCAAACCTGCTAAACATGGCGTTGGATTAGGGTTGGTGTAGTCGTTTAGATCAGACTTGCGTAAACCATTTAGCCAAAACGTTTGCGAGACAAGGTATGTGCCAGCAGGTAATTGGGTTTTGCCATTTGGCGTAACACCATAAGCTGTTTCACGGTACTCTTTCATGCCCACTAAATCATCAATTGGCTTGCCATTCAACGTCACAATTGTCATTAAACCATCTGCAAAAGGCGCCGTACGATTGTTGCCCGCTAGTTTTGGTGCGCTTAATGTTAATTGGTTTAAGCTATCCAACACCACTGCGCCATAACGACCTAGTGCGATTGGCTTTGGTAACACAACATGCGCCATTACGGTTAAGCCAATAGTTTCACCATCCAATAAAACAGGTTTTTCAGTTAGGCTTTCAATGTGAATTGGCTTAATTACAGCATTAAACTGCTTGGTCCAAATAGCGGGTTCAATAAGCAAATAAAATATTAACTTTGCAAAATAAAACAGCACTACGCCAAAGGCTAAAAGCCCTACCAACTGTAGCAAGCGCGCCCAAATAGCCTGGCTTTTGAGCAAAAAGGCCAATGGCAAAATGGTTGCCACCAGCATTGCACCTGCAACTAAAGCAAATAAAGCAGCGTTACTGCTAGCACTGCCGTGCGCTAGGCCATAGCCTGCAATAACCACTGTAAAAAAACCCACTAAAACAACAATAAAATAGTAGGGGATTATTAACCAGCGCAACCAAGGTATGACGCGCCAGAACTTGTTGGATGCAGTTAGATTTTTATTTGAAGTTTTACTGGAAATTGACAAGAAAGGCCTAACTTTTTTTGATTAGTATTATCAGTTTTATTTTTAAACAGAAACTTTAATGTGATTTTTTTAATTTCAACTAATCTCTCTGGTGGCCAAAAACTCAATATCAGGATAACGCTCCTGTGCCATTTGCAAATTTACGCGATTAGGGGCTAAGTAAACGTAATTGTCTGCACCGTCTAAGCCAACGTTAAAACCATATTTATCCGCAATCGCTTTTAAATCATGATCACTGCCACGTAACCAGCGCGCGGTATAGCAATCATAAGGTTCAAACGCCATATCCACGCTATATTCATGTTCTAAGCGGTGCGCGACCACCTCAAATTGCAACATGCCAACCGCGCCTAATATAAGGTCATTAGATAAAAGTGGCCTAAATAATTGCGCAGCACCTTCTTCAGCAAGTTGTTTTAAGCCAATTTGCAATTGCTTCATTTTCATCGGGTTTTTAATGCGCGCGCGGCGAAAAAACTCAGGCGCAAATGATGGTATGCCCGTAAATTTAAGCGCTTCATTTTCTGTAAACGTATCACCCACTTTAATAGTGCCGTGATTGGGTATACCGATAATATCGCCAGAGTAAGCTTCATCCATGGTGGTACGATCTTGCGCCATAAATGTGATTGCGTTATTAACCGCCATCATTTTGCCAGTGGATACTTGCTTGATTTTCATACCACGTTCGAACCTGCCAGAACATACGCGTAAAAACGCGATTCTATCGCGATGTTTTGGATCCATATTGGCTTGAATTTTGAAAATAAAACCTGAAAATTTAGGCTCGTCTGGCGCAACAACCCTAGTGGCAGCGTTTCTAGCCAGTGGCGCAGGCGATAATTCAACAACAGCGTCTAGCAAAGACTGTACGCCAAAGTTATTTATAGCCGAGCCAAAGTAAACTGGCGTCTGCTTGCCGCTTAAAAAACGCTCACAATCAAAAACGTGTGAAGCCCCACGAACTAAATCAATATCAAGGCGTAATGTTGTAGCCATGTGACCTAAAACTTCGTCTAGGCGCGGATTATCTAGTCCTTTGATTGTTTCTGACGTACCTTTATCCGCACGTGGGTCGAAAAAAGAAATGGTGTCAGATACCAAATTATAGACACCACGAAAGCTTTTACCCATGCCAATCGGCCACGTCATTGGCGCACATTCCATGCCTAATGTGGTTTCAATTTCGTCTAACAACTCAATTGGCTCGCGACTTTCACGATCAAGCTTGTTAATAAACGTAATAATTGGCGTATCACGCATGCGACATACATTAAGCAATTTAATGGTTTGCGCTTCAACGCCATTTACCGCGTCAATCACCATTACGGCAGAATCAACAGCGGTTAATGTTCGATAGGTATCTTCAGAAAAATCATCATGGCCAGGCGTGTCTAGCAAGTTAATCATATGGTTTGCGTATGGAAATTGCATAACGCTTGATGTAACCGATATGCCGCGTTGTTTTTCAAGCTCCATCCAGTCGCTTGTGGCATGGCGCGAAGCTTTACGCCCACGCACTTCACCCGCCACTTGAATAGCACCGCCAAACCATAATAGTTTTTCGGTTAAAGTAGTTTTACCTGCATCGGGATGCGAAATAATAGCAAAGGTGCGACGGCGGAAAATTTCTTGTTCTAGTGATTCTTGTTTTGGCGACATGACGAAATCTAATTTTTAAAAACTAATTGGCTATATTACCTCAAAAACCTTTTCCATCATTATGCGTCGCATTGACCACTAGTCTTCCCAAGCGTAAAATCCACCAAAAATCTTCTAGGTTTATAAATGCAGTTAAATCAATCAGCTTCCAATAACGTTCTAGCCAATCAATCACACGCCAAGCTACTGCCAAAAAACTCAATAACCAAAACAATAGTCGCTAATTGGAAAATGCACGGCAATTTACAACAAAATAAAGCCTTAATAAGTAGCTATATTGAATTTGTTAACGATTTAAAACATATCCTAATCGTTGTTTGCGCGCCGTACCCTTATTTAGCCCAATTGCAGAGCTTATTAGAAGACACACCAATTGCTTGGGGCGCACAAAATATGGCGATGCATGAAAATGGCGCCTACACGGGTGAAGTAAGTGCGCAAATGCTTAACGATTTTGGTTGCAAATACGTCATTCTTGGCCATTCAGAGCGCGCAACCGCTTATTGCGAATCGGATGATAATATCGCGCAAAAATTTATGCTGGCAAAACAACATGCAATTACGCCCATTTTATGTGTTGGCGAAACATTAAATGAGCGCGAGGCTGGGGTTATGGAGTTAGTCGTTGGCAAACAGCTTGATACTATTATTAACAACTACGGCGCTGAGGTGTTTGCTGACACGATTGTGTCGTATGAGCCAATCTGGGCAATAGGCACTGGGCTAGCAGCTGCACCGTCACAAGCTAAAGCCATGCACCAATATATTCAAGATAAAATATTTAGGTTAAATGAACACGCCGCAAACCGCCTAAAAATAGTCTATGGCGGGAGCTTTAGCCCGCAAAATGCGGTACAATTGTGCGCGGTTGAAAATATACACGGCGCGCTTGTTGGTAAATGTTCGCTTAACGCGCAAGAATTTGAAAAGATATGTCGCGTTGCTGATCAAATTGCCGCTTGAATTTAGCTCGAATCAATTAGACTAATTAGCAAACATTGCTAAGTAAATATTATTAAGTAAATATTATCAGGTAAATATTATGGAAAATTTTATAACAGTCATACACATCTTAGCCTCAGCTGGCGTAATTGGCTTAGTGCTTTTGCAACATGGTAAAGGTGCTGATATGGGCGCGGCTTTTGGCAGTGGTGCATCGGGTAGTTTATTTGGTGTAAGTGGGTCATCAAACATATTAAGTAAATTAACAGCTTTATGCGTGGTGGTGTTCTTTTGCACCAGTTTAACGCTGGCTTACATGTCAAGCCACCACTCTAATAGCGGCAGCGTAATCAAAATGCCGTCTACAAGCTCAACTGGTACTCAAAACCAGCAAATTAAGCCATTAAGTACTGAAACTAATTCAAATGCTGCAACACCAAGAAGCACACCTACAGATTCAACTGGTAACACGTCTGATACACCACTTGGCGGTGCAGCAAAAGATATTCCAAATTAAGCGCTTAATATTTGTTATATATTAATTTATAAAATGCCGTCGTGGTGGAATTGGTAGACACGCAACCTTGAGGTGGTTGTGACTTAGGTCGTGAGAGTTCGAGTCTCTCCGTCGGCACCAAATTATTTTAAAAAATGGCAATATTTTGTTAGCTAGCAAAAGATTCTGTTTTGCTAATCAAATGCTTAATTTGAATAAAGTTTTAATGTTCAACTATTTTAATGTTCAACTATTTTAATATTTAACTACTTCAATATTCAACTAGAAAGACAATATGCTGGAAAGTTATTTTCCTATTCTTTTGTTTATATTAGTGGGTTTAGCCGTTGGCTTAGGCCCGCTGGTTTTAGGCAAAATCTTATCGCCACATAAGCCAGACGCACAAAAAAACTCCCCTTATGAATGCGGGTTTGAAGCATTTGAAGACGCGCGAATGAAATTTGATGTGCGTTATTACTTAGTGGCTATTTTATTTATTTTATTTGATCTAGAAATCGCATTTTTATTCCCTTGGGCGGTCACACTGCGCGAATCTAGCGAAAATGGCCCTTATGTATTTTGGGCGATGATGTTGTTTTTGTTGGTACTTGTTGTTGGCTTTGTTTACGAATGGAAGAAGGGCGCCTTAGAGTGGGATTAAGCGTCTTATTTGACAGAACATTGAGTATAGAGCATGAGTATTGAAGGCGTTTTGGAAAAAGGTTTTGTAACAACCACGCTTGATACGGTAATTAACTACACGCGTACGGGCTCATTGTGGCCAATGACTTTTGGCTTGGCCTGTTGTGCGGTAGAAATGATGCACGCAGGTGCATCACGTTATGATTTGGATCGGTTTGGAATCGTGTTTAGAGGCAGCCCTCGGCAATCAGACGTGATGATAGTTGCTGGAACACTGGTTAATAAAATGGCGCCAGCACTTCGTAAAGTGTACGATCAAATGGCAGAACCGCGCTGGGTTATTTCCATGGGTAGTTGTGCTAACGGCGGTGGTTATTATCATTATTCTTACGCGGTTGTGCGCGGGTGTGATCGCATCGTGCCAGTAGATGTTTACGTGCCTGGTTGCCCACCAACGGCTGAAGCCTTGTTGTATGGCATTATTCAGTTGCAAAAAAAAATCAGACGCACGAATACAATAGCTCGATAAAAGATAAATAAAATAGTTAAGAAAAAATGTCTGACAAATTAAATCGATTATCAGCTCAACTTAAACTTGCTTTAAACGAGCAAAGCCTTGTTCCAATCATTGCGCATGATGAAATCACCATTACATGTAGTGCAGAGAAATACTTAAGCGTTTGCACAAAATTACGCGATCATGCTGAGCTTAAATTTGAACAATTAATTGACTTGTGCGGGGTTGACTACAGCGAATATGCCGATTGTACTTGGGCTGGCAAACGCTATGCGGTAGTGTTGCATTTGTTGTCGGTTAGTTTAAATCAGCGCGTACGTTTACGTGTTTTTGCCGATGATGACGATTTTCCAGTGTTACCAACTTTAGTTGATGTTTGGCCAGTGGCAAATTGGTACGAGCGTGAAGCCTTTGATTTATTGGGTATTATGTTTGAAAACCACCCCGATTTACGCAGAATATTGACCGATTATGGTTTTGTAGGGCATCCGTTTCGTAAAGATTTCCCTATGATAGGAAACGTGGAAATGCGCTACGACCCCGAGCAGCAACGGGTGATCTATCAGCCAGTAACGATAGACATGCGTAACAACGTGCCACGCATTATTCGTGATGAAGGTGTGCATAAATGAATGCATGCACAAATGAAAGTAGGCTTAAGTAATGGCTGAAATTAGAAATTACACCATGAATTTTGGTCCGCAGCATCCCGCTGCACACGGCGTATTGCGTTTAGTGCTAGAGCTTGATGGCGAAGTAATCCAGCGTGCTGATCCGCATATAGGCTTATTGCATCGCGCAACTGAAAAACTAGCCGAAAATCGCACTTACCTGCAATCTATACCTTATATGGATAGGCTAGATTATGTGTCGATGATGATGAACGAGCACGCTTATGTGATGGCGATTGAAAAAATGATGGGCTTGGAAGTGCCTATTCGCGCGCAATATATTCGGGTGATGTTTGACGAGATTACGCGTGTGCTAAACCATTTGCTTTGGTTAGGCGCGCATGCGCTAGATGTAGGTGCCATGACCGTATTTTTATACGCTTTTCGCGAGCGAGAAGACCTTTTTGATTGTTACGAAGCGGTTTCTGGCGCGCGCATGCACGCTGCCTATTATCGCCCAGGCGGCGTTTACCGCGATTTGCCTGACCGTATGCCACAACATGAAACCACTAAGTTTAGGAGTGATAAAGAAATTAAAAAACTCAATGAAAATCGTCAAGGGTCGCTTTTAGATTTTATTGAAGATTTTACAAAACGCTTTCCTACTTATATTGATGAATACGAGACGCTACTAACTGATAATCGTATTTGGAAACAACGTACCGTTGGTGTTGGCGTGGTAACGCCTGAGCGTGCACTGGCTTTAGGATTTTCTGGCCCAATGTTACGTGGCTCTGGCATTGAGTGGGATTTGCGCAAAAAACAACCTTATGAAGTGTATTCAAAACTAGATTTTGATATACCAGTAGGTGTTAATGGCGATTGTTATGATCGCTATCTAGTGCGCATGGAAGAATTTAGGCAATCAAATAACATCATCAAACAATGCGTTACCTGGTTACGCGCAAACCCGGGTGCTGTCATTACGGCGAATCATAAAGTAGCGCCGCCAGACCGTGAAAGTATGAAGTCGAACATGGAAGACATGATTCACCACTTTAAGCTTTACACCGAAGGTTTTCATGTGCCAGCAGGTGAAGCTTACGCGGCGGTTGAGCATCCAAAAGGTGAGTTTGGTATTTATATGGTGTCAGATGGCGCCAATAAACCTTATCGCCTAAAAATCCGCGCGGCTGGATTTCCGCATTTGGCGGCGCTAGATGAGATGACCAGAGGGCATATGATTGCTGATTTAGTGGCGATCATAGGCACGCAGGATATTGTTTTTGGTGAAATTGATAGGTAACGCAATGCTAGATTTTAAGCCACAGAGTTCAAAGAGAGCACAGAGTAATGCTTAATTGAATTCTTAACTGGTGTAAATGTTTGGATAGTTAATTAAATGAACAAATGAAGTATTAAGATATTGGTTTTAAAAGATTTTCTCTGTGAACTCTGTGTTCTCTGTGGCTAAATTAGAAATTAAAATGTTATCAAAACAAGCAATTGAAAAAATCGAATACGAGTTAACTAAATACCCAGCCGATAAGCGCCAAGCGGCGGTAATGAGTGCGTTGCGTATCGTGCAAACGGAGCGGGGTTGGTTGTCGAAAGATAGTATCAGTGAAGTAGCGCAGTATTTACGCATACCTGACATCGCCGCGCTAGAAGTAGCCAGTTTTTATAACATGTACGATTTAGAGTCAGTAGGGCGCCATAAAATTACAATTTGCACCAATATTTCGTGCATGTTGCGCGATTCTGATGTGATTGTTGATCATTTACAAACAAAGCTAAAAGTTGGCTTTAATGAAGTGACCGCTGACGGTAGATTTTGCTTGAAAGAAGGCGAATGCATGGGCGCTTGTGGTGGTGCGCCGTTAATGATTGTGAACAATCACACCATGCATGAGTTTTTAACGGTTGAAAAAGTTGATGCGATTTTGAATGACTTGGAATAAAGCTATACAGCTTGAATTTATGTGGGTTAAACCGAAATATGGATGAAGTTTTAAATCATGTTGTTAAAACAGATACAAGCAAACAAACTTTGCTTTGCCTGCGTACGCTTAGCGAACCGAACCCAGCATCGCTCGCCACTTACGAAAAATTAGGTGGTTATGCGCAGTTAAAACGTATCGTCTCAGAAAAAGTAAAAGCAACCGATATTATCTCGCAAGTTAAGGTATCTAATCTGCGCGGTCGCGGCGGGGCAGGGTTTCCCACTGGCTTAAAGTGGAGTTTTATGCCGCGTTATTACGATGGCATTAAGTATCTGGTTTGCAATTCTGATGAAGGTGAACCTGGTACTTTTAAAGATCGCGATATTTTGCGTTATAACCCGCATCAATTGATTGAAGGCATGGCGATTGCGGCCTATACACTGGGCGCTCGCATTGGTTATAACTATATTCACGGCGAAATTTGGCAAGAATACGAAACTTTTGAAAACGCTTTGCATGAAGCCAAAGCGGCTGGTTATTTAGGCGAAAATCTATTCGATACTAATTTTAGTTTCGATTGCTACGCCGTACATGGTTATGGCGCTTATATTTGTGGTGAAGAAACTGCGTTAATAGAATCCATTGAAGGCAATAAAGGCCAACCACGTTTTAAACCGCCTTTTCCAGCCAGTTATGGTGTTTTTGGCAAACCAACTAATGTAAACAATACCGAAAGCTTTGCAAGCATCCCTTGGATAATGCAACACGGCGGACAAGCTTTTGCCGATTTAGGCGTGGCTAATTCTGGCGGTACAAAATTATTTTCAGTTTCTGGCCATGTAGAAAAGCCAGGTAATTACGAAGTAAAAATGGGCACCACATTTGCCGAGCTGCTTGATTTAGCAGGCGGTGTTTGGAAAGGCCGCAAGCTTAAAGCGGTTATTCCAGGTGGACCATCAACCGCCGTTTTACCTGCTGATGCAGTACTAAACGCAAGCATGGATTACGATGGTTTAAGTAAGGCAGGCTCAAGCTTAGGAGCGGGTTCAATGATCGTGATGGATGAAACCACTTGCATGGTTAAAACCTTAAAACGTTTAAGTTACTTTTTTTATGAAGAAAGTTGTGGCCAATGCACGCCTTGCCGCGAAGGCACTGGTTGGGTATATCGCGTGATCAGTCGAATCGTTGAGGGCAAGGGAAAAATGGACGATTTAGCGCTATTAACAGATGTGAGCAATAATATTGCTGGGCGTACTATTTGCGCGCTAGGTGAAGCAGCAGCAACGCCAGTATTAAGCTTTATAAAGCATTTTAGGCCAGAATTTGAATATTACATTTTGCACGGCAAAAGTATGATTGATAATGACACGCTTAAAATAAATGGAATAGATTTAACCATGGTTAACGCCCATGAAAGTGCAGAAAAATTGCTATCCGATCATCATTACGCAAGAGACGGCAGTGATAAACTGAGTAATAATTTAGCGGCAGAACCTAATGCTTAATATTGAAATAGACGGCAAAGCATTATTGGTTGAGCATGGCAGTACCATTATTGATGCCGCTGATAAAGTAGGCATACCGATCCCGCGATTTTGTTACCATAAAAAATTATCGGTGGCGGCTAATTGCCGCATGTGCTTGGTGCAGGTAGAAAAATTTAATAAACCTCTGCCTGCCTGTGCCACGCCTGTGGCTGATGGCATGAAGATTTTTACCCGTAGCAAAGCGACCATTGACGCGCAAAAAAGCGTGATGGAGTTTTTGTTGATTAACCACCCGCTAGATTGCCCGATTTGCGATCAAGGTGGTGAGTGTGATTTGCAAGATATAGCGGTTGCTTACGGGGCAGGCCATTCGCGCTACACGGAAGAAAAACGCGTGGTTTTTAACAAAAATATTGGTCCATTGATTAGCACCGATATGACCCGCTGCATTCAATGCACACGTTGTGTGCGGTTTTTAAAAGAAGTAGGCGGCATTCAAGAGCTGGGCCAGATCGGGCGTGGTGAACATGCTGAAATCACGGCTTATGTTGATAAAAGTGTTAATTCTGAACTCTCGGGCAATATCATTGATTTGTGCCCAGTTGGCGCGTTAACCAACAAGCCTTTTCGCTACACTGCGCGCACTTGGGAGCTTGCAAAACGCCCTAGTATTGCCCCGCATGATGGTTTAGGTTCACATATTGAGATTCATGTAAAAAATAACACCGTAATGCGGGTGTTGCCGCGTGAAAAAGAATCCATTAACGAATGCTGGTTGTCCGACCGCGATAGATATTCGTATGATGGATTAAATAGCCCAGATCGCTTAAAAGTACCCATGATTAAACATAACGGTCAGTGGCAGGAAACCGATTGGAAAACTGCGCTGGAATTCGCCGCTGGGCAACTAAAAGACATAACAAATCATCATGGAAGTGATGCGCTGGGTGTTCTAGTTTCACCCAATAGCACCATGGAAGAGGGTTACTTGATTAAGCAATTGGCCAACGGCTTAGGTTGCGGCAATATTGATTACCGCTTGCGTCAAACTGATTTTAGATTAGATGGTAAAAGAGTAGGAACACCCTGGATGGGGTGTGATATTCAAGAGATCGAAAATCTAGATCGTATTTTGCTTATTGGATCGAATATTAGAAATGAGCATCCATTATTGGCGCAACGCTTTCGTAAAGCAGTAGCTGATGGCGCAGAGTTATCAATCATCAGCCCGCTAGACAACAATCCCTTAATGGATGTGGCTCACAAGGTAATTGTTCGGCCTAATGATATGGTTAATGTATTGGGTCAAATATTGAAAGCAATGTCTGGGTTGCAACGTTTATCACTTTGCTTACCGCCGTCACTAAATGCGTTGCTTGAAACGATCAACGTGCGCCCGAACACACAAGCCATTGCAGAAAGCTTGGCTGGTTTAGGTAGTGAGATCGATTTAGTATCGCCAAAAATAGGGCTGTTTTTGGGCAATATGGCGTTAAGTGATCCACGGTTTACTGAAATGTATTCTATGATGGAAGCAATTGGTGGCATTTGTGGCGCTAAAGGCGGCATATTGCCAGCGGCTTCCAATAGTACTGGTATGCATTTAATGGGCGTGATGCCAAGTAGCATGGGCATGCACGCGCGCGCGATGTTAGAAGTGCCACGCAAGGCTTATTTACTTTTAAACATTGAGCCAGAACTAGATTGCCAACATGCCGCTTTAGCCAAAGCAGCCATGGCGCAGGCCGAATGTGTAGTGGCGCTAACAGCATTTAAATCTGCTGCGTTAGATAATGCCGATGTGTTATTACCAATTGCGCCATTTAGTGAAACTTCTGGCACTTTTATGAGTATGGAAGGGCGGGTGCAAAGTTTTGTAGCTGCGGCCAAACCATTAGGTGAATGCCGACCAGCATGGAAAGTATTGCGCGTTTTAGCCAATACGCTTGATTTGCCAGGTTTTGATTTTGAAAGTAGTGAAGATGTTAAAAATGCGATTTTTAAAGGTGAAAAACCATCTACTTTAGTGTGGAGAAGCTTAAACAATAACCTAAAAGAGCTTGTTGAAATTGAAGTTAATATAAAATCAGAAGGATTGCAGCGCATTGGAGAAGTGCCGCAATATGAATCTGACCCTTTAGTTAGGCGTTCAGTGCCGCTTCAAAAAACCAAATACAATACTAGACCAATGGCGCGCATGCATGCAAAACAAATGCTGCAACTAGAATTGAATGAGGGCGATATTGTGTTAGCCAGTCAAGATAAAGGCAGTGCAGTGTTGCAAGTTAAACGTGATGATCATGTGGCAATTGGTTGCGTACGCGTGGCGGCTTCGCATGAATTGAGTATTGGCTTAGGCGATTTAATGGGTGAAATCACTATAGAAAAAACGCAAGCCACTGACTACAAACCTTATGAAACCTCCATTATGGAAGTGCATGCTTGATGGATTTTTTAGCTAATTTTTTTGGTGATTGGTGGCAAGTTATTGAATTAACTGGGTGGACACTCATTAAAATTGTGGCAATCGTATTACCATTAATGATAGCTATTGCTTATTTAACACTCGCTGAACGTAAAGTAATTGGCTATATGCAAGTGCGCATTGGTCCAAACCGTGTTGGCTATTTTGGGTTATTGCAACCATTAGCAGATGGCTTAAAGCTATTATTTAAAGAAATCATCTTACCTTCCGCATCTAGCAAAGCGCTATTTTTTATTGGACCAATACTTGCCATTGCACCAGCATTTGCGGCTTGGGCAGTCATTCCGTTTGATGCAACCTTAGTCTTAGCCAATATTGACGCGGGCTTACTCTACATTCTAGCCATGACATCTGTTGCAGTTTATGGCGTAATCATCGCCGGCTGGGCGTCAAATTCTAAATATGCTTTTTTAGGTGGTTTACGTTCAGCCGCGCAAATCGTTTCTTACGAAATAGCCATGGGCTTTGCGCTGGTGGGCGTTTTAATGTGCGCTAATTCGCTTAATTTAGGCAAAATCGTCATGGGTCAAAGCGGTGGTTTTTGGCACTGGTACTTTATCCCACTGTTTCCTTTATTTATCGTATATTTCATCAGCGCAGTGGCCGAGACCAACCGCGCACCATTTGATGTGGCCGAAGGTGAATCTGAAATCGTAGCTGGTTTTCATGTTGAATATTCAGGCATGGCATTTGCCATCTTCTTTTTGGCTGAATACGCGAATATCTGGCTAGTTTGCGCATTAGCTGCCACCATGTTTTTAGGCGGATGGCTGTCACCCGTGCCATTTTTGCCAGATAGTATTTTTTGGTTTTTAGGCAAAATGTGCTTTTTGGTGTTCTTCTTTTTATGGTTCAGAGCCACTTTTCCACGCTATCGTTACGATCAAATTATGCGTCTAGGTTGGAAAATATTTATCCCTATTACGTTGGTTTGGATCATATTTGTGGGTGCAATGATGCAAACTAGATTTGCCAACTTGTTTCATTGAGTTAATATTAGAAAATTAATATGCTATACAAATCAATATGTTAAATAGAGTTAAAAATACATTAAACAGCCTTATGTTGTGGGAGCTGTTAAAAGGCATGGCGCTAACTGGCCGTTACTTTTTTGCGCGCAAAATCACTATTCAATATCCTGAAGAGCGCACGCCGCAATCTAATCGATTTCGTGGACTGCACGCACTACGTCGTTACCCAAATGGTGAAGAGCGATGTATTGCATGTAAGTTATGCGAGGCGGTTTGCCCTGCATTGGCGATTACCATAGAATCGGAACAGCGTGAAGACAACACTCGCCGCACTACGCGCTACGATATTGACTTGAATAAGTGTATTTTTTGCGGTTTATGTGAGGAATCTTGCCCTGTAGATAGCATAGTAGAAACGCGCGTGCTAGATTACCACGGCGAAGCGCGCGGGGATTTGATTTACACCAAAGAAATGCTGCTAAAAATGGGTGACAAGCATGAGAAACAGATCGCGCTTGACCGCTTACAAGATAGAATTTTTAGATAGATAATTTACAAAAAAATGACCATGATTTTTAGCGACATTGTGTTTTATGTACTAGCTGTCATTTTATTGGTGGCAGCCGTTAGCGTCATTACAACGCGAAACCCTGTGCATGCAGCTTTATTTTTGGTGCTGGCATTTTTTACCGCTGCTGGTATCTGGTTATTACTAGAAGCTGAATTTTTGGCAATTACATTAGTATTGGTATACGTAGGCGCTGTTATGGTGCTATTTTTATTCGTGGTAATGATGTTAGATATCAATATTGACAAGCTTCGCGAGGGGTTTTGGAGTTACCTTCCATTGGCTGGATTCATTGGCTTATTAATGGCAGTTGAAATGGCGCTGGTATTGGGCGGAAAATATTATAATGAGGGTAATGAGATCGCTAAACCTGCAGATTACAGTAACACTGCAGAGCTTGGTCGCGTGTTATATACGCAGTATTTGCTGCCTTTTGAACTAGCATCGGTGGTTTTATTAGTCGCGATCGTGGCAGCTATCACATTAACTTTGCGTGACCGTAAAGACAGTAAGTCAATGAATCCAGCGCAACAGGTTAGGGCAAAAAAAGAGGATAGACTGCGTATTGTTAAAATGGAATCAGTGTTAAATGAAGAACCGATTGAATCTGCAAGCGACGCTGAAAGTAAGCAATTAGATACTAATAATACGCAACAGACAGGGAAAAGCTGATGGTTGGTTTATCGCATTATTTAATATTAGGCGCCATGTTATTTGCCATAAGCGTAGTGGGCATTTTTTTAAATCGCAAAAATGTGATTATTTTACTAATGTGCATTGAATTGATGTTGCTAGCCGTTAATATCAACTTTATTGCTTTTTCACATCATTTAAATGATATTGCAGGCCAAGTGTTTGTATTTTTTATATTAACAGTGGCAGCAGCAGAATCTGCCATAGGCTTGGCTATTTTGGTTGTGCTATTTCGTAATTTAAACACCATTAATGTAGATGATTTGGACACACTTAAAGGTTGAAAATATAAATCTAAAATCTAAAATCATTGTAACTAACAACACCCATACCTAAAAACCATAAATATAAAAAATGACCTTACCGCAAATCTCTTTATTAATCGTACTACTGCCTTTGATTGCGGCACTGGTGGTTGGTATTTTTGGACATTATCTACCGCGCGCCAGTGCGCATTGGTTAACAATTGCTTGTGTTGGTATAGCATTTATTTTGTCCGTTATCGTTCTTAACTCAACCATTGATGGCTACAAGGCTAACTATAATTTATATACTTGGCTTCAATCTGGCGATATTGAATTTAACATCGGTTTTCTAATTGATAACCTAAGCTCCATGATGATGGTGGTCGTCACTTTTGTTTCCCTTATGGTGCATATCTACACCGTCGGTTATATGCATGACGATTCAGGCTACACACGCTTTTTTAGCTACATTTCATTGTTCACTTTTGCCATGTTAATGCTGGTCATGAGCAACAATTTTATGCAATTATTTTTTGGCTGGGAGGCGGTTGGACTGGTTTCTTACTTGCTAATCGGTTTTTGGTACACACGCCCCAGCGCGGTTTATGCCAATTTAAAAGCTTTTTTAGTCAATAGAGTAGGCGACTTCGGCTTTTTGTTAGGTATCGGCATGGTGCTTTTTTATGCAGGCAGCCTAGATTACGCCACTGTGTTTCAAATCGCGCCAAGTTTAGCCAATACGCAAATTAGTTTATTGCCAAATACATCTTGGTCGCTTATGACGGTTACTTGTATTTTATTATTCATAGGCGCGATGGGTAAGTCAGCGCAAGTGCCATTACACGTTTGGCTACCCGATTCGATGGAAGGGCCTACACCAATATCTGCATTAATTCACGCAGCAACTATGGTTACTGCGGGTATCTTTATGGTGGCGCGCATGTCGCCTTTGTTTGAACTATCTACAACTGCACTCTCATTTGTGATGATCATTGGCGCAATCACCGCTTTATTTATGGGCTTTTTAGGCGTTATTCAAAACGATATTAAGCGCATCGTGGCTTATTCCACACTATCTCAATTGGGCTACATGACAGTCGCTCTTGGTGCATCAGCTTATTCGGTAGCCATATTTCACTTAATGACACACGCATTTTTCAAAGCGTTACTATTTCTAGCAGCTGGTTCAGTCATTATGGGCATGCATCATGATCAAGATATTCGCAATATGGGTAACTTAAAAAAATACATGCCTGTAACATGGGTAACTGCTTTAATTGGTTCGTTGGCATTAATTGGCATGCCATTATTTTCAGGTTTTTATTCAAAAGACAGCATTATTGAAGTCGTTAAGTTTTCAACTATCACTGGCAGTAGCTTTGCTTATTTTGCGGTGTTAACAGGCGTATTTGTCACTGCTTTTTATTCATTCAGATTGTACTTTTTGGTTTTTCATGGCAAAGAAAAATGGCGAAAAAAATCAACTGAACATCACGAACAATCTCACGATTCTCTTGCATCACCAACTGCCCATATTAATCATGACGATCATTCAGGTCTTGCCCCAACTGATAACCCGCATGAGCCAGGCTGGGTGATCAAATGGCCATTGATTCTATTAGCGATTCCGTCAATATTAATCGGCTTTTTAACTATAGAACCCATGTTGTTTAGCCAATTGTTCGATGGTGTTATTTTTGTCGATAGTTTAGAACATCCCGCCATGTCGCACTTGGCAGAGCATTACACTAACGCACTCCACTCTCCATTAGGCATGGCCTTGCATGGATTTTTAACAGCACCGTTTTTACTAGCCGCTCTTGGGGTAGGTTTAGCTTGGTTTTTATATATCAAGCGTTCAGATATACCAGAAAAAATTCAACATAAATTCAAGCTTGTTAACAAAGTACTAGAAAACAAATATGGCTTTGATCGCTTTAATGAGCAGTTTTTTGCAGGCGGCGCACGTCAATTAGGTCAGAAATTATGGAAATTTGGCGATGTGTTGCTTATTGACGGCGCAATAGTCAATGGCACTGCTAGAATAGTTGCGCGTTTTTCAAGCGTTATTCGTCAATTACAATCTGGTTTAATTTATCACTATGCATTTGCCATGATCATTGGCGTGTTCTTGTTTCTAACTTTTTTCATAAAAATAAATTAAATGCTTCAAACTCCAGTGTTAAATTATCCAGTATTAACTCTTTCAATTTGGCTGCCAGTTTTGGCTGGTATTGTTGTATTAATGCTTGGGCAAGACAATAAAGCCACTTTTACCCGTTGGCTGGCGTTAATTGGTAGCTTGGCTGCTTTTTTAGTCACACTCCCTCTTTACACCCAATTTAATTATGCCGATGGTGGTTTTCAATTTCAAGAAATGGCTAGCTGGATTCCAGCATTTAACGTCAATTACCATTTAGGTGTCGATGGCTTGAGCGTACCACTGATATTGTTAACCAGCTTTATCACGGTGATTGTAGTAATTGCCGCCTGGGAAGCGATTACCCAAAACATCGCCCAATACATGGCTGCTTTTTTGATCATGAGCGGTTTAATGATAGGCGTATTTAGTGCGCTCGATGGCTTGCTTTATTATGTGTTTTGGGAAGCGATGTTAATACCTATGTTTTTGGTGATTGGTATTTGGGGCGGCCAAAATCGCGTGTATGCAACCATTAAATTTTTCTTATATACCTTGCTTGGTTCATTGTTAATGCTGGTTGCATTTATTTATTTGTATCATCAGACAGGCAGCTTTGAAATAATTGATTTTTATTCATTGCCATTGCCAATGAACGCGCAAATACTGATTTTTATGGCGTTTTTTATGGCGTTTGCAGTAAAAATCCCCATGTGGCCAGTGCACACTTGGTTACCAGATGCGCACGTTGAAGCACCAACTGGAGGCTCTGTTGTGCTAGCAGCAGTAATGTTAAAACTGGGTGGCTACAGCTTTTTACGATTTGCCATGCCAATTGCGCCTGATGCCGCGCATTACTTATCTAACTTTATGATTGCTTTATCGCTTATTGCAATTGTGTATATTGCTTTAGTTGCCTTAGCCCAACAAGACATGAAAAAATTAATCGCCTACTCTTCCATTTCACATATGGGGTTTGTCACATTAGGCTTTTTTATGTTTAGCCAGTTAGGTTTAGATGGCGCCATTGTGCAAATGATCTCGCACGGGTTTATTTCTGCCGCACTATTTTTATGTGTAGGCGTTTTGTATGACCGCATGCACAGCCGTAACATCGCTGATTACGGCGGTGTGGTGAACACCATGCCAATATTCGCAGCCTTTGTTGTATTTTTCGCGATGGCTAATACTGGCTTACCTGGCACATCAGGTTTTGTGGGTGAATTTATGGTGATTTTAGCGGCGGTTAAAACCAATTTTTGGGTAGGATTCTTAGCAGCAACTACCTTGATTTTTGGCGCAGCTTATACACTTTGGATGGTAAAGCGCGTGTTTTATGGTGAAATTGCGAACAGCCAAGTCGCCCTTTTAACCGATATTAATAAGCGTGAGTCGTTTATTTTGATTGTGCTAGCTATTATGGTGATCGGTTTTGGCGTTTACCCCAAGCCGATTACTGATTTAACTGGAGCAACATCTGCTCAATTTTTGAATCACATGGCAATTAGCAAATTGCCACAAGCTGGCAATTAAATAATGGATAACTTAACAACTGATACAATGACTTTATTGCCTGAAATCATTGCGCTGATCATGGCGATGAGCATTTTGTTGATCAGCCTATTTTTAAAGCCAAAACAAAAAATCGTCAATTATATTTTAGCGCAAATCACTTTAACGGTAGTTGCCTATGCAATTATCAGCACCCACTCTCAAACAATCACTTACGCGTTTAGCAATATGTTCGTGGATGACACCTTAAGCGATGTTTTAAAATTAATGATGATATTAGCCACATCAATCATGCTGGTTTATACCCGTCAATACATGAGTATACGAAATTTATTCAAAGGAGAATATTACGCACTTGTGCTATTTGCACTGTTGGGCATGATGATCATGGTCTCTGGCCAGAACTTAATTACCATTTATATGGGATTAGAGTTGCTGTCTTTATGTTTGTATACATTAGTCGCTTTTGATCGTGATAATCCAAAATCGACTGAAGCGGCCATGAAATATTTTGTATTAGGCGCGTTAGCCTCAGGCTTATTGTTATACGGCATGAGCATGATATACGGTGTAACAGGTAGTTTAAATTTAAGTGAAATTGCAACTGTTTTATCTCAAGGTGATTTTAACCGCAACGTATTAACGCTGGGGTTAGTATTTATCGTATCAGGTTTAGCATTTAAATTTGGTGCCGTGCCTTTTCAAATGTGGGTGCCAGATGTTTATGAAGGTGCGCCCACACACATCACCTTGTTTATTGGGTCTGTGCCAGAATTTGCTGCATTTGCAATTGCCATTCGATTATTAGTGCAAGGCTTAGAGTTTTTAGTGATCGACTGGCAAAGTATGTTGTTAATCATGGCGGTATTATCTATCGCCATTGGTAATTTTGCAGCCATTGCCCAAACCAATTTAAAGCGCATGCTGGCTTATTCTGCAATCTCACATATCGGATTTTTGCTGTTCGGTTTAATGAGCGGCACCTTAAATGGCTATGCATCGAGCATGTTTTATATTGCGGCCTACGTATTAATGACTTTAGCTGGCTTTGGCATGATATTACTGTTAAGCCGCCAAGGATTTGAATCCGATCAACTAGATGACTTAAAAGGGCTCAACCAACGTAGTCCATGGGCTGCTTTTTTGATGATGGTCACCATGTTTAGCATGGCAGGCATTCCACCAACCATTGGTTTTTATGCAAAATTCACCGTGCTACAAGCCGCATTGCAAGCGGGATATTTATGGGCAGTGGTATTTGCAGTGTTAATGACTACAGTTGGCGCGTTTTATTATTTACGCATTGTTAAGCTAATGTATTTTGATGAATCTAAGATTGTTGCACCAATTAACGCACCTATTGAAGTGCAACTTGTTTTAAGTGTTAATGCGTTCGCCTTATTGGCAATGGGCGTTTTACCGCAAACATTGATGCAAATTTGTGGGCTAGCCGTTGCAAGAAGTTTGCAGTAATACTGTCAAACTGTTAAGCAGTTATTTTTTTTCATGAACATTTCATTGCTTATAACCCTTTAATTAACACCACAAAATCCCTTTATAAAAATCATGACTCAAGTATTAATTTTACTGCTGGCAATTGTGGCTGCTAATTTGCCATGGATATCAAATAAACTATTTACCATAGTGCCTCTAAAGAACACGCACAAAAATTTGGCATGGTGCTTGGTTGAGCTGGTCATTTTATATTTTGTGATAGGCGCAATTGCTGTCTATGCAGAATATGCAAGCTTAGGACAGATTGCTCCGCAGGCATGGGAGTTTTATGCCGTTACCTTTAGCTTATTTTTAGTATTTGCGTTTCCAGGTTTTGTTTACAAGATACTGTGGAAAAAATAAAACCCGCAATAGCGGGTTTTATTTTTAATGCCTGTAATCCTTTATATCTAGCGCCAACTCACATTTTCTGCATAAATTACAGTGCCATCGCCTAACATGTGGTTACCACAATCTTTACCAGCATTTAAACAATTTTTAACAATACCTGCAATCACATTGTCATCCCATCCACTTACCCAATCCGCATGACTTGAGTAACCAGAGTTATAACCATTTTTTGCGTAATTATCACTTGATAATCTCCAGTTTTTAGTTCCTTCAGGGTCTGTGATCAAGTATTTTACATTTAATCCCAAGTGCGGGATTGCAACTGGATGCGTGACAGGACAACTGCTACCAACCGAATTAGCCATGTGTGATATGTGATCTGGACTGTCTAAATTCTTACCATCCCAACATTGTGGAAACCCAACGTGGGTGACAATTGTCCAGGTTTGCGGGCAGGCAGGAATATAAGTAGTGGCAGCTGGAGAAGCGTTGCCCTCTTTAAAACAAGTAAACGATATGTTACGAGAGGTTGCTGAAGAATTAGCCTTCATGTTTCCAGTTACAATTCTTAAGCCTTTAGGCGGCGGTGTAATTTTTTCTTTTGGAATAGCGTAACCAGTTTTGTAATACCAAAGAGAAGAATAGGGCTTAAGTGGTGTGCTGGTTGCAGAATCAATCATGCTAGGCACCCAATAAGCCGATCTGTTTGCAATACCGCCGCGGCAAGTACTATTGCCTGTTGTAGATAATGTTGCTAAATTCGATTTGAAGTTGATAGAAGTGTTACCAAAAAATGTGTGATGATGAGCAGCCCCTTGTTGATTCGGATAAACAAGCGGATCGTCATTATTCATATGGCTAACACCACAATCAATTCTAAATTGGCCGTTTCCATCACCCACTGGTGGAATATCAAAATCACCCATGATTGGCCTAATCCTCAGATCAGCAAATCCTGCAACAGGAGCCATATTTTTAACAATATCCACCGCAGGCATTAGATCTTTTTGCACAACGCCAGAACCTGTAGGCGTTGACGATGCTGGTGGCGTAACTGGAAGCGGACTAATAACAGGTGGCGCTGAAGATACTGGCGGTGATGAAGAAACTGGTGGTGTTGAAGAAACGGGCGGAGCTTTGCTAGAAGGTATAACGACACCACTACTAGTTGGCAGGGCAGCTAATACAACAGGCACGGCTGCAGGTGTAGCGCTAGTTGGTGTTGTGCTAGCGACAGGATTTAATGGAGTTGGGTTTGCTGTACTGTTAGTACCAGTTAAAGTCCCAGGGTTTGAAGAGGTAAATGGATTTGCTGCTGAAATTGGTGATGAATTGCCTCTCACCTTAAAAGATGCATTAAAAACACTTACTTTTTGATTGCCAATAGTTAGAGCAGCGTTTTGTTTAAATGGATTATAGGCGGTCCGAATACTTTTTGAAGTATTCGTTGCAAGTTTAGTGTTGTTTTTTGCAGTTGTAATAGCGGTGCCAAAAGGGTTACTGGTTCTGGCTTGCACATTACTCCTGTTAACACCGCTTATAGAATTTTTGCCTAAATTACCATTACTTAAATTTCCACTAAAAGATGTGTTTAAAAAGTTAATACTTTCTTCAGAAGTAAAGTTAACTAGTTTTTTGGCCACTGGCTCAACGCATAAATCTTTCTTTTGTAATGCATTAACCACTTCATGACGATTTGCTTTTACTGCGCTAGAAACTGGTGGTGCATCAGAATATTGCGTTACACCATGGCTGTCTTTCCACTTGAAAATATCTGCATGAGACAATTGACTTGTTAGTGAAACCATAATAAATGGTGCAACAAGAATGAAGCTTTTTGGGCTTTTGGTTTTTTCAAACATAATAAAATTCCTTAAGTATCGGATACATGTGCTTACTTTAATTGAATATTAATTAAGTAGTCAACCAGTTGACTTTTAAAGTATAAAGACATCCTTTTAAATAACCATTTTAACTATATCAATTAATCACCTAAAAATATTGTATTTAGAACTAGCTTTTACAGGTTTTATGTTTTATCTTTTATGCTAAATGACATTTAATTTTTTGTTAATTTTAATCCTAAAAACTCATATATACATGACATTAATATTACAATAAGTTCACAGCTCAAACCTCAAACATTGAAAGGTTAATTATGCGCTTAGATGACGAACGTGAAAGCAGTAATGTGGAAGACAGGCGCGGGTTAGGTGGTGGACATACGCGCATCGGTGGAAAAGGTATTGGTTTGGGTACTATTGCGGTTGCGCTAGTTGCTATGTATTTTGGCATTGACCCTGCGGTAATTTTAAACTTAGGTCAAGGAATAGAGCAAAATGCGCCAACTGAATCTAAACCAATTCCACGAGATGATCCAAACGCTCAATTTGTGGCCAAAGTATTAGCAAGCACAGAAGATACTTGGGACAAAATTTTTAAAAATGCAGGCCAAACGTACCCTGCGCCAAAATTAGTTTTATTTTCTGGTCAAACGGCTACGGCATGCGGCACTGGCCAATCTGCAATGGGACCGTTTTATTGCCCAGGTGATCAAAAAGTATATATTGATTTAGCGTTTTACCAAGATCTAAAAACCAAATTTGACGCACCTGGCGATTTTGCACAAGCTTATGTAATAGCACATGAAGTCGGTCATCATATTCAAACTATTATGGGCACATCTGAACAAGTGCAACAAGCACGCCAAAACGCCCGTAACGAGGCACAAGCCAATCAATATTCTGTGCAGCTTGAGTTACAAGCTGATTGTTACGCAGGCGTATGGGCGCATCATGCCGATGGTGAAAATCGCATATTAGAAGCCGGTGACGTTGAAGAGGCGATGCGCGCGGCTGCGGCAATTGGCGATGATGCACTGCAAAAACAAGCGCAAGGTTTTGCAGTGCCTGATAGCTTTACCCACGGCACATCAAAGCAACGCGTGAGTTGGTTTAATCAGGGTTTGAAAACTGGCGATATTAAACAATGCAATACTTTTGACGTGGCTGCGATTTGATGGCTAAAGAAATTGATCTAACTGAACATTTGATCGCATCAGAAATTTTAGTCGATGGAGGTATGTTAACGGTTAAGCGTGATCAAGTGCGTTTATCCAATGGCAATAAAAGCCAGCGTGAATACATTATTCACCCTGGCGCTGTTGTTGTGGTGGCGGTGTTACTTAACGGTCATGTTGTACTCGAAAAGCAGTTTCGCTATCCATTAGGAAAAGTTTTTATTGAATGTCCAGCAGGCAAGATAGATGCTGGAGAATCAGCTCTTGTGACAGGCCAACGCGAATTATTAGAAGAAACAGGTTATAGCGCCAATAAATGGGTTAATCTTGGCTTAATACATCCTTGCATTGGTTACTCTAATGAAGTCATTCATTTATATTTGGCACTAGATACGTTTAAAGGGGAACATAAGCGCGATGAAGATGAACTTTTAGAAGTGTTTGACGCGAGTATTGATGATTGTCTACTGATGATAGCTAGCGGTGAAATTACGGACGCTAAAACGATAATCGCACTATTATTTGCACAAAAATATTTAATTAAGCATGGTTTAAATGATAAAAGCTAAAATTTTAGTAGTTGGCTGTGGCGATCTTGGCACTGCTATTGCCATGCATTTGCAGGTTAAATATGAAGTGATTGGTCTAAAGCGCAGCCAGCAATCATTGCAGTCAACGATGCGCACCATTCAAGCTGATGTGACAAATCTAGAGTCTCTGGCTGAACTTACAGATTTAAAACCTAACATCATCATTTATTGCGTATCTGCAGATGCGCAAACTGATGAAAGCTATCAAGCGCAATATGTTCAAGGCTTAAAAAATATTTTGGCCATGCAAACCAATAATAATGCACTGCAACACGTGTTTTTTGTTTCTAGCACCCGCGTTTATGGTCAACAAACCCAAGCTATTTTAGATGAATCCATTCCAGCAATACCCGCTGATTTTGGAGGAGAACGTTTGCTAGAAGCAGAAAAGGTAATAAAAAATTTTTCGTGCAACTCAACATCCATGCGCCTTTCAGGCATCTATGGTAACAATAGATTGATGCTGGTTAACTTGACAAAAGAAGTAAACCGCTGGCCATCATCAAACCATTGGAGCAACCGCATTCATCGTGATGATGCTGCCAGTTTTATTAGCTTTATGGTAGAAAAAGCGATTCAAAAACTGCCAGTAGAAGATTGTTATATTGTTACAGATGATATGCCTACGCAGCATTACGAAGTGCTTACTTGGCTAGCGAAGGCGCAAAGTATAGATTTGATCAATCTTCAAATCCCAGAAACCAGAGGCGGAAAACGGCTTAGTAACAAACGATTACGAGCAACAGGCTTTGTTCTGCAATATCCCAATTACCAAATCGGCTATGAAGCTGTTTTAAAGTTGCAAAAAAATGCTCAAATCAACTATTCTTTTTAGCGCTTTAATCAAGATAACGTTATTTAATCATTTTGCAGTTGCAGAAAACAATCATGATTTTAATCATTGGGTAGCAGCTTTTAAAACCGAAGCGTTGGCTGCAGATATATCAGAAAAAACAATTGAGGATACTTTTAACAACGCGAGCCTTTTACCCCGAGTGATCGTACTTGACCGCGGGCAACCAGAGTTTATTTCTCCTTTTTTAGATTATTTAGATAAACGTGTAACTACAAATCAAATTACTACTGGGCGCGCAAAATTGCAAGAACATCAAGTGCTGCTTAATGAGATGGAAGCAAACTATGGTGTACCCAAAAATATTTTAATAGCCTTTTGGGGCTTAGAAACCAGCTACGGTGCTAACAAAGGCAATTTTCATGTAGCTTCAAGCTTGATGTCACTCGCTTTTGAAGGGCGTCGTGCAGCATTTTTTCGTAGTCAATTACTAGATGCGATGCGTATTATTGATGAAGGGCACAACTCAGCAATGAACATGCGTGGATCTTGGGCTGGTGCCATGGGGCATATGCAATTTATGCCATCTACACTCATTAAATATGGGGTAGATGCGGATGATGATGGGCGAATCAATATATGGACATCAAAGTCAGATGCATTTGCATCTGCCGCAAACTATTTAGGTCAAGTGGGTTGGCGTATTGGGGAGCCAATTGCCGTAGAGGTTAAATTACCAGAAAATTTTGATTACGCATTAGCACGTATAAATACGCGTAAAAGTACGCTTGAATGGATTGACTTAGGCGTGAAAGACATCAGACATAAGGGTCTACCCATGCTCGAAAACACAGCAATTGTGATTCCACAAGGCTGGCAAGGCCCAGCGTTTATGATTTTTAGTAATTTTGATGTGGTGATGGATTGGAATCGATCAGTGAATTACGCGCTGTCGGTCGCATACCTTGCGGATCAGTTAAATAAGGACATGCCAATTATTGCCAGAAAAAATGCGCCAGCTCAAACTTTAAGCTTTAACCAAATGTGGGCACTGCAAGGTAGGTTAAACGATCTTGGCTATGATTGCGGACAACCAGATGGGTTTCCAGGTTTAAAAACGCAAAACGCGATTGGCAAATATCAAGCCTCGCAATTTTTACCGCAAGATGGCTATGCAAGTTTTTCTTTATATCAACAATTACTTTTGTTAACTAATTAATTTATTGATAAAATTGTTTCATTTGAAAGTCTTTTACATTTAAAGAAATTTTCTCACTCTAAATTTGATTTCTCGTCCTAAACCAGCCTGTAATACTTAACCTTTCAACCTTTGCTGGCAGTACTTCATGCCAAAATTGGGCAGACAAAAATAAAACCAATCGACCTGCATTAGGCAAAATATCAATAAAATCATCATTATTTAAATACAGCCGTAGTTGCCCGCCGAGAGCCGTGCGCCAGTTTTTATTTAGATATAAAACACTACTTATTTGGCGTGCTTGAATGTTTGAGGTTTGATTATTTAAAGTCTGAATGGCTGAAACATGGCCAAATTGATCTAAATGTTTTTGATAAAAAGCGCCAACTGGATAAATGGCAAAGTGCGATTCGATTTCCTGCATATTCAAAAATAAATGCTCGTTAAACGCTTGTTTAAGTAATTGCATTTGTTCAAAGTAAATTTTTACATCTTCATTTTGGCTATTCTCTTCTAACCAAACAATATGGTCTCCACGTATAGAATTATTTTGCAATTTGTTTTTTAAACCAACTTTTGCCGCTTGCATGGTCTTTTGTGCATAATGGATTTTGGCCAGTTTGTTAAGATTTTCAATCACGTCAGACTGCAAAAAATCTTCTACAACAACATACCCATCATGAATTAAATGACTGATTATTAATTCAATTTTTGGCTCATTTTTATGCATTATGTTTGCGTGATTATAACAAATCTAACACTGGCTTTGGTTTGCGCCCTAGTCTTATTTACGCTAAAATGTTCATCTTAGATTGAAATGCGTTTAATTAATTTATTTTTTTTTGATTAATCGTAATTTAATAAAATTTCAGGCGGTTAGCTCAGTTGGTTAGAGCACTTGGTCGACATCCAAGGGGTCAGCAGTTCGAGTCTGCTACTGCCTACCAAACACCATACAGCCGTTCACAATACGGCTTTTATTTTTTTACTCGCTGTAGTAATTATTGAATCAGTAAATTGGGTCTATTATGCCAGTCATTCGATTACCAGATGGTTCGCGCCGTCAATTTGATGCGCCAATAACGGTGGCAGAAGTCGCCATGAATATTGGTGCGGGCTTAGCTAAAGCAGCGCTTGCAGGCAAAATTAATGATCAGCTGGTTGATACCAGTTTTTTAATCGAAAACGACGCAGATTTAGCCATCATTACCGATAAAAGTGCAGAAGGCTTAGAGGTAATTCGCCATTCTGCAGCGCATTTATTGGCCTACGCGGTAAAAGAGCTATTTCCAGATTGCCAAGTAACCATTGGCCCTGTAATTGAAAATGGCTTTTTTTACGACTTTAGTTACAAGCGCCCATTTACGCCAGAAGACTTGGTGTTAATTGAAAAGAAAATGGTCGAATTGGCCAAAAAAGATGAGCAAGTGACGCGTCGTGTTTTACCGCGTGACGATGCTGTAGCGTACTTTAAAAGCATTGACGAGCATTACAAAGCAGAAATCATCGCGTCTATTCCAGCCAATGAAGATGTTTCGCTTTATACCGAAGGCAACTTTACCGATCTGTGCCGCGGCCCGCATGTGCCAAATACAGGCAAGTTAAAAGCGTTTAAGTTAATGAAATTAGCTGGCGCTTACTGGCGTGGCGACAGTAATAATGAAATGTTGCAACGCGTTTACGGCACCGCTTGGCGCAATAAAGAAGAGCTTGATGCATACCTTTTTCAATTGGAAGAAGCTGAAAAGCGTGACCACCGTAAATTAGGCAAACAGCTTGATTTGTATCACATGCAAGACGATGCCCCAGGTATGGTGTTTTGGCATCCGCGCGGCTGGAGTATTTGGCAAGAAGTTGAACAATACATGCGCAAGATGTTCGTTAATTATGGCTACCAAGAAGTGCGTACGCCCACAATAATGGATAAAACCTTGTGGGAAAAATCTGGCCATTGGCAAAATTATCGTGAAGGTATGTTTGTAACCGCGTCTGAAAATCGCGATTACGCGGTAAAGCCAATGAACTGCCCAGGGCATGTGCAAATTTTTAATAATAATTTGCATAGTTATCGCGATTTGCCGCTACGTTTGGCTGAATTTGGCTCTTGCCATCGAAACGAGCCATCTGGTGCGTTGCATGGCCTAATGCGCGTGCGTGGCTTTACGCAAGATGATGCCCACATATTTTGCACCGATGAGCAAGTGGAATTAGAAGTGGCTGATTTTATTAAAATGCTCTACAGCGCGTATGGCGATTTTGGCTTTAATGATGTGATTGTTAAATTATCTACCCGCCCTGAAAAGCGTATCGGTTCTGATGCCGATTGGGATAAAGCAGAAACTGCATTGGCAAATGCGCTTAAATCTAATGGTTTAGATTTTGAATATCAAGCGGGCGAGGGCGCATTTTACGGGCCTAAAATTGAGTTCACGCTAAAAGATTCACTTGGACGCATGTGGCAGTGTGGCACCATTCAGCTAGATTCTAATTTGCCAGAACGCTTAAGCGCAGAATACGTGGCTGAAGATAATTCAAGAAAAAGACCAGTAATGTTACACCGCGCTATTGTGGGTTCAATGGAGCGATTTATTGGAATTTTGATCGAACATTACGCGGGTGCAATGCCTTTGTGGCTAGCACCTATTCAAGTAATGGTGCTTAATATTTCAGAATCGCAAGCCGATTATGTACGCCAAGTGGTTGAAATGCTAAAGAAAAATGGCATAAGGTGCGAATTTGACTTGAGAAATGAGAAGATAACCTATAAAATACGTGAACATAGTATGCAAAAATTACCTTATCTGCTTGTAGCAGGTGAGCGTGAAATGCAAGCTGGTCATGTAGCCGTGCGATCCAGAAAAGGCGAAGATTTAGGGTCTGTGCCAGTTGCCGAGTTTGTAGCTCGGTTAAAAGCTGAGATAGAAACTAAAGTTTAAGTTTTAATTGGATAAAGCACGGTTATTTTGTTTTTTAATATTAGGAAAGATTAGGAGTTAACAATAGCACAGGATAAAGATACACGAATTAACGGCGACATTACCGCAGCCGAAGTTCGTTTGGTGGGTGTAGATGGCGAGCCTTTAGGGATTGTTAGCTTACGCGAAGCATTTGCAAAAGCGGAAGAAGCTGATATTGATTTGGTTGAGATCGCGCCAAATGCAGTGCCACCAGTGTGCAGATTAATGGATTACGGTAAGTTTAAGTATGCTGAAAGTAAACGTCAGCACGAACAAAAACTTAAACAAAAACAAGTTGTTATAAAAGAAATCAAGTTTCGCCCAGGCACTGATGATGGTGATTACAACATTAAAGTGAGAAACATCATCCGATTTTTGGGTGAGGGTGATAAAGCTAAAATCACGTTACGATTTAGGGGTCGTGAAATCACGCATCAAGAATTTGGTTTGGCATTATTAAAACGCGTGCAAGCTGATTTGCTGGAGCATGCAGTTGTTGAGCAGTTTCCAAAAATGGAAGGCCGCCAAATGGTGATGGTTTTGGCACCTAAAAAAGTAGAAAAACCAGTTGTTAAAGCGGTGAGTTCCAAACCAGGTGCCAAGCCAGCAAAAGAAAAGCCAGCTGAAAATGTTGAAGCTTTAGCGGCGCAAGCACCAGAGGCATCAGCAGAGTAAATAGTTCTAAAAATATAGTATTAAATGATCGTTTAAAAAGTTTTTTCTGAGTGATACGGCGATCACGGCATGCCCAAGCACTCAATAACTAGTCTCTAAAGGAGAAAAAAATGCCAAAGATGAAAACAAAGAGCAGCGCCAAAAAGCGCTTTAAGTTCTTAGGTAATGGTAAAGTTAAACGTACGCATTCACATTTGCGCCACATTTTAACTAAAAAAACCACTAAGCAAAAACGTAAATTACGTGGCACAGCTATCATTTCACCATCAGACATCAAACGCGTTCGCGCCATGATGCCAACCCAATAAGGAGCATGACATGTCAAGAGTAAAACGTGGCGTCATCGCTCGAGCAAGGCACAAAAAAGTATTAAACGCAGCCAAAGGCTATCGTGGACGTCGTAAAAACGTTTATCGCGTTGCAAAACAGGCGGTAATGAAAGCTGGTCAATATGCTTACCGCGATCGCCGTCAGAAAAAACGCCAGTTCCGCACCTTATGGATCGCCCGTATCAACGCAGGTGCTCGTGAGTTAGGCCTAACATATAGCCGCTTTATGAATGGCTTGAAAAAAGCCTCTATTGAAGTGGATCGCAAAGTATTGGCTGATTTAGCAGTGTTTGATAAAGCAGCATTTGCACAATTTGTTGAACAATCTAAAGCTGCATTAGCGGCATAAGTTGGATTAATAAATAGTTTTATAAAAAAGAGGCTTAGGCCTCTTTTTTATATTCACAGTCAGGCTAAATAGGCATATGATGCTTGTACTAGGCATCAAATTAAGGATTCAACATGCGTGCAATTATTGAAATACCTGATAAACAAATTAATGATTTAGCATTAATTGCTAAATCAAAAAAATTACCCAGAGCAGAAATTATTCGCCAAGCAATCACGGTATATATTGCCAGTAATAAACCATCCGCTGTACCAGCTTTTGGCTTATGGGTAAAACAAAGCGTAAAAAGCCAACTGCAAGATGGCCTGCAATATCAAGAAAAAGTGCGAGCTGAATGGTAAAAGTATTATTCGACACAAATATTTTGATTGATTACTTAAACGGCCTAGAACAAGCGAAAGTGCAATTAACCCGTTTTGATGATAAAGCTATTAGCTTAATTACTTGGATGGAAGTAATGATAGGAACAACTGCGTTAACTCAGGCCGAAACAAAATTATTTTTAGCCACGTTTGAGCTATTAAACATAGATGATACCGTTGCAACTCAAGCTGTGTTATTGCGACAAACTAAGCGCATTAAACTGCCTGATGCCATTATTTGGGCAACAGCACAAACGCATCAAAGGATATTAATTACGCGCAATACAAAAGATTTTGCAGTAAACGAGCCTGGTGTGATGATTTCTTATCAAGTTTAAGTTTGTTGCTTGCCTTTTGCATTTAAATGTTTTATGGCAGTATGTATTTTTTTCACTGCCCTGCAAGCCAATAACTATTAGCCTTGCAGAGCATGACCTTTTTCACGTATTCATCTCTGCCAAATAAACGCGCTTTCAGTTAAAATGACTCATGGACAATTTAGAACATTTAATCCCCGAATCGCTTAACGATTTTGTCGCATGCTTAGACATGCCTGCGCTTGAAAATGCAAAGGCAAAATACCTTGGCAAAACGGGTTTGTTGACCGATGCGCTTAAAGGTTTAGGTAAGCTTAGTAATGATGAACGCCCAGCGGCAGGTGCAGCGATAAATGTGGTTAAGCAAGCGATTGAAGCGGCTTTAAACGCACGGCGCGAGGCTATTTTAAATGGCGCGCTTGCTTTGCAACTTGCGCAAGAATCAATTGATGTAACCTTGCCTGCGCGTTCGCAATCGCAAGGTGGTTTGCATCCTGTAACACTGACTTTGCAACGCATTGAAGCGTTATTCCATTCCATAGGTTTTGAAGTGGCTACAGGACCTGAAATTGAAACCGATTTTTATAACTTCACTGCGCTTAATATTCCAGAAAATCACCCAGCGCGCGCCATGCATGATACTTTTTATGTAGATGATGCAAACGTGCTGCGCACACATACATCGCCTGTGCAAATTCATTATATGGAAAATGCGTTAAAAAACAATCAGTCCCCGCCGTTAAAAATCATTGCACCAGGTCGGGTATATCGGGTTGATTCTGATGCAACGCATTCACCGATGTTTCATCAAGTAGAAGGCTTGTGGGTGGATGAGAATATCAGTTTTGCTAATCTCAAAGGCGTGGTTCAAGATTTCTTGCAAAAGTTTTTTGAGCGTGATGATTTAACTGTTCGTTTTAGGCCATCTTTTTTCCCATTTACTGAGCCATCGGCTGAAATGGATATGAGCTGGAATGGCGGTTGGCTAGAAATTGGCGGCTGCGGCATGGTGCATCCAGAGGTATTTAAGCATGTAAATATAGACAGTGAGAAATATCGCGGTTTTGCATTTGGCTTGGGGGTAGAGCGTTTGGCCATGTTGCGCTATGGCGTGAATGACTTGCGTCACTTTTTTAATAATGATTTGCGCTTTTTAAGTCAGTTTAAATAAATTATTTTAGCCACAGAGTTCACAGAGAAATAAATTTGAAAAACTAGTTTAATCCAATTAATAAACGTCAAAATAGAACAAGGAAAGATGCCTCAAAACACATAAATAACATCCAGAATGGTTTTCTCTGTGACCTCTGTGACCTCTGTGACCTCTGTGTGCTCTGTGGCTAAAAAATATGCAATTTTCAGAAAACTGGTTACGTACTTTTGTTGATACCAAACTTGATTCAGCCGAATTAAGCCACGCGCTGACCATGGCTGGGCTTGAGGTGGAAGATTCAAAGCCTGCTGGTGCTTTTTTTGAGCGCGTGGTGATTGGTGAAATTATAGAAGCCGCAAAACACCCAGATGCTGACCGTTTGCAATTGTGCAAAGTGAATGTTGCCAAGAATGGTACTGATGACGAAATTTTGCAGATTGTTTGCGGCGCAGCCAATGCCCGCGTGGGCATTAAAGTGCCGTGCGCTCAAGTGGGTGCAGAGCTGCCAGGTATTAGTATTAAGCAAGCTAAAGTACGTGGAATCGATTCTTTTGGCATGTTGTGTTCCAGCAAGGAGTTGGGCCTATCGGCTGATGCCGCAGGCTTATATGAGCTACCAAATGATGCGCCAATTGGCCAAGATATTCGAGACTATTTAAGCCTGAACGACAATTTATTAACGCTCAAACTAACACCAAACCGTGCTGATTGCCTAAGCATTTTGGGTATTGCGCGCGATGTAGCAGCCATAACAGGCGCGCCGCTTAATGTACCAATTATAAAACCCGCCGCCATTACATCGCAATGCACGATGGCTGTTTTAGTAAATGCACCTGACGCTTGCCCTGCATATTTTGGCCGCCCGATTACAGGTGTTAACGCACAAGCCAAAGCGCCTGATTGGATGGTGCGAAATTTAGAGCGCAGCAACGTTCGTAGCATTAGCGCCATTGTCGATATCACCAATTATGTGTTGCTAGAACTTGGTCAGCCAATGCACGCCTTTGATATGGCCAAATTGGGTGATCATATAGAGGTGCGTTTTGCACTTGAAAATGAACCATTAACTTTACTAAACGATGCCGAAGTTAAGTTAAAAACGGATGATTTGGTCATCGCCAGCAAAGGCGCAGCTATTGCCTTGGCGGGCATTATGGGTGGCAGTGCAACTTCGGTTACCGATTTAACAACGGACATATTCTTGGAAAGTGCATTTTTTACGCCCGATGCGATTGCTGGCAAAGCCCGTCGCCTAAGTCTTAGCACCGATTCATCTTATCGGTTTGAGCGCGGTGTTGATTTTGGCAATACATTAAATGCATTAGAGCGCGCTACCTCACTTATTTTAGATATTTGCGGTGGTAGTGCAGGCAATGTTACGCAGGCAGTAACCGCGCTGCCAACGCGAAACAATGTAAATTTACGTTTTGCGCGATTACTTTCAGTGTTGGGCATCGCTATTCCACTTGCCACGGTCAGTCAGTTGCTTGTTCAACTTGGTTTTACGTTTACAGAAAATAAAGAGGTTTTTGCTGTATCTGCGCCAAGCTATCGCTTTGATATTAAATGCGAAGAAGATTTAATTGAAGAAATCGCCCGCTTACATGGCTACGATAAAATAGAAGCAATAGCGCCACAAGCCTCATTAAACATGTTGGTAGCTCCTGAAGCCGCATGGAATAAGGCTGCCATAGCCGCTGTATTAACGCATCAAGGTTACCAAGAAATCATCACTTACAGCTTTGTAGATGCCAGCTGGGAACGTAATTTGATGGAAAATCTCAACCCGATTACGCTTAAAAACCCAATTGCAAGTAACTTGAGCGTGATGAGAAGTAGCTTGTGGGGCGGGCTATTAGATACGTTAACTTATAATTTAAATCGTAAACAAGATCGTGCTTTGTTATTTGAAATGGGCAGCAGTTATCATCACAATAAAGCCAACTCAAATACAGCTTATCTTGAAATACCTGTACTAGCAGGCTTATTCTACGGGGCTTGCATGCCCGAGCAATGGGCCTCAACTACTAAAGATGTAGATTTTTACGATGTAAAAGCGCATGTGGATATGATGCTAACTCACCATCAAGCTCAATATGTGGCAGACAATCATTGCGCGCTACACCCAGGCCAATCTGCCCGCATATATTTGCAGGGAAAAGCCATAGGCTGGCTGGGTAAATTGCATCCTAAATTTCAACAACGCTATAACTTAGCCAAAAATACATTTTTGTTCGAGCTTGAAACTGCACCTCTATTAGCAAGGCAAGTTACTCAATATCAAGAGGTGTCGAAATTTTTGCCTGTGCGACGTGATCTGGCTGTTGTAGTTGATGCTAATCTGACTTTACAGGCCATCAAACAAGTGATTGAAGCTGCCAAAATTCCACTGTTGTTACAAACACAATTGTTCGATGTCTATCAAGGAAAAGGCATGGTTGAAAATAAAAAAAGCCTTGCATTATCAATACTTATGCAAGATACTCACAAAACGTTGTTGGATATTGAGGTCGATTGTGTGATGTCAAAGTTACTAAAATTGTTACATGAAAACTTTGGTGCAGAATTAAGAAACTAAAAGCTCAATTGATTAATTGGGCTTTTAGTTTCAGTAAAATATTAAGCTTAGCGAATGGTAATAAGGGGAAAATAAAATGACTTTAACAAAAGCTGATTTGGCTGATTTATTGTTTGAGCAGGTGGGTTTGAATAAGCGCGAAGCCAAAGACATGGTAGAAGCGTTTTTTGAAGAAGTGCGCACGTCGCTAGTAGCAGGTGACAGTGTAAAATTATCAGGATTTGGTAATTTTGAATTGAGAAAAAAATCTGAGCGCCCAGGACGCAATCCAAAAACAGGCGAAGAGATTCCTATTTCTGCGCGTCGCGTGGTTACGTTTCATGCAAGTCAAAAATTAAAGAGTAAAGTTGAAGCACATTACGCGTAAACTTATTAATTGCTATATTTAACTTATTTAATGATCAAAAAAACAAAACTGATATTTGGCAAATATATTGATTAAATGACAGAGACTCACGTAAAAATTCAACTACCCCCAATACCCGCAAAGCGTTATTTTACCATTGGCGAAGTAAGCGAGTTATGCGGTGTTAAGCCGCATGTATTGCGATATTGGGAGCAAGAGTTTACGCAATTAAAGCCTGTTAAACGTCGGGGTAATCGCCGTTATTATCAGCACCACGAAGTCTTGTTGATTAGAAAAATACGAGAGTTGTTATATGAGCAAGGTTTTACCATCAGTGGAGCACGTAACAAGTTAGATGGCGCTGATTTAAAATTAGTGCCAGATAAAAAATCCAATAGTATTTCGGATGAGGCAAATAATCAGCAATTCGCGAGCAACAATGTTGATTCACTAATAGATTTTTCAAGATTTAAAAAAGATATTCAGCAGATTATTGACTTTTTGCGGGCTTAAAATTCATTAGATTACTATTCATTTAACAAATTTGACTAGAGTTTAGTTTGCGTGGATGGTGCTAATTGACAATGCGTTTTTAATGTTTAACTCTAAAGATTAACCAATAAGATTCTGCTTAAAACTCCATTTTGAATTACAATCACGTTTCGCTGTAATTCAATTGCAGCGCGGTTCGGGGCATAGCGCAGCCTGGTAGCGTACATGCCTGGGGGGCATGGGGTCGCAAGTTCGAATCTTGCTGTCCCGACCAAAATCAATCTACACTTATTTTAAAAGCAATATTTTTTTAAAAGCAATATTTTTTGTCTGTCCATTTAAAATAAAGCTTTTCTACCCAAACCTCCTGTGCAAATCCGCTTAGTAAATGGCTAATTTACTATTAGTGTTTTAATTCATGGCAACTTTAAAATAAAATCAGTTTTGTTATTTGATTTAGTGAAGTTCAATAACTTAAATTGAGCATGTTAAAATCATGACAATGAAACTTAATTCTGCAACACCTTTAAATTCACAAGCAAATTTGCAATCAAACTTTAAACTACAATTACTAACTTGCATGTTGGGTGATCGCCAATTAGTGCGCCGTAAAATGCGTGAATTGGCAGAATTGCAAACTTTGCGAGATGAAAAATCGGTTTCAAAAAAGCAGCGTTTAATAAATGAAATAACGCAAAAAATACTTGGTTCGCAAACCAAATATCAATCGCGCTTGACCAATTTACCTAAGCCGCAATTTCCACTAGATTTACCAGTTTCTCATCGTCGTGATGAAATTAGCCAAGCGATTGCCAATAATCAAGTGGTCATTGTTTGTGGTGAAACTGGTTCTGGAAAGACAACACAGCTGCCCAAAATATGTTTGGCATTAGGGCGTGGCGTGGCTGGTTTAATTGGACATACCCAGCCAAGGCGCATTGCGGCTAGAAGTGTTGCTAGCCGTATTGCACAAGAGCTGCTTAGCCCACTGGGCGAAATAGTTGGTTACAAAGTGCGTTTTAACGATAAATTGTCTGAAAATAATTATGTTAAGTTAATGACAGATGGCATTTTGTTGGCTGAAACGCAAGGCGATAAATTTTTAAACGCTTATGACACCATTATTATTGATGAGGCGCATGAGCGCAGTCTAAATATCGATTTTTTATTAGGCTATTTAAAGCAGCTTTTACCCAAACGGCCAGATTTAAAAGTGATTGTGACTTCGGCCACTATCGATGCGATGCGCTTTTCAAAGCATTTTACATCGCTAAATAAAGCTGGCGTTTTACAACCAGCCCCTGTGATTGAGGTTTCTGGCCGTACTTATCCTGTTGAAATTCGTTATCGTCCGCTGGGCAAGGCTAGTTTTCGGGCAAAAGAGCTTGCAACGCCAGAAAACGCGCAATTTGATATTGATGATGAAACTATTTTTGGCATCAGCAGAAAAGCCAAAACGCAAGCCCGCTGGCTAGAAGAAGACGATGAAGAAGAAGCCATAGAAGAAGCGATTATGGATGCAGCGGATGATTTACTGCGCCTTGATAATGGCGTTAATGGATCAAGCGATATTTTAGTATTTTTGCCAGGTGAGCGTGAAATTCGCGATGTGGCAGAGCATTTACGCAAGTATCAAGGTAGATCGGCAAAATTAAAGCATATAGAAATTTTGCCTTTATTTGCGCGATTAAGTATTGAAGACCAGCAAAGGATTTTTAAGCCGCACAGTGCGCAGCGCATCGTGTTGGCTACAAACGTGGCAGAAACATCGCTTACTGTGCCAGGCATTAAATACGTGATTGACGCTGGATTAGCGCGATTAAGCCGCTACAGCATACGCGCTAAGGTAGAGCAATTACAAATAGAAAAAGTTAGCCAAGCAGCCGCAAAACAGCGTGCAGGGCGCTGCGGGCGGGTATCAAGCGGTATTTGTGTACGGCTATATTCTGAAGAAGATTTTCATGCGCGACCTGAATTTACCGAACCAGAGATTCTACGTAGCTCGTTAGCTTCCGTCATTTTACGAATGGGTGCGCTTAAGTTGGGCGATGTGGCAGATTTTCCATTTATTGAACCGCCAAGTTCGCGCTTAATTGCTGATGGCTATTTATTGCTACAAGAATTAGGCGCAGTTGATGAAAACCGTCGTATCACCGATGTAGGTTTGCACTTAAGTAAGTTTCCACTAGACCCGCGTGTGGCACGCATGATAATGGCCGCTAAAAGTGAGAATTGTGTGAGCGAAATACTCATCATTGCTAGCGCGTTGAGCATGCAAGACCCGCGTGAGCGCCCAATGGATAAGCGCGAGGCAGCTGATAGCGCGCATCAAAAATTTATTGGTGAAGGCTCAGATTTTATGAGCTATTTAAAAATTTGGGATTTTTATCACAGCGCGTTACAAAATAAAAAAAGTAATAAAGATTTATTAAATAGTTGCCACGCCAATTTCTTATCTTTTTTACGGCTAAAAGAATGGCGTGAACTACATCTACAAATTAAGCAGATTGTAGAAGAAATGGACATTAAGCTTAATAGTGAAGCAGCTAACTATGAGCAAATTCACAAAGCACTACTTGCAGGCTTACTGGGCAATATTGGTTTTAAAGATGGTGACAATGATAGCTATGCAGGTGCGCGAGGCATACGTTTTTATGTAGCACCAGGATCAGGACTTAAAAAGACACGACCAAAATGGGTCATTGCTGCAGAGTTGGTGGACACCAGCAAACTCTACGCGCGCTGTGTGGCTAGAATCGACCCAGATTGGATAGAAGCCATTGCCAATCCTCACAAATCAGGCGGGCTCACGCAAAGCCATTACAGTGATCCTAGATGGGATAGATCTATGGGTATGGTTAACGCGTGGGAGCGTGTTAGCTTGTATGGATTAACGATTATCCCTAAACGGCGCGTGCATTATGGACCAATAAACGTGCAGGAATCGCGTGACATATTTATTCGTGAAGCACTTGCGAACGGCCAGCTTAATACCAAGGCTAGTTTTTTTACTGCTAACGAAAGACTGATTGCTGAAGTTGAGGAGCTAGAACATAAAGCTCGCCGCCAAGATGTGTTGGTAGATGAACACCAATTATTTGCTTTTTATGACACTAAAATACCAGCAACGATTACCAATGCGGCCAGTTTTGAGCAATGGCGCGAAGGGGCTGAAAAGCTTAACCCAGCTTTATTAACCCTTACGCTTAATGATTTAATGCGTCACGGGGCAGATTCGATTACGGCAGTGCAATTTCCTGAATCTATGGTGTTGCAACAATTGGGTCGTGATAATGGCGAACTAGATAACGTAAACAAAGATATTCACCAATCTGACAAACTGACTGATTTTATCATTCCGCTTAAATATCGTTTTGAACCTAACCATTTGCTAGACGGTGTAACGGCAACAATTCCATTGGTTTGGCTTAACCAACTCAACTGGATACCAACACAGTGGCTAGTACCTGGCATGTTACGTGAAAAGATCACTTATTTGGTTAAGGTGCTGCCTAAAAATTTTAGGCGAGTATGTGTGCCTGTACCAGAATTTGTAACAGGATTTATGCTGCAATATGAGAAACAAACGAATTTACCCATATTAGAAACCTTGGCAACTTACATTAGGCAAAAAACGACGCTAAAAATTAGTAAAGATGATTGGAATGCAGCTGATTTTTTGCCGCATCATTTAATGAATTTTAGCGTGGTAGACAGTGCTGGGCGTGAGTTGGCAATTGGTCGAGATTGGATTGCGTTGCAAAAGAAACTAGGCCAAGCCGCACAATTAACATTCAGAAACACCTCTCCTGATATTGAAAAAACCGATTTAAAACAATGGGATTTTGGCGATTTACCACTCACATTAAGCTTTGAACGCGATGGCTTAAAAGTGACTGGGTATCCTGCGCTAGAAGACAATGTGGACACAGTTGCTGTTAAGTTGTTTGATACCTTAGATGAGGCAATGCTAAATCATCGCAAAGGCGTGTGTAGATTAATGCGATTTGAATTAAAAGAACAACTAAAACAGCTAGAAAAAAGCCTGCCCAATTTTAATCAAATTGCTTTAATTTTTAGAAATTTAATCACCGCTGATGAGTTGCGTGACGACATGCTAAGCGCAATTGCTGACCGCGCTTTTATTAATGACGACGAATTACCGCGTAGTAATGCGCAATTTTTAAAACTAAAAACACGTGCGCGAACCAGGCTGCCTGCTGTTAGCGACGCTCTAATGCGCCAAGCCAATGCTATTGGGCTTGAATATCAGGCTTTGTTACTTAGGCAAGCAAAAATGCCCGCAATTGTTAATAGACTTAAAAAAGATGTTGAAAGCCAAATTCAATGTTTGGTTTATAAGCGCTTTTTTTCACTTACCCCTTGGGAGCACTTAACGCATATTCCCCGTTATTTAAAAGGCTTGAATTTACGCATTGAAAAACATGCTACTAATGCAGATCGCGATGGTAAAAATGCGGCTAATATCGGGCTACTTTGGCAAAAATGGTTTGACAAAATAAATCAGTTAAACGCATCAGCGAGCCCCATTCCACAAGGTTTAGCAGATTATCGATGGATGATAGAAGAGCTTAGAATTTCGCTTTTTTCGCAAGAGCTTAAAACGCCTTATCCCGTATCTATTAAGCGTCTGGAAAAAGCTTGGGCTGATTTACACTTGTAAGTCTTGGTTGATTTTAATGACTGATACATTCAATGCAACCAAATTTTGCCTTGCAAATCTAGTATTTGTAATTAAAAAAATGTAATTATTAACGCCTATAAACACCGACAACCAGTTTGAGTCATGCTAAATTAGCTTAATGTTAAGTACTGAAAATAGCTTGGACGATTTTTTGCAAAACGCTCGTGGCGATAGACACTTGCGTTTAAACATTAGTCGCAATACCGTTCTAGCGATTATTTTTTCGCTGCTTATCCATGGCTTATTTTTGCTGATAATTACGCCTGTAATTGACCTAAGTAAAGAAGCAGTTTTGCCTGCGCGCGAGTTAACAATTAGCATGGCGCCACCAACGCCAGAAAAAAAGATTAAGCCTGAAATTGAAATGATCAAACCTGTAGAGCCAGCCGCTGAACCAGAATCACAGCCTACACCCAAGCCAATACCCAAAATAAAACGTCCAATTAAACCGGAAAGCAAGACCACACCAAAGCCTGAAAAAACTATTGAACCACCTTTAGAAAAAATACCCGATGTTGTAATGGCAGAAACGCCTGAAATAGTTAAACCAATACCTGAAAAGACTCAGCCAGACTTGAGCATTCCTAAAGATAGCTCACCTCAGCCAGAAACATCAAAGCCTGAAGCACCTAAGGACATGATGGCATTTGTGAACCAAAAGCGCGCAGCGCGTGAAGCTTCAGAAAACAATGCAGCTAAAATAAATGCAGAAGCAACAGCTAAAGAATTAGGCCCAAGTGCTGAGCAACTGCGCGATGAAAAGATAAAACGCAATTTTGAAAATGGCACCAACGGTATTTTTGAAATAACCAGCTTAGGTAGCCGAAACGCGACATTTGCGTTTCGAGGCTGGACTAATGATTTTGGAAATTCGCGCAAAGAGTTTTTTGAAATAGAAGCCAAATCTGGCCAAGATGTGCGCTTGATTATGATCAAAAAAATGATTAGTTTAATCAGGCAACATTACAAAGGTGACTTTAATTGGGAATCGCACCGCTTAGGCCGAACAATCATTATGTCGGCGCGAGTGGAAGATAGTGAAGGTTTGGAAGATTTTATGATGTCAGAATTTTTTGGCAGTAATTATAAAACTTCGCAGTTATATTAATGACTAAGTTTAAATATTTTTATCATCAAAATTGTGTTAGTAATTTAACCACTTCTTGCTCATCTAAATTTTTTCCAATAATCACAATGCGATTAGTCGGCACATTTTCAGTCCAGCCTTCCAATAGTGTAGGCGGGTAGGGCGTAAAATGCACGGCGTGAATCGCAATCGGGTACTCACAATCAGCCGCGTGGATAATACCTTTTAGCCTTAACAGGTTTTTACCGTGCGTTTGGCAAAGCTTCAAAACAACGGGTTTCAAATCGTGCCAGTTTATTGGGTTAGGTAATGTGACGGTAAAGGTATTAATCCCATCATGTGCAGGCTTAATTAGCATGCCTTTTGGCTGAATGTTGATAGGTGTGCGAAGCCATCGCTCAGGTTGTGCGCGCTTGCTGGTTAAATCAAATAAGCCAATATCTATCAATAGTTTAGGGTCAATTTGGCCGTTAATCACTTTGTGCGTGATTGCAGTTGGGTTTATTGCAGTCAAAGTTTCTTGCAGCTGGCTTACCTGATCTAGCGTAGCCAGATCTGTTTTGGTTATTAATAAAACATCGCCCACTGCCACTTGAGATTTGGCTTCAAACTGTGCTATTAATTGTTCTCGCCCATACACCGCATCAATAGTCACTACCACAGCATCAAGCCTAAACACGCTTTCTATAACAGGCTCGTTCATTAAATTGCCCAAAATAGGGCCAGGGTCTGCCAAGCCCGTGGTCTCAATAATCAAGCGATCAAATTGTGGAATGGCTTGCAAAGCGCGCTTAAAAAATAAATCGCGCATGGTATCAGCCAGCTCATTTTTTAGCGTGCAGCATACGCAGCCGTTACTTAACAATACCGTGTTATCAGCAATATGTTCAGATTCCACTTGTGTGGCTAAAATGTGATCAAGGCCAGTGCTACCAACTTCGTTAATGATCACCGCGCTATTTTTCATGCTTGGATGGCTTAACAACTGATTGAGTAAAGTGGTTTTACCTGAGCCTAAAAAGCCAGTGAGAAGGGTGACGGGAATGCGTTTATCTGCCATGGTTTGAAATATTCAATTAAGCTGTAAGGTTATTTTAAAAAATTAAAGAAAAAAAGAGCCGATCTGAATCCGCTCTTATTAAAGCATAAATAAACCTTTTAAGCGCTTTTAAGTGCGCCTAAAACATTACTTGGGTGATACACCTAATGCTTTAACTGTATCAATATTAATATAACGACCACGGTCTAACGGTAAGTTTTTAGCACTTTGATAAGCTTGTAATGCAGTCAATGTTGAGCCATCAACCACGCCATCTACATTACCAGGATTTTGGCCTGCGGCTGATAATGCCGATTCAATTTCTTGCAACTTTGCTGGTGTTGAATTGGTGGCACATAAAATTTGGCGCCATTCCCATGAGCCTTCAGAAACATTTTTTGTAGAACTTACCGTGTCATATTGCGCGGGAGTATCCGTGATTTTTTCACTCGCTGCTGTTGCAATTTTAGTCGTTTTTACCGTTGCATATTCAGCTGGCACAGCTATTTCACGCGTGGTAGCCGCTGTTTTTAATACGGTTTTACGCACCGTTGTGTATTCTGCTGGTATCGCTTCTTCAGTGGTTGATGGGCCTTTAGTCATCATTTGGTTAGTCACTGTTTTATAAGTTGCTGGCTCTTCAATTAAGCACATGATGTAACCATCGTCACCTGCAATTTGTTCACGCGATCCGCTACTTGCCGCTTCAGCCACTGTGCTGCGTTTCCAGTAAGTGCGTGCTGGTTTAACTAACACTTGCTCAGATTTATCTTCAAAAATAGCTGCCACTGGCACTAAACGCGTACTAGCTGGTTTTACCAACACTTGTTCTTCAACAGTTTCGTATGTGGCAGGCACAATTTCAAGCATGGTTGTGGCTGGTTTTACTAAAACTGTTTCGTCTACCGTGGCATAAGTGGCTGGGATCACTTCAATAGATTGGCTGGCTGCTTTTACAAGCACTTGTTGGCTCATGGTTTCTGTCACAGGTTTATTGTACAAATTGATGTAACATTCGCCTGGATTAGCTTTTGGTGGTGCGGTGACTTGCTTGGTATAAGCATATTCGTTATTGGTCGCAGCTAGCCCGTTATCAGTGCGTTGCGTAGCGCAACCAATTGTTAATGTAGATAAAACCGCGATGGATAAGATTTTGTTGGTGATCATGATTTAATTTCCCCTAAAGGTTTGTTTAAAATTTTAGTGTGCTTAACTTTTAGTGTGCTTAACTTAGAGAAAACACATTAAAATTATACTTATTGATTTAATTTGGCATTTTTGTTCTGAAACAAATACATTAAAGCACTTCTAACAATGCGCCACAGTAAACAATTGTTAACTCAAAGTCATATTTAAATGCATGAAAAATGTTTTCTCCACTTCAATTTTCAACTTATAGAAATAAATATTACTAATGAATGTGTTATTTGAAGAAGAAGGTTTTTTTAAAGTAGGCACTATTTTGTCAGAGTCGCCTGCAGCATTGCAGATAGAATCTGTTTCTGGCAAACGATCTAAAATTAAAACCAGCAATGTGTTGTTACATTTTAATGATGCGTTAGCAGGCTTTATGGAGGCGGCAAATACTTGCGCTCAAGCATTAGAAATTGATTTTTTGTGGGAATGTTGCGGTGAGACAGAATTTGGTTTTGAAGAACTAGCCGCTGATTATTTTGGTAACCCTAGCGTAAAAACTAAGCCCAGCCCAATAGAGGCAGCTGCAATTGCCATAAAATTGCATAGCGCACCTATGTATTTTTATCGTAAAGGAAAAGGACGCTATAAAGCAGCCCCTGTAGAAACACTAAAATTGGCATTGGCAGCAGTTGAGCGTAAAAAAATACAAGCGCAGCTAATGGCTACTTGGGTATTGCAATTAAAAAATAAACAATTGCCAGAAGGCTTTGCAGCCAAAGCAGACGCATTAATTTATAACCCTGACAAGAATAGCCTTGAATGGAAGGCTATAGACGAAGCGGCTCAATCTTCTGGCCGACTAACGTTAAGCGTGATGGCTGATTGTGGCTTGATTTCAAGTGCACACGACTATCACTTGAGCGCATTTTTGCGTGAGATGTTTCCTGATAAAAATAATCAGTCGGGTGTGTCTTTCCCACCGTTTGAAATGGCTGAATTACCTACAGATTTGCCGTTAGCCACTGCGCAATGTTTTAGTATTGACGATTCAACGACCACAGAAATTGATGATGCGTTTAGCCTGGAACCGCTCGCGAATGGCAACAATCGAATTGGCATCCATATAGCAGCGCCTAGTTTGGGTGTGCCAGTTAATTCTGCATTGGATGCAATTGTGCTATCTCGATTATCTACCGTGTATATGCCAGGCAATAAAATCACCATGTTGCCCGATGAAGTAGTAAAACCGTTTAGCTTAGATGCGGGTGAAATAAAACCAGCATTAAGTTTGTATATAGAAATAACGCCAACTTTTGAAATCGTATCGCATGAAACCATATTAGAACAAATTAAAATAAGTGATAATTTGCGCCATGATGCATTAGAACCATTTTTTAATGAAAACGCGCTAGAAAACGATAGTGGCCACCCGTTTTGGGCTAAGCTCAAAGTGTTGTTTAATCTGGCCACCAGCCTAGAAATTGCGCGTGGTAAGGCTAATCCAAACCAAGCACCGCAAATTGATTACAGTTTTTATGTTAATGATGGCATAGTTAAAATCGTCGCGCGAGAACGTGGCAGCCCTATGGATAAATTAGTGGCCGAGCTAATGATTTATGCCAATAGCTACTGGGGTGGATTGTTAAAAGACGCAAAAGTCGCTTGCATTTATCGTGCGCAAACTGGTGGTAAAGTGTTTATGACACCTAATGCGGAGCCGCATATTGGCTTGGGCGTGCCGCAATACGCTTGGTGTACATCGCCATTAAGACGAGCGGTTGATCTGGTTAATCAGCGCCAAATAATCGCACTGTTAAACCAAGAAACATCGCCTTATAACGCGCTAGATGGCAAATTAAATGTGATCATTCGTAACTTTGATCAAACTTATAGTGCTTATAGTGATTTTCAAACACGGATGGAGCGCTACTGGAGCTTGCAATACTTAATTCAAGAAAAGCTGGCTGAAATTAGTGCAGTCATCTGGCGCGATAATTTAGCAAAAATAGACGGCATGTTTTTTATTACCAAAGTGCCAAGCTTGCCAGAGCTGAAAATAGGCACAAAAGTATTGCTAGAAATCAAACATATAGACACATTACTAATGGAGCTTAGTTGTAAGTTTAAAGCGGTGATCGAAGCTGAAGCTGTAGAAGTGGTAGTAGCTGATGTTGAAATATAATTTGGTCATAACCCAGTCAACTGGGACAATAAATGAAAATTGCATAAACTAAATTTTGCCTGCATTAAAAAAATTTAACCTTGCCTAGATACTAGCTTCCACGAGCATGACAAAATTGGAAAGATCGACGAAATAGAATAAATGTTTAGGTTTAATCGTAAAATTCACAAAAGTGTGTCGGATATTGCCACTATTGAGGTAATTGAGGTTGATGGCGTGCGCTCGCTGTATTTAGGTTCAGTAACCATACAAAGCAGCATGCGGGTCAAGGTGCCTAACGCGCTGGAATTAGCCTATTCACGTGCGATGATGTGCTTTTTATTGTTTAAAAACGATGTTAAGCATGTATTAAGCATTGGCCTGGGCGGCGGATCGGTGCCAAAATTTATACATGCATTTTGCCCTAATATCACACAAGTAGTGGTAGAAATAAATCTGCAGATTATTGATACAGCGCACAGCCACTTTTTTGTTCCAAATAATGATGAAAGGCTAACTATTATTGAGGGTGATGGACTTCTTTACTTAAACCAAAACCCAAACAGTGCCGATGTGCTGATGATAGACGCGTTTGATAGTCTAGGCATTCCACCAGATTTTTGTAGCCAAGATTTTTTTGATTCCTGCGAAATGGCTTTGACAATAGATGGTATTTTTGTGATTAACTTATGGGGCAGTGACAAAAATTTTGATATCTACTTGCGCAGAATTGAGCAAAGTTTTGATGGAAACGTACTCATTTTGCCTACAGGTAAGCCTGGTAACATTGTGGTTTTTGGATTTAAATCACAATGTCATTTGAAACTAGCCAATTTGCGTGGTCGCGCGAAAGAATTAGAAGTTCAGTTTGAAAAGCCGTATGCAGTAGAATTTACAAATTTTGTCGAAAAACTGTGTGAGCATAACTCACATGATCACATTAAATTTTTACCTAATTAACTAACACCATCACTATTTAAAACCATTTATAATTAATATAGAGACAAAGAAACACCAATGAATCAATATTTTGCCACTTGCCCACGCGGCCTTGAAGCGTTACTAGAAGCTGAATTAAAGCTAACTGGCGCTAAAGATATAAAACCTACCGATGGCGGTGTTGGTTTTGCGGGCGAACTTAGCACGTGTTACAACGCGAATCTACATTCACGAATTAGCACGCGCATTTTAATGCAAGTTGGACTAGGCAGATATTTAAACGAGGACGATTTATACCAAGCCGCTTATAAAATAAACTGGCCTAACTGGTTTGATGTTAAGCATGATTTTATGGTGAAAGTCACAGGTGTAAAGTGCCCGCTTAAAAGTTTAGAGTTTGCAACTTTGCGCATTAAAGATGCGGTGTGCGATAAATTCAGGCAAGTGGTTGATTCACGCCCGTACATTGATACCAAAACACCAGCGGTGCGTATTCATGCTTATTTGACGGCCGATGCTTATGTTTATTATATTGATACCTCTGGCGATGCCTTGTATATGCGGGGAAACCGCAAAGCTAGCATTGAAGCGCCTTTACGCGAAAACTTAGCTGCAGGTATTTTGCATTTAAGTGGTTGGCAAATTGGCCAACCGTTGCTAGACCCTATGTGTGGTAGTGGTACTTTTTTACTTGAAGCAGCAATGATCTCACTTAATATCGCACCTGGTTTAAAACGAGATTTTGGCTTTGAAAAACTTAAAAATTATGAATCTGATACTTGGAAAAAACTCAAAAATGTTGCGCTTAAAAACGTAAAAGCCGTTAGTTTTCAAAAGATTTATGGCAGTGATAGCGATTTACGCGCAGTACGTATCGCCAAGCAAAATCTTGAAGCAGCTGGTTTATTAGTTGCAGTGCAATTGTCTCAATCAAATATCATAGAAGTGAGCCCGCCAGCTGATCACGGCATTTTAGTTGCTAACCCGCCTTACGGCGTGCGTATTGGTGAAGACGAAGAATTAGCAGTATTGTATCCAAAAATGGGCGAGGCATTAAAGCGCAAATTTGCGGGCTGGAACACCTACTTTTTAACCAATGATTTACGCCTACCAAAATTGATGCGCTTAACACCAAGCAAGCGCACACCGCTATTTAACGGACCCTTAGAATGCCGCTTGTTTGAAATTAAAATGGTGGCGGGTAGCAATAGAAAACAGTGAAAAGTGAAAAGTGAAAAGTGAAAAGTGAAAAGTGAAAA